>NZ_CP039865.1:3893333-4557500 GCF_005160265.1 Phreatobacter aquaticus | reverse complement strand
AGGTGGTGGAGGAAATGGCTCGCACCTTGGCGGTGCAGCAGGGGCAACTTGCGCAGCTCGCCGGTAGTATCGGCGATCACGAAGCCCCGGATCGGAAGCCGCTCGCTTTCCTGGAGCCAATGTCCCAGCATGCCGCCTCGATGGAGGCGACGCTGTCCGGCCTCTCGATCAGCGTCGCGGAAACGTCGTCGTCGCTCGACAGGGTGACTGCGGTCCTCGAGGAATTGCGCCTTGGTCAGGACGTGACATTGCGCGAGGCCTCGGTGCAGCGTGAGATGCTGATCGATGCCTGGACGGAGACGGGCGACAGGCTGAGCGGTCTCGTTGCGGCTGTGGGGCCCAGCCAGGCGCGGCTGCTTGCAGACCAGGGGCTCGCCATCCGCCAGGCGGTCGAGCAGGCGCTGGCTGCCGTGCTGGCGCAGTCGGCCGGACAGGAGGGGCGCATCGCCGAACTGGTCGCCAGAGCCAAGGGGCTTTTCGACAACGCCGAGCGGCGGATCGACGCGGGAGACAGGGCGATCGCCCATCTCGCCACGCCATGGTCGGAAATCTCCGGCCGGCTCGCCGCGAGTGCGCGCGCCCTCGCCGCCTCGGACGCTATCGTGGCCAGGCTCACCGGCGAGACGGATGTTCTGCGACGTGACCGCGATGCTATCGCTGATCAGCTCAAAGCGGCCGATATCGGCCTTGCTAATGCCATCGCCGAGGCAGAACGCCATCGGAGCGAACGGGAAACGTGCGAAGCGGCTCTCCTTGACGTGCTGGAGCGCCACGCCGTGCTGGGGCGACGCTGCGAGGAATTGGAGCGGCGAGCGATTGAGGCGGAACGGCAACCTCGCTGGATTGGGCTGATGAGCCGGTTCAGGGGGGGCGTCAAGGAGTAACCCGCTGGTAGATGGCCATATGCACCCGCGATGCGGCAATTCCGCCCGGAGTTTGTAGGACGTTGGACCGCGCATAGACGCGCCTGAATACGGTGCCTCGCTTGTCTACGAATGTCTCAGGAAGATTATTCGACGGCATCCAGTCTCTCGGCTTGAAGAAATCATCGGGAACATTGTCACCGAATACGAAGGCCATTCCAGCGATATTGCTATTGTCACCGGCCAAGAATTGCTCGTATGGCGGGACGTAAATGACCTTCGGCAAGTAGCGCAGCCCGGTGGGCAGTGAGTGGTTGACGATAACGACGTCATCAGGCCCGAACGTGTGTGTCAGGGTCTCCGCAGCCCCAGGGAAGTCGAGATAGGTGGCTCGCTGCCAGACATCTGCGATGGACAGCCGGTGGCCTGCGAAACCATGGTGAGTGTATAAGGTGCCGGTAGTCAGCGCTGCAAAAAAGCCGGCTGCGACCGCCGCTGAAACTCGGGAACCGGTGATCACCACATAATCACGGAGCGAAATTACGCCCGCGAGCGCGATCATGGGAACGGCGACGATGAAGTAGCGAGGTTGGGGCGGTGCGAATCGGTCGAAACTGTACAGAACGACTGACATCATGACAAAAGCAATCGACGTTCCAGCCAATGTCCGTGCTAGTCGAGAACGCGACAATATCAGCAATCCAAACATCAACGGCGCGAACAGGAACATCTGGTCGCTAGCAAAAAGCCTGATCATTGCCTGAATGAACTTGTTCGCTACAATAAGAAATTCGTTCAGTCCCTGCTTTCCGAGTAGGCTGCTGCTGAAGTGATCAGTGTAAAATTGCATGGCGTTGGATGAACCTCCAACTAGGAGTGCGAATAGGATGGAGAAGCCAAAATAACTGGCGCCAGTACCGAGCCCAATCCAGCCCAACACCGGCGGCAGGCGCCGCCGCGGATTCACAGCGACGATGATGAACGGCAGGAGGGGCGCCAAGGACAACAATTGGCTGCGCAAATGGCAGGAGGCCCCAAGCACCAAGCCTATGAGTGCGGGATGGGCGCGTGTGCAGATGATCAGCCAAAGGACGAAGAGTGCTGCCGCGTAGCCGACGCCGTTGTTGCCGGGGGCCAGGATCACAACCATCAGCGCAAGAGTGGCCGTGGCGACCACACTGAACAGAAGAGTCATACCGGACGCGTAGCGCCGCAATACTAGATAGGTCAATATGTTCCCGAGTGCGCAATTGACTAGTGCGTTCATGGTGACCGATGACATCGCCAACCCGCCGGCCAAGAGTGAGTAAAAACCCAGCATCGCCCCGTAAAGTTGTGAGGGGTAACTCACACGCACATCGAATTTTGCGGTACCGGCTTGCCAGAACTCATAGGCGTTGCCCCAGCGATGCGGATGGTAGGGGTAATTGATGTTCGCCTGATCGCGAACTAGCGACACTCCGGACACGACGTAGTGCGCCCCATCATGGAGATTCTGATGGGGTACGTACGCCATCCAGTACAGAAAGGAGAAGATCGTGAGCCCGATCATCCAGCCTAGCGTCGTTATAGTTGAGGGGCGCGGCAGCTGAACAACTGTCTCAGTTCGGTCCATGGTATTCACGCGCCGACCCTTGCCACAAGAATTTCCTGCGTCAGCCCGATGAACCAGTTCATCTTGCGAAATATGATTTGCCCGTATTTTTCCATTTCGCGCCCGACCTCGTCGTACGCCAGAGGGCGCTCGTCATGGAATTTCCAGACGCCGAGCATCTCGGCTGCTCCCCGGATCGTGCGGTAGGGCAGCGTGGGAGTTGGATAGGTGATTAAGACTAGGCCGCCCGGAATGGCCGCCTCGAAGTGCGCATGAATCATGCGCGCCGTATCTTTTGGCTCAAAATGCTCGATGAGGCCTACGCTGTAAACGAGGTCTCCCTTCTGTTTGAGCGTATCGTTCAAAAGGTCGATCTGCACTGTGTCCGTGAGCGCGGACTGGTTACTCTCTCGGAACTTGCGGATTCCAACCTCGCTGTTGTCCGCTGCGATGTATCTAGCTGTGGGGTAGGCCTGCCGGAAGGCAGGATAGAAACAGCTGTCCCCACCGCCGAACTCGATGATTTGAGTGGGGGGGTGGTCGCCAGATCCGCTACGGCGTTGAGGATGAGATTCTTGGTAATGGTTCTCGTCGGGCTCCCCGGTCCGCTGCGCCCACGATAGTAGGCTTCCCAGTCTGTGGGGCGCGGATCCATGCTCATGGGGTCTTGTCGGCGGATTGCGCCGCTCCTTGGAAAACGAAAACGCGCTGCACGGCGAAACCGAGAATGAATACCGCAAGCTCTACTAGGAGCTTCGCCAGCAGAAGTGGCACACCAACATATGTGCTCAGGTAGTAGATGCCGAAATAAGCCGTTAGCATCATGACGACGACTAGCATCGAATACTTGATCGCCTCCATCATCACGGGGGCAGTCGATCGGAATACGAGGGTGCGGCCAACAGCAAAATTGAACACACCAGCCATCAGGCGCGCCACAGTGATTGCGGCGAGAAGTGGTAAGCCAAAGCCGATGGCGACAGCGAAAACGATGTAATCGATGATCGCCGTTGCTATTGAATTTGCGGAGTGACGCAATAAAACGAAGTAAATGGCAATCGAGTCTCTAATGGGTCTGAAGTGCGATGACTTGTTGTGATCGATATAGATCGTTTCGATCCGAACTTCGCTGATCGGAAAATGATTTTCCCTTGCAGCAACCAGCATGTCGAGTTCGAAGTCGTATCCGCGGGTCGACAGGCGCAGCAGGGTCGGAACCAACTTGGACGGGATGCCTCGCAATCCCGTCTGGGTGTCGCTCGCCGTAATCCCAGCAAGCACTTGCATCACACGGCGGGTGATGGCGTTTCCAAAGCGGCTTCGAAACGGGATGTCCCCGTCAAAAGAGCGTGATCCCAACACCAGATTTCCCGGCCTCTCCATCAATGCCTGGCCAACATGGATGACGTCCGTCGGCCCGTGTTGCCCATCGGCATCAGCGGTCACGATCCCTATCGCGTCAGCATATTCGCAGGCGGCATGATTGAACCCGGTCTTGAGGGCGGCGCCTTTGCCAAGGTTGGTGGCATGGCGAAGAATGGTCACCCCGATCGAACCCAGATGGGAAAACAGATCCCCATAGGCGTCACCGCTTCCGTCGTTCACGCAGACCGCTGCCTGAAAGACGCCCGAAGCCATGCAGTCCCGAAACACCGCCAAAACGTCGGCGGTGGGATTGTAAGCCGGAATGACGAGGACCGGCCGACTATCGATTGCCATTATGGAAAACTCTGATCAGAACATGGTCCAAATTGAACGACACTCATGGATGAATCGAGCCTCATAGCCTATCTGTCATCAACCTGAGTGTGCAACGTCATAACGCGATCTGGGTTGCTTACCGTTGCCGACGACTTAGGATATTTACGAAGTGTCCCGCGGTGTGGCGCATATGTGCAGAGCGAAATTCGAAGCTAGGGTCCGATGATTCTCGAATGTTTTCAGCCGACCGTGGCCCGCGCGGAACAGCTCGCCGGTCAGGACCCCGCATCTGCCCTCGCAGCGCTGCGGGAGCTGCCGCTTGACGATTTCGGCCTTCTACTCCTCGACATGCCGCGCGCCGACTTGCCCGCCCTGTCCGCGGTGCTGCCCCGCATGGCGGATCCCCAGGTGCAACGCAACTGGACAGGATCGGACGGCATCACGCTCCTGGGGCAGAGCCTCAGCTTCGTGCGCATCGTCTCGCGCGCCTATACCGAACTGACCGGCAAGACCCTCCACCAGAAGCGTATCCTCGATTTCGGCGTCGGCTGGGGACGGCTCGTCCGCCTCATGTACCACTACAGTGATCCGGATCTGATCCACGGCTGCGATCCCTGGGACCTGTCGCTGGATATCTGCCGCAAGGACGGCCTCCTGTGTCATCTAGCACAATCGGACTACCTGCCGACCTCTCTGCCGTTCGAAGGCCGGTTCGATCTCATCTATGCCTTCTCGGTCTTCACCCATCTGTCGCAGCGCGCGACGGCGAGTGCGCTCGCGGTGCTGGAGCGGCATCTCGCCGCCGAAGGCGTGCTCGTGGTCACTATCCGGCCACTTGAGTACTGGAACGTCCACCAGCCACTTGAGCAAGCCGAGCGCGACAGGCTCATGGCCCTCCATCGGTCGGCGCGTTTCGCCTATCGCCCGCACAATCGCGATGCGGTCGATGGCGACGTTACCTATGGCGACACCTCCATGGCCTTCGACTGGCTTCAGGAGCAGGTCCCGGGACTGAGAATCCGCAGGTTCGACCGCAGCCTCACCGATCCCTTCCAGCTCATCGTGACGCTCACGCGCTAACGGCCGCTGGGGATGGCGCGTCGCGCTGTGAATCCCCGCGGCGCGCCAGCGCAAGGCCAGGTCGCTCGACCCAGCGATAGCTCGCCAGCGCCAGCGGCACGAGGAGCGTCAGCGTCATTGCCGCCGAGGTGACATAGCCGAAACCGGGCGTCGCGGGAGCGAATGCGTAGAGAAACCGGTACGCGCCCATGACATGCAGCATGCCGATTAACAGGGGGTGCCAGAGATAGAGACCGAAGCTTGCCTTGCCTAGCGTCGCGGTCCAGGCGAGCCAAGGCCGGTTGAAGCGCGAGAACCCCATGCCAATTGTCAGGATTCCCAGGACAAGGGCCCACAGCATGATCATTCCGGCGCGGGAATGGTCCCAGCCGAGCATACGGCCGGACAGCATCTGCACGGGGACGGCGAAGTGGATCATAGCGCCGATGGCGGCGAGGGATACGAAGAGCAGTACGGTCCGCCATCGTGCCTGATCACCGATGGCATGCCATGCGAAGAAGGCGAGCATGCCGCCGCAGAAATACGGTAGCTTGGCTGGGAGCGCCAAGCTGGCGAAACCTTGTAGATCAGCGGACGCACCTTTGAAACCCTGCGCCCAGAGTGCTGCTATTATCGTGGATGCGATGAAGGCGACAGTGGCGCTGCGCCAGGTCCGGACGACCAACGCCAGGATGGGAAACACTGCGTAGAACAGCATTTCCACGCCGATGCTCCACGAGGCCCAGACGAAGCCGGTGTAGTGCTGTGGGAACAGGCCAAAGGTGAAGGTCGCCGACGTCAAGATATCCGCCACGCCCACGACCCTGTCGTAGGCGACGTAAAAGAAGGCAAGCGACACGGCCCCGACGACGTAGAAGAGTGGCGCGATCCTGAATAGACGGCGCCAGTAGAAGGCCCTCATAGCTGCCGCCGTTTCAAGCCGGCCATGGTAGCCGAAGCACAGTACGAAGGCGCTGAGGGTGAAGAAAAGCGGGACTCCGAAGCCGCCGAAATTCCGGATGACCGGGAAGGATCCAGGTGGTTCGAGCCCGGGAAGAAGCAGTGCGTGGTAAAGGACTATGACCAGCGCCGCCCAGAAGCGGACGGCATCGGCTCCTTCGAGGTCACGGCTATCCCGCCGAATTGCCTCCGGTGCCGCTGTCGGGACGTCTTCCACAACCATGACCTCGGCTCGCAGGGGCGTTGGCCTCATGCTTACCGCGAAAACGACAGATAGCGACAGTCCCCGAAGGTCTGGAGAGGGGTGAGGCCGTCAATCAATCGCTGTAGCGGTTCGCGCATCGCGCCATAGGCGGCTGCGACTTCGCCACAGGCGACCACGCCAGCGAGCGGGGCCGGGCCAAACGCGCTCTGGGGGGCGCTCAGAAGCCTCGCGACGATGGGCGCGGGAGTCCAGGGGGGCAACACCAGCGCCCGACGCTCGGCGTGGTAGGGAATGGTTCCCGCCCAGTCGCTATTGATGACGAGGATGGCCTCGTCCGGCTTTGTCGCGTCGCGCGCCAGCTGGGCAATGCGCAGCAGCTTGTTGTTCGAGAAATCCTCCGTCACATGCGGTGCGAAGGCCTTGTGGAAGAAGGCAAGCTGGGCGGTTGCCAGCACAGCCACCAATACGACGGCCAGCGGACGCGTCGGCCCCTCCGCCACTACCCCGATCGCGATGCCGAGGGCGGCGATGAGAAACACCGCATTTGCCACCTGATAGTAGTTGTGGACGATGTGCAGATTGGTGAAGAGCAGGAAGGGTAGCAGAAAGGCAGTGGCCGCGACCCCCGCGAAGGCGAGCCGCCGCCATGAGGCAAGGCACGCACCGAGCACGACAAGCCCCGGCAAGACGAGGAGCCCGAGCACATCAGGTAGGACGCGTAGTCTCACCGTGGTAAGCCAGAGCGAAGCACTGGTGCGCTGCTGCCAATTGCCCCAGTTCCAGCCGGCGAGTGCGGCAGAGGTCAGGCTGCGGCCGATGAGGTTCGCCTCCTTGATCCGGTCTGAATAGGCGACCCACCACAGTCCGATGCCGACGGGAACGAGTGTTGCGGTGAGAATCATGGCAGCGAAAGGCAGGAGACGCAGGAGCGGTGCGCCTCTCCACCAAGCCTGCCCCAGGAGTGCCGCTGTCGCAACGGCCCCGACGAAGCCAAAGGCCGGAAATGTCGTGGACTTGGCAAGACAGGCCCCGGTGCCGGCGAGGAGCGCGACGGCGAACCAACGCAAGTCGCGGCGCACCAGCAGCCGGACGATCGCCGCGAGCCACAGCGCCGAGAAGAACAGCGCGGTGGTCTCGATCATAAAAGTGCGGGCCCAGTAGACATGCACCGGCGCGCATAGGAACAGGATGGAAGTGGCGAGCCAGGTGGTCCGGCCAAGCCTCAGATCGCGGCCGAGTATCGCCAGCGGCCAGAGCGTGGCGACGAGGAAGGCGATGCTGACGATCCGTCCTGCGGCGTTGAGCGGTACGCCGAGCTTAGCCACGGCGGCTACGATCAATTGGTAGAGCGGGAACTCGAAGGGGATCGCCCAGGGATGGCCGATCACCGGCGTCTCGTAGGCGAACCATGGGCCGCCCTGAAGGATCCAGTAGACGGAGATCGCCGTCTGCGATTGGCGGAAGTGGTGCTGGTCGAGCAGCGGCTGGTTGATGCCGATTGCGAGCACAAAGACCAGATGGGCCATGGCGAGCAGGAGCAGGAAGGTCAGTACTCCATCGACGCTGATCGTCGCGCGTTCGGGCACCCGCGCACGGGCCACCCCGGTCATGCCGTCGCTCATGCCTCCGCCCCTACCGCGACCGCGCTCTCGTCGATTCCGAACTGCCGTGCGATGGTGGTGCGATAGGCTCGCTGGCGGGCCATTAGATCCTTGGAGGCGCAGAACTGTCGCTCAAAGACGTTGTGCACCCGGGTGATTTCCGCCAAGTGCGCCTCGGCCCGGGTTGAATGGGTGAGGCTGCTGCCGTGGCGTCGGTGGACGTTGAGCGGTGCGGCAACGAAACTCACCGTCCCAGGCTTGGAACAGAGGACGAGATAGGTGGCCCAGTCCCCGGCGAAGCGGTAGCTGGCCAGGTCCTCGATCTCGCTTGCCAGCACGTCGCGCACCGCGTTCCGATCGAAGACGACACCGCTGACATTCAGCACACTGTTTGCGACGCAGAGGTGCCGCTTGGCGAACGTCGCTGCCGGTAGACTTATGGAGCGATCGAAGCCGCCGGCCTCGAACTGGTTGAGATAGGGGCTGTAGGACTCACCCAGCGCTGCACCCATCTCGTCGATCTGCGAGGAATCGGAGAAGCAGAACAATGCGTCGGGCGCCATGGCTGCGGTGACTTCCTCGAGGAAGCGCGCTTGGGCGAGGTCATCGGCCTCGCAAATCCACAACAAGTCCCCTCGGGCCATCGCAGCAGCCTTGCCCCATTGGCGCATGACCGAGCCGGCGTTGTGTCCATTGACCTCGACGACGAGCTCGCGCCCCTGCTCTTCCGCTACCAGATGTGCCACCGCGACGCTGTCATCTGGCGAGGCATCGTCGAGCAGGATTACCTCAAATACAGGCACGGTCTGGTCGAAGATGCTGGTTAGGCGTTCACGCATGTAGCGCCCGTAATTGTAACTCGGGACCGCGACCGACACCTTGCGCCAGGCGGGGTTGAGCGCCGTTAGCAGGGCGAAGCCGTAATCGTCCCAGCGATAGTCGGATGCGACGGTGTTGCGGCGCGCGTCGGCGGACTCTGGTCTCTCAGTGCGCAAGGCCTGATCTATCGCCGAGACACCGGCCTCGGCACTGCGCCGCTGAACCACAACACCGTGGCGGCGGATAAGCCCCTCCGAGCCGAGGCAGCCGGCAAAGCCGACCACCGGCTTACCGGCGGCGAGAGCTTCGAGCACAGTCGATGGGAAAGGATCTTCACGAGAGGTCATGTAAAGGAGATCCGAGGCCTCCATGTAGGCGCTGATGTCCGGTAGGAAGTCCACCTGTCGGAAGTTCGGCGGCACGTCGTTGCCGAGAAGCCAGGTGCCCACTGCACGTTCGAGTCGGCCGACCCAGACGAATGCAATGTTGCGCCCCGTCTCGTGGGCGACGCGGGCAGTCTCCACGAAGGTGTCGAACCCTTTGCGCAGGTCCGCGTAGCCGAGGCCGAGCGCGATTGTCGTGTCTGGATCGAGGCCTAGCTCCTCCCGGATCCGGTTTCGTGCTTCGTCGTCGCCGGAGAGTGATGCGTAGAGCCCCTGCGGCTGCACCAACGCGGTGCAGGCGACCTCGCCGAAGCTGCCCGTGAAGGCCGCTCGGACCATGTCCGCCGGAAAGACGACGACGTCGCTGCCGACGCGGATCGCCTGTGCCCCACCGCCCACATCGTGCTCTGCTATCAGCCGTGGTAGCTCGTGGACAAGTGATAGGACCGTGAAACCTTGCCGCTTGAGGTGCGGCACGGCCATGCCCGTGACCACAGTGTTGGTGATGGCATAGGTTAGGCCCTGGCCGCGCAGGGCAAGGATGGCTTCGCTGAGCGCCTCGTCCTGGCGCTCGCAGACCACGACATCACCGACCTCTCCCATGGCGCGGAGTAGGTTGCCGCCCCCGAGCACAAGGAAAGTCACTTTGACGCCGAACTGTCGGGTGAAGACGCGGCCGAGATTCAGTAGCGTCATTTGCGCGCCATGCTCGTGGGCATCGTGGCCGACGAGAAGGATGTGCGTCTTGGCCCCCGATATTTTCGCCTCGCTGCCGACGATCGCGCGAGCCGCAGCATTAAGATAGGCGGCGCCGTGATGAACGTCGGGTTCGAGATAAGCGCCCTCTGCCCATTCATTCCAAGCATTGACAAAGACGAGGCGCTCCCCCGCGAAAGGATTTTCGGCGGCCTGGGTGATCAGGCCCGAAAGCCAGCGCTCAAAGAGAGCGGGGGTCGAGGCAGTGATGGAGGTGCCGTGGCCCTGTCGGCGAGCGTCGTTGTCCCATGATGGAAAGCAGGTGCGCAAGAGCGGGTATGCCGGACGCGGCAGATCCAGAGACACCTGCGACATGGTCTCGTAGTCGTAAACTGCACCCGTGAATGCCGGGTCGAGGACGTGCATCCGGTCCGTGGCTTGAGTGGTCAGTTGGGAAAGCTTGTGGGGCGGGAACTCGACTGCGCCGTCGAGCCCGTAGGCAGTGGGGTCGTGATCATCGAAAGTTTGAGCCATGAACAGCCAGGGCACGACTCCGAGGCGGCGGGTCAGTTCGGCCCGCCAGCCTTCGACCCGCT
The DNA here is from genome assembly GCF_005160265.1 of Phreatobacter aquaticus. Taxonomy (NCBI): domain Bacteria; kingdom Pseudomonadati; phylum Pseudomonadota; class Alphaproteobacteria; order Hyphomicrobiales; family Phreatobacteraceae; genus Phreatobacter; species Phreatobacter aquaticus. The sequence continues at coordinate 4,547,023 of NZ_CP039865.1, read as the reverse complement.
TGCGCATGTTTGGTATCAGACCGGGGCGATAAACGAAGAAGATCGGCCGACCTGCGACGCGAAGATAGCGCGGATCGGCGAGGTAATCCGCGACGGTGTCGATGAAAAAAGTGTCATCTCCCTCGTCATAGGTCTGCTGCAGCAGAACCTCCTGCTCTCGGCCGTCCCAGCGCCGGGTCCAATTCTCGTTGGCCCACATAAGGCAGAACGGAAAATCGATCGCCGGATCCGCTAGATAGAGATCGAGTGGCTTCTCAAGAATGCGGCGACGACCGAAGAGGTAAAAGTAGAAACAGAAGCCGGCGAGCCCTGCGGCTGCCGCCATCTGCACCTGGCGGCGGATCGCAGCCGGGTCGTTGAGGTCATAGTGGCCGAGGTCGCGGGGAATGCGCGGCTGGTAGTGGCCGACGAACCGCGGCGTCCCGCGCGCGACGTTGCGCCATTCGCTGAAGCCAGTTCCCCACCAGGTGTCGTTTTCTGGGATAGCGTGGAACTGTGGAAGATAGAAGGCGATGACGTTGGCCCGTCGCTTCGCCCGCGCGGCGATCGTCGGATCGAACTCCTCGAAGGTGGGGCCATTCTGCACCGCCCTGCGGATCTCGTTTGCTACCGAGGGAAGGTCCTGCGGACACGGAACATGGCCTTTACTCCGCCCTTCCAACAAGTAGTGGGAGATCGCCTCCGCCTCGGCCGCAAGACCGTAGTGGCGACGATACCACGGGGCGTCGAAGATTGGGCTGACGCTGCGACTCTCGAAAAAGCCGCTGCGCAGGTAGTGGAGGACTGCTTCCTTCAGGTCCCGCGGTAGGTCGTTATGGACGTCCACATAGTGGCGGGGATCGAACACGGAGTTCGGCTGCCGGCCCGCTCTGCAGCCGACGTTAAGGTAGTGGGCCAACACGCGCCCGCTGCCCGGCTCGATCGCGTTGGCGTTTGCGTACCACGCCGGATCGAGCACTCGACACGGCCATCGCCCCTCGGCCTCGCCGCTGGCCAGGTAGTGGTCGAATGGGTTGACGCCTGCTGCGGCGACGTCTGGATTCCGCTCAAGGTACCATTCCGGCTCGAAGAATGGATTGGGCGCGTGGCCAGCCCGCCAGCCAATAGCGAGGAAATGTGCAATCGCTCGACCGCCCCCTGCCACCGGATGTAGGGTGCGGTACCATTCGGTGTCGACGAGGTGGTGACGAACCACGGTCAGGTAGGGTCTGGTCATCACGGAGCCGTGGGCCGCCTCGCCAATATTGCAGATGATCGAACGGAGCCGACCGCTAGAGAAGGCCTATCCAAGCCACACTCACCCTTCTATCGATAAGTGACTCGTGTGCCGCTGACCAGAATAGACTCGCTTTTACGAAGCCTGCCGGGCCCAAACGAAATCGGCCGCGCCAGTTAAGAACCGGACAGGCGCTATCGAGGCGCAGCCGAGCGGCCCTGCAGCACCGCGACGATCTGCGCTTCCCTGAAGCGGCTGCGCCTCATGTTCTGGTCCTCTCAACGTGCCAGAATAAACATCAAACTGGGTTATCCCAAAGGGGCAACGTCACGGCGACACCTCAAGGCGCCTGCGAGCTTCTTCAGCCAGCGACTCAGCGGGGTGTCGGGCGATGAACAGTTCCAAGGCCTCACGCCGGCCTGCAGCGATGGCGGCGTCGAACTCCTCGCGCACCGCGATGTGACCGGGGCGCACCCGAGGCGGATCGAGCCTATCGGCGGCGATGGGCGGTCGCGGATCGGACACTGGTTGGGCTCCGGCAGGCGGGTGGGAGGCAAACATGGAGCAAAAAAGAGCAAGGGCTGCCCAAATTCCGTTACGAAAATTCAGCATGACGCTTCCTGTTTTCCGATAAGCGTCAACGAGTTCTCAAGCTCCCGCTCCCAACATGGCGAATCGTTGGCATCTCGTCCACCGTTCCTTCCTGCATTCAGCCGAGACCCGTCATGTGCTTCGTTTGTCAGGCCCTGTCGCTGAACTCGTCGTGGAGCGCCTTCCACGATGCCGGCATGGTGCCACCCTTCGCCGAGGCGGCTGGCTCGACCAGCAGCTCTGGTACGCTGGCCAATTCTGCCACAGGCGCCTATCTGCAAGGGGCGACCGGCAACCAGAATATCGACGGAGTACTCTCCGGCTACAAGTGGACGACTACGGCGCTGACCTGGCGCATTCCGACTGCGGCTTCGCAGTACGACACCAATTCCAATCTCGCCGGCATCCAGTACGGGGACACGACAAGAACCAGCACTTTCCTGGCTCCAACGGCCGCCATGACCACGGCGGTCTCGACCATCCTCGACACGCTGTTCGGCGCGGTCAGCGGCCTCAGCTTCACACAGGCGGCTGCCTCCGACACCAGCGCGGACATGTCGATCGGCCGCTCTACGGCAACCTCAAGCTTCGGCACAGCCTATGCCTATTACCCCACAGGCTCGGGCACGGGGCTGTCGGGCGATTCCTGGTTCAGCGACGCCTATGATTCCTGGGGCGGCGGCTACGCCTATGACAGCCCGGTGAAGGGTGGCTACGCCTGGGCCACCTACATCCATGAGTTCGGTCACAATATGGGGCTGAAGCACGGCCAGGAAACCGGCGGCCCGGCGAACACCGCTATGGCAGGCGATCGCGACGGGATGGAATTTTCCATCATGACCTACCGCTCCTATGTGGGCGGTCCGACGACCGGTTACACGAACGAGCAATGGGGCTTCGCCCAGTCGCTGATGATGTACGACATCGCGGCGCTGCAGGTCATGTATGGAGCGGATTTCACCACCAACGCCACCAACTCCGTCTACACCTTCTCCTCGACGACCGGCCAGATGTTCATCAATGGCGTCGGTCAGGGTGCGCCGGGCGGCAATCGCGTGTTTCTGACCATTTGGGACGGTGGCGGCATCGACACCTATGACTTCTCCAACTACACGACGAACCAGGCGATCGACCTGACGCCGGGCGGCTGGTCGCTGATGTCGAGCGTCCAGCAGGCGAACCTCGGCGGGGGCAACTATGCGCGCGGCAACGTCTATAACGCGCTGCAGTCCAATGGCGACGTGCGCTCGTTGATCGAGAACGCCATCGGCGGCTCAGGCAACGACACGATCATCGGGAATGCGGCGGACAACGATCTGAAGGGCGGTGCCGGAAACGACACGATCAATGGCGGCCTCGGCAACGACACTGTCTACGGTGGCGCCAACAACGACCGCGTGTTTGGTGATGACGGCAATGACGTCATCTACGGTGAAGCTGGACTAGACGAGATTCGTGGAGGCTCCGGTGACGACTGGATCAGTGGCGGAGATGGCAACGATGTCTGGCTGTCCGGTGGTCAAGGCAACGACACCGTCTATGGCGGCATCGGCAATGATCTGATGTACGGTGGTCTAGGCAATGACCAAATGTTCGGCGAGGATGGCGACGACACGGTGTACGGCGAAGCTGGCGTTGATGAGATTCGCGGAGGCGTCGGTAGCGATACCATATACGGCGGGGATGACCACGATATTTGGCTCTCCGGCGGCCAAGGCAACGACACCATCTATGGCGGCAACGGGAACGACACCATCCTAGGCGGAATGGGAGACGACTTCCTTTCAGGCGACGCCGGAAACGACCTGTTGCGTGGCGAAGCCGGAAACGACACCTTCGTTTTTGCCAATGCGACATTCGGCAACGATACGATCGCCGACTTCGACGTTGCGGGTGGCGACGTTATCCGGTTCTCCTCTACGGTTTTCGCAAACTATGCTGCCATGCTGGCGGCCGCGACCCAAGTGGGAGTGGACACGGTGATTACTCTTGGAAGTCACACGATCACGCTAACGAACGTAACCAATTCAACGCTGCAAGCGTCAGAATTCTCGTTCGTTTAAGGGGCAGAAGAATTTGAATGACCTGAGCCGCCTCGTCGAGAATCCCTCACGGTTTCTCGATGAGATGCTTGAACTCGACGATTCGGAATGGCTGTTACCTTTCTCCGGTGAGGTTCCGAAAGAGAGTTTTATTGGACGACGGGCAGATATTGGTGCCCACCTTATTAGCTTGGCCCACGAATTCGTCGGCGACCGCCGAGTATGTTTTTTGGTCGCGGCGACTATCGTTCGGATTCGGCGCTGCTGTGACTTGGAAAATAGTCTTGCTAGGTTCCGCTTTATCTGGGGTGCGCACAGGCAAACGTTGCTCCGAGAACTATCGTTGCGCTGGCTCGTTTCATGCCTTGATACCTTAGTTGATTATGGCCGTGACGATGCTGAGAAAGCGCTGGCGATTTCAGGAGTCAGTTTGGTGGTTATGACAAAGCTCTACGAAACCGAGCGTCTCATTCGGCGAAGTGTCGACGCTCAACCTGGAGCCGCCGCTGTTTCGTTAGCGAATCCCGTCCCACTATTCGACGGCCTCACCAGTTTCTCGATTGGCTGGGGCGATATGATCAGTAATTTTTCGAAACGCCTGGAGCGACAGTGTATAGGTAGTGCGTTAGCTGGGCCAATCGTTATGGAAATTTTTCGACGGCTTACGTTGAATGAAACTGTTCTCAAACGATTTGCGGCAGCTCATATTGATGGCGCTACAAAGTGGATTTAATATCATGTGTTACATTTCGGAAGTATGTGTCAGGACTGACCGGCAGCGGGATATTGCTGCACACGCGGTCCCAGAATGAGTATACAATGTTTCCGTGAATCGTCATCTCTTCATCGTAACTGACTAGATCGACGTTTTCTTGACCAAAGTGCCTATTGTAGAGTTCAATCATTGAAGCGTGATCGGCGACCCATGAGTTGTACTCACAATTTAGGACGGACAGCGGTTTATCATTTGGTTTTCGACCCGGTTTCTTGAGTATTTGACTCCTGTATGAACGCAAAAAATCGTCTTTTTTTCTTGTAAAAACGATAATTCTTATAGGTTGATTAAGATTTGAGAATATTTTAACCAGCGCCTCGAGTTCATCATCAAAGCGTAGCCATGAAAGGTCTTCGTTTGAGAATATAAAATTTTCATAAGGGGAATTCGAGATAAAATCTCGTATCCTCTCTATATTGTGGGCTTGGAAAGCTTGGCCAAAATTTCTATTGGGCCAATTATATTTTGCAAAAGAGTCTCGTTCTGATCGTAGGCAGCATAGGTGTAATTCAGTATGGTTTGATGGATTTATGTGAGTGCCCTCATAGAAAGCAATTCCATTGGCTCTCATATATATAGAGTTTTCGTGTATATACGATTGGATCGATTTTGAGCCAGTCTTGTGGGTGCCAATATGTAGGGTGATCACCGGTTTGCCCTTTCGTTATTTAGACGAAAATGTAAATCCGCTGGTGCAATAAGCATGTCGTCCTCTTCATGATTTATGATGAACATCAATGCATCGGTGATTCTACCCATCGTTCCCAAAGACGCGCTGTTGACGGTAACATTTATGAAATATGAACCGGGCGCTAGTCTGGCATCGAACTCAATATTAAAAATATTGTAGTCGGCTGCTTTGATGCTAATTCGGATCACAGCCGACTTCTGAGTGCTTACGCCTGCAATCGCGGTACCATTGGGTGTTCTTATTGACATTGCGATTCCGACGTCATCTGAATCTATCGTGAACTGCGCCGTGAAGGTGACGAGATAACGCCGTCCCGCGACGAGCCGATTGACTTGCCTGCCGTCAAGCGTCTGCAGCTGTACGTCCGTTATCTGCACCCCTGACGATGCGGTAACAGTGCGGCTCTGGGATTCGATAGTTGGATCGAAATGATCCCCGGTTTCGGTCGCCCCTTCTGTTTCTTGGCCTTGGTGCTTTGGCTTGACTTGCGCTCTGGTCAGGCCGGACCTGAGGTGTGCGGCTTGGTCTGGCCTCGCGGCGTTCAGCTGTTGATATGTTGTGACTACAGCCTTTGGCGTCCCCTCCATCAGCTTCTCGCCGCCGGCCATTAGCACCGCGCGGTCGCAAAGCTGGATGATTGTTTGCGCCGCATGGCTGACGAACAGGACCGTCGCACCGCGCTCCTTGATCTGCTCGATGCGCGCGAAGCACTTGCGCTGGAATGCCTCGTCGCCGACCGCCAGTGCCTCGTCCACCACGAGGATGTCTGGATCGACGTTGACCGCGGTGGCGAAGGCGAGGCGCACGAACATGCCGCTGGAATAGGTCTTCACCGGCCGGTCGAGGAACTCGCCGATATCGGCAAAGGCCGCGATGGCCTCGAAACGCTCGTCCATCTCGGCGCGGGTGCAGCCATGGATCGCACCATTCAGGTAGACATTCTCGCGGCCAGTGAAATTGCCGTCGAATCCGGCGCCGAGTTCGAGCAGGGCGGCGATGCGGCCATGGGTCGTGACCGTGCCCGCGGTCGGTTGAAGGATGCCGCAGATAACCTGCAGCAGAGTCGATTTCCCGCAGCCGTTGCGGCCGACAATTCCGACCGTCTCGCCGCGGCGGATTTCCAGCGACACGTCCTTCAGCGCGGTGAAAGTGCGGTGCCGCTGCACGCGGCCGAAGCTCATGAGTTCGAGTAGCCGGTGCTCTGGGCGCTCGAAGAGGCGGAAGCTTTTGGTCAGGCCCTCGACCCGAATGGCGACGTCGGAGGACATTAACAAAGCTCCCGCGGGGCCGGTGAAAAACGATGAGGTTCGGCCCCCGCGATTCAGGGACGCTCGCAGTTATAGCCCGTCACCCGAGGGGGGGCCACCACCATTCCAGAATCGTGCTAGCATCTCGACGTGTTCTCGGCAGCGATGTCGGAGGGTGCGGGAGCGCGCGAGAGCCAGTTCATGCCCTTGCTTTCCGGCGTCGATGCCCTGCAGTTCCTCCGCCTTGCAAGCGAGAGCCGATCAGGCCGATCGCATGGGCGCCTCAATCGCCTCGGCCGCTATCTCGGTGCGGCCCGCAACCGCCGAACCCGTCGCTGTCGCCAGGAACTGCTCGCGCCGCACACGTCCATCGCGTGTCTGTTGCGCGCGCGCCAAGACCAGAATATCGGAGCCTGTCATCGACGAGGCCACGATGCCGGCATCGGCGTAATGCTCACCTCGTTGCTCCGGCAACACGACAACCGGCATGCCAGCTGCCATGGCTTCGAGCACGGTCGTGGAGCCGGTGGTCAGGAGGAGCGAGTACCGGTCCATCTGGCTCTCGATCGCCTCTTCGCAATCAACAACACGCAGATCTTCAGGCAAACCGGCGAAGGCTGTTCGATGCTCCGGATGCGGGCGGATGTGCACCGGCCTCCCTGTCAACAAGGGTAGGCTGATCAGCAGGCTCTTGAGCCGATCCGACGGGATCATCTGTGCCGCGAAGAGCATGGGCCGCTGATCGCGTTCGAAATCGTCCCGTGGCATCGGCTTGATGCAGTCGAGCTTTGGGAGGCCGCCGACCGAAATGCGAGATGCCAGATGCGGAGGGGCTACCTGCTGAAATCTTTGACCGAACACAAGGAAGCGGTCGAACGGGAATTGCGCCCAGTACACATCCCAGTTCTGGACAAAGCCGTGCTGGCAGCCGATCACAACAGGACGACCGGGCTCGGTCGCCAGGACACCGGCCAGAACGAGTTCAGGCCCTGCGTGGCAGGTCGTGAGCAACAGGACGTCCGGCCGTGATTTTCTGACCAACGCAAGCGCGGACATGGCCAGGGCTGTAGCTTCCTGAGGCGGCAGTCGACTGAGGTGCTCGGCAATCGGGAAGGTGCCGAGCTCCTCGAAGCCCAGATCCGTGAGGTGCTGGCTATCCGGGTCGGGGATATGGGGAAACAGCAATGAGCGGACGTCGTGGCCGCGAGAGCGCAGCTCATGCAAGGCCGGCACCCAGTTCGCGATCGATCGGGAGGCAATGCCCGTGAACACGATCCTGCCCATGGCTCAGATCGGAGCTTGTAGGACGGTCTTGTAGCGTTCGTGCAGCATAACCATCCGTTGCTGCAGGGTCTCTGCACTTGAACACGGCTCCGCGGCAGCGACGAGCCCTCGCTCGACCAGGCGCCTGGCAAATGCACGGTTCAACTGCCGAAAGTCCTCTTTCAGTGTCAGATGATCGGGCAGACGGACGAAAGCTGCCTGATCGAAGCTCTTGGCTACCGCCCGCTTCAAATCCTCAATCTCGCCGCGAGCATAGCAGAGCGGCTTGGTGGTCAGGCCAAGCAGGGTCAGCAGACTGTCAAATTTGGAGGAATAGCCGATCAGCGCCACCGCTCGGCCCGAGAGGAGCCCCCAATATGCGACGTGATATGAGTTTGTTATCAGCCGGTTCGTCCGCGCCAATTGAGCCATGAAATCATGTTCCGCCATGGCATTGGTTCCGAAAACGAGGTCCTTCCCCGCGGCGATGGTCCGCAGCTCGCGGCTGTCGCCGACAGCCCGGTCGCCGTTCAAGAATAGCCCTGTTTCATCGCCCACGGGGAGATCGACGAGCTCGTGCATCACACTGACACAGGGCACAAGCGAAGCGCCCTGTGCGGCAAGATCGGGGTCGCGCGTCGAAAACTCTGAATGGAATGCGCGGGCGGCTCCCAAATCCGCGACATCAGTATTTCCATAGGCAACACTGCGTCCGATACCCCAGGCGATATGAACGCGGCCGGCACCCGTTGAGCCAGCCTCCTGGCCAAGCTGATTAAAGGCACCGCCGCCAACGATGGTCACGCGCCGCGGTTGGCCGCCCTCGTCTCGCCAGGGCTCAAACTTGAAATAGTGCCGTGGACTACAAAGATAGTCACCGAGATTGAAGAGGGCGGGCCAGCGATGCTCGAAGGCGATATCCGATTGATCGCGAGCGGCGGCCAGCATGTCAGACTCCGCCGTCAGTCTGGCTTGCACTGGCAATGATGCCGATCTCGACCAACCCCGTCGCGTTCCGATCGCCATCGTCCGAGACGCGAAACATGAATGCGTCGGCAATGCGATCCATGGTCTGCTCCTCACCGGCCACCGTGCCACGAACGTGGCAGGTGAAGAAATACGTCCCAGGCATCAGGCTGCACTGGAACTCGAACGATGCAATGTAGCGGGTGGCTCTCGCAATCGAGGCGACACGGTTTGCCCTGGCGGCCCAGCCCGCAAGCTGGAGGCCGGCCAGCGTCGTCAAGCCGAGCCCGAAACCGACCTGATCGGCATTGCGGTCAAAGTCGACCTCGTACTCAAAGCGAAAGCGCCGGCCGCGCCTGATGACGTTCACTTCGTTACCACTCAGCGTCAAAAGGCGCGTCCGACCGATGGCCGCCCCGCACTTCTCATGGCGGCTGGCCGATTGCGACACGGTGTCGGGATCGAAATGCTCGGCCGGATCTGTGGTGTCAGAGGAGAGCGGCCTGGGCGCGATCGCAGTGTCAGTCGAGATCACGGTTGGGCTGACAGGCCCCTGGCCGGCGAGTTCCTGGCCGGGCGACTCCGCTTCCGCTGTCAGGATGCGCCGCCGGATTTCCGCTGCACCATCCGGGCTTGCATGGGCGAGGCGCTGATAATGGTGCACCACAGCTTTCGGCGCGCCATCGATCAGCATCTCCCCGCCGTCGAGGAGGATCGCCCGGTCGCATAACTGCACGATTGTCTGCGCGCCATGGGACACGAAAAGGATCGTGCTGCCGCGCTGCTTGATCTGTTCGATGCGCGCGAAACACTTTCGCTGGAAGGCTTCGTCTCCGACGGAAAGCGCCTCATCGACCACGAGAATGTCCGGGTCGACATTGATAGCGGTTGCAAATGCCAGCCGGACGAACATGCCACTTGAATAGGTCTTCACGGGTCTGTCGATGAAATCACCAATGTCCGCGAAGCAGAAGATCGCCTCGAGACGGCTGTCCATCTCCGCGCGAGTCAGCCCGAGAATCCCGCCATTGAGATACACATTCTCGCGGCCCGTGAACTCGCCGTTGAAGCCGGCGCCGAGTTCGAGGAGAGCCGCAATCCTGCCATTGGTTTTGATTTCCCCAGACGTCGGCGGAAGAATGCCACAGATGATCTGCAGGAGCGTCGACTTTCCGCAGCCATTGCGACCGATGATGCCGACGGTCTCGCCGCGGCGGACCTCTAGGTTGACGCCGCGCAGCGCCTGAAACTCGCGATGCCGCTTGATGCGCCCGATGCTGGCGAGCTCCATCAAGCGGTCTTCGGGCCGAGCGTAGATACGGAACGCCTTGGAGATGTCGTGCGCGATGATGGCGAGATCAGAGGACATCCGCGAACCCGTTGCGGGTCTTGCGGAAGAACAGGAAGCCAAGACCGGCCGATATGAGGCCGGTTGCCATGGCCAGTGCCCATATGCCGGGATCCGGCAAGTGACCATTGATCAGCGCATCACGTGTCTGCTCAATGCTGACGGCCAGCGGATTGGCAATGGCGATCGGCCTGACCCAGCTCGGCAGGGCGGCAATCGGGTAGAAGATGGGACTGAGGAACATCAGCATGGTGACGAGTGGCCCGATGATCTGGCCAATATCCCTGAGATAGACCCCCAGGGCGGACAGGAACCAACTGGCGCCGACTGTGAACAGAAGCAGCGGAGCGAGCACGATTGGCAGCGCAAGCGCGCTCAGATGCAATCCAGAACCGAAGATGCCTTGGAGTAAGAGCAGCAGCGCAAGGGCAATTGCCGCATGGAACAGTGCTGCTGTGAGTGTGATCAGGGGGAGGATCGCAAGCGGAAAAATGACCTTCTTCACCAAGTTCGGCTGGCTCGTGATGAGGCTCGGAGATTTGCCTACCACTTCGGCGAAGACGTTGAACACCATCAAACCCGCGAAAGTCATGATGGCGAAATCGAAGGTAGAGGCTTGATTCTGGCTCCAGCGTGCCTGAAACACCACGCCAAAGACGAAGGTGAAGACGGCAAGAGTGAGTAGAGGGTTGATGAGTGACCACGCCATGCCAAGGATCGATCCGCGATAGCGGGCTTCGATCTCGCGCAGTGCGAGTTGCCAGGTAAGAACAAGGCGACGCCGGTAGTTCATTCTTGGCTGCATTTCATATCTGTAATATCACTCAGATACGCCCATCTGCCACCGCAAGCAAATATTGCCCATAGCTGCTCTTTGCGAGGTCTTTACCCAGCCGTTGTAGCTGGTCGCGGTCGATGAAGCCCATTTCGTAGGCCACTTCCTCGGGGCAGCAGATGCGTGTTCCCTGCCGCTTTTCCAGGGCCCGGACGAAATTGGTGGCATCGGCGAGCGAATCCGGCGTTCCAGTGTCGAGCCAGGCGAAGCCGCGGCCGAATTTCTCGACACGCAATGCGCCCCGTTCCAGATAGGTGCGGTTGACGTCAGTGATCTCAAGCTCGCCGCGGTGTGACGGCCTGATATTGGCGGCGATGTCGACCACGGACGCATCGTAGAAATAGAGCCCCGTCACCGCCCAGTTCGACCGCGGCTTTGCCGGTTTCTCCTCGATGGAGACGGCCTGCATGTCGGGACCAAACTCGGCCACGCCGTAGCGTTCCGGGTCGGTCACGTGATAACCGAAGACCGTCGCGCCCGATGTCTGTTCCCTCGCCCGGAGCAGGATCTCCGGCAGGCCCGCGCCATAGAAGATATTGTCGCCGAGGATCAGCGCAGAAGGGCCACCAGCGATAAAGTCTGCGCCGATGATGAAGGCCTGTGCCAGGCCTTCGGGGCGAGGCTGTTCCGCATAGGTGAGCGAAATGCCCCAGGCCGAGCCGTCCCCCAGCAGGCGCCGGAAGTTTGGCAAATCCTGTGGCGTGGAAATCAGCAGGATGTCGCGGATGCCGGCCTGCATCAGCACCGAAAGCGGATAATAGATCATCGGCTTGTCGTAGACAGGCAGGAGCTGCTTCGATGTCACCATCGTCATGGGATGCAGCCGCGTGCCGCTGCCACCGGCGAGAATGATGCCCTTCATGGCGCCTCACGAGAAAATTCAGCGGGGACAAGGCGCTCAAGACAGCGCTCCAGCCCGCTGGGCCACGACGGGAGACGGACGCGGTGGAGCGCCTCCAGCTTGCTGCAATCGAGCCGGGAATTGGCGGGGCGCCGGGCCGGTGTCGGATAGTCGGCCGTTGCGATGGGGCGGACCCCTGCCGCGGGGCCTCCCCGGGCCCGCGACCCGGCGAAGATCGCTTCCGCAAAACCGGCCCAGGTCGTCTCGCCGCCAGCTGTCATGTGGAAGACGCCGCGCAGGTCGACTCGGCTATCCGCCACCAGATTGCGTGCGACCGCGATGATGCCGGCTGCGATGTCGGGGGCGTAGGTCGGGTTGCCAAGCTGATCGGCCACGATTCCGAGTTCAGGCCGTGAGCGCGCGAGATTGAGCATGGCACGCACGAAATTCTTGCCTTCGGGCGCGAAAACCCACGCTGTGCGCAGGATTGCATGGTTGGGCTGGGCCGCGGCGACAGCCATTTCACCAGCGAGCTTGGTTTCGCCATAGGCACCGGTCGGCCCGACTGGGTCGGTCTCGACATAGGGGCTGCGCTTGGCGCCGTCGAAGACATAGTCGGTCGAGATCTGGATGATGGGAACGCCAAGGCGCGCGGCGGCCTCGGCGACTGCACGGGCGCCCGTCTGGTTCACAGCGCGGGCCTGTGCCGGTTCTGCCTCCGCCTGATCGACGGCTGTCCAGGCAGCGGCATTGACGATGATGTCGGGAGCGGCGGCTGCGAGAGCCGGAAGGATAGTGTCCGGTTGTGCGAGGTCGAGCTCCGGCCGTCCGAGCGCGACAACCGTGACAACTGCACCGCCTGCCGCGGCCTGCAGAGCCCGGGTAACCTGCCCATCCTTGCCCGTCACGGCGATCCGCATGGCTCAGGCTCCGGCTGCGGGCGCAAGGCCCAGCCGCTCACCGGCATAGACGCTGTCGCGCAGAGGCCGCCACCACCACTCGTTCTCCAGATACCAGCGCACGGTCTTCTCCACGCCAGTCTCGAAGGTCTCGCGGGCGCCCCAGCCGAGCTCGGTCTCTAGCTTTGCCGCGTCGATCGCATAGCGCTGGTCGTGGCCGGGGCGGTCCTTCACGAAGGTGATGAGCCTGTCATGCGGTTGGCCCGCCGGGCTCAGCTGGTCCAGAATCGCGCAGATCTGGCGCACGACATCGATATTTTTCCGCTCGTTGCGGCCGCCGACATTGTACTTCTCGCCGATCCGGCCGCGCGTCAGGATCAGGTGGAGGGCGCGGGCGTGGTCGTCGACATAGAGCCAGTCGCGGATGTTGCCCCCGTCGCCATAGACCGGCAGCGGCTTGCCGTGGAGCGCGTTGAGGATCACCAGCGGGATCAGCTTCTCGGGAAAATGGTAGGGGCCGTAATTGTTTGAGCAGTTCGACAGCACCACGGGGAAGCCATAGGTGCGCGCCCAGGCGCTGGCCAGATGGTCGGCGGCGGCCTTGGAGGCAGAATAGGGTGAGCTCGGGTCATAGGGCGTGGCCTCGGTGAAAAGGCCGTCGTCCCCAAGCGATCCATAGACCTCGTCGGTGGAGACATTGAGGAACCGGAAGGAGGCCTCTCTCTCGCTCGGCAGCCCCTGCCAATAGGCGCGCGCCGCCTCCAACAGGGTGAAGGTGCCGACGATATTGGTCTGCACGAAGGCGCCCGATCCGGTGATCGACCGGTCGACATGGCTCTCGGCCGCCAGATGCATCACGCCGTCGGGTTGGAAATCGGCGAACAGGGCATCCATGGCCGGCCGGTCGCAGATGTCGGCCCGCACGAACCGGTAGCCTGGCCGATTGTCGATGTCGCGCAACGAGGCCAGGTTGCCGGCATAGGTCAGCTTGTCGACATTCAGCACCTCCGCGCCGACCTCGGTCAGGAGGTGGCGGCAGACTGCGGAGCCGATGAAGCCGGCACCGCCGGTGACAAGAATGCGCATGCCTCGTGTCTCGCAGTGGCCAGATCGCCCGCGTCCCATGAATCAGGCGCGATCGCCGGGCTTATACCCCAAGGAGGGAGGCTTGCCGAGCGCCTATCCCGCGAGCAGGCCCTGCTTCCTCAGATGTGCGATGATCTCATCGGTCATGTCGACCGGCGTGCCGGTATCGGTGTGCAGGTGGATATCGGGCGCATCCGGCGGCTCGTAGACTGCCGAGACACCGGTGAATTGCCTGAGCTGGCCGCTGGCGGCGCGCGCATAATGGCCCTTCGGGTCGCGCTGCCGGCAGGTTTCGATCGATGCGTCGACAAAGACCTCCACGAAGCGCTCGCTGCCGATGACATCGCGGGCTCGCGTCCGTTCCGCCGCAAACGGAGAGATCAGCGACACCAGGACGATGAGCCCTGCATCGGCCATCAGATTGGCGGCATGGGCGACGCGGCGCATGTTCTCGACACGGTCGGCATCGGAGAACCCGAGATCGGCGTTCAGCCCGTGGCGCAGGTTGTCGCCATCCAGCACAACAGTATTCCGGCCGAGCGCATGCAGTCTGCGATCGAGCATGCCGCTGATGGTGCTCTTGCCGGCGCCGGATAAGCCGGTGAACCAGAGAACGAAGGGTGATTGTCGGAGCAGGCTGGCTCTTGCCGCAGGCGTGACCTCGATCGCCTGCCAGGGCAGGTCTGCCACCCGCCGCGTGACGTCGAGGACAATGCCGGCCGCGATGGTGGCGCGTGTCGCGCGGTCCACGAGGATGAAGGCCCCGAAGCGTGGCTCCATCTCGAAGGGCATGGCGACCGCCGGTGTGGACAATGTCATCAGGACTTCGGCGATGTCGTTGAGGGCCACTTCGCTACGGTTCTGGTCCGGGCGTGCCGTGTCCAGATCGACGACGCCTTCGATGCGCGAAATGCCGATCCCGACCTTTTGCGTGGATATCTGACAGTCATAGTCGCGCCCGGTCATCAAGGGCGTGGGGTCGAGCCAGACAAGGCGGGCGCGCAATTGCAGTGCGGGCTGAGCCGGCGCCGCGATGGCACTGAGCACGGCGCCACGCCCGATATCGACGTCGGGTGCGAGCTCGACCGAGACAGCCGCGCCGGCCTCAGCGGATGTCACGGCGTTGCCTGCCTCCCAGAGGCCGACGACCTCGGCGGGGAATGCCGGATCGGCGGCGACCCTCATGCCAAGCCCGATCGTGCCCGAGGCGATCGTGCCGAGCGACACGCGTCCGCCACCCGGCATCCTTCCGGTCACTTGAACGGGCAGCCGGAGCGCCGCCTCCTGCCCTTGGCGAGGTTTGGCCTGTTCCAGCAGTTCGAGCAAAGGCGGCCCCTGGTACCACGGCATGCGTCCGGATCGTGTGGTGACGTTGTCGCCATCCCTGGCGGCGATCGGCATGCAGGCGACGAGATGGATACCGAGTTGGGCCGCGAAGGCCTGCATCTCGCCGGCGAGCGCCTGAAAGCGGGCTTCCGAAAAGCCTGCGAGGTCCATCTTGCTGATGGCGACAATGATATCGTTGACGCCAAACATGGCGGCGATGGTCAGGTGCCGGCGGGTCTGGATGCGCATCCCGTCGACCGCCGAAACCACGACGACAGCGATGTCCGACTGCGACGCGGCGGCGGCTTGATTGCGGGTATATTGTTCATGACCGGGAGCATCGGCGATCAGAAAGGCACGCCGGTCGGTGGAGAAATAGCGATAGGCGACATCGATGGTGATGCCCTGCTCGCGCTCGATCTTCAGCCCGTCGACGACGAAGGCGAGGTCGAGGCCATCGGACGAGGTGCTGCCAGAAGCGCGCCGCACCTCGTCCAACTGATCGTCGTAGATCGCGCCGCACTCATAGAGCAGACGGCCCATCAGCGTGCTCTTGCCGTCATCGACCGCGCCACAGGTCATGAAGCGAAGGCGCGGCAGGCTATAGGCTGGCGGCATGCTGGAGGGAGGCATCAGAAATAGCCCTCCCGCTTCTTCTCTTCCATCGTCGAGCCGACATGATCGATGACCCGCCCGACACGCTCGGAGCGTCGGGCCTGCCCGAGTTCCTCGATGATGTCTGCAACCGTGCCCGCCTGCGATTCCAGGCCTGCCGAAAGGGGATAGCAACCGAGCGTGCGGAACCGGATGGTTCGGCTCTCGATGGTTTCGCCCGGCAACAGGCGGAAGCGGGCGTCGTCGACCATGATCCATTGGCCGGCACGCGACACGGCCGGACGGGGCTTGGCGAAATAGAGCGGGACGACCGGGATGGCTTCGGCCGCGATGTAGCGCCAGACGTCGAGTTCGGTCCAGTTCGACAGGGGGAAGCAGCGGAAGCCGAAGCCGGGGGCGAGAGCCGTGTTGTAGAGGCCGAAGAATTCGGGCCGCTGGTTTCGCGGGTTCCAGACATGGCCTGGTTCGCGCAATGAGAACACGCGCTCCTTGGCTCGGGAGCGCTCCTCGTCGCGCCGGGCGCCGCCGATTGCGATATCGAAGCCGTGACGATCGAGCGCATGGCGCAGCGGCACGGTCTTCATCGCGGCGGTGTAGGTGGATGCGTCGTGGTCGAACGGGTTGATACCCTCGGCAAGGGCCGCGTGATTGGTCTCGATGAGCAGCTTCAGGCCAAGCCGGGCGACGGTCGCATCGCGGAAGTCGATCATCTCGCGAAACTTGTAAGTCGTATCGACATGCAAGAGCGGGATCGGCAGCGGAGCCGGGGCGAAGGCCTTCATCGCAAGATGGAGCAGGACCGAGGAATCCTTGCCGATGGAATAGAGCAGCACCGAACGCGCGGATGCGGCCGCGGCTTCACGGATGATGCCGATCGCCTCAGCCTCGAGGGCGCGAATGTGGGGTTCCAAAGGGAACATGGTCGTCACAAACTCCACGGATACGGCAATCGCCATCAAAGCCAACGACGAACAACCTATCACACTCGGACAATATGGAGTTCGCAGGGCTGCCATTTTAGTACATTGTGCCAGCACATGAGAAAGCGCATGGGCGGGAGATCAGGTTTGGGCTACGAGTTACTATTCAATAACGGTGATTTTCCTCAGGACATAGACACATCTTTGGATAGTATTCATGTCTGGTTGCGCCATTTTGATTCAGAATTCTATCGGACCTTCGGTCATCACAAAGGATTTGCTGATCTAACGCATCTGCAAGGTGACCAGCTTATCCGACATTTTGTCCAACAGGGATGGCGGGAGAGGCGGTCCTATAGCCGCTTCTTCTACTCGTTCATCGATCCCGATTTTTACGCTGCGCGATATCCGCATTTGAAGCTCCAGACGCCTCGCGACGCCATCGCCCATTGGATGTACCGTGGCGCTTTCGAAGGCCGAATCCCTAATGTGGTGACCGACGACATCATCAACGCGCGCTTTCATCTGTTCCAGATGGGCCGGGTAGGATCGAAGGCGATCCAGTCGGCACTGCAAGAAGCCGGGGTTTTCGGCACCATTCCTCATCTTCACTGGAGCTCCGAAGCAATCAGAAGCTATCCGGATTGTTTTTTTCTTATCCCGAGGTTGTCAGGCACCCTCTCGCCCCGCATATCCATTTCATCAGTGGTGTCCGCGATCCAATTTCGCGATTGATCTCAGGTTATTGTCAGTCAATGGGGGATCCTGCGTCCAGCCTTGATTCTGTTGGTGATCCAGAAGCCTTCATGGACGGGATTGAGACTTTGATTGAGGCTGATTTTGAAAAAATAACCGGATGGTTCGACCATGGTTACTTCCAAGGGATCGATGTCTTCAATACGCCATTTCCCACAGAAAGAGGCCATGTGACCATCAAGACGAGCCAGGTCTCCGTTTTTCTATATCGGCTTGATGCCCTTCATCGTCTGCAGGAACCTCTTAGTTTGTTTTGTGGTTGTCCTTTGTCCGTTAAGGTCCAAAATAATCACCCTGTTCCAGATATCTACGATCGTCTGATGAGACAACGCTTCAGTCGGTCGCTGGTCGATAAGATATATGGGTCACGATATTGTCAGCACTTCTTTACTGCATCCGAAATTGGTACTTTGAGCGACCGCTTTACACGATGACGCGTGGACTGGCACACTCCAGAAGCACTTGCCCATCCGTATCGACCACGCGGTAGCTTGCAGCTACAGCAGCGACGGCGAAGAGCCGCTCAATCGCATGGTGCAGAGTTCCGTCGATCTGTCCTGCTTCCGCCTCGAAATCCAATGCCGACAGCGGCAGAGCCGCAATGGAACGGAGTGCCTGCGGCCGGAACCAGAACATGGAGCCGCCAAAGAACGAAAGGACAGGCTGAGCCGGCGGATCAAGCTGAGCAGCGAGCGCCACGACCCGATCGCGGTTGCCGTGCCAGTGGCGCTGCCGCGTCAGGAATACGCGTCGCCAACCGACCATGCCGGCCTGCGGTTCCTCCATGATGGCCAGGACGCGGGCAACGATGTCGCGCCGACCGGCCAGGGCCTGGAACATGGCTCTCCGCAGCAATCCGCCATGGGAGAGGTGGGGACTACGTTTGGAATGGATTTTCAGCACCGCATCGAGGCCGTCCAGCGCGCCAGATTTCAAGATCGAGAGGAAGGGGGCGATGTCACGACCCCGGTTTTCGACGATATGGAGGTGTGTGCTGGGCATTGCCCGAATTTGCGGCTCAAGCACCTCCGCAACATCGGGAGGTGCGCTGACGTGGCAGATGGCATCGGCTGGCAGATTGTCCTGGCAGGCCAGGATCTCGCCGAACAGGTCGGGATAGTAGACATGGGCGACAATGCCGGTCTTCAAGCGCGTGCGGATCGCCTCAGGCGGGCTTCCGGGCGCTTGTGCGCGGCGCTGCTCACCCGCCAGATACAGCATCAAGGCTATCCGGTTGGCGGCCGACAGCGTGCCCTTGCCGAGACTGGATATGGCCCGTCCGATCGCCGTGTTCTTCAATTCTGGATTCATCGGGTTCGCGTCTTGGTGCGGCGGCACCGCCTCTTTGCCTGTCTATAGCATTCGATTCGGGCCTTGGCGGCGTACTGCGCGCCCTGCCAGAGGGCGGCGGGGCTACCCGACATCCTCCAGCAGGACCCGTGGTGGAAAGGCCAGGCTGTTGTCTTCGCTGACAAGGGTGAGGTTCGGGGAATAGAACGGATCGGTGTATAAAATGGTTCCCCAACGCCTGCGCATTGTCTCGATCTCGGAGAGGAAGCGCTGCTGCTTCTCACGCGTGGTATCAGCTCCGCGCGACAAGCTCTCGTGATGGATCAGGAGAGCCGAGGGGGTCCAGACGTTGCGATAGCCTGCCTCCTGAACCTTGAGGCAGAAGTCCACATCGTTGAAGGCTACCGCCAGCCCTTGCTCGTCCAGGCCGCCGACCTCGGCGAAGATCGACGCCTTCACAACGAGGCAGGCAGCCGTAACCGCCGAGACGGTGCGGCGCAGGCTGAGCTGGTGGAAATAGCCCGGATACCCATCGGCCGCGTATTTGTGGCTGTGGCCGGCCACTCCACCTATCCCCAGGATCACGCCGCCATGCTGCAGCGTGCCGTTCGGATAGAGCAGCTTGGCGCCGACGCATCCGACCTCGGGACGCACGGCAAGCGACACCATCTCGCCGAGCCATGAGGGTTCGACAGCCTCGATGTCGTTGTTCAGGAGGCAGAGCAGACTACCACGCGCCTCCCGGACCGCCCGATTGTTGAGGGCGGAGTAGTTGAAGGGGCGGTCATCGCGCAGCACGCGGATGGAGTCGTGCCGTGCGGTCCAGCGGTCGAACAGCGCGAAGGTATCTGGTTCGATCGATCCATTGTCGACAATGATGATATCGAGGGCGCGATAGTCGGTCCGCTCGAACAGTGAGACGAGGCAGCGCTCAAGCACGGCGGCCTCGTCCCGTGTCGGGATGATGATGGAGACGAGCGGGGGCGGCGCGGGCAGCGGATAGGCGATGCGATAATAGGGCGCGCCGGCTGTCATCTCCACCCGTGCGCCGGGTAGGACCCGGTTGGCATGGCCCTGAAGTGCGCGCAATCCGGCCTCCACGGCATAGTTCTTTTCCTGGGGCGCGCGGGCGGTCGATCCGGCAGCGGCGCGCCAGTGGTAGAGGATGTGCGGCACGTGGACGACATGGTCAGTTCCGACCCGTTCGAGGATCCGAAGCGTCAGGTCATAATCCTGACTGCCGTCAAAATCGGGGCGCCATCCACCGACCGCCTCGATATTGGCCCGGCGGTGCATCGTCAGGTGGTTCAGGTAGTTCTGGCCGAGCAGCAGGTCTATGGAGAAGTCGGGCTTGAAATAGGGATCGAAGCGGTGGCCCGCGTCGTCGATCTTGTCTTCGTCGGAATAAAGGATCTGCGCCTCGGGATTGGCCCCCAAGGCTTCGACCATGCAGAACAGCGCATGCGGGCGCAGCACGTCGTCATGGTCGAGCATGGCGACCCACTCGCCGGTGGCAAGGGCGAGAGCGTCGTTCGATGCCCGGGAGATGCGTCCATTGTCGTGGCGCCGGGCAATCTTGATCCGGGCATCACCTGCAGCCTCTGCCTCCAAGACGGCGCGAATGTGAGGGGCACGCGATGCGTCGTCGCAGATGCACAATTCCCACGCCTCGTAGACCTGGGCCCGTACCGAGGCGATGGCCTCTCTCAGGTAGCGCTCCGGCGTCTCGTAGACGGGCATGACGATGGAGACGAGCGGCTGGCGAGGCAGGGCCGCCGCGCGGGTGCGCAGGCGGCCGAGCGTCGCGGTACTCAAGGTGTCATAAGCCGCAATCCAATGCGGGTAGTCAGCCGTTTCGGTGGCAGGGGCGAGCCTGCGGCGAAGCCGCCTGATTGCGCTGGCGATCCCTTCCTCGCGCAAGATGCGCAGTAGCGTGCGAGCGAGGAAGCCGGGGGTGTGAGCAGTGACCAGAGAGGCAAGTGCCGACAGCTGCCGCAGGAGCAGCCTTGGGCCGGTTGGCCGGATCGTCGCGGGTGGTTCATTCGACCTCATTCAGGGCTGTCTCCCCGGTCTGACGATGGCGGCCCACGAGCCCCAGTCGCGGCCCTGGTCGGTCAGGGTGATGGTCAGGGTTTGCGGCCGTCCGGCGGGGCAGAGCAAATCGCGGTCGATCCGAATGGCCCGCCATGCGTGAAAAGGCAGTGTGTCCAGCCCAAGCGTCTCGGTCGCGCCTGAGGCTGCGGTCAGTGTCACAGACAGTCCGGAGGGGGTCGGTCCGCGCGCGATCGGCAGCAGCAGGTCGGCGCAGCCGTCGCGGACAGGGTCGATGGTGATCGCGACCGATCCCGTATCGGCATCGCTGGTCGCCCATGTGCCCAGCACCTCGGCGCCGCCGAGCGGGCCGACAAAACCCGGCAAGGCCGGATAGCCGCCCCGCTTCGCCTGGCCGGTCAGGCGAACCTCGCCCACTGCGGACGCGAGCGGCGCGAAAGGCTCGACCAGCCGCGAGGGCATGGTGTCGGGCAGGGGCAGGCGGCAATTGACGCCTTCCGGCTCTGAGATTGCCAGCAAGGCCGATGGTGCGGAGGCGGGCAGGGGGTGGATCGGCACCAGAAAGCGCGGTTGCGCGCGGCTGCCGGCGGCGGGCCGCCCCGGCGGGAGCGGCATCACGCCGGGGCTGGAGAACCCGATGACCCGATCTGCGCGGTCGATGGCGACGATCCAGCGTGGCGGCTTGGCCGTGGCCGGGTCGGTGATCCAGCCGGATGCCTGCCACTGGTCCGGCCCGACGCGGCTGATGGCGTCGACGGCGCCGGATAAGCAAAGCGGGGCTTCTCCGGCGGATACGACAGCCGGCGGCACGGCAAGCCCGGACCGGCCGGAGAAAATGCCGAGCCGCTCGCGGCGGAGATAGGCGAGCGCATCCTGGATCATCGCGGGATGCGGGTAGAGCGCACCGATGGCGGGCGACGAGGTGACACCCGACAGGGCGAAATGGCTCGCCTGGACCAGCGGCGTGCGGTGCGCTTCCATGTGGACGGCATTACCCGGGCGGAGGCTGGTTACGGCGGCGATAGCAAGCGCGGCGGACAGCACAGCGATTTCGCGCGGCGAGCCTTCCGCGCGCCCCTTGAGCCTGATCTGGCGGATCAGGCTCGCCGCGACCGTCAGCCACAAGGCGAGCACCGGCGTCGCGTAGCGCGATGATGTTGCCGCAGCGATGCCAAGCGGCGAGCGGCCCCAGGCTGCGGCGGCAATGGTCGCGAAGAGGAATCCGGCAAAGGCGGTCAGCAGGAGGACGCCGGCATCGATCGGTTCGCGCCGCCACCACGGGAGGGCGATCCGCTGGATGAACGCCAAGGCAAACACGGCGACGAAGCCCCCACCGATCGGGCCAGCAAGGGCTGGCTGGCTGGTGAATGGAGAGCCGATCAGCGCAAAAGCGAAGAGGGCCATGCTCAAGGGATTGCGCAAGGCGAGATTGCCGACGGGCACCGAGCCTGATGTCAGCCAAAAGAACAGGCCGACGAATGCCAGACAGGGGATCATCACGGACAGCCACGTCGCGGGCCGCGCGCGGTAGGCGATCAATAGGAATACCAGCGAGGCGATGATCCCGATGCCATTGCCCATTGAGAAGATGCAAAGAAAGGCCGCCAGGGCGGTGAGCGCGGCCATTGCCAGCCTGTCCCTTTGGCTCTTGGCCAGCAGGGCCCGCGTCGCGATCCAGTTGGTGGCGATCGCGAAGATGAGGACGAAGGCGAACTGGGTCTGGAAGCCAACCAGCAGGTTTTCCCACTGGCAAAGCGACAGCATTGTCGCTGCGAAGACAGCCCAGATGACAAGCATGCCGCCCAGGCTTCCGCTGTCGGGCGTGGCCAGCCGGGCCAGCAGGCCGGCCAGCAGCACGTGGCTTGCCAGGATCGTCGCGATCAGAAACCAGTTGGTGAAGCCGAACAGCGTCAGATCAACCAGGAAGAACAGCTTGCTGGTGGCGATGATGTGTTCGTTATGGGCAGCGAACAGGTAGCGGATTGTCCAGGGTTCAGCCGGATCCCGGGCGAGCGTGCGCACCATTTCCCACTGGTCCCAGTAATGGACCGGGGTGACATGGCGGAGCGTCATCGCAATGGCGAAGCCTGCGAGCAGCAGAGCCGCTCCCGTCAGGGTCATGCGAACCAGGCCGGTCAGTGTCAACAGGCGACGTCCTCGATCATGGGCGCGGCGGGGCCGATGGTAGCTTCCGGTCCTTCCTACCGGGGGGCCGGAGATTCGTCCGACGACCATAGCAATCTCTTGGCGCAATGGGTGGGCGAGCATTGCGCCACGGGTGTGGCCGGGCCGCGTCTCTGGCCGAGATTCCCGCATGACGCCTGCCGCCTTGCTGGCATAGGCTCTTCCCCATGACCCACCCCCATCTCCCGAACTCAGCCGACACAGCCCTCCGCGCCCGCGCTGCCAAGGTGATCCCTGGCGGCCTGTGGGGCCATCTCAACGCCAAGAACCTGCCCGAGGGCTATCCGCAATACTTCAGGAGCGGGGAGGGCTGTCGGCTCGTCGATGTCGACGGCAATTCCTATGTCGACTTCATGTGCAGCTGGGGGCCGGTCGTGCTGGGCCACCATCATCCCGCGGTCGAGGCGGCAGCGGAGGCGCAGCGCAGGCTTGGCGATACGCTGAACGGCCCGGCGCCCGTGCTGGTCGATCTCGCCGAGCGCATGGTCGACATGATCCCCCATGCCGACTGGTGCCTGTTCCAGAAGAATGGCGGCGACGCCACGACAGCCTGCGTCACGATTGCCCGCGCCGGCACGGGAAAGCGCAAATTGCTGGTCGCCAAGGGCAGCTATCACGGCGCGGTGCCCTGGTGCTCGCCTTCGATGGCGGGCGTTACCACCGAGGACCGCGCCCATATCCTCCACTACGACTATAACGACATCGCGAGCCTGGAGGCGGCGGTCGATCAGGCGGGTGGCGATCTCGCTGCCATCCTCGTCACAGCCTTCCGCCATGACATGGCGCGGGCGCTGGACATGCCCGATCCAGCCTTTGCGCGCCGTATGCGCGAACTCTGCGATGAAACCGGTGCAGCGCTGATCCTCGATGATGTCCGCGCCGGCTTCCGCCTGCATCTCGGCGGCTCGTGGGAGACGATCGGCGTCCGGCCGGACCTTTCCGCCTGGAGCAAGGCAATCGCCAATGGCTATCCGCTCGGTGCGATCACCGGGGCCGAGCGCTGGCGCGAGCCTGCCACCAAGATCTTCACGACCGGATCCTTCTGGTGCGAGGCGGTGCCGATGGCGGCAGCGCTTGCAACGCTCACCGAACTCGTCCGCCTCGATGGTCCGGCCCACATGAAGGCCATGGGCGAGCGTCTCAGAGCGGGCCTTTCGGCAGGGGCTGCCAAGCACGGGATCACGATCACCCATAGCGGCCCGCCGCAGATGCCGCTCATGCTGTTTGCCGACGATGCCGATTTCGCCAAGGGCTCGGCCTTCTGCAGCGCGAGCCTGCGCGCCGGGGCCTATTTCCACCCCAAGCACAACATGTTCCTGTCCTGCGCCCACACACCCGCCGACATCGACCGCGCGATCGAAGCGGCCGATGCCGGTTTTGCGATGGTGGCCGCGATCGGCTGAGGCTCAGGCCATCTTCGCCAGGGATGCGAGAAGCACCGGATGCGGCTGGGGCAGGGCGAGCGCCGCCTCAATGGCGAGGCTCGCCTCCAGGATCAGCCGCTCCGAATATTTCGGACCGACCACCTGCAGGCCGATTGGCAATCCGCCCTGCGACAGGCCGCAGAGCAGCGTCGCGGCCGGCTGACCCGTCAGGTTGAAGGGCAGGGTGAAGGGCACGCTGTCGCGCCAGCGGTCATAGGCCTGGCAATGGTAGATCGTCTCCACCGGCGGGGCGACATGCGGCATGGTGGGGGTGAGCAGCAGGTCGTAGTCGCGGTGGAAGGCCGCAAATTGACGGCCGAGCGCCGCGCGAGCCGCTTCGCCCTCCAGCAATTGATCGATGGTGACGGTCAGGCCGCGGCGCGCGACATCCAGGAAAGTCGGGTCAAGCTCGCCCCAGCGGGCCTCCCCGATCAGGCGCAGGCGGCGGGCGAAGGCGCCGATCCAGTAATTCTCGAAGCTCTTCTTCAACTCGCCGATGATCGAGCCGACCTCGGTGATCTCGGCGCCGTGGGATCGCAGCGTGGCGATGGCGGCGTCGACCCCGGCGCGGACCTCGGCATCGGCGCCGATCTCGCCCAGTACCGGCGCATAGGCGATGCGCAGGCCCTTGAGCTTCGGCTGCACATTGTCGAGCCAGCCCGGTTGCGGCTTCGGCAGGGCGAACCAGTCGCGGTCATCGGGTTTTGCCATCACCTCCAGCGTGACGATGGCGTCCGCCACATTGCGGGTGATCGGGCCGCCCGCAACGAGGGTTGCAAACATGCCCTCCTGCAGATGATGCGGCACGCGGCCGAAGGTCGGCTTGATGCCGTAGAGCCCGCAGAGATTGGCGGGGATGCGGATCGAGCCGCCGCCATCATTGCCGAAGGCGATGGTGCCGATGCCGGCCGCAACGGCTGCCGCTGCACCGCCCGATGAGCCACCCGGCGACGTCGCGGGGTTCCAGGGATTGCGTGTCGGGCCCTGCTGGAGGGGGCCGTCGGTCAGGCCCTTCCAGCCGAATTCCGGCAGGCGGGTCTTGCCGAGGATGATGGCGCCGGCTTCGCGAAGCCTTGCCACGACGGGGGAATCCGCCGCCGCAGGGGCGGGATCACTGGTCTTCGAGCCGTGACGGGTGGGGAAGCCCTTCACATCGACATTGTCCTTGATGGACACCGTGATGCCGTCGAGCGGGCCGATCGGGTAGCCCTTCTGCCAGCGCGCATCGCTCGCCTGGGCGGCCGCCATCGCGCCTTCGACATCGACGATCTGGAAGGCGTTCAGCACCGGCTCCAGCCGGGCGAGGCGCTCCAGATGCATGGTGGTGACGCGGCCAACCGTCAGGTCGCCAGAGGCATAGCGCTCGCCGAGGTCGGCGATGGAGAGGAAGCAATCGGCGTCGTTCATGGGATCGTCCTCTACAATGCCGGGGGCTTCAGATGCGTCCAGGGGCGCGCCTGCTCAAGCAGGCCGCCAAGACGCAGCACGTCGGTCTCGGCGCCCCATTTGCCGACGATCTGCACGCTGGTCGGCAGGCCGTCCGAGGCAAAGCCCGAGGGCAGGGCGAGCGCCGGATGGCCCGTCAGGTTGAACGGGTATTGGTAGGAGTTCCAGCCGAGGCGGGTGATGCCGGACTTCACGCCGTCGACCTCGACCTCGTCATTGGCGGCATCGAACTCAACCGGCAGGGCCGAGCGGGTATTGGTCGGCATGACGAGAAAATCATAGCGCTCGAACAGCGTCTGGATCTGGCGGAACAGGGCGGTGCGGGCAAATTGGGCATTGCGGAAATCGGCGACCGAGAACTTCGCGCCCCGCTCCATGAAGGCCAGCGTCACCGGGTCCATCTGGTTTTGCCAGCGCGGCAGGAATTGCGCGCAGAACACCGCGAAATTGGCCTGGTAGAGGATGCGGCCGTCCATCTCAATCCAGTCGATCGCGTCGGTGACCTCCTCGATGTCGGCGCCCATGGCGTCCCAGGCATCGAGGCAGGCCTTGGTGTTCTTCAGGACGTCGGCGGAGACGCGCGGATTGGCTGTGCGCTCGACATAGCCGATGCGGATGGCCGAGAGGTCGCCGGAGACCAGCGTCGGCGACAGCGCCCGGCGGTCCTCGCCGGTCTGCGACCAGGGATCGCGGGGGCTCGGACCGGTCAGAACCGCATGCATGATGGCGGCATCGGTGACAGTGCGGCTAAGCGGCCCGGCATAGACATTGTTGCCGAAGGCATCGCGGGAGGTATCGGCCGGCACGGCGCCGAGGGTTGCCTTCAGGCCGACCAGCCCGCAACAGGCGGCCGGGCCGCGGATCGAGCCGGCGCCATCGGTGCCGAGGCCGAGGGGGGCGAGACCCGCAGCAACCGCTGCGGCGGCGCCGCCGCTCGATCCGCCGGCGGTCCGACCGAGGTTCCAGGGATTGCGGGTGATGCCAAAGCTCGGACCGTCGGTCATGCCCTTCACGCCAAATTCCGGCGTCGTCGTCTTGGCGACGATGACGGCGCCGGCCTGTCGCAGGCGCGTGGTCAGGATGTCGTCCTTGCTCGCGATATTGTCGGCATAGATCGCGCTGCCATGGGTGGTCTTCACCCCCTTCACGTCGATCAGGTCCTTGATGTGGACAGGCACGCCGTGGAGCGGCCCGATCGCCTCGCCATTCGCCACCGCCTCGTCGGCCAGCCTGGCGTCGCGCAGAGCTTCGTCGCGCATCACGGTGACGAAGCAATTGAGCTTGGGCTGCGCGCGGTCGATGGCGGCAAGCACCGCCTCGACATAGTCGACCGAAGAGAGCTTCCGCTTCCGGATCAAGGCGGCGGCCTGGCTTGCGGGCATGAACAGGAGATCAGAACCGGACATCGGGGACCCTCGATCCTGGAAAGGCCGGGCAGTGGTGCCGCCGGCAGCGCGCCACAAAGCGCGGGCGTCGATCTTGGCCGCACTCGCCGGTGGCGTCCACGGGCTGTCTGACCGATGAGACCTGTCGCACGGCAGGCCTGCAAAAGCCGGATCGCACTGCACACGCGATTGCGCCCGGCCCGGGAGCGGATATCGTCCCCGTTCCAGCCTTCACGTGCATTGCTTCATTCCCCGACGACCTGCCCCGAGTTCCCCCGCAACCCGGACGCCCAAGGAAGCACGCCCATGGCCATCGAGATTGCTCGCCGCGACATTCTGGCCGGAGGCGCGGCGCTCGCCGCCGCCACGGTTCTGCGCCCTCGCGAGGCGCACGCCGCCAAGACGCTGAAGGTGGTGCTGGAATCCGAGGTCGTGATCTTCGACCCGCATTTCACCACCGCAGCGATCACCCGGACCTTCGGCCTGCACGTCTTCGACACGCTGTTCGCCATGGACGGCAAGGGCGAGATCAAGCCGCAGATGGTCGGGGCCTATGAGGTCTCGGCCGACAAGCTGACCTGGACCTTCACGCTGCGCGACGGCCTGAAATGGCATGATGGGCCGCCGGTGACCGCTGCCGAATGTGTGGCGTCCATCAACCGCTGGTCGCCGCGTGATGCGCTGGGCCGCATGCTGAAGGCGGCGACGGCCTCCATGGCCGCCAAGGATGCCAAGACCTTCACCATTCAGCTCAAGGAGCCGTTCCCCTTGATGCTGCCGACACTCGGCAAGGCCAATGCGCCGCTGCCCGTGATGATGCCGGAGCGGCTGGCCAACACCTCGGGTGACCAGCGGATCACCACGCCGATCGGATCCGGCCCGTTCAAGTTCCGTCCCGACCTGTGGAAGTCGGGCAACGTGATGGTCCTCGAACGCAATGCCGATTATGTGCCGCGCGCCGAGCCTGCCGACTTTCTGGCCGGCGGCAAGCGGGTCAAGATCGATCAGGTCGAACTCAAGGTCATGCCTGACCAGTTGACCGGCGCAAGCGCGCTGATCAAGGGCGAGATCGACTACATGCAGTACCTGCCGTTCGACATGCTGGCGAACCTCAAGCGCGAGCGGAACGTCAAGCTCCTCGGCATTGGCGGCATTCATCAGTTCCAGGGCAATTTCCGGCTCAATCACGAGTTTCCGCCCTTCAACGATCCGGCGATCCGGCGCGTGCTGTGGAAGCTGGTCGACCAGTCGTCGATCCTGTCGGCCATCGGCGTGCCGGAGGAATTCCGTGCTCCGCAATGCCCGTCGTTCTGGATGTGCGATGCGCCTTACAGCACGACGGCCGGGTCAGAGGTGGCCAAGGTCGATATCGCCGCCGCCCGCGAGGCGCTGAAGGCCACGAGCTACAAGGGCGAGCCGGTGGTGATCCTGGAGGTCGCCGGCTCGATCAGCCAGACGGCAGCCCAGGTGCTGGCGCAGAACATGAAGGATGCCGGTTTCAAGGTCGATGCGCAGACCATGGACTGGGGCACTGTGCTGGCCCGGCGCGCCAAGAAGGACGGCTGGTCGATGTTCGCCGTCTATTCCAACGGCACCGACATGCTGTCGCCGTTGAACCATTTCTACATCGCCTCGACCTGCGCGGATTATCCCGGCTGGTCCTGCGACACCCGCATCCCGACCCTGCTCAAGGCTTTCGGCCAGGCCGAGGACGAGGCGGGCCGCAAGCGCATTGCCGCCGAAATCCAGGCCATCGCCTATGAGCTGACGCCGGCCGTGATGTGGGGCCAGTTCACGATTCCTGCGGGCTATCGCTCCAACCTGAAGAACCTGCCACAATCGTCCTATCCGATGTTCTGGGAGGTCGATGTCTGAAGCGGTCCGACCCGCCGCCAGCGCATTGTTGCTCTGCAGCAAATTCCACGAACAGAAGGCTCTCGCGGCGTCGACACTGCTGGGGCGCCTCGCTAGGCTCGTTTCATGGGCCTTCTTTCGCATCGACCGCCGCAGACCGTTCATCCCCACGCCGCCAGCCTGGCGGAGCTTGAGGCGCGGCTCGCTTATGATCTTTCCTGCCTGAACTATCCGCCACCGAACTGGGTGCCGCCGACGCCGGCGCCCGATGGCGGCCTTGCCAGCGATGTCGTGGTGATCGGCGGCGGGATGTCGGGCCTGACCGCGGCGGTCGCGCTTGTGCGCTCAGGCGTGCGCAATATCCGCATTCTCGACGCGAGCCCCGCGGGGGAAGAGGGGCCCTGGGTCACCTATGCCCGCATGGAGACGCTGCGCTCGCCAAAGGAATTGCTGGGGCCGGCGCTTGGCATGCCGTCGCTGACATTCCGGGCCTGGTACGAGGCCCAGTTTGGCGAGGCCAGCTGGGCCGCGCTCTACCGCATCCCGCGCACCATGTGGATGGAATATCTCAACTGGTTCCGGAAAGTGCTGGCCGTGCCGGTGGAGAATGGCGTGGAGGTGACGGCGATCTTGCCCGAGGCCGGCCTGTTCCGGCTCGACCTTGCCAATGGCAGCCCGATCTTTGCCCGCAAGGTGGTGCTGGCCACCGGCCGGGCGGGCCTGGGACGGGCGGCGATTCCGGACTTCGTTGCGGGCGTGGATCGGCGCCTCTGGGCCCATTCGGCCGATCCGATCGATTTCGAGCAGCTGCGCGGCAAGCGTGTTGTCGTGATCGGTGGCGGTGCCTCGGCCATGGACAATGCTGCCGAGGCGCTGGAACACGGTGCGGCCGAGGTGCGGCTGCTCATCCGGCGCGCCGAGATGCCACGCATCAACAAGATGATGGGCATTGGCAGCCAGGGCTTCACACTCGGCTTTCCGGTGATGAGCGATGCCTGGCGCTGGCGCTTCATGCGCTATGCCGACCAGGAGCAGACGCCGGCGCCGCAAAACTCGACGCTCCGGGTCAGCCGTCACGGCAATGCGAGCTTCCATCTGGGGTCAGGGATCGCGGCCTTGCGCGAGAACGACGGACAACTGGAGATCGAGACGACGCGTGGCCGGCATTTCACAGCCGATCTCCTGATCCTCGGCACCGGCTTCACCGTCGAGATCGATGTCAGGCCGGAGCTTGCCGCTTTCTCCGCCGCTATCGCCGCCTGGCGCGACCGCTACAGCCCACCGCCAGGTCTCGAGAGCTCATCGCTCGCGGGCTTCCCCTATCTCACGCCAAGCTTTGCCTTCACCGAGCGCGAGCCGGGCAAAGCGCCTTTCCTTGCCGATCTCCACTGCTTCAACCATGCGGCAACCCTCAGCCTCGGCAAGATCAGCGGCGACATCCCGAAGATCAGCGAGGGCGCGACACTGCTGGCCCAGGCGGTTGCCGGCGAACTGTTCTGTCGGGATATCGAACGGCACTGGCAGGCGCTCAATGCCTATGACAAGCCCGAACTTGTCGGCGACGAGTGGACCGATGCCGAGGCATTGGGGGCTGGCTGAGATGCGGCTGTGCAGTGGGGTGCGCTGCCGCTACGATCCGCCCCGGACCATCAGGACTTGAGAGTGCTTCCGATGACAGATGCAGCCGATCTCATCGATCGCCTGGCCGGCCTTGCGCCGGATTCGCCCATTGCCGGCCTGCGCCGGCAGCGGCCCGATATCGTGGCCCGGATGCAGGGGGCCTATGATGCCCTTTTCGAGCCGCCGGATCCCGGCAATCTCACGCGGGCGGAACGCGCGGCAATCGGGCTGAGGATCGCGGCGAGCGCCCACGACAAGGCCTTTGCCGCGCATTTCCGTGCGATCCTGGCCGCTGAAAGCGCCCGCGACCATGCAGATGCGGCAGAGGGGCTGAAACCCGGCGGCGAGCGGCTCGATATGCTGATGGCCTATGCCGACCTGGTGGCCGAGGATCCCGAGCGGACGGATCCGGCCGCGATGGACCGGTTGCGTGCGATCGGCCTCACCTCACGCGATATCGTCGCGCTGACGCAGCTCGTGGCCTTCATGGCCTATGAGATCCGCGTGCTCGCGGGCCTGCGCATTCTTGCCGAGGAGGCCGGCCAATGACACACTTCACCCTGCAGCCGGTGGAATGGGAGCCGCGCCTGCCGCCGCTCGATGAGGCCGAAGCGACGCCCGATCAGCTGGCGGCGCTCGAGACCTCACCCGCCAACATGCGCCACTCGCGCTATCTCCTGACGCTGGCCCACGATTCCGGTTCGCTCATCCATCGCGGAGCGCTGTTCAACAGCGTGATGTATGCGCCGCGCGGGCTGCCGCGCGTCGAACGGGAATTGGCCACGGCCATCGTCTCGATCGTCAATGGCTGCGTCTATTGCACGTCGGTCCATGCCCGCCGCTATGCGGAACTTTCCAAGAAGCCCGAGGTCATGCAGCGGCTGTTCGACGAGGGGCTGAAGGCCTCGTTCGACCCGCGGCAGGATGCGATCATTGCCTTCAGCGAGAAGCTGACCCGCGACCCCGGCGCGATGAAAGCCGCCGACCTCAAGCCGCTGCGCGATGCCGGTCTCGGCGACCTGGAGATCCTGGATCTCATCCACTCCATCGCCATGTTCGCCAATGCCAACCGGCTGATGCAATCGCTCGGCGATCCGGTCATGCCGCCGGAGGCCTAGTCCGTGCGGCGGCCGAATGTGTAGGCGCGGTGACCGAGATAACTCGTGATGACGGGGCTCAGCACCCCGATCACGTGGGCGATCGTCTCCGCGTGCCAGGTGAGGCCGACAGCCGGGAATATCCAGCGGGCCAGGCCGACGCTGATGATCCAGACCTGGACCAGGGACACCAGGTTCACGATCGCAAACCGGCCGAACTCGGCGGATGTCGATGATCCCGATCGATCGAACACGAAAGCGCGCATGAGAATGTAGGCGGTCGTCATGCCCGCGAGATAGGCGAGGACAACCGCCAGCTCGTAGCTGAGGATCATCGACAGCAGGATGCGGACCGCGACATTGACGCCGGCTGCAAAGCCCCCGGTCAGCACGAACCGGACGAACGGATTGTTCAGCGCAAAGGCTGCCATGCCCGAGCCCTCAGATCGCCTCGGCCTTGAGCGCACCCATCAGCGACCGTTCGAGCGTCGATGCCACCTGCGCCTGCGTCGCCTTTTCGGCGAAGTCGCGCAGCAGGTCTGGCGGCAGGCGGGGGGAAAGCGCCGAAACGAGCTGGATCAGCTGTTCGAGGGCTGAATAGAAGTGGTCCTGCTGATCGGCGCTCATGCCGGGCTGGCGCCGCATCTTGTCGGACAGATCAAGCGCCACGTGGCGGGACGCCTCGTCGAGCGGCGCACCGCTGACAATGACGCTGTTCACGCAGAGCCGCACGAAGTAGGGAAGGCAACGTTCAACTTCTTCCGCGACGGTTCGCATGGCTTTTCGCTGTCCGATTGCACGGCCCGGCGGCAACCGCATTCCGCAGTTCGACGGATCGCGGAGTTGTGTCACCGGGCCAGATCAAAGGCAAGGAAGCATGGCGATTCATCCCCATCCATGGGGCGGCCGGTGACACAGGCGCGGCCGACGATCATCTGCGTGATCAACGAGGATTGGTTCTTCGTCTCGCATTTCCTGCCCTGGGCTATCAGGGCAAAACGCGAGGGCTTCGACGTCGTGGTGCTCACGCGGATGGCCGAGGCGGCCCGGCGAATCGCCGAGGCCGGGATCGCGGTCGTTCCGGCTTCCGCCGCGCGGCGGGGCGTGGTGCCCACGGGTCTTCTCGCCGCCGCTGGGCAGTTGAAGGCCCTCGTCAAGGCCCATCAGCCGGCGATCGTTCATGCCTTCGGGATCCATGGCATGTCGATTGCGGCGCTCGCCCGGCTTCGCGGTGCATCGTTCCCTCTGGTCTGCAGCATTACCGGGCTCGGCTATCTCGCGACCGGACGCTCGTTTGTGCGCCGTGCGCTGGTCCGGGCGCTGGGCTTTGGTCTGCGCCTGGTTCTCGATCGCGCGGGCACCGTCTGGCTGGCCGAGAACGATGCCGATGGTGCAAGGCTCGGACTCGTGGCCGCTGCCAGCCAGGGCCGCCATGTGCAACTTGGTGGTGCCGGCGTCGATCTCGTGGACTTTCCCGCCCAGCCCATGCCGGCGGGGCCGGGCCTGAAGCTCCTTCTGGTCGCCCGCATGGTGCGATCGAAGGGGATCGACCTGGCGGTTGCAGCCGTGAGGCAAGGCCGCTCGGTGGGGGGCGATGTCTCGCTGACACTCGTCGGCGCGCCAGACGGCGACAATCCCGGGGCCTATTCCAGGGCGGAGCTCGAGACCTTCGCGGCCGAGCCGGGTGTCTGCTGGCTTGGCGCACAGGGCGACATCGCCGCGCTTCACGCAGCGCATCATGCCTTCATCCTGCCGTCGCGGGGCGGCGAGGGCTTGCCCAAGGCGCTGCTGGAAGCCAGCGCGTCGGCCAGGCCCTCGATCGTGTCGGATGTGCCCGGCTGCCGCGACGCGGTGGTCGACGGCGAGACGGGCTTCATCGTGCCGGCAGGCGACGTCGCGGCGCTGGCCGAGGCCATCGCCAAGCTTGCCCACGCCGATCGTGCGGCCATGGGGGCAGCGGCCCGCCTGCTTGTCGAAGCAGGCTCGGACCTCGAGGCGGTGTCAGCCAGCGTGATCGCCGTCTACCGGCGGCTTCTTGCCCGGCCCAAAGGCTGAAACGGGCAGGCGGCAGCGATCGCTTCGCTTCGAAACATCGCGGACTGACTCTATCTATTCACACAAGCATGCGGCAGATTCGGCCGCGCCGGGCCAAACGCCCACAGTCTCATCGCATGGACGTCCCGATGCGCGGCCTTCCCAGTCTTTCCAAGCCATCGGACCCGATCGCGGAGGCGCTGGCCGCCTGCCGCCCGGGCCTTGTTGCGGCTGGCCTGTTCTCCGGCGTGCTCAACATCCTGATGCTCGCCGGCGCGATCTACATGCTGCAGGTCTATGACCGGGTGCTGACCAGCCGCAGCGTGCAGACGCTGGTTGGATTGACCGTGCTGCTCGCCGCCGTCTTCCTGGTTCAGGGCGCGCTCGACATGATCCGCCAGCGGCTGCTGACCCGGATCGGGGCCTCGGTCGATCGCAGTCTCGCGCCGCGCATCTACGAACTCACTGTCACCATGCCGCTGAGGGCACCTGCCCATCTGGATGCGCTGCAGCCGAGCCGCGACCTCGATGCCGTCCGCAATTTCGTGTCCGGTCTTGGGCCGACGGCCTTCTTCGACCTGCCGTGGATGCCGCTGTTCATCGGGCTCTGCTTCCTGCTCCACCCCTGGATCGGCATTGCCGTGGTCGTCGGATCGATCGCGCTGTTCGGCATCGCGCTGATGACCGAGCATGCGACGCGCGGTCCGACGCGGGCCGTCGCGCAGGAGGCATCCGCCCGCTCGACCATTGCCGAGACGTCGCGGCGCAATGCCGAGACGGTGGCCGCCATGGGCATGCAGATGGCGCTCGGCCATCGCTATGGCGCGATCAACGAGCGCTATCTGGAGGCCAATGCGCGGGCGACCGACGCTGTGACGACCTATGGGACCATATCGCGCATCTTCCGGATGGCGATGCAGTCCGGCATTCTCGGGCTTGGCGCCTATCTGGTGCTGAGCGACCAGGCGACGCCGGGCGTGATGATCGCCTCGTCGATCCTGATGGGGCGGGCATTGGCGCCGATCGAGCTGGCGGTCGGCCATTGGCGGGGCTTCACCGCCGCGCGCCAGGGCTGGGCGCGGCTCAGGGAAACGATGCGCTTCCTGCCGCCCGCCGGCTCGCCGCTGTCGCTGCCGCCGCCCGTCCGCTCGCTGGCGCTCGAGCAGGTGTTCGTCGGGGCTCCCGCCAGCTCGCATCCCATCCTCCACGGCGTGTCGCTGACGCTCCAGGCTGGTCAGGCACTGGGCGTCATCGGCCATTCCGCATCCGGCAAATCGACGCTGGCGCGAACGCTCGCAGGCATATGGGCGCCGATGCGCGGATCGGTTCGCCTCGACGACGCCGAGCTTGCGCAATGGTCGGCGGAAGCACGCGGAACGTTCATTGGCTATCTGCCGCAGGATATCGGCCTGTTCGACGGGACCGTTGCCGAGAACATCGCGCGCTTCCGGCAGAACTTCAGTGCCGACGACGTGGTGAGAGCGGCGCGCGCCGCCGGCGCCGACGAGATGATCCGGCATTTGCCGCAGGGCTATGAGACGCGGATCGGGGAGGGCGGCATCGCGCTGTCCGGTGGCCAGCGGCAGCGCGTGGCTCTGGCGCGGGCGCTGTTCGGCGAGCCGTTCCTCGTGATCCTTGACGAGCCCAACGCCAATCTCGATGCCGAGGGCGAGGCCGCCGTCACCCAGGCAATCCGCCATGTCCGCGACCGCAACGGCATCGTGGTGGTGATCGCGCACCGCCCCAGCGCCATTGCCGCGGTCGACATGGTGGCCTTCATGAAGGACGGACGTGTCCAGGCCTTCGGGCCCAAGGACGATGTGCTGAAGCGCGTGCTGGCGCCCCAGCCTCAGCGGCGGGGGAGCGGCGCATGAGCGAGACCTTGAACCAGGCCAGCCCGGCTGCCGGACCGACCGACCGCTCGATCCGCCGATTGATCGTCACGGGCATTGCGATCGTGGTTGTGCTGGTTGGCGGCTTCGGCGTCTGGGCCGCGACCGTCCCCTTGTCGGGCGCCGTGGTCGGCAGCGGCGTGGTGGTCGTCGACAGCAACGTCAAGACGGTCCAGCACCCGACCGGCGGCGTGGTCGGCGAGATCCGTGTGCGCGACGCCATGCGGGTCCGGGAAGGCGATCTGCTCATGCGGCTCGACGATACCCAGACGCGGGCGAGCCTCCAGGTGGTCGTCAAGCAACTGACCGAGAACCTCGCCCGGCAGGCGCGGCTGGAGGCCGAGCGCGATGGTCTGGCCGATCTCGTGATCCCCCAGGAACTCGCGAGCCGTAGGTCCGATTCCGATGTCGAGAAGGCGATCATCGGCGAGCAGAACCTGTTCCGCGCTCGGGCCGGCGCGCGCGATGGAATGCGCAAGCAGCTGCGCGAACGGATCGAGCAGATCCGCGAGGAGATTGCCGGCATCGCGGCGCAGGAGCGCGCAAGGCGGCGGCAGGTCGAGCTGATCGACCGCGAACTCGTCGATGTCAGCGATCTCTTCCGCCGCAACCTGGTGCCGCGGACGCGCGTCGTCGAGCTGGAGCGCGAGGCCGCGAGGCTTGCCGGCGATGTCGGCCAGTTCGTGTCCGAGCGGGCCCGCGCCGAGGGCCGGATCAGCGAGAACGAGTTGCAGATCCTGCAGATCGAGCAGGAACTGCGCCGGGAAGTGTCGAACGATCTGCGCGATGCGCTGGGCAAGATCGGTGAACTGGTCGAGCGGCGCATCGCCGCCGAGGACCAGTTGAAGCGCGTCGAGATCCGCTCGCCGCAGAGCGGCCTCGTGCATCAGCTCGCCTATCACACGATCGGCGGCGTGGTGCAGGCGGGACAGCCGATCATGATGATCGTGCCGGGCGACGATGCGTTGGTGATCGAGGTGCGCCTGTCGCCGCTCGACATCGACAAGGTCATGCCTGGCCAGGAGGCGACGGTCCGCTTCAGTGGCCTGCCGCATGGGACGACGCCCGAACTCAAGGGGCGGATCTCGCGAATTTCCCCCGATATCGTGCGAGAAGCGCAGACAAATCAGAGCTATTTCGCGATCAGGGTTGCGGTGGACGAGGGCGAGAGCCGCAAGCTCGGCGACCGCCACATCGTGCCGGGCATGCCCGCAGAAGTGTTCGTGCGTACCGCTGACCGGACCGCGCTGGCCTATCTGATGAAGCCGATCACCGAGCAGATCGCCAGGGCGTTTCGCGAGAATTGAGGCCTGTCGCTCAGCCCGCGACGTCGCCGCGCGCCTGGCCAAGCCTGACGACGCTCGCCTGGGACTGGGGGCGCAATTCCGGCACCAGCTCGCCGATCAAGGCGCGGACCTTGCTGTCGTCACCTTCCTCGGCGGCGGCCGCGAGGCCGGCGATGAAGGCCTGCATGCCGGGGAATGGCACAGTCTGGCTTTCGGCAGCGACGATACCGCGAATGCCCAGATCGAATTGCGGTTCGCGCTCGTCGAACAATTGCTCAGCCAGGCGCTCACCGGGCCGCTTGCCGATATAGATGAGCTTCATGCTCTTGTCGGGGTCGAAGCCGGCAAGTCGGATCATGCGGCGCGCGAGATCATCGATCCGCACTGGCTGGCCCATATTGAGCACCAGAACCGCCGAATGGGCGCCTGGTTCCCGAACCTCGGTGATGCGGGCGGCCGTCCACAGGAGGTCGGTCGCCTCCTTCTTGGTCATGAAATAACGCACCATGGCGGGGTCGGTGACGGTGACCGGGCCGCCGGCCTCGATCTGGGCACGGAACCGCGGAACAACCGAACCCGCAGTGCCCAGCACATTGCCGAAGCGCACGGAGACAAGCCGCGTCACGCGGGCCTCTGCGTCGACCAGTTGTGGGGCTGCATCGATCGACTGGACATAGAGTTCGGCAATGCGCTTGGTGCCGCCGAGGATCGACGCCGGCTTGGTCGCCTTGTCGGTGGAGATCAGCACGAAGACTGCGGCTCTCGCGGCAATTGCCGCGTCGGCGGCATTGACGGTGCCGATCACATTGGTCCGGGCGGCATCGGCCACCTCGCGCTCAAGATGGGGCACGTGCTTCAGCGCCGCGGCGTGGAAGACCACGTCTGGCTTGAACTCCGCCATCAGCCGCCCGAGGCGCGCGCGGTCCCGGACGTCGCAGATGCGGCCGGTCACGGCGTTGGTGCCAGGCTGGAACCGCAATTCGGCACTCGCCAGGATGGCGTGCAGGGCTGCCTCGGAATGGTCGATGACCAGCACCTCGGAAGCCCCCAGCGTCGCACTTCTGAGCACGAGCTCGGAGCCGATCGAGCCGCCGCCACCGGTGACGATGACGCGCTTGCCGGCGACGAAATCGCGCAGCGGAGCCTCGTCGACGTCAACGAGCGGCCGGATCAGCAGATCCTCGTCGATCACGGCATGCAACTGGGCCGGCCGGGTCATGTCGGTGGAATAGGCCACGTCGAGGCGGATGGCGGGAATGCCGATGCGGCGGAAACGGCCGACCAGGTCCTCGATGACAGGCCCTTCGTTCAGGGCGTCGGGTGCGATAATCGCACGTTGCACGACGATGCCGCGCTCGTTGGCGTCCTGGACAACGGCCTCGACGTGATCGAGCGAGCCCCAGACGGAGACGCCGCGCACCGCCTGGCCGATCTCGTTCGCCGTTGGCGACAGGATGCCATAGATGCGCAGCGGGCCGGCAAGCCCTGCTTCCGCCATGCGGATCACCGATTCCGCATCGGAGGCACGGCCGATGACGATTGCCGCCAGCGGGTCGATATTGCGGATCACAGACCGCCGCCAGCTGCGATAGGCCCGGTAGGCGACCCGCGGGCCGCCGAGCAGGATCATCTGGACGCACCAATAAATAATGAGCGTGCGGCCGCCGAACAGCTTGCCGGCCTCGGACAGGCGGGGTGCCACCAGATAGTCGGCCGCCAGCAGAATCAAGGTGAGGACCGACACGGCCTTGAATATGCCGAACAGGTCGTAGAGCGACGCGAAGCGCCAGCGCGAGGCGTAGAGATCGCAGGCCTTGTAAACGAGGATCGCGGTGGCTGCGAAGATCAGCGCGGGCGCGAGGGGGCCGATGCCAGTATAGGTTGGAAGCGGCGGCTCGCCGCGGAGCGCGATGGCAGCAAAAAGGGCGCCGAGCGTCACGCAGTAGTCGTGGGCCGCAACCCAGAACTTTTTCGCCGGATTCGCCACCAGGCGACCAATCATGCCGGCAATGGTGTGAAGGACGGGATTCAAGCGGTGGCTCGCTACCGGCAAATGGACTTGGAAACAGGCGACTGTCACCAGAAACCATTGTTCGCGCGTCGGGTCAACCGATCTGAGTGCCTGACGTTCCGTCAATAGATTTCACGGCACTCCGAACATGAACGTTCACGCCAGACGTACTTTCTTGTATTGCAATTGGCGTCATTTTATTAAATTCAGAACGTGTCAATGCTGGTGATTTTTACTCGAATTATATAGAAATCTACCGTTCTATATCGATGACGTTGCGGAAACACTGGCGCTGAGCCGCGGGCCTTTCTGAGAGGGTTGCAAGGCCCGGCCACTGGACTAGAACCAGCCCCATTGCGGCGCAGGTTCTGGGAGCAATGATGGCCGAGATCAACGGATTCGACATTGCCGGCCTGAAGCTCATTCGCCCCAGGAAGTTCGGCGACGAGCGCGGCTTCTTCTCGGAGGTGTTCCGGGCCGAGTGGCTGCCTGACACGGTCTTCGTGCAGGACAACCACTCGCTGTCCGAGAAGCGCGGCACGGTGAGGGGGTTGCACTACCAGAAGAACCCGCGCGCGCAGGGCAAGCTTATCCGCGTCATCGCTGGAGCGAT
This sequence comes from Phreatobacter aquaticus, assembly GCF_005160265.1. Taxonomy (NCBI): domain Bacteria; kingdom Pseudomonadati; phylum Pseudomonadota; class Alphaproteobacteria; order Hyphomicrobiales; family Phreatobacteraceae; genus Phreatobacter; species Phreatobacter aquaticus. The sequence goes on along the minus strand of NZ_CP039865.1, from coordinate 4,507,418 downwards.
CCTGGATGTGGCGGTCGATATCCGCTGGGGCTCGCCGACCTATGGCCGCCATGTCGCGGTGGAACTGTCGGCCGCCAACTGGAGCCAGCTGTGGGTGCCGGCCGGCTTCCTGCATGGGTTCTGCACGCTGACCGATGCCACCCAGGTCGTCTACAAGGTGACGGATTATTACAGCCCCGAGCATGACGCGGCTGTTGCCTGGGACGATCCCGATATCGGCGTTTCCTGGCCGGTTTCAGCGGCGGCGGTGACGCTTTCGGCCAAGGACCAGGCCGCACCGCGTCTCGCCGAGATCGGCCATCCGTTCCAGCTCGAGGGCTGAATCTGGCCGAGTGGCGATCGCTGTCTTGACTCTTGCACACCTCCTTAAGTAAATCACTGGTGAGTTAATTGGCTCCATCCAAGAGAGCCTTGTGACCGGGGAGATCGCGGATGACGGCAAGGCTGCCCCTGCCGTGCCTGACGGGGAGAGATCGGCGCGCCGTTCGGGCCGCGATCCTGCCGCTGCCTGACTGTTTCCGCCGACCGGCCCGATCCGAAACGCGGCCTCACCCTGGGCCCCGCGTCAGTACGATATTCCGGACGAAGGCGGAGACTGGTCTCCGCGCGCCCTATCCCACAATCACGAATTTCCGCCGTTTCGGCCTGTTCATGGTGGAGCTGTCGTGGACAAGGCCGGAGACCGGTCTCCGGCTGTGCGCCCGTCGGCCGCTGCCGCATGCGAGCCATCTGCCTCATCGTTCCCCTGATCTCACCACCTCCGACGAAGGACGCCCGTCATGAGCACCAAGCCATCCACTCCCCGCAGCCTCGGCGTCATCATGAATGGCGTCACCGGCCGCATGGGCACCAACCAGCACCTCGTGCGCTCCGTCGCCGCCATCCGCGCACAGGGCGGCGTCAAGCTGTCCGACGGCACGCGCGTGCAGCTCGATCCGATCCTGATCGGCCGCAATGCCGACAAGGTGGCAGCCCTTGCCAAGGCCAATGGCGTCGAGCGCTGGGGCACCGATCTCGATGCCGCGATCGCCGATCCGGCCAACCAGATCTTCTTCGATGCCGCGACCACGCAGATGCGCCCGACGCTGCTCGACAAGGCGATCCATGCCGGCAAGCACATCTATTGCGAGAAGCCGATCTCGACCAATCTCGCCGAGGCGATGCGGATCGTGAAGCTCGCCAAGGACAAGGGCGTGAAGAACGGCACGGTACAGGACAAGCTGTTCCTGCCGGGCCTCCTCAAGCTCAAGTCGCTGCGCGATTCCGGCTTCTTCGGCCGCATGCTCTCGGTGCGCGGCGAGTTCGGCTATTGGGTGTTCGAGGGCGACTGGCAGGAGGCGCAGCGTCCGTCCTGGAACTACCGCTCCGAGGATGGCGGCGGCATGATCCTCGATATGGTCTGCCACTGGCGCTATGTGCTCGACAACCTGTTCGGCCAGGTGAAGTCGGTGTCGTGCCTCGGCGCGACCCATATCCCGGAGCGCTGGGACGAGAACGGCAAGCGCTACAAGGCGACGACTGACGATGCTGCCTACGCGACCTTCGAGCTCGAGGGCGGCGTTATCGCCCACATGAACATGAGCTGGGTCACCCGCGTCTATCGCGACGACCTCGTGACCTTCAATGTCGACGGCACGCTGGGCTCGGCGGTAGCGGGCCTGCACGATTGCATGATCCAGCCGCGCAACGCGACGCCGCGCCCGGTCTGGAACCCCGACCAGAAGCAGTCCATCGACTTCCGCTCGACCTGGCAGAAGATGCCGGACAATCAGGTCTATGAGAACGGCTTCAAGGCGCAGTGGGAGATGTTCATCCGCCACGTGGTGGAGGACGCGCCTTATTCCTACACGCTGGTGGAAGGCGCCAAGGGCGTGCAGCTGGTGGAATGCGCGCTGCAGAGCTGGAAGGAGCGTCGCTGGGTCGACGTGCCCGCGCTGACGGTGTGAGGATGGGAGCGGGGCGCTTGTTCGCGTCCCCACCCTTAAAGAACAGACGTCACCCCCGGCGAGCCGCGAAGCGGCGAGGGAAGGGGGCCCAGGGGCCGTTTGTCCTGACCTCTCCGCCGTCTTGCCAGCGGAAGGGACTGACCTTGTGGCTCCTGGATCCCCTTCCCCTCGGCTACGCCTCGGCCGGGGATGACGATTGAGCATGGGGCCGCCGATCCGCGGCCTTGGACGTGCAGAAGGTCCTTCGAGGCTCAAGCCTCGAAGGACCATTCAACATCCGGGCAAGGCCCGGGATAAGCGACCAGGAAGATCGAAGGGAGCAACGACCATGCTGGACAAGCCGCAGACCGCCGCAAGTGTCGTCCTGCCGCGCGCCGACCGGACGCTGGAGCGTTTCCGCCTGTCGGTGCCGAAGAATTTCCCCGACCGGATCACGCGCCCCTTGAACCGCGTGGCGCTGGCCGCCGCCCATGTGGTGGCCGATCCTTTCGCCGAGGTCGATCCCTGGCTTGGCGCCGCGCCCGACTGGGAGCGCACCATGGCCTATCGCGACTATCTCTGGGGCCTCGGCCTTGGCGTCGCGGAATCCATGGACACCGCCCAGCGCGGCATGGGTCTCGACTGGCCGATGGCGCTCGACCTTCTGACCCGCTCGGTGAAGGCGGCCAAGGCGACGCCTGGCGCCGTGGTGTTCTCGGGCGCCGGCACCGATCATCTCGATGTCGCCGCAGCCCGGACCATTGACGATGTCATCACCGCCTACGAGCAGCAGTTCGCGGCCATCGAGGCTGTCGGCGGGCGCATCATCATGATGGCCTCGCGGGCGCTCGCCAAGCTTGCCAAGGGTCCGCAGGATTATGCCCGCGTCTATGACCGGATCCTCACCCAGTCGCGCGAGCCAGTGATCATCCACTGGCTGGGCGATATGTTCGATCCCGCGCTGGCTGGCTATTGGGGCACGCCCGATCTCGACGCCGCCATGGATACGGCGGTCGATGTCATCAACCGCAATGCCGCCAAGGTGGACGGCGTGAAGATCTCTCTCCTCGACAAGGACAAGGAGATCGCCATGCGGCGCCGGCTCGACAGCCGCGTGCGCATGTATACCGGCGACGATTTCAACTATGCCGAGCTGATCGCCGGCGACGATCAGGGCTATTCCCACGCACTGCTCGGCATTTTCGACGCGATCGCGCCGGCTGCCGCGGGCGCGCTGTCGGCGCTGGCCGATGGCGATACCGCCACCTTCCACGACATTTTCGCGCCCACCGTTCCCCTGTCGCGCCACATCTTCAAGGCGCCGACGCGCTTCTACAAGACAGGCGTGGTCTTCGTGGCCTATCTCAACGGCCACCAGGACCATTTCACCATGGTGGGTGGCCAGGAGAGCACGCGCTCGACACTGCATCTGGCTGAGCTGTTCCGGCTCGCCGATGCCGCCGGCATCCTGCGCGATCCGGAGCAGGCGGCGGCACGGATGGCGACGGTGATGGCGGCGCGGGGCATTGCCTGACCATGCGCGACTTCTCGAAGGACCATAGCCTCCTCTCCCTCAACACCGCGACGGTGAGGAAGCAGGGCGATCTCCTCGCCATTATCGAGGCCTGCGCGCGCCACGAGATCCGCGCCATCTCGCCCTGGCGCGACCAGGTGGCGACTGTCGGCCTCGACGCGGCGGTGAAGGCGGTCAAGGCCAACGGGCTGAAGCTCTCGGGCTATTGCCGGGGCGGCATGTTCCCGGCCGATGCCGCCCACCGGGCAGCCGCGCGTGACGATAACCGCCGCGCGGTCGACGAAGCCGTGGCCTTTGGTGCCGCTTGTCTCGTGCTGGTAGTGGGCGGCCTGCCGCATTATGCGCGCCCCGGTTCGGCGATCTCGCATGATCTGGGAGCCGCGCGCCAGCAGGTGGAAGACGGCATCGGGGAGCTGCTGGACTATGCCAGGACAGCCGCCATGCCGCTCGCCATCGAGCCGCTGCACCCGATGTATGCCGCCGACCGGGCCTGCGTGAACACGCTGGAACAGTCGCTCGACATCTGCGACCGGCTGGATCCCGGCCGCACTGGCGCGCTCGGGGTCGCCTGCGACGTCTATCACGTCTGGTGGGACCCAAACCTCTACCGCGATATCATCAGGGCCGGGCGCGAGCGCCTGCTCGCCTTCCATGTCTGCGATTGGCTGGTGCCGACCCGCGACCTGCTCAATGATCGCGGCATGATGGGGGACGGCGTGATCGAGATCGCGAAGATCCGGCAGGCGGTGGAAGCGCAGGGTTTCGAAGGGTTCTCGGAAGTGGAGATCTTCTCCGAACTCGACTGGTGGAAGCGCCCGATGGACGAGGTGCTCAAGACCTGCATCGAGCGGCACAAAAGCGCGGTGTGATCGGCGGGTGAGGGGCTACTCGTCACAGACCCGACAGGGGTCCCGCGCAGCGCGCCGCATCGCGCCAACCGGTTGCCGGGAGTACGAACAATGCCCGATTGCCCCTGCGGCATCTCTCGTCGATACTTGGTCGACGGGCTGGCAGATCGCTGGCCGATGCCGAGGTCCGGCCCATGTCGCTCGATCCCATCGCTCTCATCGCGACCGTCATCCTGCTCCTGCCGATGGGCTATTTCCTGCTGGCGGCGCCGGGCTTTCTGCTGGTCAAGCTCGACATCGCGCCGGTCACCGTGCTGATGCGCAGCATGTTCAGCGGCTATTTCCGGGTGCTGACGGTGGCAGCCATCGTCTCGACATTGGCCTTCGCGACCGAGGGTCGGTTGGCCACCGTGGCCGGTATTGCCCTGATCGCAGGCGGCGCGATTGTGGCGCGGGCCTGGTTCCTGCGCCGCATGGATGCCGAACTGAGCGCCCGTGATGGCGGCGACGCAGCGGCAGTTGGACGGCTGCGGCGGCTCCACTGGGAGGCAATGGGCTACAATGCTGCCCAACTGGCGGTGCTGATTGCCAGCGTTCCCCACATGGTGCTGCCGGTCTGACGCGCTCCGCGCGATCACTCACGCCTTCACGGCATGCATCACGAAATCGACCACATGGGCGCGCCGCTCGGCAATCACCGCGGCCTGCTCGAAGTCGCGCTCGAAGATCACCGACAGCGTGTAGATGTTGGAGAAGAAGAAGTAGCAGACGCCGGTCAGCGTGATCCACAGCTGCAGGGCGTCGAGGCCCGGGCGGATGACGCCGGCCTTCTCGCCCCGCTTGAGGATGCCGGCGAGGGCTTCGATGATCGGCGAGTTCATCGTGTTGACCTGGGCCGACTTCTTCAGGACCCGCGCGCGCTGACGGTTCTCGGTGCCGAGCAGGTTGATGAAGGTGCGGTCGCGCACGAAACTGTCGAAGGTGAACTCGACAAAGCGGATGAGAGCGGCCAGCGGCTCCAGCTGGTCGAATTCCAGCTTCTGTTCGGCCGAGCGGGCGCGCTCATAGGCCTCCTCGAGAACCGCCAGGTAGAGCTGCTCCTTCGAGGTGAAGTAGTGGTAGATCATGCGCTTGTTGATGCGCGCGCGATCCGCGATGTCGTCGGTGCGGGCGCCCTCGAAGCCCTTGTTGGCGAATTCGCGGGTGGCGACGTTCAGGATGCGGGCGCGGGTGGCCACGCTGTCGCGCTTGCGCACCGGCTTCTTGATCACCGGCGCGCCTGCCGCCTCGTCCGCCATGCCGTTCTGCTCCCACGCTCGCTTTGGTTCTGACACGGGCGATGGGCCGGCTCAAGGCGGCACGAGGCGGTGTGCGGCCTCACTCCACCTTGATATTGGCGGCCCGGATCACATCGCCCCATTTGGCGACGTCGGCGGCGTGGATCTGGCCAAGCGCCTGGGGCGAGCGTTGCGCGGCGGCGGGAGCCTCGGCGCCGAGCTGCAGGAAGCGGTCGCGGGCGCTCGGGTCGTCGATCGCCTTGGCGATCGCCTGGTTGAGAGCGGTGACGATCTCGGCCGGCGTGCCCTTGGGCGCGAAGATGGCGTTCCACACCACCATGTCGACGCCCGCCATGCCGGCTTCCGTCGCGGTCGGCACATTCGGCAGCACCGGCGAGCGGGTGGGGGCCAAAACCGCCAGCGGCTGCACCGCGCCGGCCTGGACCTGACCCATCAGGCTGGTCACCTGATCGCAGAGATAGCCGATCTGGCCGGCCACCACGTCCTGCAGGGCAGGGCCCGTGCCGCGATAGGGCACCAGCGTCGGCGTCACGCCCATGCGCGCGTTGAGCAGGGCGCAGGAGAGGTGCGAGGTGGAGCCGACGCCGGCATTGCCGTTGTTGATGGAGGCGGTGTTGGCCTTCAGATGGGCGGCGAAGTCGGCGAGCGTCTTGCCCGGCAGGTTCTTGTTCGCCACCAGCATGATCGGGGCGGAGGCGACGATGCCGACCGGCTCGAAATCGGTCAGCGGATTGAAGGCGAGGCGGGGATAGAGCGCGGGCGAGAAGCTCATCGTGCTCATCGGGCCCATCAGGATCGTGTAGCCGTCGGGGGCTGCGCGGGCGACGCGGGCAGCACCCGTCGTGCCGGCAGCACCGGCGACATTCTCCACCACCACCTGCTGGCCGAGGGTCTGCGACATGCGCTCGGCGGCGATGCGGGCGACGATATCGGTCGGCCCGCCCGGCGCGAAGGGCACCACCATGGTGATCGGGCGCGAGGGAAAGGTCTGCGCGGTTGCGGTGAACGAGCCCGCAACAAGCGCTGCAACGGCGGCAAGCGCCAGCCTGGTCCTGGACATGTCTTCCTCCTGAAAACGTAGCGATCGGCCTTGGCGGCCCGTTGCGACAAACGATAATCAGGGCCGGGCAGGGCGTCAATGAAGTATGTAACTGGTGAGTGACTAGTTGCCTGTCCTGAGCCCTCGGGACAGCCCTGTCGGTCCGCCGGCCGGCCACCGGCATGTCCTTGCCTTTAGGGAAGGTGTGAGGCAGGCTTTCGCCATGCTCGATGCACGCCGCCTGCCGATCGCGCTCGCCACTTTCGCGGTATGGACCGCCATCACCCTGTTCGGGGCGCGGCTGAGCCATGGATCGGCTGCCTCGCTTCTGGACATGCTGAAGAGCAGCGTCGCGCTTCATCTGGTGGCCGCGGCGCTGTTCCTGGTCGTGGTGGCGCTCGTCTGCGGCTGGCGCGATCTCGCGGTGCGTGGTCCGTCGCCGGGATCGCTGCGGATCCTGTGGCTCCCGATGCTCTATCTCGTCGGCTTTGCCGGGATGGCGACCGCTCTGGGCTGGCCGTCGATGTCGGTGTTGCTGTTCGTCGCCATCAACACCCTGTTCGTCGGCATTTCCGAGGAGCTGATGTTCCGCGGCGTGCTCTACCGGGCCTTCCTGACACGCTTGCCGGTCTGGCCGGCGATCGTGGCGACATCGCTCATGTTTGGCAGCGTCCACGTGCTCAATGGCTTCATCACGGGCAAATTCGGCGAGGCCGCCGTCCAGGCGTTGGCCGCGACGCTGACCGGTCTTGCGATGATGGCGATCCTGCTCCGCACCGGCTCGCTCGTGGTCGCGATGGCCTATCACGCCCTCTGGGACTTCCTGACCTTTTCCATGTCGGCGGGCCAGAAGGCGGGGACGGTCGAGGCGGCGGCTGCGGGCGGCTGGGCAACGCTTGTCCTGCCGATCGCGCTTGTCCTGCCCAATGCGGTCTACGGGCTCTATCTCATGCGCTATGTCGGGCGGCCGGCGCCCCGCGCGCCCTGATCACCCTGGCCCGTTGGCGAGGCGTCGCTCCCAGGCATAGGCGGCCTGGACGATCTCGTTCAGGTCCTCATGCGCCGGCTTCCAGCCGAGAATGGTCTTGGCGCGGGTCGGATCGGCGACCACGGCTGCCGCATCGCCCGGGCGGCGCGGCGCATAATCGACCTTGAACGGCACGCGGGTGACCTCGCGCACTGTGTCGATCACCTCCTTGACCGAATAGCCGTGGCCATAGCCGCAATTGGCCACCATGCTGGCGCCACCGGCGCGCAGGTGCTTCAGCGCCGCCAGATGGGCGCCGACGAGGTCGGTGACGTGGATATAGTCGCGCACACAGGTGCCGTCGGGCGTCGGATAATCGGTGCCGAACACATCCATCTTGGCGCGCAGGCCGAGCGCCGTCTGCACCGCCACCTTGATGAGGTGGGTGGCGTTCGGCGTCGACTGTCCCGTGCGGCCCTGCGGGTCGGCGCCGGCGACGTTGAAATAGCGCAGCACGACATGGCGGAGATCATGGGCCGCGGAGGCGTCGCGCAGCATCCATTCGGTGATCAGCTTCGACGTGCCATAGGGGCTTTCCGGCTGGGTCGGCGCGTCTTCGGCCACCGGCATGACCTTGGGCGTGCCATAGACCGCGGCGGTGGATGAGAAGATGAAGTGCTTCACGCCGGTGGCCACGGCGGCGGCCATGACGGCGCGGGTCTTGACCGTGTTGGCGAGATAATAGCCGAGCGGATCGGCGACCGAGTCCGGCACGACGATCTTGGCGGCGAAGTGGATGATGGCATCGACGCCGTGCTGGCGGATGACGGTCTCGACGAGAGCCTGATTGCCCATGTCGCCGACCACGAGGGTGGCTCTGGGGTCGACGGCCCAGACGAAGCCGGTCGACAGATTGTCGAGCACGACGATCTTTTCGCCGGCATCGGCCAGCTCCAGCACCATATGGCTGCCAATATAGCCGGCGCCGCCGGTGACAAGAACGGTCATGGATCACACCCTCGCTCGGCCGCTGACGCAGCGGCAATTAAGAGGGTTCTAGCGGGTGAAGGTCAAGAAAGTGCCAAGGGATCGATGTGCCGCGGCAAAGTCGTGGTGCTTCTCGCGATGGGGCAGGTTTGCCGCTTGACCCCTCACCCTAACCCTCTCCCCGCAGGCGGGGAGAGGGGATGGTCTGTGCCCGTTGGCGTCTGCGCGCTGTCCGGTCCCGGATTGGGAGCCGAGGCGGGGAGGAGGGGTGCGAAGGTTATCGTCGAAGGCCGCATGGCGCCGCATACCCTCTCCCCGCCTGCGGGGAGAGGGAAGGGTGAGGGGCCGTACGCGGTTGAAATTCGCCGCCCGTCTCACCCCACCGGCGGCGGGTTGCGCTTCATCATGGTGCGGCGCTGGTGCCAGTAGGGATAGACCGGCGGAATGGCGCTGGCGGCATCGAGCCTCGCCACCTGATCCGCCGTCAGCTTCAGCTCGCAGGCGGCGAGATTGTCCTTCAGCTGTGCGGCATTGCGGGCGCCGACAATGATGCTGGAGATCGAGGGCCGCCCCAACAGCCAGGCCAGCGCCACCTGTGGGATCGAGCGGCCGGTTTCGCCCGAGACATCTTCCAGCACGTCCGTCACGGAATAGAGCAGATCGTCTGCCACCGGCCAACTGGCGTCGGTTGCAAGCCTACTGCCCTCCGGCGGGCGCCTGTTGCGGCCGATCTTGCCGGAGAGCTTGGCGCCGGAGAGCGGGCTCCAGACCAGGGTTCCGACATTCTGGTCGAGCGCCAGCGGCATCAGCTCCCATTCGAAATCGCGCGCCACCAGCGTGTAATAGATCTGGTGCGTGACGGGACGCGGCATGCCGTGCCTGTCGGCCAGCGCCAACATCTTCATCAGGTGCCAGCCAGAATAATTGGACACGCCGTAATAGCGGATCTTGCCGGCGCGGGTCAGCGTGTCGAGGGCGTGCAGCATCTCCTCGATGGGGGTGAGCGCATCGAAGGCGTGCAGCTGGTAGAGGTCGATCACGTCCGTGCCGAGCCGCTTGAGGCTTGCCTCGCAGGACGCGATGATCTTGTGGCGGGACGTGCCGATCTCGTTCTCGCCGAGGCCCATGGGCATGCCGGTCTTGGTCGCGATCAGCACCTTGTCGCGGCGGCCCTTGATCGCCTGGCCGAGGATTTCCTCCGACTGGCCCGTCGAATAGCCATCGGCCGTGTCGAACATGTTGGAGCCGAAGTCGAGGCAGATGTCGACCAGCGAAGTCGCTTCGGCCACATCGGTCGCGCCCCATTTGCGCAGGAACTCGCTGCCGCCGCCAAAGGTCGCGGTGCCGAGCATGAGGGCCGGGATTTTCAGGCCGGAGCCTCCGAGCGTGCGATAGTCCATGGCGTCATCCCCTTGGCCGTTGTTGCTGTCCGGCAGGCGGGGAGTGTGTCTGCGGGCAGGGGCGGGATGCAAGGGCGGGAAGGCGGGGGAGATCTGCGGGGCCTGTTGCGGGGACGGCGTATCGCGGCCTCAGGCCGCGTTGGGCTGCGCCGCCCCTGGAAAGAACAGCCGCATCGCCGTGGCATCGAGGCCTTCGACCATGGCCGGTGTCAAACCAAGCGCGGCGGGCAGGACGGCATTCGCAGTGACCCGATCCTCGAACTGGGTCCAGGGCCAGTCGCTGCCCCAGAGCAGCCGCTCTGTACCAAAGGCGGCGACGAAAAGCGGCGCGAGGCTGGTCGCATCCGGACGCTGGACCCGGTAGGGCGCCGACAGCTTGACGTGGATGCGGGGATCTTTGGCAAGCGCCAGCAGGCCCTCAAGTTCGCCTGCGGTGGCTGACGGGCGGCCGAAATGGTCGACCACGATAGGCCCGTCAAATCCATCGAGCACAGCCAGGGCGCGCAGGAGGTCCGGCGCATCGGCATGCAATTCGACATGCAGGCCGAGTTGCTCGGCGGCGCGCAGGGTCGGGCGGTGGGCCGGATCGGCAATCAGCGTCGGTGCGCGGCCAACAAGGTTGAACCGCAGGCCACGGATGCCGGCTTCAGCCAGACGCGCCATCTGGCTCTCCGGCAGCGCCTCCTCGACGACAGCAACGCCGGCCAGCCGGCCGCTGGCCTGCTGCAGGGCCTCGACGAGATGGCTGTTGTCGGAACCGAGGAACGAGGGCTGCACCAGGACGCCGCGCGCGATCCCGTGTGCGTCGAGGAAGGCGAGATAATCGGCCAGAGCGACGTCATAGGCGGGCACATAGCGCGCCGTCGCGATGGCCGTCAGGCCGCGGTGGAAAATATGGGCATGGGTATCGACCCGGGGCATGGAGGCACTTGCGCTCGTCATTGAAGTCCAATAGTCCTCTATAGGACTAGAGGTTTCTATGGTCCTTGCGCAAGCCCCTTCTGTCGACAGCCGCCTGCCGCTGTATCAGCAATTGCGGGAAGGCTTCGTCGCGACGATCGCCGAAGGATTGTGGAAGCCGGGCGATGCGATCCCCGCAGAGGACGAGCTTGCCGTGCGCCACGGCGTGGCCGTCGGCACGGTGCGCAAGGCGATCGAGGGCCTGGTGGGCGAGGGCCTGCTTGAGCGGCGCCAGGGCCGGGGCACCTTTGTTCGCCGGGCGGATTTCGGGAGTGCGCTGGCCCGCTTCTTCCGCATGACGGATGCGGCCGGGCAGTCGATCCGGCCACAGGCCCGCATTCTCGCCCGCGACATCCTGCCGGCCGATGGCGAGACCGCCGAGCGGCTTGGCCTGATGGCCGGCGATCCCGTGATCGGATTGCGGCGCCTGCGCCTGGCCGATGGCGTGGCGATCCTGGCCGAAGAGATCAGGCTCGACCACAAGGCCTTCGGGCCGCTCGCCGATCTCGCCCTCACCGATTTCGGTGATCTTCTCTATCCGCTCTACGAGCGCATCTGCGGACGCGTCGTTGCGACGGCGCGCGAGACGATCCGGTTTCAGCCGCTGTCCGCGCCCATGGCGGAGGCGCTCGAGCTCCCCCTCGACAGGGCCGCTGTCGTCATCGAGCGCGTGGCGTTCGGTTTCGACGGCAATCCGCTCGAGTTCCGCCGCTCCTACGGTCCGGCCGACCGCTTTTCCTATTCGATCGACATCCGCTAACCGCCAAAACGGAGCCGTCCGATGACTGCCATGCTTTCTCGCCGCCTCGTCATCGCCGCAGGTGCCACCGGGCTGGCTGCCCCGGCGCTCGCCCAGGCCTGGCCCGCCCGGCCAGTACGCGTCGTCGTGCCCTATTCGGCGGGCGGCGGCGCCGACACGGTGAGCCGCATCCTGTTCCAGCGGCTCTCCGAGGAACTGGGCCAGTCCTTCTTCATCGAGAACAGGGGCGGGGCAGGGGGCACGCTCGGCGCCAATGTCGTCGCCACCGCGACGCCCGATGGCTATACGGTGCTCTATGACGCGACCGCGCATTCGGCCAATCCGACGCTGTTCGCGCGCCTGCCCTATGACACGCTCGCAGCGTTCCGGCCGGTCTTCCTGTCGGCCGTCGTGCCGAACCTGCTTCTGGTCAATCCGGGGGTGAAGGAGCGCACCGTCGCCGAGATCATTGCGGCGGCGAAGGCTGCTCCCGGCCGCATCGACTGGGCCTCGTCCGGCAATGGATCGGCCCAGCATCTGGCCCTCGAACTGTTCCGCACCATGGCCGGGATCGATGTCAGCCATGTGCCCTATCGGGGCGGCGGGCCGGCACTGAACGATCTGGTGGCGGGACAGATCCGCTATTTCTTCTCCAATGCCTCCTCGTCGATCGGCCATGTGCGCGGCGGATCGCTGCGCGCCATCGCCCATACGAGCAAGACGCCGCTCGACCTGCTGCCTGGCCTGCCGGCGGTCGCCGATACGCTGCCCGGCTATGAGGCCCTGGAATGGAATGGCGTCTTCGTTCCGGCGGGAACGAGCGATGCGATCGTCGCGCGGCTGAATGCCGGCCTCAATGCGGTGATCCGCCAGCCGGCCATTCGTGAGCGGCTGCAGGGGCTTGCGGTGACGGTGCGCGAGAATACGCCTGAGGAGTTTGGCGCTTTCGTGCGGGCGGAAATCGAGAAATGGGGCGCTGTGATCAAGGCCGCCGGGATCAGGGTTGAGTAGGCGCCACAGGGGGCCGGATCATTCCCCAGCCGCTGCCAGCTTCGGCGCGCTCTGCCCGCGATCGCCAAGGCAGCGCATGGCGATGTCGAGGCTGGCGAGGCCGTCCGTGCCGAGGACGGCGGGGGCCTTGCCCGTGCGCACCGCATCGATGAAGGCGACGAGTTCGGCGCGGAGCGGCTCGGCATAGGCAACCGACAGGTGGCGCATCGAATAGGAGCCGTCGGGCTTGTAGTCGAAGCACTCGGTCACCTGGCGGGTGATGAGATCGCCGGTGATGTATTTGTTGCGGGTCGCCACATGCACCGTGCGCGCCTTGAACGGCGTCAGCCAGTTGGTGTTGATATGGGCGAGCACGCCCGACACCGTGCGGAACTGCAGGAGGGCGATGTCCTCGCGCGCCGCATGGATCGAATTGGTCTGCGGCTGGATGTCCTGGATTTCCGAGCCGGTGAACCAGCGGATGAGGTCGATGTCGTGGACCGCGAGGTCGATGACCACGCCGATATCCGACATGCGCGGCGGGAAGGGGCCGACGCGGGTGATCTGGATCGACAGGATGTCCTCGCCGGCCAGCGCCTGCTTGATCGACTGGACCGCCGGATTGAACCGCTCGACATGGCCGACCATCAGGGTGAGGCCGGCGCGCGACGCGGCGTCGAGGATGCGCTGGCCGTCCTCGACCGTCTGGGCGATCGGCTTTTCGATCAGCACATGGATGCCGCGGGCGATGGCCTGGAGCGCGATCTGGGTATGGAGCTGGGTGGGGGCGGCGATGGTCAGGGCGTCGATGCCGGCATCCATCAGCGCGTCGAGCGTGGAAAAGCCGGCGCAGCCAAGCCGCGAGGTCACGAACTCGACCTGGACGCCATCGGGATCGGCGACGCCGACCAGCGTCACGCCCGGCAGCTCATCCAGCACGCGGGCGTGGTTCTTGCCCATGACGCCAAGGCCGACCACGCCGACCCTGAGGGGCTTGGCTCCATCCGTCATGCTGATCATGGTCGTCCGTCCTTGGATGCGCGGCGATTGAATCGCCGCCAGCGGGGCGCGACCTATAGCGTTTCGCGCGCCATCAGCCAAATCGGCCGAGATCACATGACGTGACCGGGCATGTCAGCGCTGGCGGATGCCGGCGAGCGCGGCATAGGCATTCTGGTCACGGGCGAGCCTAGCGACGTCCACCGAGACGATGCGCTGTCCCAGCGGAAAGACCGAGGCGGCCGCAAGCTTCAGATGTGCCCAGCCGAAGGGGATGCCGATGATCGAGATGAAGCAGGCAAGCGCCGACGTGACGTGGATGACCAGCAGGATCCAGCCGAACACGACGAACCAGATCACATTGCCGATGAAGCGGAACACGCCCGCAGCCCCGGCCGGCTGGCCGGTCAGTTCGCTCTTCGAGATCATGTCGCGGCCGAAGGGGAAGAACGTGTAGGTGCCGATGCGAAAGCAGGCCCGCGCCCAGGGCAGGCCGATGATGGTGATCGCCGCGACGATGCCGGCGAGATACCAGGCGAGGCCGGCGATGACGCCGCCGAGCACGAACCACAGCACATTGCCGATGAAACGAAGCACACCCATGGATAGTCCCGATCCCAATGTCTGCGGCCAACGTTGGCCCAGGTCGACCTTAGATAGGGATCATCAAGCCCCTGCGCAGCTTGGGCGAAACGATTTTTGGGCGGGGCCATGGTCGCGAATGGGCAGACAGTCCTCAGGCGGGCGGGTTCCCCTTGCTGGACGCGAAGCGGGCGATGGCGGCCTCGATCTGCGTGCTGTCGACATCGAAATGGTTGATGCCGAGCGTGACTTCGGTGGTGCCGCCGATCGTCTGTATCCCGCACTCCCAGGCGTTGCCGCGGGGGCCGTATGGCGATGCACTCGGGATGGTCACGACCAGCATTTGCACGCCTTTATAGGTCGTGGTCACCCTGGCGCTGGTGATGGCCGCCCATGGCAGCCTGTGGACGAAATGGTCGGGCATGACCATGCCGTCTGCGTCGATGATGAGCTGGGGGCCGGGGGCGTTCTGGATTCGTCGCTGCTCGGCATAGAGGACAGCCACGATGACGGCAAAGGCGACCATGGCGATGATCAGGTCCCGCGGTTCGGCGGCCCACGCGGTGTAGATCAACGCCAGGACGAGGATCGCGACGAAGACATAGGCCCCTTGCTCGTAGCGCTTGCGGTCGAACCGCGCGACGAGCGGGGCATCGGGGGGCTCAGGCATGGCGTCTCCAGCATGGGGAGGCTGTGCTGCCAGTGATCATGTTGCCGTACGGGAGAGCGGGCAAGGCGAATCGCTGGTTGGACACCTGGTGCTGTCGGTCTTAAACACGACGGGAACGATATTCGGGAGACGACGCATGCCGGCACTCGCCGACCTCAAGATCAAGCTCTACACCGACGGCGCCGAGAAGGCTTCCATCCTGGAAATGGTGGCAAAGCCGTGGATCCAGGGCTTCACCACCAATCCGTCGCTGCTGAAGAAGGCCGGCGTCACCGATTACGCGGCCTATGCCCGCGACCTCGTGGAGGCCGTGCCCAACCATCACATCTCGTTCGAGGTGATCTCGGATGATCTCGCCGAGATGGAGCGCCAGGCCCGCCTGATCGCCAACTGGGGCAAGAATGTCTATGTGAAGCTGCCGGTGACCAATTCGAAGGGCGAGCCGCTCTACGACATGATCCACAAGCTCTCCCGCGAGGGGGTGAAGATCAATTTCACCGCGCTCTATACCGAGGCGCAGGTGAAGACTTCCGTCGATGCCCTGAAGGGCGGTGCGCCGTCGATCATTTCGGTCTTTGCCGGACGGCTCGGTGATGCCGGCCACGACTACATGCCGGTGATGACCTATTCCGTCGGCCTTGCCCGCGGCACCGACACGATCGAGGTGATCTGGGCCTCCACCCGCGAGGCGTGGAACGTGTTCGAAGCCGACCGGATCGGCTGCCACATCATCACGGCGCCGGCCGATATCCTCAAGAAGCTCGAAGGCCTCGGCAAGGCGCCGGAGGAGATCTCGCTCGATACGGTCAAGGGCTTCGTCGCCGACGCCAAGGCTGCCGGCCTGACGCTGCCGGTCTGAGGCAGCGGATGAGCAGGCAGGCGACATGACGACGGAGGCCGGCTTCAACCGCTTCGGCGATGGCGAGGGCTTCATCGGCCTCGCCGGGCCCTATTTCTGGCGCGAGGACGGCGAGAATGCCGTGGAATACGGCTTCCGCAGCGAGCTGCGCCATGGCAATCCCAACGGCGTGCTGCATGGCGGCTCTGTCTCGACCTTCGTCGACACGGTGATCGGCTGCGAGGTGATGCGGCTCACCGGGCGGCGCTGCGCCACCATCAACCTCAACCTGCAATTCGTCGCCGGCGCCCGTGCGGGCGACTGGGTGTCGGCGCGCGTGACGGTGAAGAAGCTGACCCGCGCGCTCGCCTTCATCGACGGCGAGGTGATGGCCGGCGATCAGCTGATCATGCTGGCGTCCGCGGTGTTCCGGGTGTTTCCGGCCGAGGACAAGGTGTTCCAGTTTCCTGGTGGGCCGCAATTCGCCGGCACGCTCCCGTCCTGAGGCAGGGACGGCTCGCCGCGAGCCGAATCGATTGCTGTCGTCTAAGTCTTGGTTTCGTCCGAAACACGGGCTAGCAGTCTCCGCGCGCCGTCGCGCGCAGCGCCATCGCCTTCATCGAGGATCCGGCCGGCCGTGATCAGGAACATCTTCTCGGTCTCGGCGCTGACGCTGATCAGCCGGATGGTCGGCTTCATCCGTGACCTGATGCTGGCGAATGTGCTGGGCGCCGGCATCATTTCCGATGCCTTCAACGTCGCCTTCCGCATTCCCAACCATTTCCGCGCGATCTTCGCCGAGGGCGCGTTCAATGCCGCCTTCGTGCCGGCCTTCGCCAAGGTGGCGGCCAAGCGGGGTCAGGACGCGGCACTGGTTTTCGCCGACCGGATCTTCGCCTATCTCCTGCTGGCGCAGCTGGTGCTGCTGGGGCTCGCGCTTGTCTTCATGCCCTTCGTGGTCAACCTGCTGGCGCCGGGCTTTGGCGGATCGGGACCGCGCTTCCAGCTGGCGGTCGAGCTCACCCGCATCACCTTTCCCTATCTCGCCTTCGTCTCGCTGGTGGTGCTGATCGGTGGCGTGCTGAACGCGGTCGGGCGCTTTGCGGCGGCGGCCGCCACCGCCATCCTGCTCAACATGGCGACGATCCTGACGCTGCTGGCGGCCGGTTCTTTCCCGACCGCCGGCCACGCGGCCGCCTGGGGCGTGCTGATCTCAGGCCTGCTGCAATTCCTGCTCGTGGCCGGCGATGCGTTGCGCGCCAATGTGATGCTGGAGTTCCGCCTGCCGAAGATCACGCCGGAGGTGAAGCAGTTCTGGCGCACCTTCGTGCCGGCGGCGGCTGGCTCGTCCGGCAGCCAGATCGCGGTGTTCGCCGACACGATCATCGCGAGCTACCTGGTGGCCGGCTCGATCACCTGGCTCTATTTCGCCGATCGGATGAACCAGCTGCCGATCGGCGTCATCGCGGTGGCGGTCGGCACCGTGCTGCTCTCCGAGATGAGCCGACGGATCGCGGCCGGCGACGAGGCGGGCGCGCGCTACGCCCAGCTCAGGGCGATCGAACTGACACTGGTGTTCACGCTGCCGGCGGTTGCCGCCTTCATGATCCTGCCGGGCACGCTGATGAAGTCCCTGTTCATGCATGGCGCCTTCACGGCGGATGATGCGCGGCAGGCAGCGGCGGCGCTGGCGGCTTATGCGTTCGGCCTGACGGCGCTGGTGCTGCTGCGCTCTTTCACCGTCACCTTCAATGCGCGCGGCGATACGAAGACGCCTGTTATCGCGATGTTTGCCGCGATCATCGTCAATGTCGGACTGAAATTCGCGCTGGTCGGGCCGCTCGGCCATGTCGGGCTGGCCATGGCAACCGGCGTCGGCGCCTGGATCAATATTGGCCTGCTCGGCTGGTTTGCCAAACGGCGCGGGCTGATGGGGCTGGACGAGCGCGCCAACCGGGTGCTGCCACGGCTTGCCATCGCGTTCGGAGCCCTGGTGGTCGTGTTGTTTGCCGCATCCTACGGCCTTGGCCTGGTGATCACGGGCGAGAGTGCCAATGCCGAGCGGCTGAAGCTGGTGATCCTCATGGCGCTCGGCGGCGTCACCTATGGCGGCGCGCTGATCGCCTTGTTCGGGCGGGAGTTCCTTCCCGAACTGAAGCGGTTGCGGCGGGGCGTGCAGGGGTAGGGGAGCGGTCCTGCGGCGCTGAGCGTCGAAGGCGGGGCTTGACGCTGGCGCGATCTTCACCTCGCCCCGTTGGGGAGAGGTCGACCGAGGTGTTAGCCGAGGGCGGGTGAGGGGCCTTGGACCTCACCGGTGACAGCTCTCCCCCTCACCCGGACGCTTGTAGCGCCCGGCCTCTCTCCGTCGGGGAGAGGCGAGAGCGCGCCCAACCGCCTTGGCCGGACCACGCCCCTACCGCAGCTCGCCTGGCACGATGGATCCCGCTCCGCTTGACGCGACCGGTCCCGCGTTGAACCTTCCAGATCGCGCGCACGACCCATGACGCGGAGGTCGTGTGCCTCCCTGATTCAACCCGGTTTCAAGGTGCCCGATGTTCAGCCTGCTCGAACTGATCTTCAACGCGCTCATGGAGATTCCGATCGTGGCCTGCGCCGTGCTCGGTGTTTTCGCCGCTGCGGTCGCCGGCACATTCTTCGGTGCATGGGGCGCCGTTCCCGCAGGCATCGGCGGTTTTGTCCTCAGCTATGGGCTCTATCGCAGCATTGGGCGCCGCAAGGCGTGATGCGGGTGTGCCAGCTGTTGCCGCCGTTCAGCTTGGCTTCATGTGACGGCTGAGACAGTCCCCTGATATCGCCGCCCTCATGAACCTTTGCCGTTGCCGACACGACAGAGAAACAGGGAGCGGCAACAAGTCCGGTCCAGACCGATGGAGCGAGCCATGACCGACGCGATCGACCTTCTCTTCTGCGAAGTCCGGACCGTTGCTGCCCTGGGCGTGGTTGCCGCCGCCGCACTGGCCGTTGCCTGGTTCGTGGCCCCGGTGATCGGCATCCTCGCCTTCGCGATCGGCTTCTTCGCGCTTGCCGGCATCTCGATCAGCCGCTGTGCCCGCCGGTACGAGTCGGCTCGCGTCGCCCACCACCAGCCGGCCCGCATCTGACGGTCCGAAAGGTCGCCGGGTTTTTCCCTGTGCATTGCGCGCCTGCGCTGCAGCGCACTTGCGACAAGACTGGAAGCGTTCCATCCTTCGGGGCTAAACCCCGGAGCATTAATTCATGACGCCGATGAAGTTCGGAATGGGTCAGGCCCTGACCCGTGTTGAGGACGCACCTCTGATCAAAGGCGAGGGACGCTTCGTCTCGGACCTCGTGCCGGAAGGCGCCCTGGTCGGCTATGTGCTGCGTTCGCCCTATGCCTTTGCCGATTTCACCATCAAGGACGTCTCGGCCGCCCGCGCCATGAAGGGCGTGAAGGCGATCTTCACCCATGCCGACCTCGAAGGCGTCGGCCTGCTGCCCTGCCTCAGCCAGGTGCCGACCAAGGACGACAAGCCGATCGTCACCCCGCCCTGGGAAGTGCTCTGCTCCAAGACCGTGCGCCATGTCGGCGACGGCGTTGCCTTCATCGTGGCCGATACGCTTGAGCGGGCCCGCGATGCGGCCGAAGCCATCGAGATCGACTACACCCCGCGCGACCCCGCCATCGATGCGGTCGATGCCCTGAAGCCCGGCGCGCCGCTGGTCTGGCCCGACATTGCCGGCAATCTCGCAGGCGAAGTGGTGCTCGGCGACAAGGACGCGACCGAAAAAGCCTTCGCCAAGGCCGCGCGCACGGTGGAACTGACCATCGTCAACAACCGCCTGATCACCAATTACATGGAGACCCGCGGCTGCCTCGTCGAATATGACGCGAAGGCCAAGAGCTACACGCTGACCATGGGCAGCCAGGGCTCGCACGGCATCCAGAACACGCTGGCGACCAAGATCTTCACCAACATCCCCAAGGAGAAGATCCGCGTCATCACCCCGGATGTCGGCGGTGGCTTCGGCACCAAGACCTTCATGTTCCGCGAATATCCGCTGTGCATGGTGGCGGCGCAGAAGCTGAAGAAGCCGGTGGCCTGGGTGCAGGACCGCTCGGACCATTTCATGAATTGCAGCCAGGGCCGCGACAATGTCTCGACCGCGATTGCGGCGATCGACAAGCGCGGCAAGGTACTGGCAGTCAAGGTCAACACGATCGCCGACATGGGCGCCTATCTGTCGCAATATGCGACCTTCATCCCCTATGTCGGCGCACTCATGCTGGCGGGCGTCTACGCGATCCCTGCCATGTATGTGCACCTGAAATATGCCTATACGAACACGATTCCCGTCGACGCCTATCGTGGCGCGGGTCGCCCGGAGGCCGCCTATCTGATCGAGCGGCTGATGGACAAGATCGCGCTTGATATCGGGTCGACGCCGGCGGAAGTCCGCCGCCGCAACTTCATCAAGCCCGACCAGTTCCCGTGGAAGACGCCGGTCGGCCGCACTTATGATTCCGGCGAGTTCGACGGCCACATGACCCGCGCCATGGAAGTGGCGAAGTGGGACACGATCAAGGACCGGGTGAAGGCCGCCAAGAAGCTCGGCAAGGTGCGCGGCATCGGCATGGCGACCTATATCGAGGCCTGCGGTGGCGGTGCGCCGGAAAATGCCTGGCTCAACCTCGAGACCGACGGCACCGTGACCCTGAAGATCGGCACACAGTCGAACGGGCAGGGCCACAAGACCGCCTATGCTCAGGTTGCCTCGCAATATCTCGATATCCCGATCGAGCGGATCAACGTGATCCAGGGCGATACCGCGCTGGTGCCGAGCGGCACCGGCACGGGCGGCTCGCGCTCGCTGCCTGTCGGTGGCGCTGCCGTCGATGTCGGCGCCCGCGCGCTGGTCGACATCATCAAGGACCTTGCCGCCGCCGAGATGGAAGTCGGCGTCGGTGACGTCGAGGTGGTCGGTGGTCAGGTGAGGGTGGTCGGTACCGACAAGTCGATCAGCTACGAGAAGGTCGCGAGCCTTCCCGGCGCGAGCGACAAGCTTCATGCCCATGGCACGTGGCGTCCGCCGGAGCCGACCTTCCCGAATGGCACCCATATCGCCGAAGTGGAGATCGATCCGGACACCGGGGCGACCGAGATCGTCGCCTATACGGTGGTCGACGATTTCGGCGTGACCATCAATCCGACTCTGCTCGCCGGCCAGGTTCATGGCGGCATCGTGCAGGGCATCGGCCAGGCGCTGCTGGAGCGCACGGTCTATGACAAGGAAACGGGCCAGCTGATCACCGCCTCGTTCATGGACTACGCCATGCCGCGCGCTGACCACGTCCCGAACTTCCATTTCGAGACCCGCAACGTGCCCTGCGTGACCAATCTGCTCGGCATCAAGGGCGCGGGCGAAGCCGGCACGATCGGGGCCTGCCCGTCGATCATGAACGCGATGGTGGATGCGCTGAACCGCGCCTATGGCATCACCCATATCGACATGCCGGCGACGCCTGCTCTCGTCTGGCAGACGATCCAGGATGCCAAGGCGGCCAAGGCCGCCTGATCGAGCGACACCAATTTGCACCGGCGCAAGTGGTCGCTTGCGTCGGTGCAAATACTGAGGCCGTCTCACGCAGCCGTGATCGCCGGGCTGCGACAATCGACCTCGTGATCCGATTTGAGGTGTTCCAATCTACGCCTTCCCCATGGTCAATTCGCGCATGGCCGGACTGGCCGAAACACCAAGGGACACCTGATGAAACGCCTGACGCTTGCGATCCTCTCCGCCGCCGCGCTGACTGTGGCCGGGGCCGGCAGTCTGATCGCTCAGAACAATCCGATTGCCCAGCGCCAGACCCTGCTGAAGGAATTTGGTGCCGTGTCGCGCGAGCCCGGCCAGATGCTGCGCCGCGAGGCCGCCTTCGACCTCGCCAAGGTCAAGACCGCGCTGGAGACCTATTCGCGCCACGCCAAGGTGCTGCCGATCCTGTTCCCGGCCGGTTCGTTCACCGGCGAGACGGCGGCCCTGCCGAAGATCGACGAGAGCCGCGCCGATTTCGTCGCGACCTTCGGCCGTCTCGACCAGGCTGCGACCGCGGCCCTCGCCTCGATCACTGACGAGGCGACGTTCCGCGCCAATATGGGCAATGTGCTGCGCGTCTGCGGCCAGTGCCACGACACCTATCGCCGCCCCCGGACCTGACGGGGGCTCTCGGCCGGCCGGATGGATCATCCGGCCGGTTTCTCGCAGGAGCAGCCATGACATCGCAGACGCTTTCGGGGCCTGACCGGGTCCGTGCCTGGGACCTTCCGACCCGCCTGTTCAAATGGTCGCTGGTCCTCCTGGTGATCATGGCACCGCTCGCCAAGAATTTCGGCGATGTGACGCTGGCCTGGCACAAGATGAACGGCTACGCGATCCTCACCCTGCTGCTCTGGCGCATCATGTGGGGCTTTTCCGGCTCCACCACCGCGCGGTTCTCGACGTTCCTCGCCTGGCCCTGGACCGCATTCGGCTATGGTCTCGACGTGCTGCGGGGCCGGCCGCGCCGTTTCCTCGGCCACAATCCGCTGGGCGGCTCGATGGTCCTGCTGCTGCTGGTCTTCATCGGCCTTCAGGGGCTCGCCGGGCTGTTCGTCAGCGACGACATCATCGTCGAGGGGCCGCTCTATGCCTATGGCTCGCCGGCCCTGAGGCGCGCTGCGCAGGCGTTCCATCATGCAGCCTTTCCGATGATGCTCGGCTTGATCGCCATCCATGTGCTCGCCAATCTCGCCTATACGTTCCTCAAGAAGGAGCCGCTGATCCAGGCGATGGTGACGGGCGACAAGCCTGCGGCTGCCTATGAGGATGCGGCAGCGACCGAGGGCGGCTCGCCAGTGCTGGCGCTGGCCCTGTTGGCGCTCAGCATCGTGGTGGTCTGGGGTGGGCTCTATTGGGCCGCGGGCCTGTCGGCCTTCCGCTGACACCGGCTTTCAGGCCTCCACCGCAAAGAAAAGCCTCCTCATTTTTGCATGGATGTGTTTGAAGGGATTCCGCTCACGATCGGCCCCCGCCCATGCCAGTCCTGTCCCGTGCGCTTACGGGAATCCTGCTGAAGCTCTGCTCGACGGTATGCTTCACCTGCATGTCGACGCTGGCGCGCATCGCGGGCCGCGAGGCGCCCGTGGGCGAGGTGGTGTTCTGCCGGTCGTTTTTCGCCCTGATTCCGCTGTTTGTGATGCTCGCCTTCCGCCGCGAGATCATGGATGCGTTCCGCGCCACCTCCTATATCGGCCATATCAAGCGCGGCGTGCTCGGCTCCACCGGCATGTTCTGCGGCTTCGTGGCGCTCACCCTGCTGCCACTCGCTGATTCGACCGCCATCGGCTATGCGGCGCCGCTGATGGTGGTGCCACTGGCGGCGATCTTCCTCGGCGAGAAGGTCAGGGTCTATCGCTGGACGGCGGTTGGCATCGGCTTTGTCGGCGTGGTTGTCATCCTCTGGCCGCATCTCGACCTGCACGCGCTGGCCAGTGCCTCCGATGCCCAGTCGATCGGCGCGATGTTCTCGCTCGCCAGCGCGGTCATGGCGGCGTTCTCGACGATCCAGGTGCGCCGTCTGGTGGCGATCGAGACGACCGCCTCGATCGTCTTTTACTTCATGGTGCTCTGCGCGGTGCTGGCGCTCGTGACCTGGCCGCTTGGCTACTACGTGCCGATCATGGGCCGCTGGATGGTGCCGGGGCCGCAGCTCGCCTTCATCCTGGTCATGGTCGGCGTGTTCGGCGGGCTTGGCCAGATCTTCCTGACCATGAGCTACCGCCATGCCGACACGTCGCTGATCGCGCCCTTCGAGTATTTCTCGATGATCTGGGCGATCATCATGGGCTATTTCGTCTTTTCCGACCTGCCCAGCGCCTATGTGCTGACGGGTGGCGCCATTGTCGTGGCCTCGGGCATTTTCGTCATCTGGCGCGAGCAGAAGCTGGGCCTGGAGCGCGCCCGCCAGCGCAAGGTCTCGACCCCGCAGGGGTGAGGGCTCAAAACGCCTTGAACGTGATGATCGTGTGGGTGTCCTGGATGCCCGGGATGATCTGCACCTTCTCGTTGACGAAATGGCCGATATCGGTGCCGGCCTCGACATAGAACTTCACGAGAAGGTCGAAATGGCCGGCGGTCGAATAGATTTCGGACGCGATCTCGCGGTCGGCGATGTCCGAGGCGACCTGATAGGCCTTGCCGAGGTGGCATTTGATCTGGACGAAGAACGGGATCATGGGGCGCCTCTTTCTCTCAGGCGCCAGATTCCACGACGGCAGGGGGCTGCGCAAGGTGCTGGGCTTGCGATCCCGCGCGCAGGAGATGCCGCCATGCGGCAGCGCGACCCGGCTGCGCGCTGGCCGTATGGCCCAGGTTGAAGCGCTTGCATGGTGCCGGGGCTTGTCCTACCACTTGGCTCCTGTCTCGTCGGGGTGCCTCAATCTGGGGCTGAGAGATCGGGTTTCCCGGTCAACCCGTCGTACCTGAACCGGGTCATGCCGGCGGAGGAAACCGAGATGTCTGTCCCCACCTGCCGCGGGGGCCTGTAATGGCCGCCGCAAGCCTCGCCTGGAGTGCCGCCGCCCTGATCGACAAGATCAGGAAGCGTCATCCGCGTATCCACTGCCTGACCAATGGCGTGGCACAGGCCTTCACGGCCAATGCGCTGCTGGCGCTCGGCGCGCAGCCGTCGATGACCAATTCGGTCGAAGAGGTCGAGGCCTTCGTGGAGGGCGCCGACGCGTTGCTGGTCAATCTCGGCACGCTCGACGAGCCCGGACGCCAGGCGATGCGGCTGGCGATCGGGGTCGCCAACCGGCGCGGAATTCCCTGGGTCCTGGATCCGGTCTTCGTCGAGCGCTCGTCAGGCCGCTCGACCTTCGCGCACGAACTCATTGCCCATGGCCCCAAGGTCATCCGCGGCAACGAGGTCGAAATCGCGCATCTGAGCCAAGGCCAGGCCATCGACGGTTTCGCGCGGGCGCTTGGGGCCATCGTCGCCGCCACCGGCACCACAGATCGCCTGGTGGATGGCAACAGGGCTATCGGCATCCCCAACGGCCACCCGCTGATGGGGCGTGTCACGGCCATGGGCTGCGCCAATGCGGCGTTGATCGCTGCCCTCCTGACGGTCGCCGATGATCCGTTCGAGGGCTGTGCTGCGGCCATGCTGGCGGCCGGTGTCGCCGGCGAGATCGCCGCCGAGCATTCAAGCGGACCCGGCACCTTTGCCTCTGCCTATCTCGATGCACTCCACGGCCTTGATTCGGGCAAGCTCGCGACACGCGCACGCGTCATCTGACGGTTGCCGGCGGTCCGGCCGGCACGTTTCCCAGGAGAATTCCCATCATGACGGCGATCGCCGTGACCATTGCAGGGTCTGATTCCAGCGGCGGGGCCGGCATTCAGGCCGACCTGAAGACCTTTTCTGCGCTTGGCGTCTATGGCGCGAGCGTCATCACGGCGTTGACCGCGCAGAATACGGTTGGCGTTCAGGGCATTCATGACGTGCCCGCCGGCTTCGTCGCGCTGCAGATGGACTCGGTCTTTTCCGACCTGACGGTCAACGCGGTGAAGATCGGCATGCTCTCCAAGGTTCCCGTGATCGAGCAGGTGGCCGCAGGCCTCGACCGCCATGGCATGACGCACGTCGTGCTGGATCCGGTGATGGTGGCGGCCTCCGGCGGCAAGCTGCTCGATGCCGATGCGGTCGATGCGCTGGCGGGGCTGTTGTTTCCCCGCGCATTGCTGGTGACGCCGAACCTTCCCGAGGCAGCCGTGCTGCTCGATCGCGCGATTGCCGAGGACGAGACCGAGATGGAGCGCCAGGGCGCGGCTCTCATCGAACGCGGCGCGAAGGCCGTGCTGATGAAGGGCGGTCATGGCACAGGCGAGATGGCGGTGGACCTGCTGGTCACCCCTGAAGGCACGGTGCGGCTGTCCGCGCCCCGCATCCCCGGCGCCAACAATCACGGCACCGGCTGCACGCTGTCGTCGGCGATTGCCGCCGGCCTCGCCAAGGGCTTCCCGCTCGACCAATCGGTCGAGGAGGCCAAGGATTACGTCACCAAGGCCATCGTCGCGGCAGATCGCCTCAGGATCGGCCACGGCCATGGTCCCACCCATCACTTTCACGCATTCTGGTAGTTCCATGCCCCCGATGAACCGCCGCTCCACCCTTGCCGCCGCCGCTGCCGGCCTGATCGCCGCTCCCTCCGTCGCGCGGGCGCAGACGCCATTGCGCTGGCGGATGGCCACCTCTTGGCCGAAGACCTTGCCGGGACCGGCCTTTTCGGCCCAGCGCATCGCCGATCGGATCAAGCTGGTGACCGGCGGGCAGATCGAGGTGCAGGTGTTTTCGGCCGGAGAGATCGTACCGGCCTTCTCGGTGCAGGAGGCGGTCGGCAATGCGACGATCGAACTGGGGCACACCGCGTCGTTCTTCGGCGTCGGCAAGGAGCCGGGACTGGCCTATTTCACCTCGGTGCCGTTTGGCCTGACACCAACCGAGCACATGTCGTGGATCCTGCAGGGTGGCGGCCAGGAGCTGTGGGACGAGGTCTCGCAGCGCTTCGGGTACAAGTCGCTGATGGGCGGCAATACCGGCGTCTCGATGGGTGGCTGGTTCCGCCGCGAAATCAACTCGGCCGAGGACGTGAAGGGCCTGAAGATCCGCATGGTCGGGCTCGGCGCCGAACTGTTCCAGCGGCTGGGGGCCACCGCGCTCGCCGTGCCGCCCGGCGACATCTATCCGGCACTGGAGCGTGGCGCGATCGATGCCGCCGAATTCACCTCGCCGGGCTCGGACATCCAGCTGGGTCTGTGGAAGGTCGCGCCGTTCTATTACGCGCCGGGCTTCAACAAGCCGAATGGCGCGAGCGAGTTGGTGATCAACCGCGTGCTGTGGGACGGGCTCTCCGCCAACCTCAAGGCCGCGATCCAGGCGGCCTGCGAGGCGGAGGTTACCATCGCGCTCGCCGAGATCGAGCGGCTGAACACCGAGGCGCTGGCGACCATGATCGGCGCCAACGGCGTCAAGCTGCGCGGTTTCCCGGCGGATCTGTTGCTCAGCGCTCGCCGGCAGGCGACCGAACTTGCCAAGGATGTCGGCACGCGCTCAGCCTCCGCGAAGAAGATCGGCGACAGCTATGCCGCCTTCCAGGGACGCATTGCGCCGTGGACGCGCGCCTCGCAGCACGCTTTCCTGGCGGCCCGCGAGATCTGAGCGGGGGGCCTCGGCGGGTGGTTTGCTTGCGCCCTGCCGCGGTGCGGAATAGTGTCTGTTTCAACGAACGATCGTTCGGAACAACGACCGAGTGCCATGGCAGACCGCGACCCGAAGAAGATTGAGATGGACGCCGGAGCGCATGTCCTGTCGGGAAATCTCGGCAAGACCGTGCAGCGCCTGCGCAAGGCCTACAATCTCTCGCTGTCGGAATTGTCGGAGCAGTCGGGCGTCGCCAAGTCGATCATCAGCCAGATCGAGCGCAACGAGACCAACCCGACGCTCGCCACCATCTGGCGGCTTTCGCAGGCCCTCGACGTGTCGATCGAGCGCGTGCTGGCGACCGCCACGGAAGAGCCGTTCATCGACAAGATGAGCCGGGGCGACACGCCGCTTCTGGTCTCCGCCGACGGCAAATGCCGGCTGTCGATCATCGGCTGGATCAAGACGGTGGAATGGCTGCAATGGTATGATTTCCAGTGCGACCCCGGCGGGGTTCTGGAGAGCGATGGCCATCAGCGCGGTTCGGTGGAGAGCCTGTCGGTTCTGTCCGGCGAGTTTCAGGTCGAGGTCGGTGACCGGGTCGAGACCGCCAAGGCCGGCGAGAGCCTGCGCTATCGCTGCGACGGCCGCCACGTGATCCGCAATGTCGGGCCCGAGCCGGCCCATGCCACGATGGTGTGCATCCTGAAAGCCGCGGTGATGGATTGAGCCAATTGCCGAGTCGCATCAGCGACTTCGGCCGAGCTCTCCAAGCTTCGATTCCACGTGAGACCTGGGCGCGCCTGCCGTTCGGCAGATGGCGCGGTGCTTGAAAGGCGCTCGCCATGGCGCCTGCCCCATGCACAATTTCCCCGACATGACGGCTCCGCCAGAGGGCCGCAGACTTGGGGAAAGCATCATGGACAGCCTCCACCAGGGCGGAACGGCCGGCAGCCTGATCATTGGAGCGGTGATCCGCCACGGCGAACGGCCGGCCATTGGCGATGGCACCATCACCTGGACCTATTCGCAACTCGGCGAGGCTATCGGCCGCTATATCGCGGTGTTCAAGGGCATGGGGCTTGCGCGCGGCCATGCGCTGTCGATCCTGGCCGGCAACCGGGCGGAATCCTGGGCCGCCATGTGCGCCGGTCTGATCATGGGCATGCGCTACACGCCGCTCCACCCTTTGGCGGCGGAGGACGACCAGGCCTTCATCGTCGAGGATGCCGAGATCGACCTCCTGATCGTCGAGGGCGCCAAGTTCGGCCCGCGCGGGCAGGCGATCCGCGCCCGCGTGCCGGGGCTGAAGCATGTCGCCTCGTTCGGCCCGATGGACGGCGTGCCGGATATCCTGGTGGCGGCCGCAGCCGCGGCACCGGCGCCGCTGATCGACGAGAGCCGGTCGGAGGATATCGGTTGGCTCGCCTATACCGGCGGCACGACCGGCCGCTCCAAGGGCGTGATGCTGCCGCATCGGGTGGTGGTGACCATGACCATGCTGCTCTATGGCGAATGGGACTGGCCGGCCGATATCCGCTACCTCGCGGCGACCCCGATCAGCCATGCCGCCGGCGTCACGATCTATCCGGTCATGTATCGCGGCGGCTATGTGCGCCTCGCGCAGGGTTTCGAGGCCGAGGCCTGGTGCCGGATCGTCGCGGAGGAAAAGATCAATGCGACCTTCCTCGTGCCGACGCTGATCTATGCGCTGATGGACCAGGCTGGGCTTCGCGCCCGCTTCGACCTCTCGTCGCTCGACATGATCGTCTATGGCGCCGCGCCGATGTCGCCCGACCGGCTGCGCGAGGCGATCGGGATATTCGGCCCGGTCTTCGTCCAGCTCTATGGCCAGACCGAAGCGCCGCAATGCATCACGACCATGCGCAAGATCGATCATGATCTGACAAAGCCCGAGCGGCTCGGCTCCTGCGGGCGGCCGAGTGCGATGGTGGATGTCAGGCTGTTCGATGCCGAGATGAACGAAGTGGGCGTCGGCGAGCCCGGCGAGATCTGCGTGCGCGGGCCGCTGGTCATGGCCGGCTACTGGAAGCGGCCGGACGCCAATGCCGAGACGCTGCGCGGCGGCTGGCTCCATACCGGCGACGTCGCGGTGCGTGATGCCGAGGGCTATCTCTATATCGTCGACCGGACCAAGGACATGATCATCTCCGGCGGCTTCAACATCTATCCCCGCGAGGTGGAGGACGCGCTGATGGCGCATCCATCCGTCGCGTCCGCCGCGGTGATCGGGATCCCTGACGAGAAATGGGGCGAAGCTGTCACCGCCTTCGTGGTGCTGAAGCCCGGCGCCAATGCGGGGGCGGCGGAATTGCAGGCCCATGTGAAGGAACGACGCGGTGCGCCCTGGTCGCCGAAGACGGTCAATTTCGTCGACGCGATCCCGGTGACCGGGCTTGGCAAGGTGGACCGGAAGGTGCTGCGCGCGCCCTATTGGGAGGGGCGGACGAGGGGCGTTGCGTGAATGGCGGATCGCTTCGCTGGTCCCAGAGTCAGACGGCTGGCCGAAGCCGCTAGCCACGCCGTCACCCCCGGCGACCGAGGCCTTTGGCCGAGGGAGGGAAGGGGGTCCAGGGGCCGTGTGTCCGGGTCTCGCAGCGGCCGCTGCCGATGATGCAGGCCTTGGTGGCTCCTGGATCCCCTTCCCTCGCTTCGCTCGCCGGGGATGACGTCTGTGCAGACGGGGCGGGTCCGGGACAACGACCAGCCTGCGCTGAATGTCGCTCTCGTTGCTCTTGTCAGTAGCCGCAATCTGATTCCGCTGGCCGGTCCATCCCATTGAAAAACCCCGGCTTTCACCGGGGTTCCTCATGTTCTGATTCAGATTCGGAGTGGCCGTTTCAGCTCACGTTCCGATTCAGGTCTCGCCTCACTTCCAGGCGATGACCTTCTGCTTCTGCACGCCGAGGCCATCGATGCCGAGCGCCATCGTGTCGCCGGCCTTGAGGAATTTCGGCGGCTTCATGCCGAGGCCAACGCCGGGCGGGGTGCCCGTGGTGATGACGTCGCCGGGCTCCAGGACCATGAATTCCGAGATGTAGGAGACGATGGTCTTCACGTCGAAGATCATGGTCTTGGTCGAGCCGGTTTGCATGCGCACGCCGTTGACGTCGAGCCACATGCCGAGCTTCTGCACGTCGGCGATCTCGTCGGTGGTGACGAGCCAGGGGCCGAGCGGACCGAAGGTCTCGCAGCCCTTGCCCTTCATCCACTGTCCCCCGCGCTCGATCTGGTAGGCGCGCTCGGAGACGTCGTTGCAGATGCAGAAGCCGGCGACCACCGACAGGGCATCCTTCTTGGTGACGTAGCGGCAGCGCTCGCCGATGACGATGGCAAGCTCGACCTCCCAGTCGGTCTTCACCGACTTCTTCGGCAGCATGACGTCGTCGTCGGGGCCCTGGATGCAGGAGGGCGCCTTGTTGAACAGGATCGGTTCGGAGGGGATCGGCGCGCCGGTCTCGGCGGCATGGTCGGCATAGTTGAGGCCGACCGCGATGAAATTGCCGACGCCACCGACGCAGGAGCCGATGCGCGCGCGGCTGGAAACCACCGGCAGCTTCTTCCAGTTCGCCTTGGCGATCTTGGCGAGGCCCTTCTTGGTCAGGGCGGCGCCCGCAATATCAGGGACGACATCCGACAGATCGCGGATCTTCCCCTGGGGGTCGATCAGTCCGGGCTTTTCCTTGCCCTTGGGTCCAAAGCGCACGAGTTTCACGACCGGCCTCCCATCTTTTTTGGCGTCGTTGCGACGGGATTGTGACCGGCAATTCAATCGTTTCGCAAGGGCCTTGCCGCATCCGGCCCATGCTTTCCGCTGGTATTCCGGGATGTTGCGTAGGCTTACGCGTCCTGGTTGGCGAGGATGGAGGCGACGATGGCATGGGTCGCCTGTTCGCGACCGAGAGCCTTGGCGGCGCCGGCCATGGCGGCCAGTTCCAGGCGCCCGGGGCCGAGCAGGGTGGCGACACGGGCCGCAAGCCTGGCCGGGGCAGGTTCGAACAGGCCCGCGCCCGCCTTCACGACATGGTCGACATTGGCGGCTTCCTGGCCGGGAATGAAACCATAGATCGCCATGGGCAGCGCCCGGATGGAAGCTTCCGCGATGGTGCCGGGGCCTGCCTTGGTGATCAGGATGTCGCTTGCCTGCATCAGGTCCGACATGCGGTCGACATAGCCGAGCGCGGTGATCGGCACGCGGGCGGGGAGGGCCTCGATACGGCGCTTCAGCGTCTCGTTCTTGGCGGTGACCGCAACGATCTGGGCGTCAGAGCCGGCTGCCGCGAGGCTTGTCCCAAGCTCGGAGACGATGGCCTCGATGGGGCCGATGCCGCCGCCGCCGCCGACCACCAGCGCCACCGGTCTTTCGGGATCGAGGCCGAAGCTCGTCCGTGCCGCGCTTCGCTCCGCCGGGGCTTGCGAGAACTCGGCGCGCACCGGCAGGCCGTGAATATGCAGGCGATCGCGCGGCAGACCGCGGGCAAGCGCGCCGGCAACAGCCTGTTCGGTCGGCAGATAGACCGCGCTGTTCTTCGGATGGAGCCATGAGGGATGGATGCCGCCGAGGTCGGTCACCACCGTCACATAGCGCGTCTGCGGGCGGACCTTCGCCAGCACCGGCACGAAAAGGTCGTTGACCAGGGGATGGACCGACACAACGAGATCCGGTGCGGTCTCGCTGATCAGCCGCGCGAGATGGCGGTGCGAGAGGCGGCGGATGATGGCGGAGGAATGATCCCCGAAGCGCGAGCGCGCGGAGCCATGCCACATGGCGCTCCACAGGCGGGGAAAGCGGCTGACCAGCCCGTCATAGGTGCGTGGCAGCTGGTTGAACGGGAAGCTCAGATGGTCGGACAGCATGTCGACGATGGTGACGGCGACATCGGGGCGCTGGCGGCGGAATTCGGCTTCGAGCGCCCTGGCGCTTGCCAGATGGCCGCCGCCGGTCCGGCTCATCAGGATCAGGATCCTGAGCGGCGGCCTCTCGGTGGCCGGCGCAAGCGGCTGGATGGGCAGGTCGGCTGGCGTCAATGTCCGTATCTCCGCCTCGCTGTCTAGCGTGAAGCGGCCGGCATGGCGAGGTCTGCGCGCGAGGCAAGGCGACGCGGGTCCGCCTTTGCGCAGCGGGGGTTGCGGAGCGGGGACTTCGCCCGTCATATGGCGCCAATCCCGAGGAGACTTGTCATGGCTACCCTTCCGACTGCCGCCGATGTGGCGGATGCCGCCCGGATGATCGCGTCCGTCGCCCGCCGCACGCCGCTGGTCTCGTCGCCCGAGCTCGACGCGCTGACCGGGGCGCGGGTGTTCCTGAAGGCGGAATCGCTGCAGCGCACCGGCTCGTTCAAGTTTCGCGGCGCCTATAATCGGCTTGCCCGCATTCCCGAGGATCGCAAGGCGATCGGCGTCGTCGCCATGTCGTCGGGCAATCATGCCCAGGGCGTTGCGACCGCTGCCCAGCTGCTTGGCATCCGCGCCACCATCCTGATGCCGAAGGACAGCCCGCAGCTGAAGCGCGACCGCACCGCCGCCGCCGGTGCCGAAGTGGTTCTGTTCGACCGCGAGAAGGACGACCGGGTGGCCATGGCCAATGCGCTGGCCGCCGAACGCGGTGCGATCGTCGTGCCGCCCTATGACGATTTCTACATCATGGCCGGGCAGGGCACGGCTGGCCGCGAAATCGTCGACGACCTGACGGCGCAGGGGCTCTCGCCGGATACGGTGCTGGTGTGCTGCTCGGGCGGCGGGTTGCTGGCCGGCGTCGCGCTGGCGGTGCACGAGCGCGCGCCGAAGGCCAAGGTCTATTCGGTGGAGCCTGAAGGCTTCGACGACCATGCCCGCTCCTTCGAGGCGGGCGAGCGCCTTGGCAACACCAAGCTGTCGGGTTCGCTGTGCGACGGATTGCTCGCCCAGATGCCGGGTGAACTGACCTTCGCGATCAACAAGCCGCATGTCGCGGGTGGGCTGGTCGTCTCCGAGGACGAAGTGAAGCGGGCGGTCGCTTTCGCCTTCCGCGAGCTGAAGCTGGTGGTCGAGCCCTCGGGCGCCGTGCCGCTGGCGGCGCTGCTTGCCGGCCGCATCGACGTGAAGGGCCAGGTGGTGGCCGCCGTGATTTCGGGCGGCAATGTCGATCCGGCGGTGTTTGCCAAGATGGTGGGGTGAGGGGCGGGCTCGGCTCCTTGCAGACCGAAATCAAGACGTGGAGGCCCGACACAAGGCCGGGCATGACGAATTGATGAATCTACGCGCTTCCGCGAGCCGCCTCAGCTGGTCAGCGCGACCTTCTCGACGAAGCTGAGCTTCTCGATATCCTCGATGCTCGGCAGGGTCGGCGGCGCCACGACATCCGGGCGCGCCGGGCGGGGCGAGGGGCTGAGCGGCCGGTCATCGACGCTGAGCGCCGCTGCAGCCGTTGCGCGGGCGCTGGCGGCCGCAGCCAGCGCATCGGCGGCCAAGGCTTCGTGATCAAGCCCATCGTAGGCGAGCAGGTCGGCTGCCGGATCGGCGTCGAGGTCGGCTGAGATGGCTTCGGCAGGCGTGGTGTCCGGCAGTTCGGGCACGCGGTTCTTGCCGAACAGGTCGTCGTCGAGCATCAGGTCGACATCGCCCTGTTCGAGCCCTTCGCCCGGACGGGCCGGACCGTTGAGCAGCGAGGGCTCGCTGGCCTTGACCGGCGGCGGCGGCGCCGATTCCAGCCCGCCTTCGCCCCAGATCGCCATCATTGAGTCGATGCGCTCCTCGAGAAAGCGCAGGACGCCGATCACCTTGCGGGTGCGCTGTCCCGTGATGTCCTGGAACGAGCAGGCCGAATAGATGTCGGTCGCCTTGGTGTCGATGAGGTCGCAGACCTCGTTCTCG
Source organism: Phreatobacter aquaticus (assembly GCF_005160265.1). Classification (NCBI taxonomy): domain Bacteria; kingdom Pseudomonadati; phylum Pseudomonadota; class Alphaproteobacteria; order Hyphomicrobiales; family Phreatobacteraceae; genus Phreatobacter; species Phreatobacter aquaticus. The sequence continues at coordinate 4,473,548 of NZ_CP039865.1, read as the reverse complement.
GCGCCCATCTCGCGCAGCGTCCAGGCGATCTCCTGGATGGTCTCGGCAGCGCTGAGAATGTCGCCGGTGGCGGTCTCGGTCGCCTGAACGATGGCGTCGAGCTCGACGGATGCTTCCTCGAAGCGGCCCTCCTCGCCCTCGGGCTTGATCGAGGCGATCTCCGATTTGGTGCGCGAGATGGCCTGCGCCATTTCCCGGAGGTCCATCCGGACGCGGTCGAGTTGCGGCGCGGTGCGGCTGGCGCCCATGGCCTTTTCGAGCCGGTCCATCGCGGCGAGAACCGTGATCGTGTCGGCGGCGCGGTGGCGCCGGGCATATTCCGCGAGGAACCAGCGCCCGCGCGCTGTCTCCATCACTGCACCCTCGATGGAGTCAAAATCATCCGGCGCAACCGGTGCGGGCGTGGACTTGTCAGACATGTCGCTGAATGCTCTCGCGAAGGCGGACCGGAATGATATGAAAGAAAGCTCGCATGCGAATCCTCAGAAAATCTTAATGCTTTCCCCGGCGCTTGCAAAATCCAACGATTCGAAGACGTTCGCGCGGCGTCTGGCGCTGTTTTATGCCGCGCTGTTCGTTGGATTCGGCCTGCACCAGCCCTTTTTCCCGATCTGGCTGAAGGCCAAGGGCCTGGATGACGGCCAGATCGGCATCGTTCTCGCCGGCGGGTTGCTGATTCGCCTGGTCGCGACCCCGGCGGTGACCTTTCTCGCCGACAGGGGAGGGGTGCTGTCCACAGCGATCGTCATGTGCGCGAGCGCGACCATGGTGGCCTTTGTCGGGGTCGGCATTGCCGAGGGCTTCGCGATGATCCTGATCGGGGTTGTCATCACCGGCTTCGTCTGGAGCCCGATGGTGCCCTTGTCGGACGCCTATGGCCTGGCAGGTGTGGCCCGCCGTGGCCTCGATTACGGGCGGATCCGGGTCTGGGGCTCGGTCGCTTTCATGGCAACCAACGTGGCCGGTGGCGTGCTGCTGATCTTCATCGCGCCGACCCATATTGTCTGGATGATCCTCGCGAGTTTCGTGCCGCTGGTGATCGCCTCCGCCATGCTGGTGCCGGACCGCCGGGAGACGCCGCGCAGCAGCGAGGATCCCAGCTATTTCAACGCCCGCTTCGTGCTGGTGACGGCGGCCGCCGCCTTCCTGCAGTCAAGCCACGCCGTCTATTACGGCTTCGCCTCGATCCACTGGGGCAGCCTCGGCTATTCCGGCGCAACAGTCGGGCTGCTGTGGGCCATCGCAGTCCTGTCGGAGATTGCCGTGTTCTGGATCGCCGGGCGCTACACCGCGAACTGGCGGCCGACCAGCTACCTGCTGATCGGGGGCGCGGCTGGCAGCCTGCGCTGGCTGCTGATGGCCTTCGACCTGCCGCTCGCCGTCCTCTTCCCGATGCAGCTCCTCCATGCCTTCGGCTTCGGCCTGGTGCATCTCGGCACGATGGCCTATCTCGCCGCCCGTCTTCCGCCCCATGCGCGGGCGAGCGGGCAGGGCACGGTGTCGGTCGCAGCGGGATCGACGACGGCGGTCGCAACCCTGATCGCCGGCTATCTCTATGCCCGCGTCGGCGCGACAGCCTATCTCGCCATGGCGGGATTGACGATCGCGGGCGTGCTGGTGACGACCTATGCGCGGTCTCTGCCGATCCAGCCTCAGCCCCAGAGGGACGAGGTCGGCGGATAGACGGTCGAGCCGTCGTAGCGCAGGCCCTCGGGCCGGTCCTCGCGGAGCAAAAGCGGCCCGTCGAGATCGACCAGGAAGGCGCGCTGCGCGATCAGGGTCGCCGGCGCCATCGACAGCGACGTGCCGACCATGCAGCCGGTCATGATCTTGAATCCGAGCTTCTGGGCGGCATCCGCCAGCAGGAAGGCTTCCGTCAGGCCGCCGGTCTTGTCGAGCTTGATGTTGATCGCATCGTACTTGCCCACCAGATGCTCCAGCGAGCCGCGGTCGTGGACGCTTTCGTCGGCGCAGATCGGCAAGGGGCGGCGGATCCCTTTCAGCGCGCCGTCCTCGGCGGCCGGCAGGGGCTGCTCCACCATGGCAATGCCGAAGCGCTCGCAGACCGCGAGATTCGCCTCGAGATTGGCGGTCGTCCAGGCCTCGTTGGCATCGATCACCAGGGTGGCGTCAGGAACCGCGGCGCGGATGGCCGCCAGGCGATCGGCATCGCCCTCGCCGCCGAGCTTGATCTTGAGATGCGGCCGGCCACAGCTCTTGGCATTGCTCGCCATCTCGTCGGGCGCGCCGAGCGAGATCGTGTAGACCGTCGTGAGCGGCTTCGGCGACACGATGCCGGCCAGTTCCCAGGCCCGCTTGCCGGCGAGCTTCGATTCCAGGTCCCACAGCGCGCAATCGACCGCGTTGCGGGCAGCACCCGGCTTCATCGCGGCGAGCAGGCCCTGGCGATCAAGGCCATTGTCGACCTGATCGATCATCGCCTCGATATCGGCGGCGACGCCGTCGACCGTCTCGCCATAGCGGGGATAGGGCACGCATTCGCCGCGCCCGACCGCCGAACCCTGGCGGATCTCGCAGACCACCACCACCGCCTCGGTGCGAGAACCGCGCGAGATGGTGAAAGTGCCGGCGATCGGCCAGCGTTCGGTGCGCACCGTCAGATCACGGGACGGCATGTCAGCGGGCCCGGCGCGCGGTGGAGCGGGTCTTCGGCTTCGGTTCGGGCTCGCCATAGAGCTCGGCAATGGCATCGACCAGCGGTTCGACGCCGAACCGGACGGGATCGGAGGCCGGCAGCTCATATTCGCGCGACAGGCGATCGAGGCAGGAGAAGGCAGCGTCTTCCGAGAGGTGTTCGGTATTGACCGACAGGCCGACGCAGGTGATGGCCGGATTGGTCAGGCGGCCGAGCGCCGTCGTCATCTCGATCACGTCGTCGATCGAGGGGATCGGCGTGTGGACGCCGCGCATGGTGCGCCTCGTCGGCTCGTGGCAGACGATGAAGGCATCGGGCTGGGCGCCATGCAGCAGGCCAAGCGTCACGCCCGCGAAGGAGGGGTGGAACAGCGAACCCTGGCCCTCGACCACGTCCCAGTGCAGCGGGTCGGCATCGGGGGTGAGCCATTCGGCGGCGCCGGAGATGAAATCGGCGACGACAGCGTCGACCGCCACGCCCCGGCCCGAAATGAAGATGCCGGTCTGGCCGGTGGCGCGGAAATCCGCATCGAAGCCACGGTCCCGCATGCCCTTTTCCATGGCGAGCGCGGTGTACTTCTTGCCGACCGAGCAGTCGGTGCCGACCATCAGCAGGCGCTTGCCGGAGCGGAGACCGCCCTTGCCGGTCGGGAAGGTCTGGGTCGGATGGCGCACATCAAACAGCTTGGCGCCGTGCTTCTTGGCAGCGGCGGCGATCTTGGGGATATCCGAGAGCTTGGCGTGCAGGCCGGTTGCGATGTCCATGCCGGCCTCGATCGCCTCGACGATGGAATCGATCCAGTGGGGCGGCAGCACGCCGCCGGCATTGACCACGCCGACGACCAGGGTCTTCGCACCGGCCTTCACGCCCTCGGCAATGCTGGTGTCCTTCAGGCCCGTATCAGCCTTGCAGCCTTCAAGGCGCAGCTGGCCGACGCACCAGTCGCGGCGCCAGTCGACGATGCCCTGGGCGGTCTTGGCGGCGAGCTGGTCGTGAACGTCTCCCAGGAACAGGAGATAGGGCTTGGCGATGTCCATGGACGCGATTCCGGTCAATGCGAAAAGAGTGGGCGACCTCGACGGCGCCCGGCCCCTCCTTTATGGAGAGGAGAGGCGCGCGTGCCAAGCTTGCACACGCATGCGACACAATCGAAAATCGAGCCGTGACCACAGAAGCCCTTGCCCCCGCTGCAACGCTGACGAGCCGTATCGATGCGGGGCGCCTCGTCGTGGCGCTGGGCGGTGCATGGACGGCGGATACTGCCTCCGCGGCGGAAGCTGGCACGACCAAGCTCAAGGCCGAGTCCGGCACGCCGCAAGCCGTTCTGATGGATTTCTCAGACGTCACGCGCCTCGATACGCTCGGCGGCACGCTGGCCTATGGCATCGAGAAGGCCTTCGCCGACAAGGGCGTGTCGGTTGAGCGGACCGGGCTGAGCGAAGCCGCCGCCGTCATCTATGGCGAGGTGGTGACTGGCCTGTCGGCGCCGCTTGAGCCGGTCCCGCCACGCGTCCCCGTGCTCCGGATGGCGCTTGAGAAGGTGGGAACCGAGACGATTTCGGCGATCGACGACCTCAAGGCGCTGCTCGATGTGCTGGGGAAGGTGGTCGTGGCCCTCGGCAAGGTCGTCACCCTGTCCTCGCCGTTCCGGTTTGCCGCCGTGATCACCCAGCTCGATCGCATGGCCTTCCGCGCCACGCCGATCATCGCGCTGATCACGTTCCTGATCGGCGCCATCATCTGCCAGCAGGGCTTCTTCTTCTTCCGCAAGTTCGGCGCCGACACCTATGTCGTCGATCTTGTCTCGGTGCTGACGCTCCGCGAGATCGGCGTGCTGATCGTCTCCATCATGGTGGCAGGGCGAACCGGCTCTGCCTTCACCGCCGAGATCGGCTCGATGAAGATGCGCGAGGAGATCGACGCCCTGCAGGTGATGGGGCTCAATCCCATCGAGGTGCTGGTGCTGCCGCGGCTGATCGCCTTGATGATCGGCCTGCCGCTTCTGACCATCATTGGCGATCTCTCGGCGCTGGCCGGCGGCGCGGTGGTGGCGCAGGTCTATGGCGGCCTGTCGATCGAGAGCTTCCTACAGCGCTTCCAGGACGAGGTCAGCACGCGACATATCTGGATCGGACTGGCCAAGGCGCCCTTCATGGCGCTGATCATCGGGCTTGTCGCCTGCGTCGAGGGCCTGCGGGTCAAGGGATCCGCCGAGAGCCTGGGTGCCCAGACGACAGCCTCGGTGGTCAAGGCGATCTTCCTGGTGATCGTCGTCGACGGGCTCTTCGCCATCTTCTACGCGGCCATCGGGCAGTAGAAATGGCCGAGGACGTCATCATCAAGGTCCGTGGCGTCACGATCGGCTTCGGCGACAAGACGATCATCAATGGGCTCGACCTCGACGTCTTCCGGGGCGAGGTGCTGGGTGTGGTGGGCGGCTCCGGCACCGGCAAGTCAGTGCTGACGCGCTGCATCATCGGGCTGATCCCCAAGCGGGCCGGCAAGATCGAGGTCTTCGGGCAGGACATCGATGAGGCGACCGGTGGGCGGCACAAGGACTTGGAGCGGCGCTGGGGCGTGCTGTTCCAGCACGGTGCGCTGTTCTCGTCGCTGACGGTGAAGCAGAACATCCAGGTGCCGCTTCGGGAATATCTGAAGCTCTCCGAGCCGCTGATGGACGAGATCGCCCGGCTGAAGATCGCGCTGGTCGGCCTCAGGCCCGATGCGGCGGACAAATATCCGTCGGAATTGTCGGGTGGAATGATCAAGCGGGCGGCGCTTGCGCGGGCACTCGCGCTCGATCCGGACATCGTGTTCCTCGACGAGCCGACCTCGGGTCTCGACCCGATCGGCGCCGGCGAGTTCGACACGCTGATCCGGACGCTTCGCGACACATTGGGGCTGACCGTGTATATGGTGACACACGACCTCGATAGCCTGGCGCGAATCTGCGATCGCATCGCGGCGCTCGCAGACGGCAAGGTCATCGCCACGGGTACGATGGCTGACATGCTTCGTCAGCAGCATCCATGGCTGAAGCAATATTTCGGCGGCGAGCGGGCGCGCTCCGCTGGCATCGGCTGAGCACGAGGCGTCCGGACGGAATGGAAACGAAGGCCAACACAACTCTGATCGGAGCCTTCACGCTTGGCGTCCTGGGGCTGTTCTTCGTCTTCCTGTGGTGGTTCCTCAGGGTCGGCGACAGCACCAACCGGACGATCTACAGCGTGGTGTTCTCGGGCCCGGTCTCAGGCCTCAGCACCGGCGCGAGCGTCCAGTTCAATGGTATCCGTGTCGGCGAGGTGCGCTCGATCCGGGTCGATCCTGCCGATCCGCGCAAGGTGATCGCGATGATCGCGGTCAATCCGGACACGCCGATCCGCACCAATACCCGCGTCGGTCTCGAGGTCGGGCTTTTGTCCGGCAATGCCTGGATCGCCCTGCGGGGTGGCGATACCAGCGGCACCGAACTGGCAGCGCCGGCGCCGGGGCAGGCTCCCCAACTCACAGCCGATCCCTCGTCGGTTCAGGACCTTGTCCAGGCCGCCAAGCAGATCATGTCGAATGTCGACCAGATGGTGCGCCGGCTCGACGACACGATTGCTGCCGGTCAGGGCTCGGTTGAGCGCAGCCTCGGCAATGTGGAAAAGTTCACCCAGGCGCTGGCCGACAATTCCGACAGCATCGGCACGTTCCTGAAGGATACCGGCGAGGCCGCCAAGCAGATCAGCGCGCTGGCGCAGCGGCTTGATCGCGTCGCAACTCAGGTCGAGCAGTTGATGGAGGGCGCCGAGCGGGGGCGCGTTGCCTCGATCATCCGCAATGTCGACGATCTGACCAAGAGCCTTGCCTCGCAGGGTGACAGCTTTGCCGAACTGATCCGCGATGCGCGCGGCGCCACCCAGTCGATTACCCGGACACTCGGCGGGGCCGACCGCGTGATGGCGGCGCTCGATACCGACCGGATCCAGCGCGCCATGTCGAATATTGACCGGTTCGCTCAGGCACTCGGCGACAATTCCGGCAGCGTCGACCAGATCGCGCGCAATGCCAGTGAACTGGTCGCCAAGCTCAACGGCATGGCCGATCGGCTGGATCAGACGCTGAAAAGCTTCCAGGGCGATGGCGGAGCCGGCGGCATGATGGCCGAATTCACCGCCACCGCGAAGGCGGTGCGTACGCTCGCCGAGCGGCTCGATACCCGCACCTCGCAGTTGACGACATCGATATCCGGCTTCACGGATCGAACCATTCGCGATATCCAAGCGTTGTCGACTGATGGGCGCCGTACCCTGACGGAACTGGAGCGGACCTTGCGTTCTCTGGAGCGCAATCCGCAGCGTTTCATCTTCGGTGGTTCAGGGGTGCCGGAATTCCGGCGTTGACGTCCGGATGTGACCCTGCTCGGCAGGGGAAAGTGTGGGGTTGGGTTTGAGCCAGCGTGGTTTCATGGGTCGGATCGGGGCGGTGGCCGCCGTCGCGTTCGCTTTGGCTGGCTGCGTCTCTTCTGGCGCTCCGCAGGCCTATGACCTCACCGCGCCCCAGTCTTTCGCCCGTGGCGGCGGCCAGCGCGGCCAGTTGCTGGTGGTCGAGCCCAAGGCAATTGCCAGCCTCGACACCGAACGGATCGCCGTCAGGAACCCCGCCGGCGCATTCTCCTATCTGACCGATGGCGCCTGGGCCGACCGGCTGCCCAAGCTCTTGCAGGCCCGGATGATCCAGGCCTTCGAGAATGCCAACCGGCTGCGCTCTGTCGGCCGTCCCGGCGACCGGCTCACCGGCGACTATCAGCTGATCTCCGACATCCGCTCGTTCGAAGTGGTCACCGGCGGCTCGACCGAGGTGGTGATCGACATGGCTGTGCGGATCGTCAACGAGCGCACGGGCCGTATTCTCGCCGGCCAGGTGTTCCGGGCCCGCGCCAATGCCAGCGGCACGACCGCGCCGGCCGTTTCCGCCGCCTTCAACGAGGCCGCCCAGCAGGCGTTGCGCGACATCGTGGTGTGGACCGCCGGCCAGATCTGAAGTCCTGGCCGATTGTCGCTAGGCTCTACCTTGCCTTGATCTCACGACGTCACCCCCGGCGAGCCCGAAGGGCGAGGGAAGGGGGGCCAGGAGTCGTGAGCCCGGGCCCAACGGGCGCAGATGTCGATAGCACCGACCTCGTGGCCCCTGGATCCCCTTCCCTCGCTTCGCTCGCCGGGGATGACGTCGGGCCTGTCGGATCGGTCAACGCGATGGTGGGGATGGGCGGACATTCGTCTGAGAGCCTCGCTCGCCGGACACGTCACCCCTGCCAACGAAAAGGGCGCCCGAGGGCGCCCTGATCATGTCGGAATGTCTGGCAGCCCGCTTCAGTCGAAGCGCCCGCTGGCATGGGCCAGCAGGGTGAACACCTTGCCGGTCTCGGAGGTCAGGTAGGTGCGGGCGAGCGAGCCGTCGCGGTCGTTGCGGTCGACATCGCCCAGCAGGCGCTGGAACTCGTCGATATAGCGGTCGACCGTGTCGCGGAACTCCGTGTCGCGGCGGTAGCGGCGACGCAGTTCGTCGAAGGTCTGCTGGCCCTGGGTCGTGTAGAGGCGGCGCGAGAAGACGTTGCGCTCGCCACGGCGCCAGCGGTCCCACAGGTCGACGACCGCGTCGTGATCGACCATCCGGGCAATGTCCGAGGACAGGGCGTCGAGATTGTCGAGGGCGGCCGGTGCCGGCGTGCGGCGCGGCGGCGTCGGGCGCAGCGGCTCATCGGCGCTGTCCTCGGTGGAGGCGCGGGCGAGCAGGTCCGACAGCCAGCCGGTGCGGTCGGTGGTGCGCGGCGACTCGGCGCGGGGCGCGGGCTCGCGGCGGACGACCGGATCGGGCGCGCGGGTGCGCACCGGAGCCGGCGGCGCATCGACGACGCGCGGCGGAGCCTCGGCCCGCGGCAAGTCGGCGACGGGCGCGCGGACGGGGAGGGGGGCCTCCTCGCGCGCAGCACGGCGGGGCGCGACCGGGGCCGGATCGACCACGTCGAAGGCCCTGCCGGACTTGGCGACGATGTCGTTCAGTTCGGCCAGCGCCTTGATCTGGTCGGCGACGACGCGGCGCATGGCGGCGGCGTTTTCCTGCGTTTCGCGGGGCAGCTCGACCAGGCCGCGCGACAGCTCGCCGCGCGTCTGGGTCAGTTCGCGCTGGATCTCGGCCGACATGCCCTTCAGGCCTTCGGTGAGGGTGACGAAACGCTCGGCGGCATCGCGGAACAGCGCGTTCATGTCGTTGAACGCCTGCTCATAGGCCGAGCGCATGGCGTGGGTGGTGCGCTCGCGCTCCTTGCCGGTGGCAAGCCGCAGGTGCTCGGCCTGTTCGGCGATGGTTGCGGTGGTCTGCGAGGTCGATTCCACCAGGACGCGACCGATCTCGCGGGCCCGGTTCTCGGCGGAGCCGAGATTGTCGTCGAGCAGGGCCGAGAACGAGCGGACGAGATTGTCCATGTCCTCGGTCTTGCCCGACATGGTCGCGATGAGGTGGTCGAGCGCCTGCCGGCGCTCGTCGAGCGAGGCGGCGAACCGGGTCTGGACCTCGTCCACCTGATCGGCGGCCGTGGTCAGCATGGAGGTTTGACCGTCCAGCCGCTCGGCAAGCGACGACACGTCGCGCAGCACGGTGCCGGCGACATTGGACAATTCGCCGACCTGCGCGGTGAGCACGCGGGTCGATGTCTCGGTGGCGGTCGAGGCCGCGTCAACCGAGGAGCGGAACTCGGTCATGCGGGTGCCGAGCTGTTCGTTGACCGCGCCGAGATTGGTCTCGGCCTGGCTGACCAGCAGGCGCAGCGTCGAGTTGCTCTCGGCGAGGCGGGCGAGAACCGAGCCGACCTCGGTCCGCAGCTGTTCGTTGGTGGCGGTGAGGGCGAGGATCGATTCGCGCGCGCCTTCCTCCACGTTGGAGCGGAAGCTGGTCGAGGAATCGGCGAGCGACTTGACCGCCTGTTCGCTGGTGTCGGAGATCGTCCGGGTGACGTCGATGCCGGTTTCCGACAGGGCGCGGGTGATTTCGGCGCCCTTCTGCCCCAACACTTCGGCGATCGTCGCGCCGCGGTTTTCCAGAGCCCGGACCACGACGTCGCCGACGCGGCTGACCTCGGACGTGATCGACATGCCGTTCTCGCCGAGGCGGGTGAGCAGGCTGTTGCCACGCTCGTCGAGCAGGGAGGCGAGCTCCGCGGAGCGGGCACCCAGGACGACATTGATCTCGTTGACCTTGGTCGAGAGGCCTTGCGAAATGTCGTTCGAGATGGACGACAGGGTCCGCTCCACCGCATCGGCATTGACGCGCAGCGTGTTGGAGACCGCCTCGACCTTCTCGGACAGGGTCTCGGCAATGTTGGTGCCGCGCTCGTCGAGGGTCTGCGAGACGACCTCGAGGCGGCCAACCACGACCTCCTCGAAGCGGGCCACGCGGCTGTCGAGCGTGTCGGCAACCTCCAGCGCGCGATCGCCGAGCGTGCGGTTGATCTCGTCGGCCTTGTTGCCGAGCGTCGCGGTGATCTGGTCGGCCTTGCCGGTCAGGATCTGGGTGACGTCGTCGCTCTTGGCCGAGATCGTGCGGGTGATCTCGTCCGACTTGAGCGACAGGCTCTGGACGATGTCGTGCGAACGGGTCGACAGCGTCAGCGCGATGCCGTCCGAGGCCTCGGACAGGTGACGGGCGATCTCGTCCGACCGGACGGTCAGATTGTTCGCGATCTCGCTCGATTTCTCGGTGAGGTTGCGCGAAATCTCATCCGACTTCTCGGTGAGAATGTCGGTGATGTTGCCTGAGCGGCTGGCGAGCTTCTGGGTGATTTCCTCGGACTTGTCGCTCAGCGTCCGCGTGATCTCGTCCGACTTGGCGGAGAGATTGGTCGTGATCTCGGCCGCCTTGTTCTCCAGCGCCTCGGTGACGTTCTTGCCGCCTTCGCCCATGACCTTGGCAAGTTCGAGCGTGCGGTTGGCAAGCGTCGCGTTGAAGGCCTGCGCGCGGCTGTCGAGAGCCTGATCGATGCGGGCGATCCGGCCGTCGAGGGCTTCCGTGATCTCGGTCGTGTGGGAGGCGACCCGGTCGGCGAATTCGCGGGTATCGCGGGCGATCCGGTCGGCGAGTTCGCCGCCCTTGCCGGCGATCGTCAGGTCGAGCATCTCGATGCCCGAGGTGAAGCGGTCGTCGAGGCGGCCGGTCTGGGCGGCAATCGTCTCGCCCAGCATCTCGGCGTGGTTGGCGACGCGGTTCTCGAAGCCGGACGTGTGCCGGTTGATCGCGTCTTCCAGGGTGATGATGTTCTGGCCGATGCGGGTGACCGCATTGTCGCTCTGCTCGCCGATGGCATTGGCGACCGCGGCTGCGGTTTCCTGCAGGCGGGAGTTGATCTCCTCGCCACGGGCGCCCAGCGCATTGGTGACGTCGATGCCGACAATGCCGAGGCGGTTGGTGAGGTCGGTGCCCTGGGTGGCCAGCGACGACAGCACTTCCGTGCCAGCAAGCTCGATCTCCGAGCGCAGGCCCGAGGTCCGCTCCGAAATGGCCGAGGTGACGGTCTCGCCGGCCCGGTAGAGGGCAAGCTGGACGTCCTGGGCCTTCTCGGTGAGGCTTTCGACCACCTGGATGCCGACATCGCCGATGGCGGACTTGGCTTCCTGGGTGCGCTGGGTGATGGCATCGGCAATGAGCTGGCCGGTGACCGACAGGCGCTTGTCGAGTTCGTCGCCATGGATGGTGACGGTGGTGTGCAGGCGCTCGCCGGTCTCTTCCAGGCGGCTTGCCAGGGCATCGCCACGCTCGGAAATGGTGCCGGCGACCAGATTGCCGGTCGATTCCAGCTTGTCGACGACATTGCTGCCACGGCTCGACAGTTCGGAAATCAGCGCTTCGCCGGTTTCCTTGAGGCGGGAATTGACGTCGTAGCCGCGGGTCGACAGCTCGCTGACGACATTGTCGCCGGTGTCCTTGAGGAGCGCGGCCACTTCGCTGCCGCGCGACGACAGTTCCGACACCAGCGTGTCGGCCGTGGTCTTCAAGAGCGAATTGACCTCGCCGCCACGGGTCGAGAGCTCGTAGACCAGCGCATCGCCGGTCTCCTTGAGGATCGACGTGACGCTGCCACCGCGGGTGGACAGTTCGTAGACCAGCGCATCGCCGGTCTCTTTGAGCACCGAGGTGACATTGCCGCCGCGCGAGGACAGTTCGGAAATGAGCGCATCGCCGGTCTCCTTGAGGACCGACGTGACCTCGCCGCCACGCGACGAGAGTTCGTAGATCAGCGCGTCGCCGGTCTCGCGGATGGACGAGGACACGGCACCGCCGCGGCTCGACAGCTCGGAGATTAGCGCATCGCCGGTTTCCTTGAGCACCGAGGAGACCTCGCCGCCGCGGCTTGCCAGCTCCGACACCAGCGCCTCGCCGGTGTCCCGGAGGCGAATGGTGACTTCTTCCGACCGGCTGGCGATCGCCTGGGTGATCTCGTTGCTGGTGGCCGACAGATGCTCGGTCATCGAGGTGCCGGTCTCGGCCAGGCGTGCCGCCATGGTCGTGCCGGTCTCCGCCATGGTGACGGTGACGATATTGCCGGTATCGGTCAGCACGGCGGTGACGCGGTCGCCGGTGGTGGAGAGCGCGCGGGTGACCTCATCGCTGGTCGAGGCAAGGCGGTCGACGATGTCGTTGCCGCGGGCCTGGAGCTGGCCGATCATGGTGTCGCCGGCATGGCCGAGCGCCATGGTGATGGCTTCCGCCTTGTCGGCGAGCGTGCCGGTGACGCGCATGCCGCTGTCGTCGATCCGGCGGGTGAGGTTCTCGCCGGCTTCGGCAAGATGCATCGCCAGCTGTTCGTGGGCGCCCGTGATGGCGCCGCGCACGCGCTCGGAGTTCGAGGTGATGGCCTCGCGCTGGGTGACCAGTTCCTCGATGAGGGTGCGGATGCGCAGTTCGTTGTCGCTATAGGCGCGCTCGAGCGAGGCGACCTCATTGTGGACCAGCGTCTCGAGTTCGCCGGCGCGGGCCAGCGCCCGCTCGACGCCGTCGCCCATGGCGGCGACTTCGCGGCGGATGGCCTGGCCGACCGAGACGACGGATTCGCGCGCGATCGATTCCGGCTCGGCGAGACGGATCGCCACTTCGCTCATGCCACGCGCGACAATGCGCATGTCCTGAGTGCGGCGGATCAGGGCGCCCATGACGAAGAAGAACACGACGGGCAGCGCGAGCGCCGCGAGGAAGGTGAGGGTGGTCGGTGCCATCAGGTCGATGGTCGCGCCGGCGAACAGGCGCGATCCGAGGAACAGGCCGAGGCCGAGCCAGGCAACCGACAGGATGAGGGCGATCCAGATCGGGGTTGCGGGCGCGCGGCGGGACAGGCGCTCGAGCAGCTCGGCAATGTCGCGGCGATCGTCATTGGCGGCGGGCTGGCTCGGGGAGACCACATTGTCCGACCGGCGCGTGTCGGCGAACAGGTCCTCGTCGACCCGGAAGTCGGCGGCCTTGCCATCGCGTCCCGCGGGCTTCGATGGCGGCGACACCTTCGCCTCCTCGTTGGCCAGATTCAGAGCATCCTGGATGGCGGCAAGAGCCGCTTCAGCCGGATCCTGAGCCTTCTTCGGAGTGTTCGCCATTCGCCCGCGTCCTCGGTACACATCGCAGACAGGTTTCCATCGTCCGTGCTGGCGCGCGCCCCAAGTGCCTCTTGGACGCACAAACACGAATGACGGGATCGCAGTCCGCCGCGTCGTTAATCTACCGGTGACACTCTCCGATTGAAACCTGTCCGGCCGCTTGTTCACCAAACATCGTTAACGGGTTGGCAACCATGGCAATCGAGGCGGCGCGACGGGTCACGCAGCCCAATGGCTCGCGTTCGGTCCGTCGAAACCGGGTCAGGTCCGATTGTCCCGACCCAGATGCAGACCAGCCCGTCGGCCCGCGACCCGTGCAAGAGCCCCTTGTCTTCGGCGCGCGCCCGAATCGGCCAGCCCAAGGTTTCGGTGATCCAGACCCCGGCTGCGCGCGCGCCGTCTGGCCTGTCCGCCACCGTGACATCGGATTGATGGATTCACCGGATATCAACTGCAATTGAAGGGAAACCGCAGTTTCGCCGCGCCTTTAACCTGCCCTTGCCCCATCGCGTCGCAATGTTTGGCCAACGGAGAGAAGGGGACAAATTCCTCCGGGGACAACAGGGACGTAAAACAAATGGCGCGTATCATGAGTGATGATTTTCCGGGCGGCGGCAGCCGCGCAGTTGATCTGGTCCATCTTGCCCGGCAGACGCTGGGCGACCGGGACCTGGAGCGCGAAGTGCTCGCGCTGTTCGAGCGGCAATCGGCTGTGATGGTCGAGCGGCTGCGCCACGCCACCACGGCCAAGACCTGGGCGGAAGCGGCCCACACGCTGAAGGGTTCGGCGCTCGGCATCGGCGCCTTCGGTGTCGCGGAAGCGGCCGAGGCGGTGGAATGCGCGCAGGTCGACCACCTGTCGAGCGAAGCCTGGCGCAAGCTTGCACGGCTCGAGGCGGCGGTTGCTTCTGCCAACGCGTTCATTGCCGATATCGCCAAGGCTGCCTGAGCCGGCGCAGCCGGTTTGCTGAACGAGCAAGGCCGCACCGCGCCGCAGCATCTGGCGCGGAGGCCTCAGTTTCGCTATGTGCCGGATGGTCAAGTCACGGGAACCACCGCCTCGACAGCGGCGGTTCGCCTATTTCAGCCAACCGCTATCCTTTCCAGCGAATAGCCAGTCTTGGGGGCAGAGCCGACATGCCGCAGATCACCTTCATCGACCATACCGGGGAGAAGCGGTCGGTTGCCGGCGATACCGGCGCGACCGTGATGGAAGCAGCGGTCAAGAACGGCATTCCCGGCATTGTCGCCGAATGCGGCGGCGCCTGCGCCTGCGCCACCTGTCACGTCTATGTCGACGAGAGCTGGACCGGGATCGTCGGCGAGCCCTCGCATATGGAAGAGGACATGCTGGACTTCGCCTTCGACGTCCGGCCGAATTCGCGGCTGTCCTGCCAGATCAAGATCACCGATGCGATGGATGGCCTGTCCGTCACCACGCCGGAGCGCCAGGGCTGATTGTCTCAAGCGCGCCGGCTCTGCGCAGCCGGCCTTCCTGAGCGCCGCTGTTCCGGCTAGAGACGGGGACCCCGTCTCACCGCCAGCCGAGCCTTGTCCATGTCCAATGTCATCGAGACCGATTGCCTGATCATCGGCGCGGGGCCCGTCGGCCTGTTCGCGGTGTTTGAACTCGGCCTCCTGGACATCAAGGCCCATGTTGTCGACATCCTGCCGAAGGTCGGCGGGCAATGTTCCGAGCTCTATCCGGAAAAGCCGATCTACGACATTCCCGGCTTTCCGAGCGTCACCGGCCAGGCGCTGGTCGACAATCTGATGAAGCAGATCGAGCCCTTCGGCGCGCAGTATCATCTGGGCGAGCAGGTGGATGTGGTCGAGAGCCTGGGCACGCTAGAGAAGCCCAGGTTCCGGGTGACCACCGATGCCGAAACGGTCTTCGAGGCGAAGACCATCGTGATTGCCGCCGGCGGCGGCTCGTTCCAGCCCAAGCGCCCGCCGGTTCCGGGGATCGACAGCTATGAGGGCACGTCGGTGTTCTATTCGGTGCGCAAGATGGAGGCGTTCCGCGACCGCGACGTGCTGATCGTCGGCGGTGGCGATTCCGCACTGGACTGGACGATCAATCTGCAGCCGATCGTCCGCTCGCTGACCCTGATGCACCGGCGTGACGAGTTCCGGGCAGCCCCCCATTCGGTCGAGCAGATGCGGGCGCTGGTCGCCTCGGGCCGGATGACGCTCGCCTTCGGCCAGATGACCGGTCTCGAGGGCGACGGCAAGACCCTGTCGGGCGTCACCTGCCGGGGCACCGACAACCAGCCTTTCACGGTCTCCTGCAACACGCTGCTGCCGTTCTTCGGCCTGACCATGAAGCTCGGGCCGATCGCCGACTGGGGGCTGAACCTCCACGAGAACCTGATCGCCGTCGATACCGAGAAGTTCGAGACCTCGACGCCCGGCATCTTCGCCATCGGTGACATCAATTCCTATCCCGGCAAGCTCAAGCTGATCCTGTCGGGCTTCCACGAGGCAGCACTGTTTGCCCAGAAGGCGCAGCGCTACATCTATCCCGACAAGCGGGTGACGTTTCAGTACACGACCTCCTCGTCGAGCCTGCAGAAGAAGCTCGGCGTTTCCTGATCGCTGAACGGCGTTCATCTCAGAGACATGGCCGCTATGCCCCGGCCGCCTGCGCCTACCTTAAGGCGGCAGGTCGGATAGACTGGGGGACAACGCGCGGAGACAAGCGCCATGCCCCCACAACCGGCCGAGCGCCCGCTCGCCGCCATAGCCGCCCAGTTCTGCTGCTTCACGGCCGTTTCCGCCAATGATGTCGTGCTCAAGATGCTGGTCGCCGAGGTGCCCAGCAGCTGGCAGCTCATGGCGACACGCAGCGGCATCGGCCTGATCTACCTCATGCCCTTCGTCATCTGGCATCTGGCGCGCGGCACGGCGCGCATCTCGACGCGGCGTTTCGGCGGCCATCTCGGGCGCGCCTGCCTCTCCGCTATATCGGTGTTCTGCTATTTCGAGGCGCTGCGGGATCTCGACCTGCCCGTGGCAACCGCCATCCTGTTCGTCACGCCGTTCTTCGTGGTGGCGCTGTCGGGCCTGTTCCTGCGCGAGGCGGTGCCGCCGAACCGCTGGATCGCCGTGGTCGTCGGCTTTGTCGGGGCGCTGATCATCATCCGGCCAGGGCCGGCGGGCGTGTCGATCGCGGCGCTGCTGGCGCTCGTCTCGGCGGCGACCTGGGCGGCCACCATGGTCGCCATGCGCAACCTGACCAAGACCGAGGGCAATCTCGCCGTCGTCTTCTATTTCAACCTGTTGGTGACGCTGATCGCCGGCACGCTGGCCTTTCCGAGCCTCCAGCCGATGGCCTGGAAGACGCTCGCGATCATTGCCTGGGTTTCGGTCGTCCAGCTGATCTCGCAATATTTCATGATGGTGGCGTTCCGGTTCGCCTCCGCGTCGGTGACCGCGCCGGTGCAATATGTGCAGCTGATCTGGTCGGTCATCGCGGGCTGGCTGGTGTTCTCCGTGCTGCCGGGGCCGCATGTCTTTGTCGGCGCGGCCGTCATCGTGGCGAGTGGTCTCTATCTCATCCTCTCCGAGCGACGCTGAGCCGCCCTTGTCTGGGAGGCATCGATCGCGCACATGAAGGTCCAAGTCGCGGAGAACCGGATGCGTCGCCTGATCCTGCTGCGTCACACCAAATCGGACTGGCCGGCCGGGCTTGCCGATCACGACCGTCCGCTCAATCCGCGCGGCAGGCGCGCCGCTGCCCTGATGGGCGAACTGCTGGTGGCGCGTGGCTATATCCCCGACCGGGTGCTCGTCTCGACCGCGAAACGCACGGAAGAGACCTGGGCGCTCGCACGGGCAGGGCATCCGGAGCTGATCGCGGGTACGCCGGAGCCCTGGATCTATGAAGCCTTGCCGCGTGTGCTGGACTATCTGGTGGCGCGGATGCCGGACAGCGTGCAGACGCTGCTGCTGGTCGGCCACAATCCAGGGATCGAAGACTTCGCGCTGGATCTTGCCAGCGAAGGCCATGAGGCGGGCCGGCGCCGCATGAGCCTGAAATATCCGACCGGCGGTCTCGCGGTGATCGATTGCGCCATCGATCACTGGTCGGATCTGGCCTCCGGGTCCGGCCGGCTTATCGATTTCGTCGTGCCGCGTGACCTCGACCGGGAGGCCGAGTGAATGGTCTGGTCTGGTCTCATCAACGAGACGCGGCTCGCCGCCCGGTCGCTTGCGGCCTATGCCACCGACTGGGTGAGCCCGACGCTCCGCCTCGGCGTCACCGGCCTGTCGCGCTCGGGCAAGACGGTGTTCATCACGGCGCTGGTCCATGGCCTGTTGCAGGCGTCGCGCTGGCCGGTGTTCGAAGCGGGGGCGTCAGGGCGGATCGCCCGTGTCCGGCTGGTGCCGCAGCCCGATGACGGCGTGCCGCGATTTCCCTATGAGGACCATCTGCAGAGCCTGACCGGTCCCGATCGCGCCTGGCCCGAGGGTACCAAGCGGATCAGCGAGATCAGGCTTGCGATCGATTTCGCCTCGAATTCCGGCCTGATGCGCGGCTCGGAAAAGACGTTGACCCTCGATATCGTCGACTATCCCGGCGAATGGCTGCTCGACCTGCCGCTGCTTGCCAAGTCCTATGCCGACTGGTCGCGAGAGAGCCTGGACGCCGCCCGTCGCCCGCCGCGCGCGGGGCTTGCGGCTGCCTGGCTTGCCGATCTTGGCCAGATCGATGCCTTTGGCCTGGCTGACGAAGCAGCGGCGAGGCGGTTGTCCGATGGGTTTACCGCCTATCTCAAGGCCTGCCGCGACGAGCGCGTGTCGCTCTCCACCCTGCCGCCCGGCCGCTTCCTGCTGCCCGGCGAGATGGAGGGATCGCCCGCGCTGACCTTCGCGCCGCTCGATCTCGGCGGCCGCACGCCGCCCGGCGACAGCCTCGCCGCCCTGATGGAGCGCCGGTTCGAGAGCTACAAGCGGCTGGTGGTCATGCCGTTCTATGCCAACCATTTCGCTACGCTGGACCGCCAGATCGTGCTGGTCGATGCGCTGGCAGCCCTCAATGCCGGTCCGCCGGCGCTGGCCGATCTCGAGGTGGCGCTCTCGGAGGTGCTGACGGCGTTCCGCCCCGGCGCCAATTCGATCCTCTCGGCGATCCTTGCCCGGCGCATCGACCGGATCCTGTTCGCCGCCACCAAGGCCGACCATCTGCACCAGACGAGCCATGACCGGCTGGAAGCCCTGCTGAAGCGGCTGACCGACCGGGCCATCGGACGGGCGCAGTTTGCCGGCGCCAAGGTGGATGCAGTCGCGCTGGCCTCGCTGCGCGCCACGCGCGAAACCACCGTCACCCGCAAGGGCCGGCCACTCGCCTGTATCGTCGGCGCGCCGCTGCCCGGCGAGAGAGTGGGCGACGAGATCTTCGACGGCCTGTCCGATATCGCGGCCTTTCCGGGCGAACTGCCGGTCGATCCGGATGTGCTGTTTGCCGGACCGGACGCGTTTCGCGGCGAGGATTACCGCTTCGTCCGCTTCCGGCCGCCGCTGGCCGATCCCGCCCAGGCCTTGCCGCATATCCGGCTCGATCGCGCCGTTGAATTCCTGATCGGAGACCGGCTGGCATGAGCCCCCCATCCAACAAGCCGCAGGCCTTCCGGCTCGACCAGACCGATGTCGAGATCGCAGCACCGACCGATGCGCCGGTGGTCGATCGCACCGATATTGCCGAGGTCATCGCGGAGACGCCCGGTCCCGCGCCGAAATCCAGCCGCTGGGTCACGCTGTTCTGGACGGGGCTTGGCGCTCTCGTTTCGCTCGCGTTCGGCATGGCGGTCACGCGCCTGATCGATGATCTTTACGCTCGCGCGCAATGGCTCGGCTGGGTCGGCCTCGCGGCGCTGGCCCTGTTCGTGCTGGCGGGCGGCGTGCTGCTGGTGCGCGAGCTGATCGCGCTCCGCAGGCTTGCCCGCTTCGACCATCTGCGCGAGCGGGCACTGGCCGCGATCGCGGTATCCGACGACCTCGCGGCCGCCCGTGTCGCCGACGAGCTGATCGCGGCGCTTGGCGCCAATCCGCGCACGGCCCGCGGCCGGGCCAATGTGGCCGATGCGCTCAATGGCGCGGTCATCGACGGCCGTCAGCGCCTGCGCATCGTCGAGCGCGAATTGCTCGAGCCGCTGGACCGCGAGGCAACGCGAATGGTGGCGGAAGCGGCACGGCGGGTCTCGGTCATCACGGCGGTCAGCCCGCGCGCCGCCGTCGACCTTGCCGTGGTGTTCGGCACGACCGTGCAACTGATCCGGCGCGTTGCCCAACTCTATGGGGGCCGGCCCGGCACGCTCGGCATGTTCAAGCTGACGCGCCACATCCTCGCCCATATGGCGCTGACCGGCGGAATGGCCGCCGGCGATACGGTGCTCGATCAGCTGCTGGGGGCGGGTCTTGCCTCCAAGCTTTCGGCGAAGCTCGGGGAGGGGGTGCTGAACGGGTTGCTCACCGCCCGGCTTGGTGTCACGGCCATCGCGGTCACCCGGCCGCTGCCCTATATCGGCGCGCCCAAGCCGGATCTGCGCGATCTCGTCGGCGATGCCTTCTCCTGGGGGCAGAAGGGCAAGTCTTGACGCATTTGACGGGCGTCAAGGCCAGTCCGCGGCGCCTGGCCTATTCATCTCCCCGTTCATCCGAGGAGATGTCGCCATGTTCCGTTCCGTGCTGTGTCCCGTCGATCCCGCCGAGCGCGGCCCCGAGGCGCCGGCACTGACCAATGCCAAGCGCATGGTGGAAGCCAGCGGCGGCAAGCTGACCTTGCTGGCCGTCATTCCCGACACGCCCGGCATGGCCGCTGAGTATCTGCCGGCGGATTTTCGCGAGACCCAGTGGAAGGACGCGGAGGCCACGCTCAAGGATCTGGCGCAGTCGCTCGGCCTGCCAGCCGGGACGGTCGCCACCAAGGTTCGCTATGGCCGGCCCTATCACGAGATCCTGGAAGAGGCAGTCGAGGCCAAGAGCGACCTCATCGTGATGGCGTCGCACCGGCCGAGCCTCTCGACCTATCTGATCGGCTCGAACGCCGCCCATGTCGTGCGCCACGCCAAGTGCTCGGTCATGGTTCTCAGGCCTGAGGCGGCGTGACGCCTGAGGGCAGCAGCGCCTTCGGTGGCTGGCCCGGGTCGAACAGGCCCGGGCGGTTCTTGGTGAGCCAGAGGCTCATCTGCCAGATTGCGTAGCCACCAAGCAGCGCCAGAATGCCGATAAGCCCCCAATTGCGGTTGGCAAGCGCCGGAATGGCGAGCCAGATCACCGAGAAGACCAGTCCGAGCGTGGTGAGGCCGATCAGGCCATAGCGCCAGAGCGGCTCGCCGGCGATGAACAGCGTCTTCGGCGCGGCTTTGGCGACCGCGGGCATCAGCCGCCGCAGGAAGCCCGTATAGGCGCCATCATGGGCCTCGAGTTCCACCATGCCGCGCCAGGAGACATTCGACATCCAGAGCTTGCGCCCCGCGCGCGGGGTGATTTCCGCGCAATAGCGCCTTGTATGCAGGTTGGCTGGGCGGAAGGTGAGGCGCACCTGCCGGATGTCGGCGAGCGGCAGGGTGAGCGTCGACTTGCCGTCCGACCACAGAAGGTGGTCGCCGTCGAGCGTCATGGTGATGACGGGGCCAATCAGCTTGGGGCGATGGCGGAAGTACGGCCGGTCCTCGTGGTCGAGCCAGGCGCCGGTTGGGGTGTGATCGGTCATACCCGGGGGTCTAGCCGCTCCCGGAGCTGGATTGAAGCCATGCCGGCGCACATTCTTGTCGCGGCCGATCGAAATCAAACGCTGCGAACGCGCGCGCCGCTAAGCTTGCTCGCTCCGGCGTCGCCCTGACTCCGGCTGTTCAGCAAGGCCTGCCTGATGTCATGGAGAACAGTGTGGACGTCGCTGGTCGCCAGCCTGTGCGGCAGTCTCATTCCCTCGGCGCTCATGTTCCTCAAGGCGCGGTTGGGAATTCTCCCCGCTTTCCAGCCCTATGACAGTGTCCAGACCACCCTGGTGGCCGCATTCGGAACCGGCCTGCCGCCATCGGTGCTCTGGATTCTGTCCTTCCTGAACGGGGCCGTCGTGCTCGGCTTCCTGTTTGGCCAGGCCTATCGATGGCTTCCTGGCACGTGCGGCGCCACGAAGGGCCTGGTGTTCGGGCTTACCGGCTGGATCGCGATGGGCCTGCTCTTCTTCCCCATGATCGGGATGGGGTTCTTTGCTGCGCAATCGCCTGCGGGGGCTGCGGCGTCGCTGCTGTCCCTGGCGATGATCGTCACTTACAGCGTCACCATGGGTATGGTCTATGCGGCGCTCGAGCGCGCCGGAAAACCCTAGCGCACCAGTTCCTTCATCGCCTTGTCGAGCCCACTCAGCGTCAGCGGGAACATGCGGTGTTCCATCAGCTCGCGGACCATGCCGACCGAATGGGTGTAGTCCCAGTGCTTTTCCTTCACCGGGTTCAGCCAGATCGTCGAGGGGTAGGTGGCCGCCACCCGCTTCAGCCAGACGGCGCCGGCCTCCTCGTTGAAATGCTCGACCGAGCCGCCGGGCTGGGCGATCTCGTAAGGCGACATCGAGGCGTCGCCGACGAAGATCACCTTGTAATCGTTGCCATATTTGTGCAGCACGTCCCAGGTCGGGGTCGACTCGTCAAAGCGGCGCTGGTTCTTCTTCCACACCTTCTCGTAGAGGCAGTTGTGGAAGTAGAAATATTCCATGTGCTTGAACTCGGCCTTGGCCGCCGAGAACAGCTCCTCGCAGAGCTGGATGTGCCAGTCCATCGAACCGCCGACATCGAAGAAGATCAGCACCTTGATGGCATTGCGCCGCTCGGGCCGCATCTGGACGTCGAGATAGCCGTTGCGGGCCGTTTCGCGGATCGTGCCGTCGAGGTCGAGTTCGTCGGGTGAGCCGGTGCGGGCGAATTTGCGCAAGCGGCGCAGCGCTACCTTGATGTTGCGCGTGCCGAGCTCGACGGTGTCGTCGTAGTCCTTGAACTCGCGCTTGTCCCAGACCTTCACCGCGCGGAAATTGCGGTTGCCGTCCTGGCCAATGCGCACGCCTTCGGGATTGTAGCCATAGGCGCCGAAGGGCGAGGTGCCGCCGGTACCGATCCATTTGTTGCCGCCCTGGTGGCGGCCTTTCTGCTCGGCGAGACGCTCTTTCAGCGTCTCCATCAGCTTGTCCCAGCCGCCGAGCGCCTCGATCTGGGCCTTCTCCTCCTCGGAGAGGAATTTCTCGGTGAGCTTCTTCAGCCATTCGGCCGGAATCTCGGCCTCGATCCCCTGGGCCAGCGTCTCGAAGCCCTTGAAGGTCGCGCCGAACACCTTGTCGAACTTGTCGATATTGCGCTCGTCCTTCACCAGGGTGGCGCGCGACAGATAGTAGAAGTCGGTCGGGTTGCGCTCGATGAAGTCGGCGTCGAGGGCCTCCATCAAGGTCAGGTATTCCCTGACGGTGACGGGCACGCCGGCCTTTTTCAGATCGTGGAAGAAGGTGATGAACATGGGGCGCGAGCCTAGCGTCTCTCGCGCGTTTCGTCACCGGGGTCCGGATGGCCTAGTCGCCGCCATCGCCGGAAAAGTCGGGGCCGTCGCCGCCGGATGACCGGGCAGGGCGGGGCACCCCGTTCTGGTCGCACCAGCGATTGTACCAGACGCTGCCGGCGACGATGCAGGACAGCAGGGCGGCGAAGGCGAGATGCCATAGTTCCATGGGCCATCTTGGCCATAATCGGATTGGCAAATCGTGAATCGTCGTGCTGTGCGGCCAAGGCCTCGTGGCACAGAGGCGAAACATCGGCGGGGCAGATTGCGGGGATGATCACCGTGCCCCCAGCCGCACCCCCTCCGCGCAAAGCCCGGCCCTGGCTGCTGGCGATCGGCTGGCTTTTGACCCTTCCCGGTCTCTGGGTCATCACGAGTCTCATCCTGCTGGCGCCCGTGTCGGGCCTTGGCGGCTGTGCTGCCCCCTCGGGCCTGAGCTTCCCGCCCTGTCCACCCGGTCCCTGGGCGGCGCTTGCCGACAGCATGCGCCTGACCGTGGCGCTGACCGCGATCCTGTCGTTTGTCGGGATCGGTGCCGTGCCGCCGCTCTACACGCTGACCTTCGCCGCGACCCGGCTGGCGCTCTGGATTGGCCGGCACGGCAGCGGGGGCGACGGGGGACGCGGACCCCTGTTCGGCTTCCTGATGGTGCTCGGTCTGGTCGTTGTCGGGAGCATGGTGGCGACTATTGCGAGCAGTTCACCGCAGCCTGGCGAAGTGGCCAGCGGTCTCCTCGGCCTTGGCGCGATGGTCGGCGTGTTTTACGGCGGCTACCGGCTGATCCGCTGGGGGATCCGCCGGCTGACCAGCGCCTAGGGCACATCGGCGCCCTGCGCGATGCGCGGATCGTCATCCCGGACATATTCGAGGAGATCGCCGGGCTGGCAGCCGAGCGCGCGGCAGATCGCGTCCAGCGTGTCGAAGCGGATGCCCTTCACCTTGCCGGATTTCAGCAGCGAGAGATTGGCCTCGGTGATGCCGACAATGGCCGCAAGCTCCTTCGACCGCATCTTGCGGCGCGCCAGCATCACGTCGAGGTTCACCAGGATCGGCATCACACGAAACTCGCATGTTCCTCGGCGATTCGGGCCGCTTCGCGCAGCGTCCAGCCGATCGCCACGAGCAGCGCACCGACAATGGCCCAGAGCACGTCGTCCGAGCTGATCGCGATGACGAGGATCTTCTGTCCCGGCGGGTTGCCTAGGGTCAGGACCACACCGGCCGCCGCCCGCCACAGGGGCGCCAGCAGGCCTTTCGCCACCAGAATGAGGCCGATGCGCGAGACGCGGGTTGCCACCAGGTCCGTGAACCGCATGCCGACAGCAAAGCCTCGGAACACCGCACGGGCCTGAAGCAGCATGTAGATCAGGAGAGCGAGCGGCGGGGCGGAGAGCGCAAGGCCTGCCAGCTGCACCATGGGCGTCACGCTGACGGCCCGCCCGGCGAGGCCGAATTGCGGGGCGAGCAGGGTTTCGACCAGGGCCCGGTCGGTCCAGACCCAGAGCGTGCCGGCAACCGCGAAGACGATTCCAGCCAGCGTGACCTGGGTCATGAAGCGGGCAAGCCGGGACTGGTGGGCCTCGCTGATGTCAGAGGGAACGACGGCATGTGTCATGACGAAAGCCTCTTGTTTCGATAAATAATTTCTGTAAGACAATAATTCATTGTCGTCAAATGGAATGTACCATGAGCTTGTCCCGTCTGGTTTCCCGCCTTGCCTTCGTCGCCGCCTGTTCCGTTGGAATCGGCGGCTGCCTGTCGACGCCGATCTCGAGCCTGCCACGGCTGATGCGGCTCGATCTCGCAACCATGGATATGGACGATGTGCGAGCGGCGCTTCGTCTGCCCGCCATGCTGCGGGTGAGGCCCGGCGATGCGGTGATGACGATCAAGACCCGGGTGGACGGCGGAAATCCGACCGAAGATCGCTTCGTGCTGGTGGAATCGACCGTTGAGCGTGAGCGCGTCGAGATGGCGGCTGAAGCGCGTGCCGGAGCGGGCATCTCGATCTGGCGGATCGCACCGGGCGATGTTCCGCGGGTCGCTGCGATCCAGCAGCGCGTGCGCGCGTCGCTGGTTCAGGGCCCGCGGGTGCGCGGCAGCCTGGAGATCCAGGTGTCAGGCGGTTGCCGGACGGCGCCGATCCCCGAGGGGGCCGTGCCCATGTCGAGCTTCCTGAAGCCCGCGCGCGGCGAGACCTACATCACGCTGGTGAGCGACCTCGACCTCCGGCGGGTGATTCCGCTCGGCGACTGGCAGGCAAAGATCCCGGAATGCGGCGGCTGATCGGCTCAGTCGCCGCCGCCACCGCCATCTCCACCACCGCCGCTGTCGGACGAGCCGGAATCGGAATCCGGCGAACTCGAACTGGAATCGCTGTCGCTATCGCTGCTGGATGCGCGGCCGAAGACGACGGCGGCCAGCGCCGCGAGGCCGCCCAGGCCGGCCAGAATGAATGCGAGCGTGCTGCTCATGGTGGTGATTCCCCCTGTCTGGTGGCCGTTCGCGGCCCATGCACTGCATTGGGTCGCGTCGGCGGCGGCCCCGGTTCAACGGCGGATCAATCGCTGCTGGAGGAGGATGAACCGCTGTCGCAGGACGACGAGGACGAACTGTCGCTGCTCGGCGAGGACGTGTCGCAGGACGAGGTGGAGGGTGCGGTGTCGGACGGAGACCCTGATTGTCCCCCGGTGAGGCTCGACAGCCAGTGAAGATCGCTCGCGCCGGTTGGTTCGTGGTCGCCGGACGTGCTGCTCGCTGAGGCGCGCCGCGCGCCTGATGGTGTGGCTTGACCGAGCATGCGCCGTCGTAACGCCGCGATGGACAGTGCGGTCAGGAGGAGGCCGCCGCCGATGAGTTCGATGGTGAAGCTCGCCATGCCACGAGTTGTCGACCCCGCCTGTTTCAATCCGGTGGCACGCCCGACGCCAGACTATGACGGTCAGGACGGATCCCATGCGCCGCTCTGCCCGAGGCAGAGGCGCTGTTCGTCGAGCGGTGCAGGTGGCGGAGCGCCGAGGGTAGCCCCCCGCAGACCGTGGAAGACCGTGAGGGTCGCGGCAACCACGCGGCAGGCCGTGCCTGACCGGCCGGTCTCGGGATAGACCGACAGGGTGATCTCGCGGCGGGCGCCGGTGCGGCTCTGCCAATTGGTGTCGAGGCCGCGCGCGCTTGCACCGGTTGCCTGGACGAGGGTGCGGATCTCGCCGATATCCTCGTCGGTCAGGGCAAGGACCGCGGGGCAAGCCTCCGTCGCCTCGGTCTCGGTACGCGAGAAGGCGGTCACGGAGCCTGCGATCATCAGGCCGCCGGCGGAGGCGGAGCTTGTGCGGGTGCCGCCGGACTGGTTCTGACGGCAGCGCTCGACCTGGCGCTCAATGGCCCAGGGCGAACCGCTCACCTGCGCAGGCGGGCTCGCATCGCTGGCGATCGCGCAACCGGCCAGGCCGAACGCGATCGCGGCGATGGGCCCGGCGCGGCGCATCAGCCCCTCCGGGCGAGGAAGGCCAGCCGCTCGAACAGATGAACGTCCTGCTCGTTCTTCAGGAGCGCGCCGTGCAGTGGCGGGATCGCCTTGCGCGGGTCCTTCTCGCGCAGCGTCTCGGCCGAGATGTCCTCGACCATCAGCAGCTTCAGCCAGTCCAGCAGTTCGGAGGTCGACGGCTTCTTCTTCAGGCCCGGCACGTCGCGCACGTCGTAGAAGATGCGCAGGGCTTCTGCGACCAGCTTCTGCTTGATGCCGGGGAAGTGGACGTCGACGATGCGCTGCATGGTCTCGGCGTCGGGGAACTTGATGTAGTGGAAGAAGCAGCGGCGCAGGAAGGCGTCCGGCAGCTCCTTCTCGTTGTTCGAGGTGATCACAACAACCGGGCGCACCTTGGCCTTCACGGTCTCGCCGGTCTCGTAGACGAAGAATTCCATCCGATCGAGCTCCTGCAGGAGGTCGTTCGGGAATTCGATGTCGGCCTTGTCGATCTCGTCGATCAGCAGGACCGGGCGCTGTCCCGCCTGGAACGCCTCCCAGAGCTTGCCGCGCTTGATGTAGTTGGCGATCGACTTGACGCGCTCGTCGCCGAGCTGGCTGTCGCGCAGGCGCGAGACGGCGTCATATTCGTAAAGGCCCTGCTGGGCCTTGGTGGTCGATTTCACGTGCCATTCGATCAGCGGCGCGTTGATCGCCTTGGCGATCTCGATGGCGAGAACAGTCTTGCCGGTGCCGGGCTCGCCCTTCACCAGAAGCGGCCGTTCCAGGTTGATGGCTGCGTTGACGGCGACCTTCAGGTCGTCGGTCGCGACATAGGCTTCAGTTCCCTCGAAACGGCCGGATGCCATGGATAGTCCCTTCGCGTTTATGCGCCGGACCCTGGCCCGGCGGTGATTTGCCGGCAGGGTAGGGGGCGGCGGGGACGGCTGCAAGCGCCCGGCACAAATTGCCGGGAGACCGGTCGAAACTGCCGGACAGGATGACGGCCCAACCCCATTGAACGGCTAAGTGCTTGAAATCAGGCGCACCAATTTTGGCATATGGACTGCAATACCCAGACCGAGCAAGGCGTCGCTGATGGTGTCGCAAGCTGTCCTAACCCTGGTTTGTTGAGGTTCGTCATGGGTATTTTCGGTGCATTGACCACGGCGGTCAGCGGCCTGTCGGCGCAGTCCTATGCGCTGGAGAACATCTCCGGCAACATTGCCAACTCGCAGACCACCGGGTTCAAGCGGGTCGAGACGAGTTTCGTCGACCTCATTCCGGACAACAGCCTCAACCGGCAGGTCGCCGGCTCGGTCAATTCCTACTCGCGCACCACCAACACGATCCAGGGGCAGCTGCAGTCGACCGGGCTCTCGACCAATATGGCGATCTCGGGTGAGGGCTATTTCATCGTCAAGCAGCAGACCGGTTCGACCGATGGCGAGCCGGTCCTGTCCGGCATCAATTATTACACCCGCCGCGGCGACTTCGCGCCCAATGCGCAGGGCTATCTGGTCAACGGCTCCGGCTATTATCTGGAGGGCCTGCCGCTCGACCGCAGCACCGGCAATCCGGTCGGTTCGACCCCGAGCCCGGTCCGCCTGTCGAGCGATGTCGTGCCGGCGAGCGCGACGACCCGCATCAGCTATCACGCCAGCCTTCCGACCACACCGGCAACCGCCAGCGCAACCACGACGGCCGGGTCGGAACTGATGGATTCGGCCCTGATCGGCCAGGCGACGATCCCGACAGCTGATGCGGCGACCTTCGTCAAGACGTCGATTTCCGGCGGCTCCGTGACCAATTACGACGCTCAGGGCCGTGAGGTAAACGTCCAGATGCGCTGGGCCAAGACCGACAGCACGACCTCGGGCGGCACTGATACCTGGAGCCTCTACTACCAGTCCAATTCGACCACGGGTGCCGAGACCTGGACCCGCATCGGCGGCAATTTCACCTTCGACGGCGCAGGAAAGCTGACGTCTCCGACGGCGAACCCGACGATCACCGGCCTCAACGTCAACGGCGTGACGGTCGGCGATGTCGAGCTTGATCTCGGCTCGGGCGGCCTCAGCCAGACCGCCCGCGCCGACGGTACGGCAACCGTCACCGAAAACACGCCGAACGGCTATTCGGCCGGCACGCTCAAGGGCATTTCCGTGACCGATACGGGCCGCCTGCGCGCGACCTATTCGAACGGTCAGTCGGTCGATCTCTATCAGGTGGCGCTGGCCAATTTTGCCAATGACGACGGCCTGAAGCGGCTCGACGGCGGCGCTTTCGCAGAGACCGGCGAGTCCGGCACGCCGCTGATCGGCGGCTCGGGCAAGATCGTCGGCGGCTCGGTGGAGGCGTCCAACGTCGACATTTCCGACGAGTTCACCAAGATGATCGTGACCCAGCAGGCCTATGCGGCCAACACCCGCATCGTCACCACGGCCAATTCGATGCTGCAGGAAACCATCAACATGATCCGCTGAGCGGCGGCGTGAACGCTGCCCCCGGTTTGTACCGCGTCAAGGAGTGATCGACGATGAGCCTATCGAGCGCGCTCGGCAATGCCCTTTCGGGCCTGCGATTCACTTCGGTGGCGACGAGCCTCACCAGCTCGAACGTCGCCAATGCCAGCAACCCGGACTATGCCAAGAAGACGATCACCGCCGGCGCCGTCGTCGTCGGAGGGCAGAGCGCGGGCGTTCAGGTCGCGTCCGTCACGCGCGAATACGACATGTTCGTCTCGCGCCAGCTGATCACCGAGAAGAGCAACAGCGCCTACGCCTCCACCCGCGCCGACTTCCTGACCATGATCGACCAGCTGATGGGCGCGCCGGGCTCGGCCAACGCGCTCGATACGGTGGTCAACAAGTTCTCGTCCTCGCTGCAGACGCTCCGGACCTCGCCGGACAATGAATCGGCGCGCGCCGGCGTGATCAGTGCCGGTACTGTGCTGGCGCAGTCGCTGAACACCCTGTCCACATCGGTCCAGAGCCTGCGGCAGTCGGCCGAGGACCAGCTCGGCCAGGCGACGCAGACGCTGAACGACGCGCTCGGTCAGCTGGCTCAGGTGAACCAGAAGCTTCAGGCCGCCGGCGAGGATGACGGCACGCGCGTTGCGCTGCTCGACCAGCGCGATGCGCTGGTCAACACGATCAGCGAATATGTCGGCGTCACGGCGACCTACGACAAGAACGATGCCGTGCAACTCTATGCCGGCGGCGGCTTCACCCTGCTGTCGCAGAACGCGCCGACGCTCACCTTCGACGGGCGCCAGCAGATCAATGCCGGCAGCGTGTTCTCGACCGATCCCAACGAGCGCACCGTCGGCACCGTGATGGCCCATACGGCCGGCGGCAATGTCGACCTGATTGCCGCGGGCGTGTTCAAGACCGGCAAGATCGCAGCCCTCATCGAGCTGCGCGACGCATCGCTGCCGGCAGCCCAGGCCGAACTCGACCAGGTCGCCGCCGGGCTTGCTGAAGCCTTCGGCACGTCCAGCCAGTCGACGGCCGTGTCCCTCGGCGGCGCCGGGCCGAATACCGGTTTCGACACGTCGCTTGGCACCGGCCTTGCCGACGGCAATGCGATCACCATGTCGCTGACCGCCAATGGCGTGACACAGAAGTTCACGTTCAAGCGCGTGGATGACGCCGGCGTCACCATGTCGGACGCCATGACGGCGGATCCGAACGACAAGGTGTTCCGGCTTACCGGCACGTCGGCCGCCGGCTATGCGAGCGATATCCAGGCGGCGGTCGATGCCTGGGCGTCAAGCGTCGGCGCGCCGGCCGGCGCCTTCTCGATCACGGCGTCCGGTTCGGGCCTCGAAGTCCTGGCCGATCCGGCAGCGACCGGCGGCGCGAAGGTCAATGCTGCCAGCGCCAACACCACGGCGCAGAGCCTGGCCGATGGTACGGCGGCCCTGCCGTTCTTCGTCGATTCCACCGCGGTGGCGGGCCTGTTCACCGGCAAGGTGACGGCATCCAGCTCGCAGGTGACCGGACTTGCCTCGCGCATCGCGGTGAATGCGAGCCTGTCGGCCGATCCGACCAAGCTCGTGAAGATGGACTCCACCACGCTCGATGGGGATGCCACCCGGCCGAACTTCCTCGCCTCGGCTCTGAACGATACCAGCCGCTACTTCCTGCCGGCCGGCAAGATCGGCACGACGAGTTCGCCTTACCAGGGCTCGATCCTCTCCTATACCCGCACCACAGTCTCGACCCTCAGCAACGATGCCGCGACCGCAAAGACGCTCGCTGCCGGCCAGGCTGCCGTGGTGACCCAGTTGCAGGCGCGCGCGGATGCGGCGTCGGCCGTCAATGTCGATGATGAGATGGCTACCCTCATCGCTCTCCAGAACGCCTATGGCGCCAATGCGCGCGTCATGTCGGTGGTCAAGGAGATGTTCGATATGCTCAGGCAGATGTGAGGCCGCTGGATCATGTCCCTTCGCACCACAGGCATCGTTTCCGGTTTCGGCGCGGCTGAGTTCACCCGGCTGAAGGGCCAGCTCACCGATTACCAGCGCCAGCTCGGCACCGGCATGAAGTCGGAGACCTATGGCGGTCTCGGCAGCGAGCGCGCGCTGGCGCTTGGCTTCCAGGCGTCGCGCAGCGATATCGCCGCCTGGCAAGGCAGCATTTCGCTGGTCACCACGCGTATCAAGATCATGGATACGGCGCTCACCAGCACCCAGAAGACGGTGGCTTCGGTCAAGACGGCTCTGGCCTCGGCCGATTTCACGCTGGCGAGCGGGCGGACCACCGGGCAGCTGACCGCCAATGGCGGGCTCGACTCGGTCATCAGCATGCTGAACAGCAGCGACGGCAGCCGCTACATGTTCTCCGGCCGCGCGACCTCCACCGAGCCGGTGCTGGACAGCGCGACGATCATGGCCGGCGAGGGCGGCAAGGATGGCTTCCAGACGGTCATGCGCGAGCGGATGCAGGCCGATCTCGGCTCGTCCGCGTCGTCGCCGGAACTGGACGGAACAGCGACCGGCCGCGTGACGCTGACGGCCGCCGGCACGCAGCCGGTGACCCTGAGCGAGGACGGCACCCATTCCTTCGGCCTGAAGATCGCATCCGTCTCCGGATCGGTCGGTGGCGTGACCGCCGCGCTCACCGCCGGGCCGCCAGCCTCGCTGGACCTGACCGCCGGCGCTGGAACCGCCAATGTCGGCGAGAGCCAGACGATCGGCTTCACTCTGCCGGACGGCTCGACCGAGCGGATCATCCTGTCGGCAGTGGCCGCTGATGCGACCGTGGCCAGCCCCGGACAGTTCAAGATCGGCGCCACGGCTGCCGAAACGCTCGACAACATGCGCACGGCACTTGGCTCGTCGCTCCAGACCCTGGTCTCCACCAAGCTCGCAGCCGCATCGGCGGTGAAGGCGGGCCAGGACTTCTTCGAAGGCGAGACCAATCCGGCGACGCTTGGGAGCATCCCGACCGGTGCGCCGAAGCGCCTCGTTGCTGGTGTTTCCGGCACGATGATGGATGCGGTCGCCTATGACACGCCGGCCAATGGCGATGCCAAGACGCTGCGCTGGTACCGGGGCGATACGGGGGCGGGCGCGGCGCGTTCGACGGCTGCCTCGCAGGTCGATTCCTCGGTCAGCGTGTCGTATGGCGCGCGGGCCGACGAGGAGGCTCTGCGCTCGGTGGTGCAGAACCTGGCAGTGGTCAGCGCCATGAAGTTCACATCCGCCGATACGGTGTCGCAGCAGCGCTATCAGGCGCTGGCGAACCGGGTATCGGGAGCACTTGCCGGCGAGGGCGCAACCCAGACCGTGACATCGATCCAGGTCGAGCTGGCGGCTGCGAACGTGAGCGCCACCAGCGCCGGCACGCGCCACAAGGCCTCGGACGCGATGTATGCCGACATGCTGTCGGATGTGGTGGGTGTGAACGACGAGGAAGTCGGCGCCTATATCCTGGCGCTGCAGACCCAGCTGCAGGCAAGCTACCAGACGACCTCGATGCTCTCGAAGCTGTCGCTCGTCAGCTACCTATGAGCCAAGACACTCGCGCAGATTGATCGGGCGCCCGCAACGGGCGCCCGCATCGTTCCGGAATGGTGCTTGTGGTTTTCAGCGCGGCGCGGCGCTCAGCCGCGGCCGGACAGGCCCGCGGCAATATTGCGATTGATCGACACCAGCACGCCGAGCTTCTCGGGCTTGGGATCGACTTCGATGTCGATGGTCCGCTGGAAGATGAACATGCCGAGATTGGCGATGTTGTTCTTGATGTCGTCGGGCAACGGGTTTTCCGCGCGCGTCGCGGCAGTCGCGAGAACGGCCCACAGCTTGCGATTGTAGGTGAGGGCATGCAGGAGCTCGGGCCCGCCACCGGTCCACTGGTCCTTGCAGGTCTGGATCCGGGCAGCGGCTTTCAGCAGGAGCGATGCTTCAAGTTCGCGCGGATTGGTGACCGAGACCGTCCTAGCCGTCGATGCGTACGCCGCCGCCCCGTGATGCATGACCAAGCAGAGTCCCTTCGTACTCGATGAGGCTTCTTGTCGCCTTTAGAGCCTTGTACAGCGTACCGGTTAATATGTGATTGTTGATCTCGTCGACAAATCGAAGCGTCGACGGTGCAGCTTCGATGACCTCGTTGACCATGTCAAAATACATCTTGTGGTGACGTTCGGGATCACGCGACAAGTACATAAGTTGAACGACCAAATATATCTTCTTGCACGGCGTATTAGCCGCGTCGATGGTCATGACATCTTTTTCGCGAAGAATAGGCGCCTCGCCTTCGATGGTCAGCCGGGTACGCTGGTCGTCATTGACGATGACGCTCTCGCCGAGAATGAACCTCTCGCCTGGCTTGAGTTCGACCTTGAGCGCCATCTCGCCTCTCCGCGTGTGACCCGCCTCTTGGCAGAGCTTACCACACGCACTGGTTTGCAAATGCCTACCGCAATCCCGGCAAAACGGCCTCGTGTGAGGCCGCTATGAGAGCTGGGGCAGGCGCGACGACTAGCGGAAGAGGCTCAGCACGCCCTGGTCGGCCTCGTTGGCCAAGGACAGAGCCTGGGTTGAAAGCGACTGACGGGTCTGCAGGGCCAGCATGTTGGCACCTTCCTCGTTCATGTCGGCGATCGTCAGGTTGTTCGAGCCGGTTTCCAGCGTGTTGGCCATTTCCTTGGTGAAGTTCTGGCGGATCTGCACCAGCGCGAGATTGGAGCCAAACGCACCGGACTGGGCCCTCAGCTTGGTCATGGCCGATGTCAGGTTGTTCAGGGCGACGCCCAGATCCTGGTCGGTCTGGAAGGAGTTGGTCTGGTCGGGGACGCCCAGGTCCTCGTCGCACTGGAACTTGGCGCCGGAGATCGTCAGCGACGCGGTCTGCTTCTCGTTGAACATGGCCTGCAGCGTGTCGCCGTTCAGCAGATTGACGCCGTTGTAACCGGCATCCCTCGAAAGCTGGTCGATCTGGCGACGCAGTTCCGAGAACTGCTTGGAAATGCTGAGGCGGACCGAGTTGATCGTTCCGGCCGGCTTCGACAGATTGGTGCCGGAGAAGCCGGTATCGGCAAGCGCAGTCCCCGCATTCGACGAGGTGATGTCGATCGGCTGGGTGCCGACGGACTCGATGATCAGGCGCCCGTCAGGGGTGAGCGATGCCTTGGCGTCGGCGCCCGCTGTGCCGCCGATTGTCACGCCCGAACCAGCTGCGGCGGCGGAACCGGTGTTGTCGTTGATGGCGTTCATCAAATCGCCGACCGTCATGCCGGAGGCAATCGTCAGGGTCGTGTCGCGGCCCGCGCCGGTGGCCACCGTGATGGTCTCGCCGGCGGTATAGCCGAGCGTCGTCAGATCGGTCTGGGTGGTCAGCGCGCTCGCGGCGCCGCCGATGGTCGGCAGCGTGCCGGCGAGACGGGCCGTGGTCGCTGCGTCGCCCTGTGCCTGGCGGGCGAGGGCCTGCATGTTCTGCACCACCTTGATGATCGAGGTGATGCCGGTGTCGGCGGCCTTGAGGGTCTGGACCGCGTTGCCGATACCATCGAGCAGGTTGGTGATATCGGAGGCGCGTGAGGAAAGCTGCTGCGCCGAGAAATAGTTCCCGGGATTGTCGAGCGCGGTATTGACCTTCTTGCCGGTCGACAAGCGGTTCTGCGTGCGGTCACGCAGGTCCGCCGTGCCCTGCAGCGACAGCAGGTTACCGCGGATGCCTTTCGAGAGAACAATATCGCTCATCAGTTGACCCCCATACGAGTCGCGCCGATTCTTGGCCCGCCTCGTCTATAACGTCAATCTGGCGTGTTAACCCTAACAGATCGTTAATTTCATTCCCGATGTCGATAATGGCTTTTTTTTGAAGAGCTTAGGGGAGGTCCCTGTGGGCTCGTCGACGCGGCAGAAGTTAACCGGCAGGAATTGCCGGGTGCCGATTCTAGCGCGTGATCTGGATGACGCGGGGCCCGGCATTGTTGGCGACGAAGCTCGGTTGGGCCACGTTTTGCGCCTGGGCATCGACAACCGGCATGCCGGCGCGCCGCCGTCCGGTGGCAAGCCTGGCCGCCGGAGCGCTTGACGTGTTTTCCTGGGCCTGGATGCCGGCCTCGATCATGGCGATGCGGTGATGGACGTCGGCCGGCAGGCGGCTGTAGGCGCGGGCGGCGACGAAATCGGACGGCCGATAGGGGAAGCGGCTTGCGCCGGCGAAGATCCGCACGCCGCGCTCGGTCACCACGATGTCGCCGGAGCGCAGGGTGAAGTCATTGGTGATGGCCACCCGGCCGAGCCCGGTCGCACCGAGGCCCGAACAGGTGCAGGTGGCGTCGAATTTCTCGCGAAACCGGAAGGCATTGCGCAGGGACTGATAGACCTGGCCGCGCGGGCCGGCTGCGGTCTCGATCGTTCCGCCATTGTGCGTGCGGTAGAGGGCGACGTCGGCGCCCGGGCAGAGCGCGTTGCAGGTCATGTCCTGCGCCTGCCGGCTGCCGCCGGATTGAGCCGGGCCAACCGGAAAATAGTATCCGTCACAGGACCTGACGCAATAGGCGGTCGCGCCGCCATGTTGCGGCGCCGACGGTGCGGTCGGGCGGACCGATCGCGGCGCGGTCTGCTGGGGCAGGGCGGGTTGCGGCGCCACCTGGCCCGGCTGGCCGTCGAGGCCGGGCATGCCATCCACCGGGGGGCGGATGGTGATCATCGGCAATCCCACCGGCAGTGCGACCGGGCGTGAGAACAGGGAAGAAAAATGGGGCGTTGCGCCGCGCATCTGCTGCGGAGCCGCGGCCAGCCGGTGCTGTTGTGGCAGGCGCTGGGCGGGCTGGACTGTCTGGCGCGCCGCCTGCCGGGCGGCCCGGGCGGCCGCATCCTGGTGGATGATCGCGTAGATCTGATCGCTGTCCTGCGCGGAGGCTGGACCCGCCATCAGGCAGAGCGGCAACAAGAGAGCAAGGCAGTGACGCAAACGCATGAACTCAACTCACGGTGCAGCATCTTGCACCTCACACGCCTTCCGTAGCGGCATGTTTAAGAATGAGTCAACGAGGTTTTGCGGCCTCGGTTAACTTGGAACGGCGAGGGTTAACTTGCGACAGCGTGGCCCCGGTCAAACGAAAACGGGCGGCCCTGAAGGCCGCCCGCTCTCTTCTCCGAACGCGATACCGGATTAGCGGAGGAACTGGAGGACCTGCTGGTCGGCCTGCGAGGCGAACGACAGGGCGGAGGTGGCGAGCGAGGCGCGCGTGTTGAGGGCGAGCAGGTTGGCGCCTTCCTCATTCGAGTCAGCCAGGGTCAGGTTGTCGGCGCCGGTCTTCAGGACGTTCGACATCTGCTTGGTGAAGTCCTGGCGGGTCTGGACGACCGACAGGTTGGAACCGAACTTGGAGGACTGATCGCGCAGTGTGGTCAGCGCATCCTGCAGGTTGGTCAGCTTGCCGGTGAGGTCCGAAGAGGTCGTGCCGGTGGTGGCAAGATCCGACAGGCCGAGGCCGGCTGCGTTGAAGGTCACGCCCGAGATCGACAGCTTGTTCGGGTTGACCGACTGCTCGTTGAAGACGACGTCGAGGCCGTCGCCGTTGAGCAGGTTCTTGCCGTTGAAGCCGGTGTCCTTGACGATGCCGTCGATCTGATCGAGCAGATCGTTGTACTGGCGGGCGTAGTTGTCATAGTTCGCCGCTGAACCAGCCGCAGCGGTCGAAGCGATTGCGGTGGTCGAGCCGACCGTGGTGCCACCGAGCAGGTCGTCGAGGGTCTTGGTGCCGCCGCCGCCATCGGTCACGCCGATGGTGAGAGCCGCCGAGGTGTTGTTGCGGACGTTGATCTTGCCGCTGGAGTCGACGGTGATGGCACCGTTGGAGCCCAGGACCTGGTTCATCTTGTTGATGGTGGTCTGGACGGTGTCGGTTGCGCCGAGATTGATGTCGAAGTTGGTGCCGTTGATCCCAAGGGTGACCTTGGTGCCCGAGCCGAAGCCACGATCGGCCTCAACCTTGTCCGACAGGGTGCCGGCGCTGGCAGTGCCAACCGAGCTGGTGGGCTGGGTGGAGGCGCTCTGCAGACCTTCACGGATCTTTGCCTGAGCGGAGTTGACCAGCGAGGTGAGTGCGGAAAGGCCCTTGTCAGCCGCCTGCAGCGTCTGGATGCCGTTCGACATGCCGTCGAGCAGCGAGGTCAGGTCGTTCGCACGGTTGTTGAGCGACGAGGCGGTGAAGAAGTTGGTGGGATTGTCGAGGGCCGAGTTGACCTTCTTGCCGGAAGCCAGGCGGCTCTGGATCGTTTCGCGGCTCGACGAAATGTTCTGCAGCGTGAGAAGGTTCGAGCGAACGCCACGCGAGATCGTGATGTCAGACATAGGTAATCCCTTTCCTAGGGTACCCTCCGCTTCGGGAGAGTGAAGTAGACGCCTCCCATCCGTGGGAGGGCCTCCGTTTCTTGGAAGCTGAGCCTAGTAGAGACTATTAAGCCTAACGGTTGGTTACCGGTGCGAACGGGCGTCAGAAAATCTCAAGACCCGGTTTTCGCGGGGGGCGAGGGGGTGCCCAAAACGAAAACGGGCGGCCCGAAGGCCGCCCGCTGGTCGTCTGTCCGGTGATCTGGGATCAGCGGAGGAACTGCAGAACCTGCTGGTCGCCCTGCGAGGCGAAGGACAGGGCGGAGGTGGCCAGCTGAGCGCGGGTGTTGAGCGCGAGCAGGTTGGCGCCTTCCTCGTTGGAGTCGGCGAGCGTCAGGTTGTCGGCGCCGGTCTTCAGGACGTTCGACATCTGCTTGGTGAAGTCCTGGCGGGTCTGAACGACCGACAGGTTGGAACCGAACTTCGACGACTGCTGGCGCAGCGAAGTCAGTGCATCCTGCAGGTTGGTCAGCTTGCCGGTCAGGTCAGAGGCGGTCGAGCCAGTGGTCGCCAGCGTCGACAGGCCGAGGCCCGTTGCGCTGAGGGTCACGCCCGAGATCGCCAGCTTGTTGGCACCCGTCGACTTCTCGTTGAAGATGACGTCGAGGCTGTCGCCGTTGAGCAGGTTCTTGCCGTTGAAGCTGGTGTCCTTGACGATGCCGTCGACCTGGTCGAGCAGGTCGTTGTACTGCTTGGCATAGCTGTCGTAGTTGGCCGTCGTGCCGGCCGCAGCGGTCGAAGCGATCGCGGTGGTCGAGCCGACAGTGGTGCCGCCGAGCAGGTCGTCGAGGGTCTTGGTGCCGCCGCCGCCGTCGGTCACGCCGATGGTGAGGGCAGACGAGGTGTTGTTACGGACGTTGACCTTGCCGCCGGAGTCGACGGTGACCGCGCCGTTGGAGCCCAGAACCTGGTTCATCTTGTTGATGGTGGTCTGGACCGTGTCCGAGGCGCCAAGCGTGATGTCGAAGTTGGTGCCGTTGATGCCCAGAGTGACCTTGGTGCCCGAGCCGAAGCCACGATCGGCTTCAACCTTGTCCGACAGGGTGCCGGCGCTGGCAGTGGCAGCCGAGTTGGTCGCCTGGGTCGAGGCGCTCTGCAGACCTTCACGGATCTTCGCCTGAGCGGAGTTGACCAGCGAGGTCAGCGCCTGGATGCCCTTGTCGGCAGCCTGGAGCGTCTGGATGCCGTTCGACATGCCGTCCAGAAGGCCGGTCAAGTCGTTCGCGCGGTTGTTCAGTGACGAGGCGGTGAAGAAGTTGCTCGGATTGTCGAGGGCCGAGTTGACCTTCTTGCCGGAAGCCAGGCGGCCCTGGATCGTCTCACGCTGCGACGAGATGTTCTGCAGGGTGAGAAGGTTCGAGCGCACGCCACGCGAAATGGTGATGTCAGACATTGGTAGTCCCTTTCCTAGGGTACCTTCCCGTTTTGGGTAAGGTGATTGACGTTCCTCCCGTTCGTGGGAGGGCCTTCGTTTCTTGAAGACGGGTTCACGCTAGAAGTCTGCGCCTTAATGAAAGTTGAATTTCACAGATTCTCTGGCGTTAGTCCGGAGAGTGCTGAATGAGAACTTAATCGATACGGTTAATGAATTCTAACAAAACAAAACGACGCCAAATTGGCGCCGTTTTTACATAAATATATTTAAGTTCAGCTAGGCGATTTTCTCGACCCGTGCAGTGTCGTCCGCCTTCTGCTCTTCCTTGCGGGCCATCTCGCGGGCATAGGTGCGCAGCTTGAGCACCATGTCGTCAGGGTATTGCTTGACGACATCGCCGGTGACGGCGTCGATGGTGCGATAGACCAGGGTTGCGGCATTCTTGTCCTGATCAATCGTGTCGATCCGATTGAACATGGCCTCGCGCAGCGTGTCCGCGATGCGCCCGGCCCGGGCCTGTCGATCAGCATAGAGCTGAGCCGTGCGCGCGGCGCCGTCGCCCGCCCGACGGTCGTCTGGCGATCCCGTCTGGCCTTGCGCCACAGGCTGAGACACCCGTTGCGTGGGTGGTAATTCGGTACTCACCGCCTCGCGGTAGAGGACCGTTTCCGGCCGTCCGTGCGTATTCGATCCGACGGCCGGTCGAGCGGACGTGATGTCCATGACCGGAACTCCCTGTGTGAGGGAGGAATCTCGACCGATCCCTCTTCGCTCACATGGGGGAGAATAGGGACGACGTCTAAAGGTCTCGTTAGGGAATATAGTAAACGGCCGGGCGGCGGTAAGTATCCAATTTGAATGAGCCGGGTGACCTCTCCGGAACTGCCGGGCAGGGGAGTCTTCGCCAGCAGCCGATCATGGACCGCTCAAGGATCGCGGGAGTCTAGAGCGTCCGCGACACAGCAATCGGGCGCGAACCAAACGCTGCCGGGGCTGCGGAGCGGCCATTGGCGCCATAGACAGCTGGCGCGCGACGGCGTTCGACAGCTTGCGAGACGCCACGGATGATGCCCTCGGCGACTGCATGCGCGGTGGCCAGCACCGCCAGGTTCAGCTCAAGCTCGTGCTGGAGTGCCTCGTTCTCCGTCTTCAGCGCGGCCATCTCGGCTGGAAGAATGCGCCGCAGGACGGCGGCATTGGCCTTGATCACATCGAGGCCGGCCACATAGAGCTTGGACAATTCGCTCTTGCGGGCGGCAAGCGGGCTTGCTTCACGCAACTTGGCCGCGCCGACAAGCCGGCTCTCCTCGACCACAACTGCGGTCAGCTCGACAATGGTGTCGCGGATCGCGCGAAGAGCGGCCTGGGCTTCCGCCGCATTCACCAGGGCGGGGATCTGTTTCGGGGCGACAGCCATGGTTACCTCGGACTCGTGTTGGCTGGGAGACGGCGGGGCGCAGCTTCCTGCGCGCCGATCAGTTCGCGGTAGATGTGGTTGGCAAGGCCGACGCCGCCCTGCGACGAGATCGTCTTGGCATATTCATCGACCAGCATGCCGCGCCATGCTTCGCTCTGCTTGCCGCCCATCGGCGATTTCTCGCCGATGCCGTTGAACATCTGGCCGAGCATGGTGTTGAGATAGACCTGCTCGAAATTCTGGGCGTTGGACCAGGCCTTGGCCTCACGCGAACCGCGCACGCGGGCGGCGGCGGGTGCGGTGGGCGAATAGGTCAGGATGTCGGGGACGCGGCTGGCCATCAGAGCACCTCGATTTCGGCCTGGAGGGCACCGGCGGCCTTGATCGCCTGCAGGATGGCGATGAGGTCGCGGGGGCCGATACCCAGCGCGTTCAGTCCGTCGACCAGTTCCTGCAGCGACACGCCCTCGCGCACCAGGGCAAAGCGCTTGCCGTCCTCGGTGGTGGATATGCTGGTGTTCGGCGTTACGACGGTGCGGCCGCCGGCCAGCGCATTCGGCTGGCTGACCTGGGGCCGCTCGGAAATGGTGACGGTCAGATTGCCCTGGGCGACGGCGACCGTCGACACGCGGACGTCCTTGCCCATGACGATGATGCCGGAGGCCTCGTCGATGATCACCTTGGCGGCGGAATCGGGCTGGACGCGCAGCTGCTCGATCTCGGTCAGCAGCGCCACGATATTGCCCTCGTAGCGCGCCGGCACTTTCAGGTTGACGGTGCCGGGATCGGTCGGCTCGGCGGTCGGCGCACCGATGAAATCATTGATCGCGGAGGCGATCCGCCGGGCGGTGGTGAGATCGGGATTGCGCAGCGCCAGCCGGATCGACGCCATGCGGTTGATGGCGAAGTTCACTTCGCGCTCGACGATGCCACCGTTGGACACGCGGCCGACGGTTGGAACGCCGCGGGTGATGCGGGCCGCGGCGCCTTCCGCCTGGAAGCCGGCGATCGCCACCGCGCCTTGGCCGACCGCGTAGACCTCGCCGTCGGCGCCGACCAGCGGCGTCACCAGCAATTCGCCGCCCTGCAGCGACCGGGCGTCGCCCATGGCCGAGACCTTGACGTCGATGCGGGTGCCCTGTGTGGAGAAGGGCGGCAGATTGGCGGTGACCATGACGGCTGCGACATTGGCGGTGCGCAGGTTCATGCCGCGGGTGTTGACGCC
This sequence comes from Phreatobacter aquaticus, assembly GCF_005160265.1. Taxonomy (NCBI): domain Bacteria; kingdom Pseudomonadati; phylum Pseudomonadota; class Alphaproteobacteria; order Hyphomicrobiales; family Phreatobacteraceae; genus Phreatobacter; species Phreatobacter aquaticus. Next base: position 4,432,388 of record NZ_CP039865.1, on the reverse strand, counting down.
CAACCGCTCCATCATCGACTGGATGGACTGGCGGGTGAAGGGCGAGTTGTTCAGCGTGTCGCCGGTGCCGTTGAGGCCGACCACCAGGCCGTAGCCGATCAGCTGGTTGTCACGGATGCCCTCGACGTCGATCAGGTCCTTGATCCTGGACGTGTTCGCCTGCGCCGGAACAACCGTCGCGACAACCATCAGAAGAGCAAGGATTCGGCGCAGCATGGATTGGCCCCAGACATGACAGGCAGTGTGTCGCACGGATCGTGCCATCCCCACCCATTGCCTAACATATTGAAACAAAACAGTTTCGCTGGTCGTCACGCCGCCGTCGCGATGGGCCCGTTCTGCCGCCCGGCAGCTTTTGCCGGGCATTAACGGGCTCTTAACCGGGTTGGGTCTTTCTTAAGGTTGCAGCAAGATGTCTTGCCCCTTTCTCAACGGGGCGTGTCGGAGGGGGACCATGCGGATCACGACCACGCCGCCTGTCGGCGCAGTCCAGACTTCGCAACCGGTGGCGAAGACCGATGGGTCTCGCCAGGCCTTCCAATTGCCCGGCCGCCCGGCGGAAGAACCGCGCAAGGCGGATGGCGCCCGGCCGATGGTGGCGCCCGCCGGCCTCGAGACGCTGCTGGCGGTGCAGGGCATGGTTCCGGAGGACCGGCGCGAGCGTCGCCGCCGGGCCCTCAAGCGCGGTACCGATTCACTCGACATGCTCGAGGACCTGAAGGTGGCCCTGCTCAGCGGCGAGCCGGTTCCTGCCGTGCTCCTCAAGCTGCGCGGGCTGACCGCGATGAAGCCCGAGGCCTCCGGCGACGACGGCCTCGACGGCGTGCTTGCCGAAATTGATCTCAGGGCCCAGGTCGAGATCGCCAAACGCGAGGCACGCGAAGCTGCCCGGCTCGCGACCTGACGCAGCGTTCTGGCGGATTTCCGCCATTTCGGCATGGTTCCTGCTAAGGCCTGACCGGACTGTCCCCAAACGTGACAGTTTGGCGACTGGTTTACCGGTTGTCTGTCTACAAGCCCGGTGCTATGAGCGCCGCGAAACGTGCCTTAACGGCGCGATTCAATGAGGGGTTCGTTGTATGACGTTGGCGTTAGAAGCGGATTACCGTCCGGTCGACTCGGAACCGTTCATGAACGAACGGCAGCGCGAATATTTCCGGAAGAAGCTGTTGTCCTGGAAGGACGACATTCTGAAGGAAGCCAAGGAGACCCTGCAGAACCTGCAGGATGAGAACGTGAACCATCCCGACATCGCGGACCGCGCGTCGTCGGAAACCGACCGGGCCATCGAACTGAGGGCCCGTGACCGTCAGCGCAAGCTGATCTCCAAAATCGACGCAGCGCTGGGGCGCATCGACGACGGCACCTACGGCTTCTGCGAGGAGACCGGCGAACCGATCTCGCTCAAGCGTCTCGAAGCCCGGCCGATCGCCACCCTGTCGCTGGAAGCCCAGGAGCGCCATGAGCGCCGCGAGCGGGTCTATCGCGACGAGTAGAGCCGGCCGCGACCGTTCCAACCCAAGACAGACGGCCGTCCTTCGGGGCGGCCGTTTTCGTTTGGGCGCCCGACAAACGAACACCGCCCGTGTGGGAGCACGGGCGGTGTCGGTTTGGCCGTATCGCCTGGGGAGCGGGGACGGCTTGAGGAGCGGGGAAATGCTTGGGGGCGGGGAAGCCTTTACCAGGGCAGGAGAACGTCGAGGACCTGCTGGCCGTAGCGCGGCTGCTGGACATCGGTGATCTGGCCGCGTCCGCCATAGCCGATGCGGGCCTGGGCGATCTTGGCGGAATCGATGGTGTTGTCGCTCTCGATGTCCTCGGGGCGGACGATGCCGGCGACGATCAGTTCGCGCACCTCGGCATTGACGCGCACTTCCTGCTTGCCCTCCAGCACGAGATTGCCGTTGGGCAGGATCTGGGTGACGACGGCGGCGACATTGGTGGCCAGCGATTCCGAGCGCTGGACCGTGCCCTTGCCATTGCTGGAGGAGGAGCCGTTCAGATTGACGAGGCTGCCCGGAGGCGCGCCGGTGGCGCGGCCGATGAAGTTCTCCAGGCCGAACAGGTTGGTGGCACCCATATTCTCGGCGCTGGAGCGGGAGCGGTCGGTCTCGTTGGAGACATTGGCCTGGTCGGTGATCTTCACCTTGATGGTCAGGATGTCGCCGACCCGCTGGGCACGCTGGTCGCGGAAGAAGGCCCGCGAGCCGTTACGCCACAGGGAGTTCGGATTGTGGGATACCGGAACCGGATCCGGCATCGGCATCGAGACCGGACGGTAGCCCGTCTGGGTGTGGGGATTGTTGATCGCCGAGAGGGCCGGTGTCTGGCCGATATTGCGCAGCCGGTCGGGCGCGCCGCAGGCGGCGGTGGTGAGGGCTGCGGCCATCACAAGGGCGGGACGGGCGAAACGCATGGCTTTTCCTGACGCGGACGACATCATTGCGGGCTGGGCGTGGCGGGGGCCGCGGGACGGATGGCAGCCTGCGGGCCGACATCCGGACGGACCGTCATGGTCACCTGGTTGGTGCCGGTGATCACTGCCGAGAGGGTCTTGCGGGAATTGAGGTTCTGGACCTGGATGACATCGCCTTCGGAGCCGGCCTCAAGGGCCTTGCCGCGGATGGTCAATGTCAGGCCGTTCGCATTGTAGATGATCAGGACGTTGGCATTGCGCTCGACGATCTCCGGCTTCATCAGGTCGGCGCTGCGGAACGGCCTTTCGGGGGCAAGCGGCCGCCGAGCGGCCAGGCCGACCGCCTGGGGCAAGGTGGACAGCGCATCTGGCGACATGCTCGACACCTCGAAGCGGGGGCGGCGCTCGATCACGAGATCGGCGGCCTTGAGCACCTCGCCCCGGTTGATGGCGCGGGCCGGCACCAGGAATTCCACGGTTTCGGCCGCCTGGCCGGACAGGCGGAAGCCGCCGGAGCGCTGCGACAGGGTGGAACCGCGAACCTCCAGCGTTGCCTCGAACCGGCCGTTGCGGGCATCGAGCTCGAACCGGGTGACCGACAGGTCGCCATAGGCGCCGGGCTCGACCGCGATGGAGCGTGTGCCACGGTCGAAGGTCACCTGGATCTTGGTCGCGTCACCGACCCCGAGCACGCGGGCCGAGGTCTGGGCGATGCGCTCTTCCAGCTCGGCGAGCGGGATGACGCGGGCCGCCCGGGTGACGGCCACCTCGGAGACATCGCCGGTGGCAATGCCGTTCAGGCCGAGGCGCTTGGCAGCTTCCAGCACCCGCCAGGAGGCGAGCTGCCCCGTATGGCCGAGATCGGGGGCGCGGAACACCGGCGAGGCGGCGAAGCGGCCGGCATTGTCGACGAGATCGCCGAGCCTGACGATGTCCTCGCTCACCGTGACCTCGGCTTTCAGCGTGGCCTGCTGGGCAAGGGCTGGCCAGGCGAGGGCGCATTGCAGCACCAGCGCGGCCGTTCCCATCCATCTGCGGCATGTGAGGATCATGGCGGCCATCACTTCATGATCTGCGAAGTGGACTGCAGCATCTGGTCGGCGGCGGAGATGATGCGGGCATTCATCTCGTAGGCACGCTGGGCCGCGATCATGTCGGAGATTTCGCTCACCGCCGTGACGTTCGACTGTTCGAGATTCTTCTGGAGCAGCGTGCCCATGCCGAGCGCTGCCGGCACGCCGGTGGTCGGCTGGCCGGAGGCGGGCGTCTCGACGAACAGGTTGTCGCCGATCGATTCCAGGCCGGCCTTGTTGACGAAGCGCGAGAGCTGCAGCGTGCCGACGGTCTGGGTGGCGGTCTGGCCGGGCAGGGTGACCTGGACGATGCCGGCCTGGCTGATGGTGACCGAGGTGGCGTTGTTGGGGATGGTGATGCCGGGATCGACGAGATAGCCGTCGACCGTCACGAGCTGGCCCTGGTCGTTCAGCTCGAACGAGCCGTCGCGGGTATAGGCGGTGCGGCCGTCGGGCATCTGGATGCGGAAGAAGCCCTCGCCGCGAATGGCGATGTCATAGTCCTTCTCGGTGGCCGTCACGTTGCCCTGGCTCATGATGCGCGAGGTGGCGGCAGCCTTGACGCCGGTACCGATCGCGATGCCGACCGGCAGGATGTTGCCCTGCTGCGAGTTCTGGGTGCCGGCGCGGCGCTGGTTGTCGTAGAGCAGATCCTGGAATTCGGCGCGCACGCGCTTGAATCCGGTGGTCCGCATGTTGGCGATGTTGTTGGAGATGACTTCGACGGTCAGCTCCTGGGCCTTCATGCCGGTGGCGGCTGTGTGCAGAGCGCGCATGGGTCAGATTCCTCAGGTCGCCGGATTGCCGAGCGAGCGAATTGCTTCGCGGCGCATTTGATCGTGACGGTCCAGGCTGGAGGCGAGTTCCGCGTAGGCGCGGGTCACCTCGATCATCCGGGACAGGGTGTTGACGGGGGAGACGTTGGACTTCTCGATATAGCCTTGGCGGACATCCGTGATCGGGACCGGCGTTGCCTGGTTGCCCTCGGTCAGCCGGTAGAGATTGTCGCCGACCTTCTCGAAGGCGCGGTTGGCCGGGTTGTCGACGATCCGCAGCTTGCCGCGCTGGCCGGCGGCCACCGAGATCTGGCCATCGCGGGCGATCACTGGCGGGGTATCGGTCGGCTCGAAATTGATGACACCGGATTCGCTGAGGACCGGATGGCCCTGCTTGGTGACCATCTGGCCCTGGGCGTTGATTTCGAAGGAGCCGTTGCGGGTGTAGCGCTCGCCCTCGGGCGTCTGCACCACGAAGAAGCCGCGGCCGCCAATGGCGGTGTCGAGGGTGTTGCCGGTCTGCTCGACCGAGCCCTGGCTCATGTTGGTGGTGGTGGCGCGGTCCCAGACGAAGGACAGGTTGCGGTCGGAGCCGCGCGGAAAGGTCTCATCCCGGGCGCCGGGCATGAGATATTCCTGGAACACAACATCGTCCGCCTTGAACCCCGTGGTGTTCAAGTTCGCCATGTTGTTCGCGATAACGTCCAGCTCCCGCCGCAGGGCGACCTGCCGCGAAAGACCGACGAGAGCGATATTCTCCATCGGACCGACCCCAATTGTGTCCGGCAAACCCTTCCTGCCTCTCCCAAGGCGATCAGGTCACCGGGTGCTCCCCAGCATCGGCCCCAAACCCGTTCTCCCAAACGGCCTCAGGACCAACCTTCACTTGGCATCAACCATGCCAACGTGTCGGTGTGAGCAATTTCAAGGGGTTACGATTGCAAGGTCCTAACGCCAGTCCTGCTTTGGGGCGGGTTTTGCCGAGCCACCCCGGCAATTCTTGCCGGTTGTTTACGAAAATAAACGGGTCGTTAACTATTGAGGCGCCATCTTCGCTCAGTCGAGTCCGTGGGGCTGTTAAGTCGATGGCAAAGAAACCGAAAACGCCGGAAGGCGAGGGCGAAGACGGCGAACACGCCGAGGCCCCCGCAGGTGGCGGCAAGAAGAAGCTGATCATGATCGCCGGCGCGGTGCTCGTGCTGGCTGGTGGTGGCGGCGGCTGGTTCTTCTTCATGAAGAAGAAGCCGGAAGCGACCCAGGCGGCCCCCGTCGAGGTCGCCAAGCCGGTCGCCTTCGTCGATCTGCCGGACATGACGGTCAATCTGTCGGTCGGCCAGGACCGGCCGCAATATCTGCGGGTCAAGGTCGCGCTGGAGGTGACCGACGCCAAGGTCGCCGACCAGATCAAGCCGATCATGCCGCGCGTCGTCGATGCCTTCCAGCTCTACCTGCGTGAGATGCGGCCTGCCGACATCGAGGGTTCGGCCGGGATCTTCCGTCTGCGCGACGAGCTGACCCGCCGGGTGAATACCGCCGTCCATCCGGCCCGCGTCAACGCGGTGCTGTTCCGCGAAATCGTCGTGCAGTGAGCCTCTAGACCATGGCGCAGACCGACATCGACCAGGACGCCCTTGCTGCTGAGTGGGGCATGGCCCTCGAGGAGCAGGGTGCGACCCCCGATGCCGCCGAGGCGTGGGATACCACGGTCGGCGAGGACGGCGTCACCCATGCCAATGCCGCCGCCAAGGGCGGTGCCGAGCGCATCCTCAATCAGGAAGAGATCGACAATCTCCTTGGCTTCTCGGTCGAGGATCTGGCCCTCACCGACAGTGGCGGCATTCGCGCGATCATCGACTCGGCCATGGTCGCCTATGAGCGCCTGCCGATGCTCGACATCGTGTTCGACAGGCTGGTGCGCCTCTTGACCACGTCGCTGCGCAATTTCACCTCGGACAATGTCGAAGTCTCGCTCGACCGCATCCACGCGGTCCGCTTCGCCGACTATCTCAACTCCATTCCGCTGCCGGCCATCCTGTCGATCTTCAAGGCCGAGGAATGGGACAATTTCGGCATCGCCACCGTCGATTCCAGCCTGATCTACTCGATCATCGACGTGCTGCTCGGCGGCCGCCGCGGCGTCACCGCCATCCGCGTCGAGGGCCGCCCCTACACCACCATCGAGATGGGCCTGGTGAAGCGGATGGTCGAGGTCATCCTCGCCGATGCCGAGCTCGCCTTCCGGCCGATCGCGCCGGTCAATTTTCGCATCGACCGGCTGGAGACCAATCCGCGCTTCGCCGCGATCTCGCGTCCGAACAATGCCGCGATCCTGGTCCGCCTGCGCGTCGACATGGAAGAGCGCGGCGGCTCGGTCGAGATCCTCCTGCCCTATGCGACGCTCGAGCCGATCCGCGACCGGCTCATGCAGACCTTCGTCGGTGAGAAGCTCGGCCGGGATCCGGTCTGGGAGCGCCACCTGTCGACCGAGATTTTCCAGGCCCGCACCCATGTCGAGGCCGTGCTCTACGAAGACGAACTGCCGCTGCGCCGCTTGATGGACCTGAAGGTCGGCGACACGCTGGTCCTCGACATGAAGCCGGATGCGCTGGTCAAGGTGCGCTGCGGTGACCAGATCCTCACCGAGGGCCGGATGGGCCGCGTGGGCGACAGGGTGGCGGTGAGGGTGCAGCGTCCGCTGCGCCGCGGCCGCACGACGCTCGCGCAATTCGAACAGGTTTCTTCAGGGGGCCAGGAAGCATAATGTCGAGCTTTGCCGTTTCCCTCGTCGTCGAGCTCCTGGTCGCTGGCCTGCTGGCCGTCACCATCGGCTATTGCATGCTGCTCAACCGCCGCCTGGTGCGGCTCAGGGCCGACGAGCAGTCGCTGAAGGCGACCATCGCCGAACTGATCACCGCCACCGAGATCGCCGAGCGCGCCATCCAGGGCCTGAAGGTCACCGTGCGCGAATGCGACGGGACGCTGGGCGAGCGCCTGCGCACCGCCGAGCGGTTCCTCGCCGATATCGACCGCGAGGTGAAGGCCGGCCAGGACGTGGTCCAGAAGGTCGCCCGCATCACCGAGGCCGCCCGGCCCGCTCCCACCAGGCTGGCCATGCCCGAGCCGATCCGCCACATGGCGCCCATCGAGCCGGTGACGATTGCGCCGCGCGACAGCGGCCTTGCCGGCCAGGCCAGCGCCGCCTCGACGCTTGCCGCTGCCACTGCCTTCGCCGCCCGTCTCCAGACGCGCGCCGCCTGAGGACAGACCGATGCGCGAAATTCGCCTGTTGCCGATCGTCACCGTTGCCGCAGGAGCTCTGCTGTTCCTCAAGGCGGTGGGCCTGTTGAGCGGCGATTTCGCCCGTTCGGGGCCAAGCCCGGCGCGTGCGCAGGACCTGGCGGGACAGGCGCAGTCGCTCACCGACCCGCTGGCGCCGAGTGGCATTCCCGGGCTTGAGCGCTCCGATGCCGGCCTCACCACCGGCTCGACCCCGACGCCGGCTCCGGCCGCACCTGCCGCCCCGGCACCGACCGCGACGCCAACCGTCCGCAATGCCGCGACCGGCCAGCCGATCGCGCCGCAATCCACCGTGTCCGCCGCCGAGCGCGCCATTCTCGAGCGCCTGCAGGAACGCCGCCAGGAACTCGATGGCCGCCAGCGCGAACTCGACATGCGCGAGGATCTCCTGCGCGCCACCGAGCGGCGCATGGAGCAGCGGGTCACCGAATTGCGCGAGCTCGAAGCCCGCATCACCGGGCTGGAGCAGCGTCGCGACGAGGCGGAGGTCACCCGGTTCCGCGGCGTGGTCAGCATGTACGAGACCATGCGCCCGAAGGATGCGGCGCGCATCTTCGACAGCCTCGACCTGACCGTGCTTCTGGAAGTGGCGCGCGCCATGCGCCCGCCGAAGCTCGCCGACATCATCGCGCAGATGCAGGCCGACCCGGCGAAGCGCCTGACCACCGAGCTTGCGCGCCGGCCCGGCCAGACCGGCCCGACGGCCGCTGTCGAACTGCCGAAAATCGAAGGCCGGCCCACCCGTTAACCCGCTCTGCGGTCGCCGAAACGGCCTGTTAATCACAAGCCCCGATGATGCAGGCTGACCGGAGGCAGGATGCCGCCGGACGCCGGACAGCATGCACCGGCGGAACGTGTCGATTGGCGTGGTTGATGACCGGCAGGACTGGGGGCGTCGGGCGTAGGGCATGGGGAGGCGTCGGCTTGGCCGTCGCGGCCTGCTGCCTCGTCATATCGCCCGCAGGCGGCCAGCCCGCACCGCGTCCGGCCCAGGCGCCGCAGGCTGCTCCAACGCCGCAGGCTGCTCCTGCCCCGCAGGCAGCGCCGTCCCAGCGGCCCGCTGCCACCCAGGCGCAACGTGCAGCTCCGGCTCCTGCTCCCGTCGGCACCACGTCGCAACCCGCCACCCCCGCGGTCGAGGTCAAGGCCGAGGTCAGCGCCAATATCGCCAACGGCTATGCCCGGATGGTGTTTTCGTTCGACCACCAGGTACCGACCGACGTCAAGATCAATGGCGGCGTGGTGGTGGTCTCGTTCTCCAAGCCGGTGTCGCTGCAGATCAATGCGCTGCCGAGCCAGCTCGCAGGCTATGTCAACGCCGTCAGGCGCGATCCCGATGGCCGCTCGGTGCGGCTGGCACTGGCCCAGCGCGTGACGGTCAATTCGATGGAGGCCGGAGAGCGGCTGTTCGTCGACATGCTGCCGGATTCCTGGCGTGGTCCGCCGCCCGGCCTGCCTACCGAAGTGGTCGAGGAACTGACCCGCCGCGCCCGCGATGCCGAGCGCCGGGCGCAAGTGGCGGAGACGGCCCGCGCGGCCCGCGCGCTGCCGCCGGTGGTGGTGCGCGTCGGCAACCATCCGACCTTCACCCGTTTCGTCTTCGCCCTGCCGGAGCCGGTCGGCGTTGGCCTCGATCGGGTGGCCGATACGCTGACGATCCGCATCGCCAAGCCGTTCACGTCCGATCTGCGTCAGGCTCGCGAGGCACTGCCGTCCTTCGTCTCCGAGATCGAAGCGGATACCTCGCCGGCCGAACTGACCTTCAAGCTGATCGTCTCGCCGCAGGCCGATGTGCGCGCCTTCCGCGAAGACAACTCCTATGTGCTGGACCTGTCGATGCGCGGCGCGGCCCCGGTGACCGCACCCGGTCCGCGATCGGATTCGCGCGTTCCCTCGGCGGCCCCTCCCGTGACATCGCTGCCGGGCACCCAGGTGACCACGCCAGCCGGCATCCCTGCGCCGCCGCCCGCCCAGCCGCGTCTTGCGGCCAATCGCAGCCAGCAGAGCGAGGCGCCAGCCCAGCCGGGACAGCCAGCCCAGCCCCAGCGCTCGCCGCGCATGGAGCCGGCGGCGAGCCGTCCGGCCGAGCCCGCGCCAGCCGCCGCGCGTCCGCAGGAAGGCCCAGTGGTCGTCCAGGCCCGCCGGGCCGGCGACACGATCCGCATCCTCGTGCCGTTCAGCATGGACACGCCGGGCGCCGTGTTCCAGCGCGCCGACACGCTCTGGCTGGTCTTCGACGCCCGCCAGGCGATCGATCTGTCCGGCCTGCAATCGGGATCGACCGGCGAGTTCACCTCGATCGACGCCTCGCGCTCGCGCGAGGGGACAGCGATCCGCATCGGTCTGGATCGCCAGAGCCTTGCCTCGACCAGCCGGGACGGCATGGCCTGGATCATCACCCTCGCCGACAACCTGCTGGAGCCGCCGCGTCCGGTGCTGCTGGAGCGCGCGAACGATGCCGGCGACAAGCTGGTGGCCAGCCTCGATTTCGCCAATGCCGGCACCGTCCATCGCCTGAGCGATCCGCTGGCCGGCGACGACCTGATCGTGGTGACCGGCGCGGGCCCGGCGCGCGCCTTCATCCGCAACTACGAGATGGTGGAATTCCACGCACTCGCCGGCAGCCATGGCCTGGTGTTCCAGCCGATGGTCGACGACCTGCAGGTCACCATCGCCGGTGATCGCGTCAATGTCGGCCGTCCCCAGGGGCTGGTCGCGCTGACCGCCGGCAACGCCCGCCAGCACTCGGCGGTCCGGCCGGTGCGCCGGGCGCGCTCGATCGGCTTTGACCCGGAATTGTGGGCGGCCGATGCCGCGGCCCCGTTCCGCGCCCGCGAGAGCGAACTGATCGCCAATGCCGCCGCCGTGCACGAGACCCAGCGCACCGCCAAGCGGCTCGACCTGGTGCGCTTCTACATGGCGCAGGACCGCTGGCCAGAGGCCAAGTCGGTCATCGACACGATCCTGCGGCAGGACCGGCGCGTCGCCGAGGACGGCTCGATCCACGGATTGAGGTCGGTCGTCTCGGTGATGATGCGCCGCCCGCAGGATGCCCTGCGCGATCTCACCCATTCGGCCATGGCGACCTCACCGGATGCGCCGCTCTGGCGCGGCACGGCGCTGGCGCTCGACGGCCGGGCGCGCGATGCGCATGAAGCGTTCGAATCCGCCGAGGCGCCGATCACCACCCTGCCGCCGCTGCTGGCCCGCTTCATGCTGATCCAGGCCATTGGCGTGGCGCTGGATGTCGGTGCGATCGACCGCGCCGAGGCACGTCTCAACGAATTGCAGGAAGTCGGCGTGCCGCCCGACGGCGAGCAGCAATATGCCCTGCTGAGGGGCCGTGTGCTGGAAGCGCGTGGCAGCGACCGCGAGGCGCTGATCGCCTATGCCCGCGCCGCCAATGGCCATGACGAGCCGGTGCGTGCCGATGCCGAGCAGCGGCGTCTCGCAACCCGCTATCGCATGGGCGAGATCGACCGCAAGGCGGCTGCCGAGGAACTGGAAATCCGGTCCTTCGCCTGGCGCGGCGACGACGTGGAAGCGCGGACGCTGGCCATGCTGGCGCGCGTCTATGGCGAGATGGGCCGGTTCCGCGAGGCCTTTGCCACCACCCGCAACGCCATGAAGCTGTTCCCGCGCTCCGAGGCCGTGCGCGGCGTCCAGGACGATGTGACCCATCATTTCGAGGCGCTGTTCCTCGACGGCAATGCCGACCGGATGAAGCCGATCGACGCGCTGGCGCTCTATTACGATTTCCGCGAGATGACCCCGCAGGGGCGGCGCGGCGACGAGATCATCCGCCGGCTGGCCGATCGGCTCGCCGGCATGGACCTGCTCGACCAGGCGGCGTCGCTCCTGCAGCACCAGGTTGACCGGCGCCTGACGGGTGCGGCGCGCGCGCAGGTGGCAACCAAGCTCGCGCTGTTCCACCTGATGAACCGGAAGCCCGCCGCAGCCCTCCAGTCGCTCCGCACGACGCGGATCGCCGACCTGCCGGAAGAGCTGCGCATGCAGCGCTACCTGCTGGAAGCACGCGCGCTGGCCGATTCCGGCCGCCCGGATCAGGGGCTGGAACTGCTCGACGATGTCCGCACACCGGAAGGCGAGATCCTGCGCGCCGACATCATGTGGAGCGCGCAGCGATACCGCGACTCGGCCGAGCAGAGCGAGAAATGGCTTGGCACGCGCCGGGCCGGCGCCCCGCTCACCGAGGAGGAGCGCCGCCACATCCTGCGCGCCGCCATCGGCTACGCGCTGAGCGACGAGCCGATCGGGCTTGACCGGCTGCGCACGCGCTGGACCGAGTTCATGGCCAAGTCGCCGGACGAGCGCTCTTTCGCGGTGGTGACTGCGCCGATCGAGGCGCGCGGCGTCGAATATCGCGAGATCGCCAAGTCGATCGCCGACCGCGACACGCTGGACGCCTTCCTGAAGACCTATCGCGAGCGCTATCCGACCGAAGTGCCCGCGCCGCAGAGGGCACCGACCACGCAGGCCGCCGGTGGCGCCACGCAGGGCTGACGGCGCCGGCTAGGTGCCGAAACTTCGCACCAGGCTGCCGGCGATCAGGTTCCAGCCATCGACCAGCACGAAGAAGATCAGCTTGAATGGCAACGACACCGTCACCGGTGGCAGCATCATCATGCCCATCGACATGAGGACGGAGGCGACCACGAGGTCGATCACCAGGAAGGGCACGAACAGCAGGAAGGCGATCTCGAAGGCCCGCCGGAGCTCGGAGATCATGAAGGAAGGCACCAGAACCCGCAGCGACACCTCCTGCGGGGTCGCCGGCACCGGCTCGCCCGAGAGCTCCTGGAACAGCGCCAGGTCCTTCTCGCGGACATGTTTCAGCATGAACTCGCGGAACGGCCCCGAGGCGCGCTCGAAAGCCTGCTGCATCTCGATCTGGCCGTCGATCAGCGGCTTGACGCCGAGCTCGTAGCTTTGCTGCAGCGTCGGGGCCATGACGAAGCCGGTGAGGAAGATCGAGAGGCCGACAATCACGGCATTGGGGGGCGCGGTCTGGGTGCCGATGGCGGTGCGCAGCATCGACAGGACCACGGTGATCCGCACGAAGCTGGTCACCATGATCAGGATGGAGGGTGCCACCGACAGCACCGTCATCAGCGCGATCAGCTGGATGACGCGCTCGTTGACGCCGGAGCCCTGGCCGAGATTGATCGAGATGTCCTGAGCCAGCGCCGGCATGGCGGCAACGGCGATCAGCGCCGCGGCGACAGCCGCTGACGTCAGTCCCCTCGCCACCACCTGGCCAATTCTCATCTCACCCAAAGCCCCGACCGAATCGTTCGGAGCAGTCTAGCAGGCCGAGCGGGCAAGCCCGGCCTGGCTCTGGGGATGGATCAGGATTTGGGTGCGGCGGGTCCGCGACCAAGCAGCGCGGCCATTTCCTCTTCCAGGCTGTCGAAGACCGAGCGCTCGTCGGCCGACAGGGCCTTGGGCGGCGTCGGCCCGCTGGAGGATGCCGCCGAGGCGGAGGCCGTGGCGGATGCGGCCAGAGGCGGGGAGGGCGTGCGCAGCGGGGCTGCCGGCGCAACCGGCGCCGAGGGCGGGCTGGATGCGGTCGGCGTGGCGGGTGCCGGCGGCGGGCTCGACACCTGCGGGGTCACGGGACGCGGCGGAAGCGCGCTGGAGCCGATCGGCTTGCGCAGGGCGGCCTCGAGGCGCGCCGCGATATCGTCGGAGGCCGGCGTCGGAGCCGGTGTCACAACGGGAGGGGGCGATGTCACAACGGGAGCGGCCGGTGTCGCGACGGGAGGGGCCGGCGGCGTCACAGGGCGCGGTGGCAGCGGCGCCATGGCCGGCTGGGCGACGGCCTGGGTCTCGACGCGCGGCGGCGGCGGCGTGGGCGTCGCGATGGGCGGCGTGACCGGGCGGGGCGGCAAGGGGGCGCTCACGGGGGCGCTGACCGGGGCACTCACCGGGGGCGTGCGCGGCGGATCGACACGCGGGGGCACCCTTGGGGCCTCCACCCTGGGAGTCTCGACCTTCGGTGCTTCGACCTTCGGCGACTCGGGCGGGGCAGGGCGGGTCTCGACGCGCGGCTCGGGCCTGCTCGGCGGCGTGAAGTCGAGATTGACCGGGCGGGCCGGCGTGGTCTCGCCGGCGGCCTGACGCGCGGCCTCGCGCATCGACATGCGCGGCTGCTCGGCGACGGGGGCCGGGGCGGGTGCCTGCGGCGCCTCGGTCGTTGCAGCCGCCTCGCGCAAAGCGCTCGCTTGTACCGGCACGCCGCGCACGATGCTGGTCTCCACCACGACATCGGTCGGACCACCCAGCAGCAGCAGATGCTCGACATTGTCGCGCCGGATCAGCACGAGCTTCCTGCGCTGGTCGACATCGGCATAGTCGAGCACGGCAAGGCGCGGCTGGCGGCCACGGCCGGAGGCGCCGATGCCGAGGCCCTTGCCCCGGATCAGGCGGAACACCCAGGCCGTCAGGCCGATCAGCACGAGCACGGCTGCGAATGCGACAATGAACGTCGCTGCGAGCGGCGCGTTCGGGCCGAGGAGGTTGGTCAGAAAATTCATCAAGAACGATCCCACGCATGCCGGCGGCGGGCATGAATACGCTGGTTAAGTCTATGTTGAGGTTAACGGACCCGGCAAGGCTTGCCGGGCGCAACCTCGCCGGATGGTTAACGCGCGCTCATGAAGGTTAAAAGAGCCTTTCCAATTAACCGTTCGTTAACCATGAGGTCGGCATTCTTTGCCCATCAGCCTCGGGCCCCAAGCGACCCTGGCCCAACCGAACGTCCGGAGATTGCCGTGACCACCAGCGACGTTCCGCTGTTCTCGATGCTCCGCACTCGCATGCAGTGGCACCAGGACCGGCAGAAGGTACTGGCGGAAAATGTCGCGAATGCGGACACGCCGCGCTACCGGGCCCGCGATGTGCGCGCGCCAGATTTCGGCCAGATGACGAGGACGGCCGGGGCATCGGCGCCGACCAGGACCGATTCCCGCCATATCGCGGGCACCGGCGGCGCCGGGGGATCAACGACCTTCCGCGCCCACCAGACGCGGGGCACGGTTTCAACCCCTGATGGCAACCGGGTCAATCTCGAGGACGAGATGCTCAAGGTCGCCCAGAACCAGATGGACTACCAGGCCGTGGTCGGGCTCTACCAGCGCTCGCTCGGCCTCATTCGCACCGCCATCGGCAAAAAGACGTCCTGAGGAGAGTGAACGATGTCCATGGACTTCCTCAAATCGATCCGGATCGCTGCCGGCGGCATGCGCGCCCAGGCGGGCCGGATGCGCGTCGTCGCCGAGAACCTCGCCAATGCCAATTCGACGGCGCAGACGCCGGGCGGCGACCCCTATCGCCGCAGGGCGCCGACCTTCCGCACCTCCTTCGACCGGGAATTGCAGGCGACCACCGTGCAGCTCGGGCCCGTCCGCCCGGTCGCCGGCGAGTTCCAGACCCGCTATGACCCCAACAATCCGGCCGCCGATGCGCGTGGCTACGTCAAGCTGCCGAATGTCAGCTCGCTGATCGAGGGCCTCGACTTGCGCGAAGCCCAGCGGTCCTACGAGGCCAACCTCAACGTCATCACCTCGACGCGCCGGATGCTCCAGCGCACCATCGATATGCTGAGGGCCTGATCGTCATGTCGTCTTCGATCGCCGCCAATGCCTATGCCACAGCCGCCCGGCTGTTTCAGCCGAACCAGACCCCGCGCGCCGCTGGCGGCGGGCAGGGCGGCGGTTTCGGCGAGTTGCTCAATTCCGCCGTCAACCAGCTGGGCCAGACGACCCGCACCGCCGACCAGCGCAGCCAGGCCATGGCAACCGGCCGGGCTGACCTGATCGACGTGGTGACCGCGGTCGCCGAGACCGAGGTCGCCGTCGAGACGCTGGTTTCTGTGCGCGACAAGGTCGTGCAGGCCTATGAGGAAATCATGAGGATGCAGATCTGATGACCGCCGCGGATGTGCTCGACGTTGCCCGCGACGGCATTCTGGCCGTCATCCTCGTGTCCGCCCCGCTGATGGTGGTCGGGCTGGTGGTCGGCGTGCTGGTTTCCCTCCTGCAGGCGCTGACCCAGATCCAGGAACAGACCCTGGTCTTCGTGCCGAAAATCCTCGCGATCTTCGCGACCATGCTGCTTGCCTTGCCCTTCATGGGCGACCAGCTGAGCGGCCTCATGACGCGTGTCATGTCGCGGGTGGTCATGGGCGGGTGAATCGGGTCTGATCCCGCCGGTTTTGGCGCGGGATGGGGAGGGCCGGATGAGCGTGACGTTGAGCCCGGCCTTCGCCGTCATCTTCCTCCTGATGTTCTCGCGCGTCGGCATGATGCTGGTGCTGCTGCCGGGGCTGGGTGACCGCTCGATGCCCGCCCGTTTCCGGCTGGTCGTCGCCTTGATGGTCACCGCGACGCTCTATCCGCTGCATCAGGCGCTCTACACCATCGATCTCGCGCGCCCGGCCAGCGTCATCATGATCCTGTTCCAGGAACTGGCGATCGGCTTCACGCTCGGCATGGCCGGACGCATGGCGGTGTCGGCCCTGCAGACGGCGGGCCTGGTGATCGCGACCTCGATGGGCCTCGGCTTTGCCATGCAGGTCGATCCGACACAGGGCTCGCAGGGAGCCGTCATCGGCACGTTCCTGTCGATGGTCGGCCTGGCGATCATCTTCGCGACCGACCTGCATCACCTGGTGATCATGGCGATCTCCGACAGTTTCACCACACTGAGGCCGGGCGTGCTGCCAGCCTCCGGCGATGCCGCTCAGTTCCTGACCGGCATGCTGACCCGCGCCTTCTTCGTGGCGATCCAGCTTTCCGCGCCGTTCCTCGTCTTTGCGCTTGTGTTCAACGTCGGTCTCGGCGTGCTCGCCAAGCTGATGCCGCAGATGCAGGTGTTCTTCGTCGGCATGCCGCTGACCATCGGCGTCGGCTTCATGATCCTGCTTCTGTGCATCGGTGTGATGATGACCCATTACGCGGGCCATCTGGAGTCCATGCTCAACGACCTCGCGGTCAACCGGAGATAGACGGTGGCTGGCGACAACGACGACAAGGACTCGAAAACACAGGAACCGACGCAGAAGAAGCTCGACGACGCGCTGAAGAAGGGCGACGTCGCCAAGAGCCAGGATCTGTCGGCCTGGTTCCTGCTGTTCACGGGCACACTGGTGATCGGCACGCTCGCCGGCAAGTCGGCCACCGAACTCGGTCTGCCGCTGCGAAATCTGATCGCCAATGCCGACATGATCCAGGTCGATCGCACCGGCCTGATGCAATTGAGCGTCAGCCTCATTCTGGCGATGGTGGCAGCGCTTGGCCTGCCGTTCCTTGCCCTGTTCCTTGCCGGTATCGCGGGCAACATGGTGCAGCACCGCCTGGTTCTGTCGGGCGAGAGCCTCAAGCCGAAATTCTCCAAGATCTCGCCGATGGCCGGCATGAAGCGGCTGTTCGGCAAGGAGGCGCTGGTCAACTTCCTGAAAGGCCTCGCCAAGCTGGCCGTGGTCGGCGCGGTGATCTTCTCGGTGCTCTGGCCCGAGCGGCCGCTGATCGATGCGCTGGTGCGCATGGATGTGGCGCTGCTGCTGCCCCATTCCATGTCGCTCATCATGAGCGTGCTCTATGCGTCGGTGGCCATCCTCGCGATCATTGCGATCGCCGACTACGTCTATCAATACCGTGCCTGGCACGAGCGCCAGAAGATGTCGTTCGAGGAGCTCAAGGAGGAGTTCAAGCAGTCGGACGGCAATCCGGAGGTCAAGGGCAAACTGCGCCAGCTCAGGCGCGAGCGCTCGAACAAGCGGATGATGTCGAACGTGCCGAAGGCGACCGTCGTCATCACCAACCCGACCCACTATGCCGTGGCCCTGCGCTACGAGCCCGGCATGCAGGCGCCGATCTGTGTCGCCAAGGGCGCCGATCTCATCGCGTTGAAAATCCGCGAGATCGCCACCGCCAACGACGTTCCGATCATCGAGAACCCGCCGCTCGCCCGCGCGCTGCACGCCACGATGGAGATCGACCAGGTGATCCCCGAGGATCATTACAAGGCGGTCGCCGAGGTCATCGGCTTCG
The DNA here is from genome assembly GCF_005160265.1 of Phreatobacter aquaticus. Taxonomy (NCBI): domain Bacteria; kingdom Pseudomonadati; phylum Pseudomonadota; class Alphaproteobacteria; order Hyphomicrobiales; family Phreatobacteraceae; genus Phreatobacter; species Phreatobacter aquaticus. The sequence continues at coordinate 4,414,753 of NZ_CP039865.1, read as the reverse complement.
TGCTGCAGCTGAAGCGCACGGGACGCTGAGGCCGACCGATGCGGATCATGTCCAGCAGGTCCCGGATGTTGCCGTCGCGCCGCGGGCTGGTCTCGGGCGCGCTCGTCCTGCCGGCGCTGATGCTTGGCCAGACGCGATCGCTGGCCGCGGGCGCGCCGAGCGATGCGGAGATGATCGACAATCTGACGAAGAACCGCGAGGCCTTCGACGAACTGGTCGCCATGGTGCGCGCCGACCGGCGGCTCGAACGGGTCGACGACACCTGGACCCGGCCGACCAATCCGGCCACCATCGGCGTGACGCCCGAGCGCATCACGCTCTACCGGACCAAGATGGCGGCGCTCGGCATCGCGCGCGGCTTCAGCGCCTTTCGCCCCGACGGCGCGATCTTCTTCCTGGTCTATGCCGAGGGGACGACGGTCAATGGCCGGGGCAAGTCCTATGTCTGGTCGGAAACCGGCGATTTTTCCGAATCCAGCATGGAGGCGGACCTCGATCCGCTCTGGGCGACACGGCGCCGGCGTGTCTATGCGTTCCGCAAGGTCGATGGCCCCTGGTTCCTGCACATGAACTCCTACTGAGCGCGCCATGTGGCCGGAGCGTTGCGTATTTGCCTTGATCTGCGCGCTTGCCTCTTGGGCCACGAACCGGCACGACTAGGGTTCAGACTGCCGGGATTCCTCAGCGATTCCCGGCTCTCGCCCCTATGACCGAGAACGGCTCCGAACCGATGGCCAGTGCCGACAAAAGTGCCGGTTTCCCGCCCGCAGGCCAGACCCCGGGGCAGGGGCGCATGCAGCGCGCCGTCGACCGGGCGGACAGGTCCGGCTCGACGACCATGGTGCTGGTGGTGGCGCTCGTGCTGGTTGGCGCCGCCCTGTTCTTCCTGACCATCGGCCGCGAGAACGCCTATCCTTACGTGATCGGGCTGCTGGCGCTTCTGTCGGTCGTCGGCGTTTTCTCGCTGTTCGCCCAGGCCGCCGGCATCCTGCGCTTTGCTTCCGAGGAGAGCCGCAACGATTTCACCAAGGCGATGGTCGACGGCGCACCCGCCGCCATGGTGGTCACGGAAGCCTCGGGCCGGGTGCTCTATGCCAATCCCGCCTATCTCGACCTGATCGGCTCGACCGGCGACGATGACGTGCGCGGCGTGGAACGCGCCTTCACCGGCGCGCCAGAAGTCTCCGAGGCGATCTATCGTCTGTCGCAGGCCGCCCGCGAGAACCGCCGCCACCAGGAAGAGGTGCGCCACCAGGCCGGCATCGAGGCGGCGCGCTGGTATCGCCTGAGAGTCCGCCCGCTGGTCGCAGACGGGGTCGAGGCGCCGCGCGGCGTCACCAAGGCGACCGTCTGGTCGGTCGATGACATCACGCGGGACCGGCAGAATGCCGAGAGCGCCTTCGAGACCCTGCAGAAGGCGATCGACTTCCTCGACCACGCGCCTGCCGGCTTCTTCTCGATGGAGGCCAATGGCGAGATCGCCTACATGAACGCGACGCTGGCCGGCTGGCTCGACCATGACCTCGCCGAGGTCGGTCCGGGCGGCCTGGCGCTGGCCGATGTGCTGGCCGCCGATGGCGCGGCGCTTCTGCGCACCGTCACGCCGGCGCCTGGCGAGGTGCGTACAGCGACCTTCGATCTCGATCTGAAGAAGCGCGGCGGCGAGGCCCTGCCGGTCCGCCTGCTGCATAAGGTGGCCTTCTCCGCCGATGGCACGCCCGGCGCCTCGCGCACCCTGGTGATCCATCGCGGCCGTGGCTCGGATGCCGGCGACAGCCTGCGCGCTGCGGAAGTGCGCTTCGCGCGGTTCTTCAACAATTCCCCGCTCGGGATTGCCACCGTCGACAAGGCCGGCGTGGTCGCCCATGCCAATCCGATCTTCGCCCGCCTGACCGCCGAATTGCTGCCGAACGGCGACCAGCGCTCGCTGATGGCGCTGGTGAAGGACAGTTCGCGCACGGCGCTCGCCCAGGTCCTGTCGGAAGCAGCCCAGGGACGCGGCGATCTCGTGCCGGTCGATGCGGCGCTTGTCGGCGATGCCAACCGTTTCGCGCGCTTCTTTGTGGCGCCGACCGAAGACCCGGACCAGCCCGGCGAGGCGGTCATCGTCTATGGCGTGGAGACGACGGAACTCCGCCAGCTGCAGGAGCAGTTCGCCCAGTCGCAGAAGATGAACGCGGTCGGCCAGCTCGCTGGCGGCGTGGCACACGATTTCAACAACGTGCTGCAGGCGGTGATCGGCCATGCCGATCTCCTGCTGATGAACCATCGGCCCGCCGATCCGTCGTTCAACGACATCATGCAGATCAAGCAGAACGCCAACCGCGCCGCGAGCCTGGTGCGTCAGCTTCTGGCCTTCTCGCGCAAGCAGACGCTGCGCCCGCAGGTGATCCAGCTCGGCGACGTGTTGTCCGACCTCTCCATGCTGCTGCGCCGCTCGCTTGGCGAGCGTGTCGGCCTCGACATGGTCCATGGCCGCGATCTCTGGCCGATCCGCGCCGATGTCACCCAGCTGGAACAGGTCATCCTCAATCTGGCGGTCAATGCCCGCGACGCCATGCCGGATGGCGGCAAGCTGACCATCCGCACGCTCAACGTCCAGGCCGCCGACATGGCGCGCTACGATTCGAAGGAGCATGCTGTCGACCTGCCGGCGGCCGATTGCGTGCTGATCGAGGTGACCGATACCGGCACCGGCATTCCCGACGATGTGAAGCAGAAGATCTTCGATCCGTTCTTCTCGACCAAGGAGGTCGGCAAGGGCACGGGCCTCGGCCTGTCAACGGTCTATGGCATCGTCAAGCAGTCGGGCGGCTATGTGTTCGTCGACACCGCTGTCGGCCGCGGCACGACCTTCCGCATCTTCCTGCCGCGCCATGTCGAAGTGGCCGAGCCGGCGCCGATCGCGCCGCCGCTGGTCCAGGAGGTGCCGTCCGCGCCCGCCGTCCTGCTCGTGTCGGATGCCCCCGCATCCGGTGAGGCTCCCGCCGCGCCGCCTCCCGCGCCCGAGGTCAAGCCACCGCCGCCGCCGGTTCGCGACGATACCGGGGCCGGCACGATCCTTCTGGTCGAGGACGAGGAGGCCGTCCGCGCCTTCGCCTCACGCGCGCTGGCGTCGCGTGGCTATACGGTCTTGGAGGCTGGCTCCGGCGTCGAAGCGCTGGAGGTGATGGCCGAACGCGGCGGCGGTGTCGATCTCGTCGTGTCCGATGTGGTCATGCCCGAGATGAACGGCCCGACCCTGCTCGGTGAGCTGCGCAAGACCAATCCGACGCTGAAGGTGATCTTCGTCTCGGGCTATGCCGAAGAGGCCTTCAAGAACGACCTGCCGGAGGGCCAGCATTTCGCCTTCCTGCCGAAGCCGTTCTCGCTGAAGCAGCTGATCGAGGCGGTCGGCGAACAACTGAGGGCGTGAGCAGGCAGAGTGTTGCCAGCCTCTCCTGACGCGGCAGGCCCGCCCGCGATTCTGACGAGATATCGCCCGTGCTTGACCCCCGTCTCGTCGCAGACAATGTTATGTTTTTGTGACAGCTGACGGGATGCAGGTTGAGCGATGGCGGACGAAGCAGCTGACTTTAGCCAGATGGTGCGCGGACTCGGCGTGGTGATGCGCTACCGCAGTGGTGACGTGCTGTTCCGCGAAGGCGAAACGCCGACCTACATGTATTTTGTGCTGAGTGGCGAGGTTGAGATGTCCAGCCGCGGCAAATTCATTGAGAAGATCGACAGCGGCCGCGCGATGGGGGCGATCTCGATGATCGACCAGAATCCGCGCTCGGCGACAGCGACTGCGCTGGTTGATACCGAGGTCGCACTTATCGACCAGAAGAAGTTTCGCTTCATGGTCGAGGAAGTCCCGAATTTTGTCTGGTACGTCATGGGCTTGCTGGTGAAGCGCCTGCGCGCCACCAACGACGCGCTCTGAACCCTTTCCGCGGACGCGCCGACTTTTCCCCGTGGGGGAGAGGTGAGGATCTGCGCTGTCACGGGAACCGGCCTACCGGCAGTTCCTCGCCACGATCTCGCGGAAGTCCGCCACCGAGCCCTGCATCTGGCCGACATTCTCGCCGCGGGCATGGCCTCGCATGCACTGGCCGTAGATCCTGGCGGCACCGCTCATCACCCGGATGTGCTCTCGAAAGACGGCGCAGCGCTGCGGCATCGGTGCGGTGTTGGTTGCGCGCAGCCGCTCCAGGGTCTGGCGCAGGCGGATCTCGGTCAGGACCAGTTCGCCGGCGCAATAGTCGCTGTCGGGATTGGCGGATACCGGGATCGGGATGACAAGCGTCATCGTCAGGGCGAGGACGGGCAGGCGCATCGGACCGATCAGCGGCAGCCGTTCGCCACCACGCCGCGCCATTCGGCAGCGGACTGGCGCAGGAAGCCGACCTTCAGGCGGCGTGCATCGCCGGACATGCAGCGGCTGGCAAGGGCCGTCGCCGTAGACAGCGCCGCCATGTGCGAGCGGAACGCCGGGCACTGGAGCGCCATGTCCTGCCCGTCGAGGGCTTCGGCCTTGGCGAGCGTCCGGTTCAGCTCGGTTTCGATGGCGGCAAGCTCGTCCGCGCAGTTCACCGCGAGCGGCATCGGCGTGGACGACAGGGAGGCGGTCTGGATGTTGCCGGCGAGCGGCGCCGGGCGGGCCGGAGCGGCCATTGCGGTCTCGCTCTGGATCAGGGCCGAGGGCAGCGCCGCCATGCGGATCGGCTCGGAAGCCTTGGCCGGCCAGGCGGTGAGCACCATGGCGAGGAAGGCAATGATCGTTGCCGCCACCAGCGACGAGGCGATGAGCGCCAGCGTGTGACTGTCCGCCGCGGTCTGGCGGACGGCCGAGAACGACTGGGCCGCAAAGGGCTCGGTGATCAGCACGGTCGGGTTGGTGGAGGTCATGGCGCGTCCCCTTGATCGTGGGTCGCACATTGCCCCGGCGCTGTTGCGCAGCGATTTCGGCCGCCGGGACGACGTGTTTCCGTGCGGAAACAGCCATCCCGTTGCCGCAATGACTTAACGTGGCACGTCAGCCAAGGTTCAGTTCCTTGAAGAAATCATTGCCCTTGTCGTCGATCACGATGAAGGCCGGGAAATCTTCCACCTCGATCTTCCAGATCGCCTCCATGCCGAGCTCGGGATATTCGAGCACCTCGACCTTGCGGATGCAGTCCTGTGCGAGGCGTGCGGCGGGGCCGCCGATGGACCCCAGATAGAAGCCGCCATGCTTGGCGCAGGCCTCGCGCACCTCGCGGGAGCGGTTGCCCTTGGCGAGCATCACCATGGAGCCGCCAGCGGCCTGGAACTGATCAACGAAGCCGTCCATGCGGCCGGCCGTGGTCGGACCGAAGGAGCCGGAGGCAAAGCCCTCGGGCGTCTTGGCGGGGCCGGCATAGTAGATCGGGTGGTCCTTCAGATATTGCGGCATCGGCTTGCCGCTATCGAGCAGGTCACGGATCTTGGCATGCGCCAGGTCGCGGCCGACGATGATCGTGCCGGTGAGTGAGACGCGCGTCTTGATCGGGTGCTTCGACAGCGTCGCCAGGATTTCCGACATAGGTCGGTTCAGGTCGATGCGCACGACATCGCCGCCGAGCTTCGCCTCGTCGATCTCGGGCAGATACTTGGCCGGATTGTGCTCCAGCTCCTCCACGAACACACCGTCGCGGGTGATCTTGCCCTTGGCCTGGCGGTCGGCCGAGCAGGAGACCGCAATCGCGATGGGCAGCGATGCGCCATGGCGCGGCATGCGGATGATGCGCACGTCATGGCAGAAATACTTGCCGCCGAACTGCGCGCCGACGCCCATCGCCTGGGTCAGCTTGTGGACTTCCTGCTCCATCGCGACATCGCGGAAGGCATGGGCGAATTCCGAGCCTTGGGTCGGCAGGCCATCGAGATAGCGGGCCGAGGCCAGCTTGGCGGTCTTCATCGTGTGTTCGGCGGAGAGGCCGCCGATGACGATGGAGAGATGGTAGGGCGGGCAGGCCGCGGTGCCGAGCGTCAGGATCTTCTCGTGGAGGAACTTGATCATCCGGTCATGGGTGAGGATCGAGGGCGGTGCCTGGAACAGGAAGCTCTTGTTCGCCGAACCGCCGCCCTTGGCCATGAACAGGAACTTGTAGGCCTCTTCGCCCTCGGCATAGAGCTCGATCTGGGCTGGCAGATTGTTGCGGGTGTTCTTCTCCTCGAACATGGAGATCGGTGCCAGCTGCGAATAGCGCAGGTTCTTCTTGGCATAGGCGTCGAGCACGCCCTGGCCGAGGGCTGCCTCGTCCTCGCCTTCGGTCCAGATCAGGCGGCCCTTCTTGCCCATGATGATCGCGGTGCCGGTGTCCTGGCACATGGGGAGAACTCCGCCGGCGGCAATGTTGGCGTTCTTCAAGAGGTCGTAAGCGACGAACTTGTCGTTCGCCGTCGCCTCGGGGTCGTCGATGATCTTGGCAAGTTGGGCCAGGTGGCCCGGGCGCAGCAGGTGGTTGATGTCGATGAAGGCGGTTTCCGACAGGAGGCGGATCGCCTCGCGGTCGACCACGACGACCTCTTTGCCCAGCACCTTTTCGACGCGCACGCCCTCGGACGTCAGCTTGCGATAGGGCGTGTCGTCCTTGGCGAGCGGGAACAGCTCATAGGAACCGGCGGCGAGCGGAGCGTTCATGGACATGGTCCTCGACTGGGTGCGGGGAACCCATAAGGCACTCAGGGCGAGATTTGAAGCCGTTCCAAGGTGGGAGATGGCATGCCGGCGAAGCCGCCCCTAGAGCGGCGGATCGCCGAACTGCTGGCGGTAGAGCAGGGTCGCGCGGGTCAGGTGGTCGCCGGCGAGCTTCAGGTGCATGTCGACCTCCAGCCATTGACGCGGGCGGGCAGGGTGGCGCGGCAGCCGGTCGGCGGCGGAGCGGGCGTTGGCGGTCGCATCCTGGCACAGCTGCTGGAAATGATCGCCTGTCTGTTTGCTGTCGTTGTCGTGGGATACGCCGGGGAACGGAACTATTGGCATCGGGGGATCCAAGTCGATGTCGGTGTCAGGCGGAAGGTATTCCGCTGTGGTTTGACGAAGTAAGATTCAGTTCATCGTACAGAACTCCGTTCCCGGTCTGGCTTGCTCGACATGATCGAGCGCAAGGCCGGGTTTGATTGATGAAGTGTTATTGCGCTTGGGGATTGTGTCTAACGGGCGTGCGTTTTCGAGCGGTAAACCGCCAGCGGGCAATTTGCGTCAAACTTTGGGAAACTGCGGGCGGGCGCTGGCCGGACGTAGCGTCCCGCTGGCTTCAATGGCCGGTGCGCAGGCTCGAAATTTGTTCCACAGCCTGATCGATGCGGATCGCCAGGAGGGCCTGTCCGCGGGCTGGGCTTGCCCTGCTCGGATCGCCGCTGGCGCCCATCTGGGCGAGGCTGCGCGGCATGGTCTGCAGCCGTTCGAGATCGACGCCGGCCGGCAAGACCGCCATCAGTTCGGACGTGTCGATCAGACCGGCATGGAAACCGATGGTGGCCTCGGTCTCGCCCTCGGCCTTTAGGCGGGCATTCTGGGCGGCATCGTCATAATAGCGGTCGGACTGGACGACGCGCACGCCGTCGGCTGCCCATTCACGGGTGAGGTTTGCGGCGACTTTGGCTTGTGGCGGCTGGCTCTCGCCGTGGTCGCCGATGAACACGATGGTGCGGAAGCCGGCGAGCTTGAGGCTGCGGGCAATGCCCTCCAGCACCTGCTCGAACACCGCCTCGGGGAGGCCGATCGTGCCGGGCAGCTGCATGTTGCCGGTCGGCGGCGAATAATTGCCTTCCGGCACGAAGGAGACCGTGGGGGCGACCAGGGTCCGGCCGAGCTTCTCGGCGATCCTGAGCGCCGCGAAGCCGACGATATGGTCGTGCTTGGCGAGGATCATGTGCGGGCCGTTCTGCTCGATCCCGCCGGTCGGTACGATGACGGTGGTGGAGCCCGACTGGACCGCGGCATAGACCTCCGGCCAGGTCATGTCGCGCATCTGCAGCGTGCGCGGGGGGGCGGGCGGCAGCGTGCGGGCGGCCTCGCTCACGCCGAGGGCGAGCAGGAACAGGGTGAGGATGCCGAGACGGATGGGCAGGCTGGAGGGCACCGCTTGAACCCCTGGATGCGAAGGACGTGGCCGATGCCATGACTATGCCCGGTCCGGATTAACAAAGCGGCCATCATGGCCCACGGAAATGGCCGCGTTTGCCGCCGAAACGGGCCAATTTCATCGGTTGTTAAGGATGATATCGCAGGGTTGGCCCGGTTCCCCCGCCAGCCCGAGATCGCCAAGCCCATGGACGTTTTCCTCATCCTTGTTCACAAGCTCGCCGATCTCCTGACCTCGCAACTGCCCTGGGCGATCGGGCTTGCCGCGCTCTTCACGGTCGTGTCGCTGTTCCCGAGCCAGGCCTGCAATCCCGGCCAGGTCTGGTGGAAGAATCCCGGCCTGCTGACCGATACCCATTACCTCTTCATCATTCCCGTTCTGATGCCCTATCTGCGCACTGCGCTGGTGGTGCTGGTGGTGGCGCTGGCGAGCGGGGTAACCAGTGCCGCCGATGTCGAGGATTTCCTGACCAAGGGCCGCGGGCCGCTCAGCACGCTGCATCCGGTCGCGCAGGGCGCGATCTACATGCTGGGCACCGATTTCATGCTCTACTGGGCCCATCGGATCTTCCACGGCCGCAATCTGTGGCCGTTCCACGCGGTCCATCACTCGGCCGAGCATGTCGACTGGACAACCTCCTACCGCAACCATCCGGTCAACAACCTGCTCGGCGCCAGCCTGACGCAGATGACCATGGTGGCGCTTGGCATTTCGCCCGAGGTGATGGTGGCGCTGGTGCCCTTCGACATCCTCACCGCCGCCTGGGTCCATTCGAACCTCAACTGGACGCTCGGGCCGCTGAAATATGTCTTCGCCACGCCGGTGTTCCACCGCTGGCACCACGGCCCGGTCCATCTGGGTGGCGAGAAGAACTTCGCGCCAACCTTCTCCTTCTGGGACTACATGTTCGGCACGTTCTACATGCCGGAGGGCGAGTTGCCCGAGGAATATGGCGTCGACGATCCGGATTTCCCGAAGGATTTCATCGGGCAGATGGTGGTGCCATTCCGCCAGTTCATCCAGACCTTCCAGCGGCCAAAGCCCAAGGCCGACAGTCCGGGCCCGGCGGAATAGGCCTGGGTCTCACCCAGGCGCCAGCGCCCTGAACTGCGTCTGGAGAGGTGCGAACATCTCGCCCATCATGCCGGTGACGTCGGCTGGCGTGGTGGCAGCTGTTCCACCGAGCATCGGCGGTGCCGGGGCATATTCGGCCTGCAGCATCAGGGCCTGGGCATAGGGCTTGCCGCGCAGCAGTTCGACCAGCGTGATGGCAAAGTCCATCCCCGCCGTGACCCCCGCGCCCGTCAGAACATTGCCGTCGTGCACGACGCGGGCGTCGACGGGAATGGCGCCAAAATCGGACAGAACCGGGCGGACCGCCCAGTGCGAGGTCGCCCGCCGGCCTTTCAGCAAGCCGGCGCGGCCAAGGATCATCGAGCCAGTGCAGACGCTGGTGACGTGCTTCGCGCGCGACCCACGATCCCGGATCCAGTCCATCGTATCCGCCCGCTGCATCACCGAGAGTGTGCCTTCGGTGCCGCCGGGCACGAACAGCACGTCGAGATTGGCGGGCGCATCGGCCATTGTGATGGTTGGCTGGATCGCCAGGCCGAGATCCGACGGGACCGGCGACAGATCCGTCTCGGTCGTTACCAGATGCACCTTGGCGCCGAACAGGCAGGCGAAGAAATAGTGGGGCGCCACGAGGTCGAGCGCGGTGAACTTCGGATAGAGGAGCATCGCGATCTCCTCCTGGCCCCAGAGGCCCTGACCCAGCACCTTGTTCATCGCGTCCATGTGCCGGTCGTGCATGTCCTTCTGCTCATCGAGGCTCGGATTGGCGGGGGCGGGGTGCCCTGCCTGCTGTGCCGCCGCCGGCTCTCCGGCGATCAGCGTCGAGGCTGCGAGCGCCGGCCCGGTCAGGCCGGCAATCAGGGTTCGGCGATCAATGGTCATGGCGTGTCCTGTTGGGGCGATGGTCGCCAGCTGGAAGATTGGGACAAGGGGGCGCCGCCGCCTGGGCGGCGGCGCAGTCTCGGGCCGTCAGAACTTCGTCGAGACGGTCAGATAGGCCGTGCGGCCCTCTGCCGGCGCGACGCGTCCCGAGAAGTAGGGATAGGGGATGAAGTAGCGCCGGTCGGCGAGGTTCTTGCCGGTCAGCGCGATGGTCCAGTTCTGGTACTGGTAGGCCACGCGGGCATCGAAGGTGACGAAGGCCGGCGTGCGCCAGGCGCTGCCGAGCTCGACCACCTGGTCTGAGGCCGCATAGAGGCCGCCGCCGATCGACAGGCCGTCCAGCGTGCCTTCGGTGAACTTGTAATTGGCCCACAGGCGGCCCGAATTGCGCGGCACTGCGTTCAACGGCTGGCCGACCAGGGCGGCATTGCCGTCGCGCACCAAAAAGGCGTCGACATAGGCGTAGCTCGCCAGGAACGACCAGTTGCGGTTCGGCTGCCAGGTGGCATCGACCTCGACGCCACGCGATCGCTGCTCGCCGGTCTGGACCGAGAGGAAGCCCACTGAGGTCGGCACGTTGCGGCGTGTCAGCTCGAACAGCGCGATGGTTGCCGACAGGCCGTGGCCGGGATGCAGCTTGATGCCCGCTTCCAGCTGCTTGGATTCCTCGGGCTTGGCCGGGGCAAGGCCCGTGTAGAAGGTCACCGGCTTCATGCCTTCCGCATAGCCGGCGAACAGCGAGAAACCGGGCAGAACCTCCAAGGCTGCCCCGACCCGGGGCAGGACGCGCGTGTTGCTGGATTCGTGGGTCTTGGCGATCGCGGCATCGTTGTCGTTGATCTGCAAATTGGCGACGCGCACGCCGGCCAGGAGGTGCAGGCGGTTCCAGATCGAGGTCTGCACCTGCACGGTCGCGCCCATCGTGCGATAGGCATTGTTGGCCGCGATATAGGTGCCCCAGAACGGCCCGGACTCGGTGTAGGTCGGGAAGACGGGGTTGAGATAGTTGACCCCCGTGCCGACGAAATCGCCCCACATGCCGCCGCGCTCGGTCACGCGGTTGTAGTCGACGCCGAACAGCAGGCGGTGCTGGGCTGGGCCGGTCTGGAAGCGCCCGACGAGGTTGGAGTTGAGGCTCACCTCGTTCAACCGCTCGCGGACGACGAGGTTGTAGACGTCGAAGGTGGATGGCGCCGCCGAGGGCTGGTTGGAGACCAGGCCCTGCGAGGGCTCGTTGAAGGCCGATGTCGCGATGCGCGCGGTGGTGAAGGTCGACCAGGTCTCGTTGAAGGCGTGGTCGAAGCGCATCGTCAGGGAGGCGAGGTCCGATGTCGCCTTGGGGACGCTGGGATTGCCGGGGAACAGCGTGTCGCGGATCGAGATCGTCGACCGGTCGATGGTCCCGACGGTCGGAAGGCCGCTGTAATCCTGCTGGGCCCGGCGCGAATAATGGCCCTGCACGGTCAGCGACGTGCCGGTATTGTTGGTGAAGGTGAGCGTCGGGCTGATCGACAGGCTCTGCCGGTCGAGCACGTCAATGTTGGACCGCGTGCCCTCGAACTGGCCGGTAATGCGGAACAGGACGGTCCCCTCGGAATTCAGCGGCTGGTTGATGTCGAACCAGGGCGAATAGAAGCTGCGGCCGCCGGCCGTGATGCCGAATTCGGCGAAGCGACGATCGGTCGGCAGCTTGGAGATGACGTTGAGCACGCCGCCGATGGCATTGGCGCCGCCGGAATAGAGCAGGGCCTGAGGCCCGCGCAGCAGCTCGACGCGTTCGACATTGACCAGCAGGTCACGCGCGCCGGCGTCAAAGTAGTTGGGCAGGCCGTCGGTCAGCCGCTCGGCGGCGAAGCCGCGCACCTTGTGATTCTGCTGTCCGTAATTGATCACCGGCAGCGCCTGGAAGCCCGCAAGGTTCTGGAAAGCCTCGGTCTGCGACAGCGCGCCCTGCTGGTCGATGAGCTGGCGCGGAATCACCTGGATCGAGATCGGCACCTGCTCGATGGGTGTCTGGGTCTTGGTCGCGCTCTGGCTGGTGGTCGCGCGGATGCCCTGGACCGGGCCGGCTGTGGTGCGCTCGGTGCCGGCTCCATCTTGTTGCGTCGACTGGACGTCGACCTGGGGCAGGGCGGTCGGCTGGCTCTGCTGGGCCATGGCCGCGGAAAGCGGTGCAAGGGCGGATAGCGCGGTGCTGGCGAGCAGCGCGCGAAGAAGGGTTCTGGACATGGGTGTTGCCTCGCCTGTGCGGCGTCTTGGTCTGGATTGTCGGACGGGTTCGCGCGCAGGGCCCCTGGGGCCATGCGGCAGGAGATCCGGCGAACACTGTCGCCGGGTCGACGATCAGACGAGGCTGGGGGGACCGCGCGAGCGGGCGCGTTCGGCGCGCTGTTGCGCAACGATGGCGGGTTCGAGGACGAAGGTGAGGCTGGCGCCGATCTCGGCCGGGCGCGGCAGGCCGGGAGCCTCGCCGACCACGCCGCCCATGGCGGTCAGAAGGCAGGCATCGCAGGGAAGCGCTGACTTTCCGGTCGTGCCACCCGGCTTGTGGTCGGCACCGGGAAGGCAGAATTCGGCCACCGATCCATCGGGCAGGACGATCCGTTCAAGACCGGCGGCCGCGGCCGAACCCGGCTGGCCCATATGATGTGCAAAGCCCAGCCACAGCATCGCCACTGCATAGAGAGCGGCGAGAATGGGACGCAGGTCCGGGTTGCGGAGACGATTCAACATCACCGCGCACCCTAGTCAGGACCTTCAGACAGCGTCAATTCGGCGCGCTGCAGAATCCGGGAAGTTCAGCCCTGTCTTGCGTGCCGTGCGAAGGATGAAGCCGGCTGACAGGCTGAAGCAGACAAGCCCTTATGCGTCGTTATTGGCGTTGTCCGACCTCAGTCTTGCCAGCTGCGAGTGGACAATCCTGGCGATCAGTTCGTTCGGCAGGGGCTTGTCGAGGGGGAACTGAACGGTATCCTTCTTCACTCGGTAGGGTCCGATTGCTTCTTCGAAATCGTCAGTACCTCTATAGATGGGGTACAAGCCCACGTGCTTCTTCCAAACTGCGAAGTATATGAACGAGGCGCCAGCCTTCTGAAAGACGGGCATGCCGTATTTCATCGCCTCGAGCGCACCCGGAGCTGCCTTCTTGATTGTCTCTCGCACTGACGAGGCAACGTCTCGCACGGCCTCAGGCAATGCCACAATGTAAGCGTCGATGGTCGGACATTGTGCCATTGCCGTTGACGCGCTCACGTCTGCCGATCGTGTTTGAAGGGCTCTTCATTCTTGCGCCGGACTGATGGCGCTCCGGACGTTGAACGCTTCAGTGGACGACGATCGCCTCGAAGCCGCCGAAGATCATCCGCTGGCCGTCGAAGGGCATGGGATTGGTCTCGGGCGACATGCGCGGGTCGGTCATCAGGGCGCCCATGCCGGCATCGCTGCTCGCCTTGTCCGGCCAGGTGATCCAGGAGAACACCACGGTCTCGTCGTCCTTGCGCTTCACGGCCATGGGGAACGAGGTGACCGTGCCCTCGGGCACATCAGTGCCCCAGCATTCCACCACCTGCAGGGCGCCGTGCTCCTTGAAGATCACGGCCGCGGCCTCGGCATGGAGGCGGAAAGCCTCCCGATTGGCGGTCGGCACGGCGGCAACGAATCCGACGACATACATGCGCTTGCTCCCTGGTGATGGCGGGGGCCATCGTGGTTCCTGTGGACTTATCCCCATTGAGTTGATATCAACCTATAGCCACCATGTCAAAGCCCGTAGCACTCGACGTCGTTCATCATGTCCGTGATGCCTGCCTGTGTCTGGCGACCCAGCGCGCGGCGCGAACGCTGGCGCGCCGCTTCGACCGGGCGTTCCAGCCGGTCGGGCTGACCAATGGCCAGTTCTCGCTGATGATGGCGCTCGGCGGGGCAGGGACCATGCGGCTCGGCGATCTCGCGGAGTTCCTGGCCATGGACCGCACCACGCTGACCGCGGCCCTCAAGGCGCTGGAGCGGCGCGGTCTCGCCCGCAGTGGACCGGATGCCACCGACAAGCGGGCAAGGCTGCTCGCCCTGACCGAGGCAGGCCACGATGTGCTCCACGCCGCCGTGCCGATCTGGCGGGCCGAACATGCGGCGCTGGAGCGGGAATTGCCGGCAGACATGGCCGACGGCCTCAGGGCAGCGCTCACGCGCGTCGCAAGCCAGGGCGGCGGCGGCGCCTGACCGCTGACCGGCACGCATGCGCGTCTGGCCCTCGCCTTGTGGCGCGGGGCCGCTCTACACTCCCGCCGCGTTGCATCCCGGCACGGCACTTGCTCGGTCGGTTGCCGCAACCGTTCGTTGTGATGGAGGATCCACGCCGTGCACCGCCGTTCTTTTCTCGCCGGACTGTCGGCGCCGTTCCTCCTGTCGGCCTCTGCCGGCGCCCAGACCGTCAGCCGGGCCCAGACGCTGCGCGTCGTGCCGGAAACGCTGACCACCATCCTCGATCCCCATTTCACCACGAGCTTCACCGCCCGCGACTTCTCCTATCTGGTCTTCGACACGCTGTTTGCCGTCGACGACAAGTGGCAGGTCAAGCCGCAGATGGTCGATACCTGGACCAAGAGCGCCGATGGCGCGACCTGGACCTTCACGCTGCGCGATGGCCTGACCTTCCACGATGGCACTGCCGTCACCTCGGAAGATTGCGTGGCGAGCCTCAGGCGCTGGGGCGCCCGCGACACGATGGGCGCGGCCCTGCTGAAAGCCGCGCAGACGCTGGAGCCGGTGGACGCCAAGACCTTCAAACTGGTGCTGAAGGAGCCCTATGGCCTTGTCCTCCAGGCCCTCTCCAAGCCCGGCGCCATGGTGCCGATGATCATGCCGAAGCGGCTGGCCGATACGCCGCCGACCCGGCCGATCATCGATCCCGTGGGCTCCGGCCCCTACAGCTTCGTCAAGGAGGAGTACCGGCCGGGCGACCGCATCGTTCTGAAGCGCCATGCCGCCTACAAGCCGCGCAGCGAGCCTTCCGTCTGGGCAAGCGGGGCCAAGGTCGCCCATTTTGAGCGCGTCGAACTGATCTCCATGCCGGATGTCTCGACCCAGGTGTCGGGCCTGCTCACCGGCGAGGTCGACTATCTGGAGCGCCTGCCGCCCGATGTCCTGCCGATCCTCGAGCGCAACCGCTTGGTGAAGGTGCAGGTTGTCAGCCCCTATGGCTATCAGGGCATCATGCGGTTCAACCATGTGGCCGCGCCCTTCGACAATGTGAAGGTGCGTCGCGCCGTCATGCAGGCGGTCAACCAGGCGGATTATCTGGCCGCCGTCGCCGTCAGGTCCGAGTTCGGCCGCGAATGCCGCAGCATGTATGGCTGCGGCACCACCTATGAGACGAGTGCCGGCATGCCGGCCTTCGACTTCGAGGCCGCCAAGCGCGAGATCGCCGCGAGCGGCGCCGATCTCTCCAAGCCGGTGGTCATCCTGCACCCGGCCGATGCGCCGGGTATCGCGGCGCTTGGCCTCGTGACGCAGGACCTGCTGACCAAGCTCGGCTTCAAGGTGGAACTCGCCACCATGGACCTGAACACGTTCTTCGGCCGGCGCACGCGCCCCGAGGGCTGGCACATCTTCCACACGACCAACACCGTGCCCGACATGCAGACGCCCTTGCAGAACGTCTATATGGGCGGCGTTGGCGCGCCTGCGGGCTTTGCCGGCTGGCCGAAGGACGAGGAGGTCGAGAAACTCCGCGCAGCCTTCGCCGCGACCTCCAGCGAGGCGGAAGCCAAGTCCATCGCGGAGGCGATCCACAAGCGGGCGGCGGAGGCCGGGTTCTACATGCCGCTTGGCCAGTTCGTCGGGCCCTCGGCCTGGCGCGCCGAACTGGCCAACGTGCCGGTTGGCCCCGCCATGTTCCTCTGGGGCCTGAGGCGCGCATCGTGACCGGCAGGATCAGCTTTTCCGACTATCTCGACCTTGTCCCCAAGGTCGAGCTGCATTGCCATATCGCGGGTGCCGTCAGGGCCACCACACTTGTGGAACTGGCCGTGGCCAATGGCGTGGCGCTGCCGCGTCCGGCCGAGACGCTCTACCAGTGGCAGGATTTCTACGGCTTCCTGGAAGTGCTGCGGCTCGGCGCGCTGGCGGTCCGGTCCAAGGCGAATTTCGCTCGTGTCGCCTTCGAATGCGTCGAGGACATGCACCGCCACGGTCATGTCCGGCACATCGAGATCTTCTTCAACCCGCACTATTACACCCCGAACGGCGCCACCTATCCGGAGATCGTCGATGGGTTGATCGAAGGGCTTGAGAAGGCCGAGCGCGCTTTTGGCGTGACGTCGCGGATGATCGCCTGCATCGACCGCTCGGTCTGCCTGCCGTCGGAAGCCTTGCAGATGCTGGACTGGATGGCCGAGCATCCGCGCGAGCGGGTGGTGGGCGTCGGGCTGGATGGCGCCGAGCGCGCCGGTCCGCCGCTCGTCTGGGTGGAGGCCTGGAGGCGGGCAGGGCGCGCCGGCTACAAGCGCACGGCCCATATCTGCGAGGACAACCAGACGCTCTTCGAGGGACCGCCGGTTCACTACACCCATTGCCGCGATGCGCTGGGATGCGACCGGTTGGACCATGGCTACAACATCCTGGCCGATGCCGAGATCACGGCCCGCGCGGCCCGCGAGCAGATCCCCTTCACCATGGCCTGCTGGTCGTCGATCGTGCCGAACCGCATTCCGCGCCAGCAGCGCATCAAGCGCATGTACGAGGCCGGCTTCAACATCGTGCTGGGCACCGACGATCCCACCATGTTCAAGACGACCATGGGCCATTGCTGGCGCACGCTGTTTGCCGCCAATGGCTGGCACGTGGCCGAGGCGCGCAAACTCAGTCTCGCGGGCGTGGCGGCAAGCTGGCTCAGCGACGACGAGAAGGCGGCGATGACCGCCTCGTTCACCTCCAGGCTCGATGCGCTGGAGGCGGCTCTCGACCATGACGACCTCTCGCTGGACCTCGCCATAGAACGGCCCGATCCCAGGTGGTAAATTGATACGGCCTGTTCTTTCCGGCACGCCCTGCTGGCCGGAACGAGAACTCCGTCCTGTTCCACAAAATCTCCGGGCGGCGCTCCCATAGGGGCGCCGTCACGGCCGGGTTTCCGTTCATCAGAGCTGACGGGCCCTTTTTGAACGTTGGCCCGGAACGATTGCCGTCCGCCCCCGTTTCATCTCCAGCAATAGCCTGCTGGCCGTCAAGCTTATGGCTTGTCTCTTCCGCCGGTTATCCGCTCGGATTTGTTGATGAACGAGGATCAATTCATGAAAAAGCTCCTTCTGGCTTCCGCCATTGCTCTGGCTTCCGCCACGTCTGCTTTCGCGCAGGCCGGTACCTTGCCGACGGCGCCCGGCGCCAACTCCGCCGTTGTTGCTCCGCCGACGGCCCAGCAGCAGACGATGATCCGCGATTACTGGCGCCGGACGCCGCATGCGGCCGTGCAGATGCCGAACGGCGTCAATGTCTCCACCGGTGACACACTGCCTGACAGCGTCGAGCTGCGCCCGCTGCCGAACGACATGGGCATGACCGAGTATCGCTACATCGTGGTCGGCCAGAACCTCTATCTGGTGAACCCGGCCAATCGTCGCGTCGTCCACGTCATCCAGTAAGCTCTCGGTCGGGCGTCCAGTCGCCCCCGAGCTGACCGCAACGCCCGGCCTTCGCGCCGGGCGTTCGCGCGTCCGTGCCGAGGTTGCCATCGGGGAATCGTTTCTGGACCCGCAACATTCCTCCACCTGAAGCGAAGCGGTCAGGCATTGGGTTACCGTATTGGGGAATGTGGGATTTTTCGCATTTTCGGCCCTTCGGGGCATCTTGTCGCAGGGGGGTGGCTTTGCTAGCCTGTCCCAACGGAACTGTTTCTGTCCGTATCCCATGAGAGGCCATGGGGCCCTTGACGGTCCTGCCGTAACGGCGGCAACCGGTAGCGGAGTCGAAGATGAGCGATGAACTGGACAAGCGCGAACAGGCCGCCAAGGACCTGCAGAGCGAGCTGAACACGACGGGCATGTCCCGCCGCGGACTTCTGGACCGTCTGAAGGCTCTGGGTATCGGCTTCGGTGCCGCCAGCGCCGTCGGCGTGATCGGGACAAAGGGTGCCGAAGCGGCGCCGTCGATGAGCATCTCGTCGACCAATGCCGCCCTCAACGGCATCATCCAGGACAGCCCTGGCGCCGAAATGCAGGCCGGCGAGGGCGCCGAGACCGGCGAACCGCAGATCGAGAACGCGCAGTTTTACTATCGCCGTTTCGTCTATCGCCGGTTCTTCTACCGCCGCTATTCCCGTTTCTTCTACCGCCGCTTCCGCTATTATCGCCGCTGGTGATTGCGGGCGCGACGGATTGTCGTCAAGGCCGGTGGCAGGTGGGCGCAAGCTCATCTGCCACAGCTTTTTTATGGTGGACTATCGCGTTTTCAGCCAAGATTTGGCGCCGCAGTGACTTTGCCGGCTTATCTTAATTCGACCTGGAAAGGCCCCCGATGCAGGTTGCCCAAGGTTCGTCTGCAGCCCCTTCGACAGGCTTGACCTCGGCGGCGGCCGCCGCCATGCGGACGCCCGCGCAGGATGGCCATGTCTTCTCCTTCGTGCTGGTGAAGCTCGCGTCTCGCTGCAACATCGCCTGCACCTACTGCTATTGGTTCCGCGACGCCGACGTCTACAAGAAGCCCGCCGTACTCACCGACGAGGTGGAGGACGCCTTCTGCCAGCGCCTGGAAGAACACATCACGCAGCACGGGCTCACCTCCTTCATGCTGGTGTTCCACGGCGGCGAGCCGCTTCTGTTCCCCAAGCGGCGCTTCGTGGCGCTGCAGGAGAAGCTGAACAAGATCGAGGAGCGCACCGGCTGCCTGATCGAGCGCGGCGTGTGCACCAATGCCATCCTGATCGACAAGGAATGGGCCGAGATCTTCGTCGAATACGAGATCGGCATCAGCGTCAGCGTCGATGGTCCGCCCGATATCCACGATGCCAACCGCATCGATTTCAAGGGCAAGGGGACCCACGCGGAGACCATTCGCGGCATCGAGTTCCTGCGCGAAGCCGGCATCGAGCCCGGGCTGATCTCGGTGTGCAATCCGGCGACCGATCCGGAGCGGATCATCTCCTATGTGGTCGATGAACTGGGCATCACCCAGTTCGACATCCTGCCGCCGGATGCCACCCATCTCGACAATCCCCCCGAGATTGGCACCTATTTCACCAAGCTTTTCGACGTCTGGTTCGACCGCTACGCCGAGCGCGGCGTCCGGATCGGCACGCTGGATGCGATGATCCAGGGGCTGGTGGGGCAGGCCGCGGTCTCCGAGACGATCGGGCTCGGGCCGACGGAAGTCGTGACCCTGATGACCGATGGCTCACTGGAGCCGCTGGACGTGCTGCGGATCGTCGGTGACGGGTCCACGCGCACCGATTCCAGCGTGCTGACCAACGCGCTGCAGGCCGTGCAGCAGGACCCGCGCTGGCGCGCAGCCTATGATTCCAGCACGCAGCTGGCCGATGTCTGCAAGGCGTGCGAGTTCATGGATGCCTGCGGCGGCGGCCACCTCGCGCAGCGCTGGTCGACCGAGCGCGGCTTCGACAACCCCAGCGTCTATTGCGGCAGCTGGAAGCACATTTTCACCCATATCTGGGACCGGATCGCCCCGACGCTGGTGATGTCGCTGCAGGAGGCCGAGAAGGCCAAGGCCGGCGCTGCCGCCTGATCCGGCAAGCCAGTTATCAGCCGGCTCATATTATCCGCCGAGGCTGCTCTTGGGATCGCTCGCCCCGGTGGTGGTGACGGTCGCAACCCGCACCTGGCCCATCATCAGTGCCATGGTTGCCGTGTCGTAGAAGATCTGGACGCGTGTGATCTGCTCGCGCCTGAGGTCGAGCACATCGACGAACTGGGTCTCGTGAGTGCGGCCGGTGCTGATGACCTCGTGCACCGCATGGCGATGGACGAAGGCCCGTGTCTCATCGACCAGCATGCTCTCGATGGTCATGTCGCGCAGGATGAGCGCCGACCGGATCTGGGCAAAGGCCTGGACGATCGCGGCCGGACCGATCCAGGTGCCGGTACCGGCATTGAGCGCGGGATTGCCGGCGATCGTGAGTTCGCAGGCCGGCGCCGCCATGGCGAGCAGGGGGCGCATGTCGCCACGGGCCCAGGCCGCGTAGCCAACCTTCAACAGCTGGTGAACCGGCAGGTCGGCTGTGACGAGAGCAATCGACATGATCCGCTATCGGAATGGGAATCGCGGTGTGAAGTCAACCAGCTCGTTGAACTCATCCGGCGGTATCCCGTTCCATCAACGCGCCGCCTGCGCTGGCTTACCAGCTGTGGCGCAGGCCGAGATTGGCGCGGATGGAGCGATGGCGGTCGCCAAGCTCGGCATCGAGCGACGACGACAGCCGCGTGCCGGCGGCGATCTGCAGTTCCGCCCCAAGCGACGCCAGCGCCGTGTGGGTCGAGGCGCGGGCACCGAACACTGTGAAGCCGGAATTGGCCAGGCCCTGGAAGCTCGCATCGACCGAGCGGTCGGGACGCGCCTGATAGGCCCAGGCGAGGCGGCCATAGGTGATCAGGGTCTGGCCGGGGGCGAGTTCGGTACGGGCATCGGCGCGCAGGCCGAGCTCGCTGCGGATCGAGGCCGAGGACTTGCCGGCATAGGCGAGCGCGGCAGCGCCGGTGGTGGGGGCCGTGAAGGTCTCGGCATAGCCGGGCGCCTGATAGCCGATGGCTTCCAGCGCGGCATAGGGGGTCAGGCCATAGGCCCGGACACCCATGCGCCAGCCGGCCTCGAGGCGGCCGCCATAGGTCTGGGCAGTGACGCGTGATGCATAGGTCTCGTTGAGGCCAGCGGCGGCGACAGTGCGCGAGATGGAGAAGCTGTTCCAGCCATAGGCAAGCGCCGCCGAGACATAGCCGTCGCCCAGCCGCGTCGAGCCATAGAGACCGGCCTGGAACGTGTCGCCGGTGCCCGAGCCACGGGCCTGGCCGAGGCCGAAGGACGTGCCGCCGCCCGACAGGGCGAAGCCGACCAGCGTATCCGGCGTGAGGCGCTTGTCGGCGCCGGCCGCCACGCCATAGAGGCTACCGGTGGATGAGGCAGCACCTGTGCCGGCATCGCCATTGGTCGCGCCCGACTGGGCATAGGCCTTGGTCCAGACGTTCCAGCCGGCATCGACCGCAACCGCCCGGCCACCGACCGGCGGATCGGCCATCTGGACCAGCGAGGGGCTGGCCGAGGCCGCGGTCGCGCCGCGCGCGCCGGTCATCGGGTCGAGCATCATGGAGAGGAACAGGCCTGCGGCATTGAAGGCGGTCTGCTGGGTCCCAGTCGCGGCCTCGCCCGACAGGGCCGAGAGCGCACCCGGCATGGCCGAGGGGTTCAGCGCATAGAGGCCGAAGAAGGCGGAGCCGTCGGCCCCGCCGCCGACCGCGCGGTCGATGGCGGTTGCGACATTGCGAGGGTTGGTGGCGATGCCGGTCGGCAGCAGCGGGAGCAGCGCATTGGCCGACAGCGAGAGGATGGCGTCGGTGCCGGTATAGCTGAGATTGGTGCCGATGCCGGGGCCGAAGGAACCGACGATGTTCACCGGGTTGAACGTGCCGGTGAGGCCGCCCGCCGCGGACAGGATCGTGTAATTGGTGCCGAACGAGAAGCCGGTGCCGACCGTGACCAGCCGAAGGCCGCCGGCGAGGCTCGCCGTGCCGGAGATAGCGAGCCTGTCGGCGCTGGCCGCCGAGACCTCGATGACGGTCGTGCTGCCGGCATTCAGCGTGGCATTGCCGGTGACGTTCAGCGTGCCGATGCCGCCGCTGCCCGGCGCGACGAAGCCGCCGGACGCAACCGTGAAGCCGGAGACGGTTCCAGCGCCCGCCAGCGTACCGCCAGAGGCGACCGACACACCGCCCGTGCCGCCGATCGATCCGTCGACCTGCAGGGTGCCGACATTCACCTGGGTCAGTCCGGAGGTCGCCATCGTGCCGCCGAAGGTGAAGGTGCCCGTGCCGTTCTTCACCAGACCGAGGGTCGTGCCGGTGATCGTGCCCGAGAATGACGAGGACACATTGCCGCCGCCAACCGTGATCGTCGGCCCGCCGGCGCTGGCCGTGTCGATCGTGCCGGCGCCCGAGAGCGAGCCGACGGTGAGGTTCGTGGAGCCCATATTGACCGTGCCGTTGGCAATCAGCGAGCTGAAGGCCAGGGTGGGGTTGCTACTGTTCTGCATCTCGAGCGTCGCGCCGCTCTTGATGTCGAGGCTGGCCGTGCCGCCGAAGGTGTAGCCAGTGAACTCGACCAGCGAGCCGCTATTGGCGGTGATCGAAGCCGCACTGGCACTTGCGCCCCCGCCCTGAAACCGCAGCGCGCTTGTTCCGTTCAGCGTGATCGTTGCGTTCTGAGTATGTGCCCCTGTCTCAACGCGGATAGTGCTGTCGGTGGCGTTCAGCACCGCTGAACCGCCTTGCGAGTTCCCTCCGATATAGAGCAGGCCGCCATTGGTGGTGTTGATGATGGCCGTGCCGGCAGAGGAAGTGCCTTCGAAAGTCACTGTCCCCTGGTTGTTGATGGTGGCATTGCCAGCCGATGCGGTGCCGGCTTGGAAGACCAACTGGGTGCCGCCCGCCTGCACATTGAAGATGGGGGCCTGGCCCGCAGCGTCGGTGATGACGCGGCCAACGATCGCAAATCTGGATCCGGCGCCTAAGCCCAGATTGAAGGTCACCTGCCCGGCGTCCGCATTGAACTTGAGGTCTCCGGTGCCTGCCGATGTTGCCGGCGCGACAGTCACCGTCACGGTTCTGGCCAATACATCGCCAAACACCCCAGCATCAGTGCCAAGTGGAACAACGCCGCCCGCCCAATTGCTGCCGGTTAAGAATTCGCCATTGCCGCCGGTCCAGAGGATGTCGGTGGCCCTGGCCTCCGGCGCGGCAAGCGTGAGCGACACGGCCGACAGGCCCGCCATCAGATGGGGAATCAGCCGCCGATGGGTGGTCAGGGCATGGGACGGGCGGGACAGGGCGGACTGGATCACGGTGGCCTCGGCATGGCGCCGGGCGCTGCACTGCGCAGGCCCGGCCGGGCGGGACCCTAGGCCGCGCCTTCCCTGCCGCGAAATTCTGATTTCATATGATCGGATATCACCAGATGGAATGATGCTGAAGAAGCGCAATATCGGCCTCTTCATCCTCGAAATCCGAGAGAGTTCCACTCGTTTCGTATCTCAGGCGAGAACAAAAGCGCGAAAGAGAATCAGATCCTCCATTGAGCCGCATGTCCGCCGGCTGATCTTTTCTCTGGATGGCTGGACTGATCTCCATCATTCTGAATGGTGATGGCGGCCGGAGAGGCCGCAGCCAACCTCCCGGCCCATGATGCAGAAGCCAATCCGCAACCTCGACCTCAACCTGCTGGTCGTCTTCGAGGCGGTCTATTCGGCTGGCAATATCAGCCATGCCGCGCGCCAGCTGGCCCTGACCCAACCGGCCGTCTCCAACTCGATCGCCAGGCTGCGGGACCATTTCGGCGACCCGCTGTTCGTTCGCGATGTGAGGGGCGTGAAGCCGACGATCCGCTCGCAGCAGATGATCGGGCCGGTCCGCGACGCGCTGCGGCTGATCGGCGAACAGCTGGAGGATGGGGCCGAGATCGATCTTGCCATCTACAAGCGGCTGTTCCGGGTCGTGATCGCCGATCCGCTGGAGCCCTCGATCATGCCGCCACTGGTGCGCGAGATCGACGCCCATGCGCCGGGCATCGTGGTGGAGAGCCGGCCGCCCTCGCAGACCCAGATCGTCACCGAGCTGAATGCCGGCACGCTGGATCTCGCCTGCTTCACCTATTTCGCCAGCGCGCCGGGCCTGGTCATCGAACTGCTCTGCCCGATCGACGTGGTGGCCGTGGCGCGGCGCGAGCACCCCGGCATTGCCGGCACCCTCGACGCGGAGACCTTCGCGCGCCTCGGCCATGTCACCTTCATCAACGAGCTGAAATCGGCGACCAATATCGAGCGCGACATCGTCGAGGGCGGCGTGCGCCGGCGGGTGCCCTACATGACCAACTCGCTCTGGTCGATCGCCGCCATGGCGGGCCGCACCGACCTCATCGGTATCCTGCCGCGCACTTTCGCGCAGGAACTGGCCGACGGCTTCAATCTCGCTCTGTACGAGACGCCGATGCCGATCACCAGCCAGTCGCTCTACATGATCTGGCACGAGCGCAATGAGCGCGATATCGGCCATCGCTGGCTGCGTCAGAAGCTGAAGAGCACGGCCGATGCGGTGTTTGGCCTGGTCGGCTGATGCGTTGACCGGTGGCCTCTCGGCGCGAGCAGTGCGACGGCGGTCACACAACAGCGCAATGCTCCCCAGCCTTCCGTATCAGGTAACGCTGGGATAAGCGTTCAGCCGTCAGGGGCGGATCGGCCGCCTATCTTGGAAATGTCTGTTCATGCATAGCCGCGCATTCGCCTTCACCGTCGCCCTGTCGACGGCGATCATCGCCATCCTTCTCACCTTCACTTTTTCCCATGTCGCCGCGACCCTGAAGGTCGACGAGCAGGAGGCGCTGCGCAGCCTGGTCGCGCAGGTCAGCGAAGAGATCAACACGTCAGCGAAAACCCTGGCGGCGCAGGCGGAACTGGCCGCCCACATGCCGCCCCTCGGCAGGGCCGTGGCCGCCGGGACGCCCGAGGCACTGACCGCGCTTATGGGCGAGAGCTACGCCGTGCTGGCCAAGAAATATGGCGTCGCCGTTGGCCAGGTGAACGGTGTGAACGGCAATGTGCTGTTCCGCTTCCATGAACCGGCCGTCCGCGGTGACGACTTCACCAGATCGCGGCGGATCATCGTCGCGGCTCATGCCAGCCTGCAGCCGCAGAGCGGCATCGAGATCGGATCGTCCGGCGTGCGCGTGCGCGGTGCGGCCCCCGTCTCGCATGAGGGCACGCTGGTCGGCAGCATCGAATTTGGCCAGGAGCTCGGGCCCCTGCTCGAGACGCTGAAGGCCCGCACCAATGCCGATTTCGCTGTCGTGATCGACCGCCGTCTGCTGAACGTTCGCCCGGGCACGCCCGAGGCCAATGTGTTCGGCAATCTGCGCGGCGACAGCGGCACCAACTGGCCGCTGGTCGCGAAACTGTCCGAGCTCGGCAAGATCGCCCTGGTGAAGGAGCCGGTATTCAGCTTCGCCACGCTCAACGGAATGACCTATGGCTCGGTGTCGTCGCCGCTGCTGGACTATTCCGGCTCGGAGATCGGCGTTGTCGTGGCGGCCAAGTCGTTCAACGCCAATGGCCGCTCGCTGCGCCAGCTGGCGATCTCGCTGATCGCCGGCGGCATCATCGCCGAGATCGGCATCGTCGCGATCATCCTGCTGGTCTTCCGCGGCATGGTGCTGCGTCCGGTGGCGATTGTCGCCAAGGCCGCCGAGGCCGCTGCCGAAGGGGCGGCTGCCGTCGATCTGCCCAAGGCCGGCACGGTCGCCGAAGTCAACGCGTTGATCGCGAGCGTCAAGCGTCTGCGCGAGAAGGTGACCTCGTGATGGCCGCGGGAACCCTGCTTCGACGTCTCGCGGCGATCGTCCTGACGGTCGCCTCGCTCGGCGGCGCTGCCGCTGCGGCCGAGCTGACGGACCTGCCGGTTGGCGATCAGCTGCCGGTTCGCGTGGCTGTGGCAACGCGCATCCTGGATATTGCCCAGGTGATGGAGACCACCGGGCAGCTCAATGCCCGGGTGGAGCTCACCTATCGCTGGACGGACTCGCGCCAGGCCTTCGACGCGGTGAAGGCCGCGGTGTCGCATAAGGACTATTTCGGCGAGGCCGCGACCGCGCGCCTGCGCCAGATGTGGACGCCTGCGATCGACATCGAGAACCTGTCGGGTGCCCCGCGCCAGGACCAGCTGGGCCTGGTGATCGAGTCGACCGGCGCGATCACGCTGGTGCGCCGGTTGGACGCCACGTTCCGCGTCAGCATCGACATGTCGTCGTTTCCCTTCGACGTGCAGACGCTGGACCTGGACCTGACCTCCAACCGCTATGGCCAGCGTGAGGTGCTGCTGGTCCACACCGAGGCCGACGAGATGCATTCCTCCTTTGCCCAGCGGCTGCAGACGCCGCTGTGGAGGATCCGTGCGCTCAATTTCCGCAATGCCAGCTATGTCGGGTGGAACGGCGAGCCGCACAGCCGCATGTCGGTATCGGTGGTGACCGAGCGGCTCTACGGCCAGTACCTGATCCGCATCTTCATCCCGTTCCTGATGCTGATGTCGAGCACGCTGGTGATCCTGTGGACGCCCGACACGACCATGCCGCTGGCGCCCAAGGGGGCTCTCGCCTTCACCACGCTGCTGGCGCTGGTGGCCTTGAGCTTCACCTTCGAGTCGAATTTCCCGGGCTCCATGTCCACCGGCACGCCGATCGCCCAGATCCTGTCGATCGGCTATCTCTATGTCGTGTCGGTTCTGATCCTCAGCATGCTCCTGCTGAACAAGGACCTCGCCTGGGCCAAGCGACACCCGAACATCTATCTGGAACTCAGCGGCTTCGTGCGATGGGGGCTCCCCGGCTCGGTGTTCGTCTACTGGTCGGCGCTGGTGCTGCGCGCGACGGCGTGAGGCCGCGAGAGGTTTGAATCAGGACTGCCGCGGGGGCGGCCCCGCGGCATTTCCGTTCGATGATCCGTGTGTCGAGACGCTGGCGTCCCCGCGCGAGAGCGGCGCCGCGGCTGTGGTGCTGCCCGTCCGAAGTTCATGCTTTGCTCGTGGTCAGAAGCATCAGAGACAGCTTCCAAGACTAAGATTGTCATGAGAACAAAAAGGGGTATAGCGACGCCCCTCTGTGTGAGCCGCTTCTGACCACGGTCAAAGTGTGAACATCGGATCGGCAGGCCGCGTGCCAGTTGCGGTCATCAGGCTGGTGGTTGCTTTTGAGCAGGGGATGCCTCCGACGGGCAAAGGCCGCTCCTCGGTACCACTGATTTTGTGGTGTCAACCTCGTTGTGCCTATTGTGGCAAACTCTGCAGCTTGTGGCTAAGTCAGCCTTCTATTTTCTCCATCTAATGAATTTACGGCATGGCGTCTATGTACGCTAAGCATCTATAATATTTAACAATTTTCACTTGATGCCAGCGCAATGGAACGCTGATTGAACCCTAATGTTGCGCATATGCATTTCAGCGAGAGTCCTATTGACTCCAATTCCACATCAAATCACTATTATGTGGGTTAACGTGGGAGAAGAGAAATGCCTATCACTGAGGTAGATGCTCTCGCAGATTATAATTTGACGGCTAATCATTTTTATAGTGTAATAAAGAGTCAGCTTGGAAACTTGCAGCTGAATCAATATATTCAGTTGCAACTGACAGCACTCCCATTGGATATAAATAGCAAAGATTACCCATGGTTTTCTTATGGCGTGCTCCAGAATTATTTCGATGTTTCTTTAAACCCTACTCCCGTTTCCGATAGTTTAGTGGTTGCACCGAACAATCGCCTTTCTCAAAATTTCCGAGGAATGGTTGCGCTTGGACTGTCTCTTGTGGAGACCAAAGAGCTTCCTCCTGAGATCGTCAGAGAGATAACGCTACTCGAAGCTGAGATTGGAAATTTAAGCACCGAGGCGTCACGTTTGGAGTTGGAGCGTACCGCGCTTTGGGATGCTCACTGCCGTGCCACCAGAACTGATCCAGGTGACTTGTCTCGTTACGCTCATTGGTCGGACGGGCAGGTATCCTCTGCTCGAATTAAGCAGCTAAGTGAAGAGCAATTTCGAAAATTGGCGATGCAATCAGCTCTTCGGGATCAACAATATGCTGATCCAAATCATGCTGCACTTCACGATGGCTATGGAACGATTTTGAGCTCGGCGTCCCGAATGCGTTATCCGCGATATCCGGATACGATGTATGGCGATGAGGCGAAAAAATTTAATGTGGTATATTTCGCGAGCTTGTCTGACGGTGAATCGAGCCAATTCACCAACCATTATCTTATCACACCAGATCAGTCGTTACAAAATATAGAATCGTCGACAATTGGCGGATTTTCAGAGAAGATTGCTAAAAAAAGTGCCGAGACAAGCCGAATTGAAACAGATTGGAATCATAGCGGTAGTGTTGGTTACGGAGCATTTTCGTTAAAGACAAATGTTTCTGATCATCAAGTAGTCAAAGATGATTTTAGCCATGTGCAAAACATAGAAGTCGGAGCGAAGTCATTTATGGCGATAAAGCTCGCTCCAGGTGGGTGGTTTACACCGGCATTGTTTGATAATCCGGTTATTCTGCGCAATCGACGTGTTTTTGAGAGGTATTTAGGCTCAAAAGGTAGTCTAAGATACTACCCAACGCACCTGATTGTGGCCAGGGGGCTCTATATTAAGTTCATGTCCGATCAAAATTGGGTTCATGACTATGAGAGGGATTTTTCAGCTAGTGGATCTGCATCTGCGCGCGTTTGGGGCGTAGATTTCGGTGGTGGAGGTGGTTATAGCCGCCATGAAAAAAGTCAAAAAATTGAAAAGCGTGGGCATGAACTTGTTATTTCCGACGGTGACGAAAATATTAGAATACTTGGCTACGTTGCGACAAAGAACACGGGGTTTGAAAATAACGCCGTTAGGGAATTCATGACTCAGAATACGATGGCTCTTCCGGCATCATTTGGTCCTAGTACATGAGGACGTCGGAGCGCTGGATTGCATTGGTTACTGTGTTGTGTCTTGGCGCTTGCCAGGCTCCGACAACATTGGTGGTTATTGTGGTCAACCAGCAGGATCAGGCGGCCTCGCGAGGGGGGCGCGATGTCCCACCTAACGTTGCGTCGGAAACTATTTTGGCGCCAGTTTGCGCTGTGTCCGGGTGCGCCGACGGTGATGCTTCCTGCGAGACACAAGTCATGGAACGAATTAGGCATCGGGCGAATCAAGTTGGACTATCAGTCAACGGGTCATTAATTCGCTACGCGCCTAACCGTTTCGCAGTGCAGGTCACTCGGAGTGCTCGGGGGCGGCCCTTGAGTACCACTTGGCCTGCGGTTGCTTGCGATTGGGTCGGGAGCGCTTCGGCGCCCAGGGAGGAGGCCCGTAGACAATTGTGCCCCGGTGAAATGCTTAGTTGGCTAAATCTTGCGCGAATCGAAGGTGTTCAATCGCTTGGTACCAACCGATCATACCGAGCTGTGTGCTTAGGCGTTGTCGAGTAGGTGCGTAATCGAACATCGGACCGCGGGAATCGGTTGGCTGTCACTATCGGAATTCCCATGCTGGACCTCTTTGGCTCTATTGCCAATGCTGACAAATCTGCCAAGCCTTTGCGACCGGAGCGTAGGCGAAGGCAAATTAGCGGATAAGCGGCAGAGCATTTGTCCCGCCGCTTCTGGTAAAGCTATGCCGCCTTTGATCGCCCAGTTCGCGAAAAGTACGCTTGCAGGCGGGTTCTAAGTCCCACGGAAATGTCGCGATGTCCGATTGCGACTTTGCGCAAATTGGATGGATTGAAATCCAATTCCGCTGCAAACGGCCTCAGCCCAATTTCTTCGAGCCTCGAAACCACCATTTGCCGCAAAGCGCGGTCTTTGAAATCCCGAGACACTGCCTCGCTGCGCAATTTCTCAAGGCCTTTTGCCAATTTCGTCGCGGTACGTGGCCCAATTGGTAATTCTGCTGAGTTCAGCAGGCGGTCAATTGTCCCCCGAGAAACGCCAGTGATTTCAGATACCTCGCGTCGGCCAATTTTCGCGGCCAGTTTCCGTAATTCCGCAACGCGCTGATTTTGGCCAATTGCGCCAACGCCATATTCAATATGGGCATCTGCATCCGCGCCCATAAACATTTGCTCCTCAAGTTTATTGGCTTCTTTGCCGATCGAGACCACCTCGATGAACTCGACGTGGCGGCGCCTCGTCACTCCGCTTTCGGTGAAATCACCGTTTTCGAATTTCATCTCAGGGCTCAAATGGTATTGGGCCAGGACTTGCCGATAGGTCTTGAGGACGCTTGCCGGGACTGGTCCCCCTGTGATGCGGTCAAAAGCCTTTGACGCTGCATCGCTCGGATTGCGGGCGAACGGTGCGACAGGTCGCAAACCTAATTCTGGGGTCTTTAGGCCCTTGCCCCGACCGGTCGTCGTAGGGAACTTGGGCAGGTTGGAAGTCCAGGAAAGCGCATTTGCATAGAGCGCGATCATGAAATTGAACGGCTTCACCTTCTGGCGATAGCTGCGGCCTCTGTTGAAGTGGTCGAACAGTTTCAGGAGGGCAGGGGTGGTCGCGCCATAACGACTGATGGCTGGCTGCTTCAGCGCTGGGTGATAGTCGAGCCGTACCTGTTCGGGGTGGCCTTCGCGCATTGCCTGGATGATGTGGAACCACAGGTCATATTGCCAAGCCTCGATTTCAGCCGATTGCAGGATGGCCGCTTCGTCAGCGTTCCCCTTCAGGACGACTGAGTTCTGGTAGGGCGGCAGAAGGTGACCCAGGCCATGGGCAGATGCCTTGCGAATGACGGGTAGCCCCTGGCTGTCCAAATTGAACAGGACGTAGCGCTTTGACGAAATCGCCAGGCAGAAGAGCGGTTCGAGGCTCTCTGTCCCTTCTGCGAAATTCACATCTTCAATCTTGAACAGCGGTCCTTTCGCCTCATAGGGGTTGAGCGGCACGAACCAATCGCACACGCTCTTCGCACGCCTGAAGAACTCGTCCTGCTCCATGGCGTCCGGCTTGGTGATCGCCATGCTGTCAGTATCGCAGAAGGCCCAGTCGAGACCCGCATCGATCGTGCGCTTTTCGGCCAGTGCAAGCATGAGCCTTGCGGCGCCAGTTATCAGCGTGGCTAGCAGCGGATGGAAGTAGGTGCCGGGCTTCTCCAGATTGGCAGTTTGCACATCAAAGGCCTCTCCCGAGCCGGTATGGCATCGGACGTCTTCAGGTTCGTCGAGCTCCTCGACGTTCAACTCGACGAAAATCCCGTAGCTCGTGGCGTTTGCGAGAATCTTGAGCGCCAACTGTTCGAATTCGAGCCGATAGCGAGTCAGGAGGTCTGCATTACGCCTCGCGGCCTTCACCTTGCTCCGAAGGTCGATGACACGGCGATAGAAGTCGTCTGTGCGCGGATCGACGAGGTGGTCCGGACTGCCAGCGATCGCGATAGGAGCTAGGTTCGTCTGTTTGCCCTTCGGTTTGAACCGAAGTGCCCGGACGACGCGCGGCGCTTTCCCGATGAGAAGCTTTGACGCGACGCAGTCGGCTAATGTGTACCAAAGTGGCTTGTCGCCCTTCAGATAGTTCAGGCCAATGGTTGCCTGTTGCGCATCACCATATTTGGCTCGAACAGGCAAAATATCGTCATCCGGCATGACCTGGACAAGCGTCGTGAGCGACCGCCAAGTCGTCTGCTTCTGAAGGTCCGCGGCGGTGACGGTTTCGAGGAACCCGCGCGTCTCCTCCGTCGCATCGCTCCAATCAATTCCCTTTGCGATTACAAACCGCCAGAGGTTCATGAGAGTGCAAACGGTCGGATACATGGATAGGAAGTCGCAATAAAGGACCTGCCCAATTTGCCGCCGGAGCCGCACCTCAGTGCGCCCGCCGTAGTAGGTGCTCATGATGACGCCGAGCGTCTCGTTCGGAAAGTCGGGCTGGAGCTTGCGCCAAGGCACGATCCCCATCTGCTTCAAATAGGCCTTGCCCAGGCTCGCCTCAGAGAGAACGCGGTGCATATGACTCTTATCGAGATTGTGCCCCAGGAATTTGACCCGGAGAGCCCGGTAGCACTCCCAGGTCACACGCACGTCCTGCACGGCATAGGCGATATAGTCTGCGGTCAACGTTGCGCCGTGCTGACCTGGATCACCCTTTTGAGATTCGACCCCGAGAGCTTTTGCCAGCCGATCCAACGAGAACGTTTGGCTCATCAAAGCGGCACCGACGGTCCCGATATCGATGAAATATCCGCGCCGAACGGGTGGTGACTTCTTGGCCTGGCGCTCGCGGCGATTGTCCTGGCGCTTACGGGTGGCCGTGAACTGGATCATCGCAGCGCGGCGGGAAAGGTTCCGGATCTGAAGGCGCGGAAGATGGGGGTCTTCAGACAGCCTGAATGAAAACCCGCCCCGCATCACCGGCCCTCGAGCATTGCCGTGGTCGATGGCGAGCCTTGAGATATCGAACGGCAGGTTCAAGCCGACGATGGCCGCGCGGAGGTCGTATCCAATCCCATAGAAAATCTGGGTGACGAACTCGCGGGTCGTACGACAGACCAAGCCGTGGTCCGCCGCGTAGGATTTCAGACGTTGCAGCTCCTCCTCCGATAGCGCTGCCGGTTCATAGAATGCGCCCCGCTCGTACAGGTCGGCATTGCGGCGAACCTCATAGGCCCCAATCCGCAGAGCCTGTGCATGGTCCACGCCCGTCTCAGTGTCGAAGATTACCGTCCATCCCGATGGGCCGGCCTCCGGTGGCTGTTTCAGATTGGGGTTTGCTTTCCGCTCAGAGCTCTCTTTCGTCGCGTATGCGCGAGCTTGGATGCTCATAGCCTGACGAACGACGGAGCCGATGAAACCTTTGATTTCAGCAAGAATGGTCATGACTGTTCCTCTGCTGACTGTGCAGCTGCGTTGTGTGCGTGGTTGATGAGATGAAGGGCGAACTCGCGGAATTTGCCGATCAGGACCTCGAAGAGATCGGCGATCCCGAGCAGGAATTTCGCGATGACGACGATTGGATCTGGCGGGTCACCAGGCGGATAGATCGGAGTGCGAGGGTGATCCCTCTGCTTGCTGCTCAGCTTTCGGTGGCAGTTCCGGCAAACGTCCACCAGGTCATCACTGAAAGCTCGCCCGGCGAGGTGATGTTTCTCCAGGCATTCGGGATCGTCCTCGCCGCAGCGCATGCAGCGGGCTTCATTCGAACCCAATCGTTCGAATGCCTTTTGGCGTCGGCGTTCCGCGCCAAGTCCATCAAAGTTCATGACTTTCTCCTGTTCAGTTGATGAGCCGGTAGATCTGTTCGAACCCCTCGCCTCCGGCGGCGGCGAGGCGATAGAGGGCGTTGGGGCTTGTTTCGAGGATGTGGGTTTTGCCGCGCACATCCTTGACGGTGGCACCGATGAATGGGGCCAACAGAGACGCGTCGTTCGTGTCCAGGAAGGTTGTGACGGCCGCGAGGTGTCGCCCGATCAGCGATGCAGGCTCGAAAGCGGTGACTGTCAGCCTGGCGCGGCCAGTCGTCGTGATCGCGACGATTTCGCGATGGCGGCGATCAGTGATGACCCATATCCGACCCCGGCGCTCAGCAAGCTTCTCGTCTGCCAGGTAGCGTCGTAAGCGCTCGGCTGAGACGCGAGCTTCTCGCGCAGCATCCCGTTGATTGCCTTTGGTCCTAAGGATGCGGAGGGCTGCCTCAAGGCGCTCTCTGGCTTCGCCTGCCGGCTTCGAGGGGCGTACTGTGGCTTCGCCCTGTCTGGCATGGCCCCGGCCTTGAGAGCGCGACAAGCCACGCACTGCCGCTCGCTCAATGCGGCGGCGGTATTCGGCGTGATAGTCTCGTGAGCGGCCCATGGTGGAAACCTCCGATTCGGGTTCCACAAAAAATGACTCGGGCAGCTCAAGGCAGACTGGGCGCTTGGCGCGGGGCTGTAAGATGTCCACCCCGAAAAATGCTGATATTGCAACGATTTCGCGATCTGACCTTGCCGCGAGTCTCGAATCTTGGGGGGCAGTGGTGTCCGACTCTCAGCTTGAGCGTTGGCGGACTGAAGGCATCTTGTCGAAGGCAGTGAGACAGCCAGGATTGGGAAGAGGTCTTGGTCGCGACGACGGCCAGTATCCTGCCAGTTCCGTGCAGCAGGTTTTGGCAATCTTGGAACTCCAAAAGACCATCAAGTCGCTTGCGGATATTGGCTGGCACCTGTGGCTGAGGGATTTTTCGGTCTCTGATGAATTGATATTTCCTCACTTTAGGAACGCAGCAGAGACCATCAAGAGTGTGAAGGCACGGGCAAAAAATGCGCTGGATAGCGACGACGACTCTGAGTTCAGCAACATCACCAATTTGCTATTTCGAGTGAAGTCGACCTCGAAAACATTTGGAAATATCCGAAAGGACATAGGTGCGAAACGCTTTCCCGCATTTGCGGATATCCTATTTCAGATTGCAGCCGGCAGAGAGCTGAATATTCATTCCAAAGACGTTGCGCCCTATTTGAATGAAGCGCTGCGGCCGATTGCTGGGAAATTGTCGGTGAAGGCGTGTGCCCAGAATTTGAACGTGATCGCGCGGCAAAATCGCTTTCGTGATTTCACGAAATTTCTGAGCGCGCAGTGGCCCGATGGGATCATTCGCGCAAAGACCCAATTCCTCAACTCGCAATTCGCTACACACGTCGTTTCGGATGAGAATGGCGCGATTCCAATCCCGGATGTCCATGCGAGAACATTGGCTCGATTGCGCGCCGAGCCACCGGGCCGCCAAGCGGCTCTGATTCTGGCATTCGCGGCTTATCTGAAGGCGCCAGAGGCATCAAAATCGAATCGCTGATAGGCGCTGAAGGGCTGTTCAGCGGACCGATATCGACCTAGAATCCGTCGTGTTGGCTCCAATTCAGGTGTTCTCGTGCTCAATTCCAACGATTGCGATTGGTACCAACGCAGCGTTTATTGGAGTGAGCGGGCCAATCGTCCACATGAAAAGGGCGTTCGTCGAGGGCGCAGATCTCAGCCACTCGTTCTATGCGGTCATGGGGCGTCGTTGCGGATCGATGCTGGCACACTCCTCGTTCGAAACGGCTTCACCCACTATCCGCAGAAGCGCGAGGAATTTCGCCTGTTTCCCGGCGCACCGGATCTTCCAGAGCGCATCATCCTGCTGGATTGCTCGGGCACCATCTCGTTCGACGTGCTGGACTGGATTTCGGCTCAAGGTATCGTGCTTGTCCGCATCGATTGGCGCGGCAACGTTGTATGCGCGATCGGCAATATCGGATATTCGGCAAACCGCTACCGCGCTCAATGGCAGGTCGAAATGCGATCCGATCCGCAGAAGCGTATGGCGTGGTGCAATGCGCTGATTTCTCGGAAAATCGAAGGTTCCATCAAGACGCTCGAAAAGGTCATTCCTAGGTCGCCGGCCTGGGAACTTGCCATGAAGCGGGCCTATGCGGACCTGTCCCGTTTGGAGCTTGATCCTCCGCGCGACATCCAGACGCTGCGAACGATTGAAGCAAATAGTGCTGCGGCCTACTTCCGTGCATGGCGCCCCATTCGACTGCGATGGAAGGGGACTGGCAGCAGGCCCATACCTGAAGCATGGCTCACGATGGGGGCTCGAACGTCACCCTTTGCACTAGCGGGAAATCGCAATGCGGGGCATCCGGTCAATGCGATCCTGAACTACGCCTACACGGTGCTACAAA
Organism: Phreatobacter aquaticus; assembly: GCF_005160265.1. Lineage (NCBI taxonomy): Bacteria > Pseudomonadati > Pseudomonadota > Alphaproteobacteria > Hyphomicrobiales > Phreatobacteraceae > Phreatobacter > Phreatobacter aquaticus. Next base: position 4,379,275 of record NZ_CP039865.1, on the reverse strand, counting down.
GCGAGGTGCACATTCAGGCTGTCACGGAAGGATTTGATCCGACCATCGGCATCATGCATGAGCAGTCGCCTGGAGCGACGCCGTTCATTTTCGATGCGATTGAGCCTTATCGGTCAGAGGTGGATCGCGCAGTGATTTCGCTGCTGCGTTCTGAGACATTGCACGCGAGCGATTTCGTTCTGCGAAGCGACGGCGTCTGTCGTCTCAATCCGCAATTCGCGAAAGTGGCGGTTGCACATGCGCGTAAGGCTATCGAAAACGCTCGTGTGGGACTAAGTTTAGCGGGACTAGACCTAGCCTGATGCGCCCAAGCGGGAGCGTTCCGATCGGGTCAATTGGAGATTCTGAGACGAGCCGTCTCAGCTATCACAAAACCGTAGTCTTGCTTTCATGACGATGCCCTCTTCGGCGGCGCCATCCCGCGAAGTAACATTGCTCATCGGAGCCGCCGGAATGCTGTTTCACGATCTCGCCAACCTCCGGCAGCAACTTGCCGAGAATGCCGCCATACGTGCCCGCTTTCTCGGACGGCTGCATCCCGGCCCGGCGGCAGTCCGGATGCTTCGCCTGCTCGGAGCCATCCTGGCGACGCCGGCGCGCTGGAAGGCGCTGATGTTGGGGGGCCTCGTCGGCACCGTGACGGTGGCCGAGGTGCTAGTAGTGCTGCGGCTGGCGACGTGGAACGCCGACTTTTTCAATGCCCTGGAAGCCAAGTCCTTCGCCAGCCTGGTCAATCAGATATGGGTTTTGCTGGCCATCGTCACGGGCATGATGGCGCTGCAGGGCCTGAGCCTGCAGACCAAGATGCAGTTGCAGATGGTGCTGCGGGGCCACCTAACGCGCATCGTCCGGGACGCATGGATGTCGGAGGGCCGCTACTACCGCTTGCGGATGAGCACAGGCGAACACGACAACGAGGACGGCCGGCTCACCGAAGACGTCCGCGTGGTCTGCGAAATGGTGGTCGAGTTCCTGGTCTCGCTGCTCTATGCGTTCATCCAACTGGCCTTGTTTGTCGGCGTTCTCTGGCTGCATTCCGGACCGCTGACCATCGCCGTCGGCGAGGCTTCCTTCACCCTGCCCGGACATATGGTTTGGGTGGCGCTCGGCTATGCCGCCATCGGCGCCGCCATCATCACGCTCGTCGGACACCCGCTGGTGAGGGCGACCGATCGGCGGTAGGCGGCCGAGGCCGATTATCGGGCCCGTCTTGTAAATGTCATCGCGCATGCGCCGGCGATTGCGCTGACCGGGGCTGAGACCGGCGAGAGACGTCGGCTGGCGCACGCCTTCGACGGGATCAAGCATGCCTGGGCGGTGCAAACCGCTTCCTTTCGAAACCTTATCGTCTTTTCGTCCGGCTACACCATGCTCACCAGTGTCCTGCCTTTGCTAATCCTCGCACCCCGCTATCTGCACGGTGAGATCAGCCTCGGGACGCTGATGCAGGTGACCATCGCCTTCGGCCAGGTGACCGCAGCCTTGTCGTGGCTGTCGGGCAACTATTCCAGCATTGCGCAATGGGAGGCGTCGGCGGCCCGCGTGCTCGGGCTGCAGGAGGCAGTAGAGGATCTGCAAGGACGCACTGAGACGGATCCTGCCACCCTGTCGCGCGTGCTGGCAGAAGGACCGTTGCTGGCGTTTCGCGATCTCAGCGTGGTGACCCAGGCAGGCGAAGTGATGCTGGAGCATTTCAGCGCCGAGATCCGTCTCGGCGAGCGTGTCCTCGTCGAGGCGACCCCGCAGGCGGCAGATGCCCTGTTCCGGGCGATCGCCGGATTGTCGGTCTCCGGCGCCGGGCAGATCGAGTTGCCCAACGGAAGCGCACCCTTCTTCATGGCCGACAGGCCCTACTTGCCGGAGGCGACGCTGCTCGAAGTGCTGGCAGAACCGCAATCGCCGGACCACTTCGCCCCGGAGTCTGTCGCCAAGGCCCTGGTGGACGTCGGACTGGCTCAGGTGGTGCCTCGCCTTGCCACGATGGCGCTCTGGGAACAGGAGTTCGGCATCGAGGACCAGCAAAGGCTGGGCTTTGCTCGCCTGCTGTTGCACCGCCCGGCCTGGATTCTAATTCACGATGCTTCGAGCGCGCTGTCGCCACAGGCCGAGAACGAATTGTTCGAGTTGATCGCGCAAGCCCTGCCTGGATCGGCACTTGTCACCATCACCCATCGCGCCATGGCGAGGCGCATGTTCAATCGACGCATCTCCGTGTCGACGGTCGCGCCGTCTCCCCTAAAGGCAATTTAGGCGCCGACAAAATGGCGGCTCCATTCATGCGCCTCTTTCTCTTACTTTTGCCGCGCCGTTGGTCTTCCGCAATCTGGTCTATCTTGGTGGCGAAAGCAGACTCGTAAGCAGCCGTCCCAAGGCAGCAACTTCAAAGGGCTTCACGAGCAACGGCCGCTCCCGATCGCTGTCCCGTAGGCCGTGCCCGCCATAGCTCGTTGTGAACGCAAAGGGCACGCCGCGGGCCGCCAGGAAGTCCGCAACGGGGTAACTTCTGACGCCATTCAGGTTCAGGTCGAGCAGGGCGGCATCAAAGTGTTGGGCCTCCACGAGGGCAATGGCCTGCTCATTTGTGGCGGCCACTATGACGGAGTCGCAGCCAAGATCGGCAAGCATGTCCTGGGTCTCCATAAGGACAAGCATTTCATCCTCGACGATCAAAATCCGGCGACCTGCGAAGAGCTTACTCATCACGGTGATCGCGGGGAAATGCCATGTCGATGGTGCAGACTACGCCTTGGCTTGGGTAGTCCAAGTGCACCGTGGCTTCCAGTTCATGGGCAAGGCCGTCTTCGATCACCCTTGAGCCGAAGCCCTTCTTCGAGGCAGGCGTGACGGAGGGGCCGTCTTTTTCGTGCCAAACCAGGATCAACCGATCGCCAGCTGGTTTCGAGACTCTTCTCCAAGACACCATGATCGATCCCGAATCGTTGGAGAGCGCTCCATGGATCACCGCGTTCAGGACGAGCTCGTGCAGCGCTATGCCCAAGGCCAATGCGCGCTTTGGCGAAAAGCGGATGTCGTCACCGGTGACAACATATCGTCCGGATCGACCACCACCGCTGGTGAACGGCTCCAACGCGTTGTCAACGATGTCGCGCAGCCCAGCCCTTCCCCAATCTCCATGGGCCAGCAAGGCATGGGACCGGGACAGCGCGGCAATGCGTAAGGCAATGAATTCTCGGGTTGCTGTTGGATCAGTGCCCTTGCGGAAGGCTTGAGTGACGATTGATTGAACAGCCGCGAGCATGTTTCTGACGCGATCATTCAATTCGTCGATAAGCGCTCCCGATCGCGCCTGCTCATCCTTGTAGCGGGTCAGATCGACGAGCGAGGCGAAGTGCTGGACGGTGTCGCCGCTCTCGTCACGCACTGGGCTGATGTAGATACCGGCCCAGAACGCGCTGCCATCCTTTCGGCGGCAACAAACATCCGGTCCCCGATAGAAGCCTTCTTCAAACCCGGCCTTGATCGCAGCGAGCGGTTCAGCATCGGTCGCGCTTGCCAAGACAAAGTTGAAGCCTTGCCCTAAGACCTCGTTGCGTTCGTACCCGATGAGGGAAATGAAGCTGTCATTGGCAAAGATGATCGAATTTTCGGCCTGTTTGGCATCCGTGAACACCATCGGCATTCGGGTGGTTTCGGCAGCCACGACGAAAGGTCCGAGGTCTTCTTTGAAGCCTTCGACGTCGGCCGCTGCCTCGTCCTGCGTCTCAGAACGGGGTGGCATTTGCGGCATGTTCAATCGGCTCCATGCATGGCCACTGAGGAAGTCAGGTCGGGTAGAACACCCAGCGCCCCACCTTGAATGTGTTCACGGCGCGCCTAGCATATGCGAAACTGCTGCTCCCCCGTCTTGTTCCCAGTGAACCCGCCGATTCTGAATGGAACTGCTCCAGTCGAGCGCCGCCGCGCTTGGACACGAGCCCTCAGTGCCCTTTCAACTGGCGCGAAGTGTTCGCAAGAGGGCAAGAGGAATGTCGATTTGGTAAACGACGCCCTGCGGCTCGTATCGCAACCGAACATCGCCGTGAAGTTGAGTGGCCAACGCGCCGAGCAGGCGTGTGCCAAAGCTGCGGCGAACCGGCTCCTGCACCACTGGGCCACCTGTTTCCGTCCACGTCAGACTGAATAACTGGGTCTCTTCGTCGACCGTGGAGGTGATGTTGACGCGCCCAGTCTCGTTCGACAATGCGCCATACTTGACTGCATTGGTACACAACTCGTTGAGGGACATGGTGAGCGGAAGGATCGCCCCTGGTCCGATCACGATCAGCGTATTCTGAACAACGAACCGTCGGACCTCGTGGATATCGAAGGGCTCGATGGCAGCACTAATAAGATCAGCCAGCTCGATGCTGATTTCATTGGCCCGGAGCAAGAGATCTTGTGCTCTGCCCATAGCGACAAGGCGGCTTGAAACAGCTTGCCGCCCTTCTTCAAGGGTTTCGGATGCGCGCAATGTTTGCGAGGCGATCCCGACGACCGTTGCCAGCATATTCTTCATACGATGATGCAACTCTTCCAACAGAAGACGCTGCAATCGCTGGCTCGCTTCGTGCTCGGCAGCTTCTATCCCAGCCTGCTCCAGCAGGCGCGAGGAATCGAGCCGCGTTCGTGACAACGTATCCCGCAGGGCAGCGTTCTCAAACTCGAGAGCGCTCTTGCTGGGAACCAAAGCCTCGCGATCCCGCATGGCCGCAATAACGACCAAGCCGTCAGGCGCCTGATATGGGCTAAGGCTAATCTCGGTCTTGAACTCGCTCCCGTCCTTGCGAAGTGCGTAGAGATCAAGTCCTGGGCCCATAATGCGCGGTTTGGGTTCGATCATAAACCGTTGCACGTGAGCTGTATGGGTGTCGTGATACCGCGCTGGCATAAGCACACCATGAGGCTTTCCGACGAGATCCCGCGGAGCATAACCGAGCAGTGCCTCTACTCGCTTGTTTGCGAAAAGTATGTGACCGCTGCGGTCAATGACTACGACGGCGTCCGGAGTTGCCTCGTAGATCTCGTCGAATGGACTCTTGTTCATCGATTAGACGACTCAAAGTGCTTATTCGAGAGGGAGGGCTTTTTTTTGTCAAGGAGCGTAAGTTTACAATCGTTAAGCGTCTTTGGAGTGCTGGTCAATGTGCAGGTCTTGTTCTGTTCAGATCGGTCCCTCAGCAGCGAGCCTGGCTGAGGGGGAATTGCGCATTGCCGAACCGTTCGAAGGGGCCGCAGAACACCAATAGGCGGGTCAGAGAGAATTCACTCCCTGACGACATGGTCAGAACCGGCTCAACGGGCGAGCTGTCGCTATACCCCCATGAGAACAAAAAAAGAACTTGTTGTTAAGAACAAAACGTGTACGGTCGATTTATCACCGGATTCGCCCCGGACCCCTTGCCAGCCTGAAGGAGGCTCAGCCATGAGTCAGTCTGCGTTGCGACTCGTCGAAGGTTCTTCCATGGATAAGACAAAGGCGCTGGATGCAGCGCTCTCCCAGATCGAGCGGGCTTTCGGCAAGGGCTCGATCATGCGTCTCGGCAAGAACGAGAAGGCGGTGGAGATCGAGACCGTGTCCACTGGGTCGCTCGGGCTCGATATTGCCCTGGGCATCGGTGGCCTTCCGCGCGGCCGCGTCGTCGAGATCTATGGACCGGAATCGTCGGGCAAGACGACGCTGGCGCTGCACACGATCGCGGAAGCGCAGAAGCGGGGCGGTGTCTGCGCCTTCATCGACGCGGAACATGCGCTCGATCCGATCTATGCCCGCAAGCTCGGCGTGAAGCTCGACGATCTCCTGATCTCGCAGCCCGATGCCGGCGAGCAGGCGCTCGAGATTTGCGACACGCTGGTGCGCTCGGGTGCGATTGACGTGCTGGTGGTCGATTCGGTTGCTGCGCTGACGCCGCGGGCTGAACTCGAAGGCGAGATGGGTGACAATCAGCCCGGCATGCAGGCCCGCCTGATGAGCCAGGCCTTGCGCAAGCTCACCGGTTCGATCTCGCGCTCCAACACGATGGTCATCTTCATCAACCAGATCCGTATGAAGATCGGCGTGATGTATGGTTCGCCGGAAGTGACCACCGGCGGCAATGCGCTGAAGTTCTATGCGTCCATCCGTCTCGACATCCGCCGGATCGGCGCGATCAAGGAGCGGGAGGAGGTTGTCGGCAACCAGACCCGCGTCAAGGTTGTGAAGAACAAGCTCGCGCCTCCCTTCAAGCAGGTCGAATTCGACATCATGTATGGCGAAGGCGTCTCGAAGATGGGCGAACTGATCGACCTCGGCGTCAAGGCCGGCGTGGTCGAGAAGTCCGGTGCCTGGTTCTCCTATGACAGCCAGCGCCTCGGGCAGGGCCGCGAGAATGCCAAGGCTTTCCTGAAGCAGAGCCCCGACATGGCCGCCAAGATCGAGGTCGCGATCCGCCAGAATGCCGGCCTGATCGCCGACAAGATCCTCGGCGATCCCGAGGCTGACGCCGAGGGGGAGGAGCCCGTGTGAGGGCCTGACGGCCATCCACCAGGCTGACAAATGAAGGCCGGGCTTGTCCCGGCCTTTGCCGTTTCGGACAGGTCCAGTCGAGGCCGCGCGGGACGCATGACGTCACACCGGGAAGGCCACGCACGAATCGAGGTTCACACAAGGCGCGGAAATGCTCTAGAACTCCGGCCAACGTGACTGGCGGATCCCATCCGCCGCAACCTGCAGTTCAGGCGATGACCGGCGTCAATCAGATCCGCAAGACCTTCCTCGACTTCTTCCAGACCAACGGCCATGCCGTGGTCGAGAGTTCGCCGCTCGTGCCGCGCAACGATCCGACCCTGATGTTCGCCAATTCCGGCATGGTGCAGTTCAAGAACGTCTTCACCGGCGTCGAGAAGCGGCCCTACAGCCGGGCGACCACCGCGCAGAAGTGCGTGCGCGCCGGTGGCAAGCACAACGATCTCGACAATGTCGGCTACACGGCCCGGCATCACACCTTCTTCGAGATGCTCGGCAATTTCTCGTTTGGCGACTATTTCAAGGATCGCGCGATCGAGCTCGCCTGGAACCTGATCACCAAGGAATATGAGCTGCCGGTGTCCAGGCTGCTGGTCACGGTCTATTCCGAGGACGACGAGGCGTTCGGCCTGTGGAAGAAGATCGCGGGCCTGCCGGATTCCAAGATCATCCGCATTCCGACCTCCGACAATTTCTGGCGCATGGGCGATACCGGCCCTTGCGGCCCCTGCTCGGAAATCTTCTACGACCACGGCGACAAGGTCTGGGGCGGTCCGCCGGGCTCGGCGGATGCCGATGGTGACCGGTTCATCGAGATCTGGAACCTCGTCTTCATGCAGTACGAGGAGCAGGCGGGCGGTATCCGCACCGCGCTGCCGCGTCCCTCGATTGATACCGGCATGGGACTGGAGCGTGTCTCCGCGGTGCTCCAGGGCACCCACGACAATTATGAGATCGACCTGATGCGCGCGCTGATCGGCGCGAGCGCGGTGGCCACCGGCGTCGAACCGGACGGTCCTCACAAGGTCTCGCACCGGGTGATCGCCGATCATCTGAGGGCCTCCTCGTTCCTGGTGGCCGATGGCGTTCTGCCGTCCAACGAAGGCCGCGGCTATGTGCTCCGGCGCATCATGCGGCGCGCCATGCGCCATGCTTCGCTGCTCGGCGCCAAGGACCCGCTGATGCACAAGCTTGTGCCGGTGCTGGTGCGCGAGATGGGCCAGGCCTATCCCGAATTGCAGCGCGCCGAGGCGCTGATCGCCGAGACGCTGCAGCTTGAGGAGCAGCGGTTCCGCCGCACGCTGGAGCGCGGTCTCGCCATTCTTGACGATGGCACCCGCGATCTCGGCGAAGGCGCGGTGTTCTCCGGCGATACAGCTTTCACGCTCTACGATACCTATGGCTTCCCGCTCGACCTGACGCAGGATGCACTGCGCCCGCGCGGCATCACGGTCGACACGGCCGCCTTCGATGCCGCCATGCAGCAGCAGAAGGCCATGGCACGCGCCGCCTGGGCCGGTTCGGGCGAGGCTGCCACCGATACCGTCTGGTTCGGGGTCAAGGAGAAGACCGGCGCGACCGATTTCCTCGGCTATGACACCGAGACCGCCGAGGGTCAGGTTCTGGCGCTGGTCAAGGAGGGTGCTGAAGTGAGTTCGCTTGGCGTCGGCGAGACCGGCCTTGTCGTGCTCAACCAGACCCCGTTCTACGGCGAGTCCGGCGGCCAGCAGGGCGACCGCGGATTGATGACCGGCGAGGGCGTCCGCGCCACCGTGACCGAGACCCAGAAGAAGCTCGGCGACCTGTTCGTGCATGTTGTGACCGTGGACGAGGGCAAGCTCGCCGTCGGCCAGGCCTTGCAGCTTGACGTCGATCACGGCCGTCGTAGCGCCATCCGCGCCAACCATTCGGCGACCCATCTCCTGCATGAGGCGTTGCGTCTCGTCCTTGGCGACCATGTCGCGCAGAAGGGCTCGCTCGTTGCGCCTGAGCGCCTTCGGTTCGACTTCGCCCACCCCAAGCCGATCTCGGACGAGGATCTGGCGAAGGTCGAGGACATCGCCAATGCGATCGTGCTGGCCAATGGACCGGTCGTCACCCGCCTGATGGGCGTCGATGATGCGGTTGCCTCCGGCGCCCGCGCGTTGTTTGGCGAGAAATATGGCGACGAGGTCCGCGTGGTCTCGATGGGGGCGCCGCCCGCTGGTTCCAACTCATCCGGCTGGTCGGTCGAGCTCTGCGGCGGCACCCATGTCGGCCGCACCGGCGATATCGGCCTCGTCACCGTGGTCGGCGAGAGCGCGGTTGCCGCTGGCGTGCGGCGCATCGAGGCGATGACCGGCTCTGCTGCCCGGCATCATCTGGCCGCTCAGGCGCGCAAGCTTGAACAGGTGGCAGGTCTGGTGAAGACCTCGGTCGCCGATGTCGAGGCGCGCGTCGAGGCGCTGGTCGAGGAGCGCCGCAAGCTCGAGCGCGAGCTGACGGACGCCCGCAAGAAGCTCGCCATGGGCGGCGGGGCAGGGGGCGCCGATCCGGTCAAGACGGTCGGCTCGGTCAAGCTGCTGGCGCGCAGCGTCTCCGGCGTCGAGATGAAGGACCTGAAGGGCCTGGCCGATGCCGGCAAGGCACAGGTCGGCTCCGGCGTTGTGGTGCTCGCCAATACCGGCGCCGATGGCAAGGTCGGCCTGGTGGTCGGTGTCACCGCTGATCTGGTCGGCCGGTTCGATGCGGTCCAGCTGGTGCGCGTCGGTTCGGAGGCTCTCGGCGGCAAGGGTGGCGGTGGCCGGCCCGACATGGCGCAGGCCGGCGGTCCCGAAGGGGCGTCTGCGGAGGATGCGCTGAAAGCGATCGAGGCGGCGCTGGCTGCCGCCTGACCGGACGTTGAGGGCGCACCGGCCCTAACCGGCCGGAGCGGGGGGCGATGGACAAGGCGCATTGGCGCAGGCGGACCTATGAGATCCTTGACCAGGGCATGGTCGGGGATCGCGTGGCTGTGCTGGTGCACAGGACGCTGGTCTTCCTCATCCTGGTCAATGTCACGGCCGTCGTGCTGGAATCGGTGCCGTCGCTGCGGCTCCACTACGCTGTGGCTTTCACCGCCATAGAGGCCTTCTCGGTCGCGGTGTTCACCCTCGAATATGCGGCGAGGCTCTGGTCCTCGGTGGAGCATGTGCCGCTTGCCGGCCGAGCCCCCTGGCGGGCGCGCCTTGCCGCCTTGGTCTCGCCGAGCCTGCTGATCGACCTCCTGGCGATCATGCCGTTCTATCTCGCCCTGGTGGTGCCGGCCGATCTGCGCGTCATCCTGCTGCTCCGGCTGCTGCGCTTCTTCAAGCTCGCGCGCTATTCGCCCGGCCTATCCAGCCTTGCCGACGCATTCTGGTCGGAGCGCCGGGCGCTGGTCGCCTGTCTCGTCATTTTCCTCGGCGCGCTGATCGTTGCGGCATCGGCCATGCACCTCGTCGAGCACGAAGCCCAGCCGGAGAAGTTCGGCTCGATCCCGGAGACCATGTGGTGGGCGGCCATCACCTTGACGACGGTCGGCTATGGCGATGTCTATCCGGTGACCCCGCTCGGCAAGCTGGTGGCCACAATCACGGCCATGTTCGGTCTGGTCATGCTGGCGCTGCCTGGTGGCATCATTGCCACCGCCTTCACGCGCGAGATCCAGCGGCATGATTTCGTGGTGACCTGGAGCATGGTGGCGCGGGTGCCGCTGTTCGCCGGCATGGATGCGGCTTCCATTGCCGAGGTGATGCGGGTCCTGAAGAGCGCGACCTTCGAACCCGGTGCCGTCATCTGCCGACGCTCGGACCCGGCCCATTCGATGTATCTGATCGCCGAGGGCGAGGTGGAGGTGCGCCTGCCCAAACGCACCTTGGTGCTGACGAAGGGGCAGTTTTTCGGCGAGATCGCGGTGCTGCACCGGGTCGAGCGATCGGCGACCATCATTGCCCGGGGCCGGGTGAAGCTCCTGGCGCTGGATGCCACCGACCTCCACCACCTGATGCTGCTGTTTCCCTCGATCGATGCCGTGGTGCGGGCAACCGCCAGCCAGCGGCTCAGCCAGGAACTGGTAGAACCGCAGGGCGACCTCGTTCGCGAGGAACTCGAGCAGCCGCCGCGGTCTTAACCCGCGCGGTGCTCAGAAGATGTTCCGGTACTGGATGAAGCCCGGCCGGTCGGCAATGCGGTCATAGAGCAATCGGGCCTGGGCATTGCTCTCCTGGGTGAGCCAGTGGACCCGGCCGCAGCCATTGCCTTTCGCCCAGCCGTAAACCGCCTCGATCAAGGCCCGGCCGGCACCGGTGCCGCGCGTCGCCGGATCGACGAACAGGTCCTGAAGGTAGCAGTAGTCATCGACGGTCCAGCAGGACCGGTGGCGGATGGCGTGAACGATGCCGACCATCCGGCCCTTGTCGAAGGCACCGAAGGCGACCATGGGCTCGGCCGGGTCGTGGAACCGCTGCCAGGTGACGTCGGTGGTCGCGGCTGGAATGCTGGTCTCGTAAAAGGCCTGGTAGCCGCGCCAGAGCGGTTCCCATTCGGCGCGGTCGGCGGGTGTCAGCAGGCGGACATTTGCGGTCATGGCTTGGGCCCTGCGGAGGGTTCAAAGGATGTGGCGGTAGAGCAGGAAGCCGGATTTCTCGGCGATCTGGTCGTAGAGGCGCATGGCAGTGGCATTGGTCTCGTGCGTCGACCAGTAGACGCGGCCGCAGCCCTGGGCGAGCGCGAACGCATAGACCGCCTCGATGAGCGAACGGCCCGCGCCGGTGCCGCGTGTTTCCGGATCGACGAACAGGTCGTTCAGATAGCAGAACGGGGCTTCGAACGAGGTTGCGAGGTGACGGACGGTATGGGCCATGCCGACCATGCGGCCGCCCGCAAAGGCGCCGAAGGCATCGAGGGGGAGGGCAGGGTCCATGAAGCGCTGCCACGACAGGTCGATCATCGCCTGCGGCAGGTCGCGGCCGTAGAAGGTCTGGTAGCCGCGCCAGAGTGGCTCCCAGCCGCCACGGTCGACGGGTGTGAGGGGACGAACCTCGACGGGCATGGCGGCATTCTCCTGGCGGGACGCGTCAGTGTGCCGACGGGAAGGTTCGCGTCCATCGCCGATTGGTGATCCAGCCGATGACACAAATCGATGGCCGATCCGGCGGTTCGCAACCTTCCCTTAACCGGCCGAGGCGCACTATGCCGGCAGGAAAGGATTTCCGCGATGATCTCGAGCTACGGGTCCAGCGCCTACAGCGTGGGTCAGCAATATTCGCAGCAGCGCGCCTACGCCAACGCGAGCGCTATGTCGGCTGCCTCGACCATGTCCTCATCTATTTTCGGAGCGGATCCCTCCACAGACGCGGCTGGAGCGCTGTTCGGTTCCGATGCGACCTCGGCAGATGGCCTTTTCAGCATCACCGCCGAACTCGATCAGGCCAATTCCACCGTGACGATGGCCAAGGTCGCCTGGGCAACGCCAGTGGATTCGCTCCTGAGTGATTCATCGAGCTCGTCTTCAGGATCGCTGCTCGATTTCCTCGCCTGACCGGCCGCTCCCCACCGCACTTGCATGTCTGAAACGCCCAAGCCTCCGGCATCGGGCGCATCAGCATGTCTCCTGCCGCCTCAGCCGGACATGGCAGGGGCCGGAAAGCTTGCGCTGGCCGGCCCCCTGTTCGTGCGAAAGGCGTCAGCCTTCCGTCAGTTCCACTTGCCCATGGCGGCCGACAGGTTCTCGGAGACCTTGTCGAGGAAGCCGGTGGTGGAGAGCCACTTCTGCTCGGCGCCGACCAGCAGGGCGAGGTCCTTGGTCATGAAACCGGACTCGACCGTGTCGACGCAGACCTTCTCGAGCTCGTCGGCAAAGCGCTTCAGCTGCGCGTTGTCGTCCAGCTTGGCGCGATGGGCGAGGCCGCGCGACCAGGCGAAGATGGAGGCGATCGAGTTGGTCGAGGTCTCCTTGCCCTTCTGGTGCTCGCGGTAGTGACGGGTCACCGTGCCGTGGGCGGCCTCGGCCTCGACGGTCTTGCCGTCGGGCGTCAGCAGGACCGAGGTCATGAGGCCGAGCGAGCCGAAGCCCTGGGCCACGATGTCGGACTGCACGTCGCCGTCATAGTTCTTGCACGCCCAGACATAGCCGCCGGACCACTTCAGGGCGGAAGCCACCATGTCGTCGATCAGGCGATGCTCGTAGGTGATCTTCTTCTTGTCGAACTCGGCCTTGAACTCGGCGTCGAAGATCTGCTGGAAGATTTCCATGAAGCGGCCGTCATACTGCTTCAGGATGGTGTTCTTGGTCGACAGATAGACCGGGTAGGAGCGGGCCAGGCCGTAATTGAACGAGGCGCGGGCGAAGTCCTTGATCGATTCGTCGAGGTTGTACATGGCCATGGCAACGCCTGAGCCAGGGGCCTTGAACACTTCGCGCTCGATCACCTTGCCGTCGTCGCCGACGAACTTGATGGTCAGCGTGCCGGCGGTCGGGAACTTGAAGTCGGTCGCGCGGTACTGGTCACCGAAGGCATGACGGCCAACCACGATCGGCTGGGTCCAGCCGGGGACGAGGCGCGGCACGTTCTTGCAGATGATCGGCTCGCGGAAGATCACGCCGCCGAGGATGTTGCGGATCGTGCCGTTCGGCGACTTCCACATTTCCTTCAGGCCGAATTCCTTCACGCGGCCTTCGTCCGGGGTGATGGTGGCGCATTTCACGCCGACGCCATGCTTCTTGATGGCATTGGCCGAATCGATCGTCACCTGGTCGTTGGTGGCGTCGCGGTGTTCGACCGAGAGGTCGTAATATTCGAGATTCACATCCAGATAGGGGTGGATGAGCTTCTTCTTGATGAGATCCCAGATGATGCGGGTCATCTCATCGCCGTCGAGTTCGACGACGGTGCCCGCGACCTTGATCTTCGACATGGTTCGGCCTGTAGAGCGCATTGGCAGAGGGGACTCAGCCTCGGTGCATCCGGACTGCGCTCGACATCCGGTGCGCCCGCGACTGGCGCGGGCCTCTTAGCAGACGCGAAGCGCAGCGATAAGTGCCCACAAAGAATGAGGCGCGCGCGACATCGGCGCCAAGGCGGTCTATAGCGACGCCGCCCGCCTTCGAAGGACGACCATGCCCGGCATCGACATCACCCGCCTCGCCCAGGAAAAGGGCGCGCCCGTCATCATTCTGGTCGAGCCGCAGATGGCCGAGAATATCGGCACGGCAGCGCGCGCCATGGCGAATTTCGCGCTGTCGCGGTTGCGGCTGGTCGCGCCGCGCGACGGCTGGCCGAATGGACGGGCCTATCCCTCGGCATCGGGTGCTAACCGCATCCTCGATGAGGCCGAGCTGTTTCCGACGTTCGAGGCCGCCATCGACGATCTGAACCTCGTCTTCGCCGCCACTGCGCGCGCCCACGACCAGGTCAAGCCGGTTGTCGGGCCAAAAGCGGCGGTCACGGCCATGCGGCCGCGGATTGCCGCCGGCGAACAGGTCGGGGTGGTCTTCGGGCGCGAACGCAATGGCCTGCTGGCCGGCGAGGTTGCGCTCGCCCATTCGATCCTGACCTATCCGGTCAATCCGGACTTCTCGTCGCTGAACCTGGCCCAAGCCGTGCTGGTGCTGGGCTATGAATGGTTCTCGCAGACGCATGAGGGCAATCTGCCGTTCGAGATGGTCGAGCGCTCCGAGCCCGCCAGCATGGCGCAGACCCGCGCCTTCTTCGAGATGGTCGAACGCGAACTCGACCGCGTCGAATTCTACCGGCCGCTCGAGAAGCGCGACAGCATGGTCACCAACCTGCGCAACATCATCATGCGGATGAGCCCAAGCCGGCAGGATCTCGCGACCCTGCATGGCGCGATCTTCGCCATTGCCGAGGGAGCGAAGGGTTCGGCGCGCAGTGGCACGCTGGATGTGGAGCGGGCAGGGACGTTGCGCACACTGCTCGCCAAGGCCGCCGCCGACAAGTCGGGCGGGCAGGCTCCGGTGCGCGGCCTTGCCCGGCTGCTCCGGCGCAACCCGATCGAGGCGGAGCGAATCCTCTGGGACCAGATGATGAAGGACCGGCGCTTTGCCGGGCGCGGCTTCAAGCGGGCGATCCCGATCGGGCCCCATGTCGCCGACATCGTGTCGTTCGACCTGAGACTGGTGGTCGATTTCGATCCGCCCGGCGAGGATGCGGCGGCCGAGGGCGCCCGCGCGGTGAAGCGCGCATGGCTGACCGAACGCGGCTATCGGGTCGTCGTCATGAAGGCTGATGAGGTCGAGCGCGACTGTGCGGGGCCGCTCGACCTGCTGCAACAGGCGATCGAGGCCGAAATCTGAATCCAGGCAAGGCGCTATCCGGTAAAGTTAGTTCGAATTCACCGGATATGACGTGATTTCTGGCGTCGGGTTACGACAATGTTAAACGACAGGCGGGCATTGTTCGGAAGTCGGTTCCGAAGGGTGTTGTGCCGTGTTCCGTTCTTCGATGCTGTCTCGATTGCAACCTGTTCTGCGCCGCTTCGCGGCCTCCGTGCAGCGCTTCTCCGCGAATTCGCAGGCCGGAGTGGCGGTGTTCTTTGCCTTTTCCTTCGTACCCTTGGCGATCGGTGTCGGCGCGGCCGTCGACTATACCTATGCCAGCAAGGTCAAGGCCCGCCTCGATGCCGCGGCCGACCTCGCTGCGCTCAACGGCGTCAAGACGTCGAATGTGATGCCCACCGCCGCTGCCGCCAAGGCCGCGGCGATCGCGTCCTTCCAGACCAATATCGGCACGCTCGACCGCGCGACCCTGACGTCCTCAGCCATCACAGTGACCGACGACGGCCTCGGGCGCACCTCGACGGTCACTTATTCCGCCCAGGTTCAGACCTCGCTGATGGCGCTTGTCGGTGTCAATTCGATTGCCATCAGCGGGTCAGTGAAGGCCAATTCCAACCTGCCGACCTATATCGATTTCCACATCCTGCTCGACAACACACCGTCGATGGGGATCGGCGCGACGCCGACCGACGTTTCGACCATGGTGGCCAACACCTCCGACAAATGCGGCTTTGCCTGCCACGATCTCTCCGACCCGTCCGGCAACTATTACAAGCTGGCGAAGAAGCTCGGCGTGACCCTGCGGATCGATGTCGTGCGCCAGGCAACCCAGTCGCTGATGGACACTGCGGCGGCGACGGAGCGTGTCAATGACCAGTTCCGGACCCAGCTCTACACTTTCGGCTCGTCCTGCACGGTGCCCGGCTACACGCTGATCAACGCGCTGACGGCCAACCTGTCGCAGGCGAAGTCGGCGGCCGCCAATATCGACCTCATGACCATCCCCAATCAGGGCTACAACAACGACCAGTGCACCGATTTCAACGGCGCCCTGTCGGCGGTCAATCTGTCGATCGCAACGCCTGGCGACGGCTCGACGGCCGCGACGCCGCAGAAGGTGATGTTCTTCGTGTCGGACGGTGTGGCGGACGCCTATTATCCGACCACCTGCACCAAGCCGACGACCGGTGGACGCTGCCAGGAGCCGATCAATACGGCGACCTGCACGGCGATCAAGGCGCGCGGCATCCGCATCGCGGTGCTCTACACGACCTACCTGCCGCTGACGACCAACGCCTGGTACAATACCTGGATCAAGCCATTCCAGAGCGAGATTGCGACGCGCATGGAGGCTTGTGCGTCGCCGGGGCTCTATTTCGAGGTGAGCCCGACCCAGGGCATCGCCGATGCGATGAACGCCCTCTTTCAGAAGGCCGTCGCGACTGCCCGCCTGACCCAGTGAGCGATCAGGCGCGCATGGCTACCGTCATGCCGGTCATGACCACCACCATGCCGATCAGTTCGGTGGTGGAGGGCCATTCGCCGATCAGCAGGGCGCTGGCCGCGGCGGTGATCGCCGGGACCAGCGGCATGAAGAGCGAGGCGCGCGCGGCCCCCAGCCTCTGATTGGCTGTGGTGTAGAGGAACACCGAAGCAACGCCGACCAGCAGGCCCTGGTAGACCGCCTGCAGGGCAATGGCGCCCACGCCAACCGTTGCCATCTTCAGCGGGACGGCGACAGCAAGAAGCGGCAGCACCGCCAGCGACAGGACCGACAGCGTGATGGTCAGGTCCAGTGCGTCGGCTTTCCAGCGTTTCGCCAGAATGCCGAAGATCGACCACATGGTGGCGGCCAGCACGAAGAGCAGGTCGCCACGCCAGGCTCCGTCGCTAACCCCTGTGAACAGGCCTTGTCCCGCCACGAGGCCGATGCCGGCGACGATCAGGACAAGACCGACGATGCGCGCCCGCGGGCTTGTCTCGCCATAGGCGCCATAGACGAGGAGAGCCGTCACCACCGGGATGAGACTTGAGGCGATCATCGTGTGGATCGCTGGCGCGTAAGTGGAGCCACCGACGAGCACGGTCGCGAAGGGCGCGCCGGCGAAGAGAGTGAGGATGAGCGATTTCCCCCAGCCGAGGCGTCCGACCGGAAAGGGCTTCAGCCGGGCGAGCCCGAAGGGCAGGAGACAGGCGGCCGCTGTGAGGAAGCGCAGGACGGTGATGTCGACGGGGCCGAGGCCGTCGGCCACCGATTGACGCGACACGACCGCCTGCACGCCCCAGATCAGCGCCGCGCCGGCGCCGCAGGCCAGGCCGATCAGCGTGTTGCGGGACGAAGTGGCAGTGGCTTGGGGGTCGGCCATCGAGACGGATCGCGTCGGCGCCTGGCGGCGCGGGCAGGTTCCTTGCCCCGTTGCGGCGGCAAGGGCAAGCGGCGCCTCGGCAGGGCAGAGGCGCGCCGTCCGTCGGGAAGCAGGTGCGGCCGCCGGAGCCCGGCGGCCGAGAGACCGTTCAGCTGGTCTGGATCTGCTGGATGGCCTGCGCCATCAGTTCGTCCATGGTGCGGCGGATCTGATGCTCGGACTGGCCGGCATTGCCGGCGTCGAGGTCGGCCTTCACCTTCCGGAACACGTCGTCGTCGCCGGCTTCCTCGAAGTCGGACATCACCACTTCCTTGGCATAGGCGTCGGCGTCTGCGCCGGTCTTGCCGAGCTTCTCGGCAACCCACAGGCCGAGCAGCTTGTTGCGGCGCGCGGTTGCCTTGAACCGCAGCTCCTCGTCGTGGGCAAATTTCTTCTCGAAGCCTTCCTCGCGCTTGTCGAAGGTGCTCATGGCGGTGTCGTCCCTTGTCTGACGTCGAAACAGTGCCGTGCGATACACGGGGGATTGATGGACGGGAAGGCCCCGGTCGGATTGCATATAGGCAGTGCCACCCCACTTTGGCGAGAGCATAGACGGTCGCAGGCCCAAACCGCAGGGGCCTGTTCGTTGTGCATTCGCGAACGATCGGATAGGAGAGAGGAGCGGGTTCAGGTGCCCGCGCGCGATTCCCTCATCCGTTTCGTGCCGAGCGCCCCCGCACGCCTCCGACCGGCAATCCGGAACCAGGTGAAGATGGACTTCCTCAAGCCACGGTATACCCCCATGAGCCGCCGCCGCCGCATCTACGAAGGCAAGGCCAAGGTCCTGTACGAGGGCCCGGAGCCGGGTACGCTGATTCAGCACTTCAAGGACGATGCGACCGCCTTCAATGCGAAGAAGCATGAGGTGATCGATGGCAAGGGCGTGCTCAACAACCGCATTTCCGAGTACATCTTCCTGAAGCTGAACGATATCGGCGTCCCCACCCACTTCATCCGCCGGCTGAACATGCGCGAGCAGCTCATCCGCGAGGTGGAGATCATTCCGCTCGAGGTGGTGGTGCGCAATGTGGCCGCCGGCGCCTTGTCGACGCGGCTTGGCATCGAGGAAGGCACGCAGCTGCCGCGCTCGATCATCGAGTTCTATTACAAGAACGAGGCGCTGAACGATCCGCTGGTGTCGGAAGAGCATATCACGGCCTTTGGCTGGGCGACGCCCCAGGAAATCGACGACATCATCGCGCTGGCGATCCGCGTCAACGACTTCCTGTCGGGCCTGTTCCTCGGCGCCGGCATCCGGCTGATCGACTTCAAGCTGGAATGCGGCCGCCTGTGGGAAAACGACATCATGCGGATCGTCGTCGCCGACGAGATCTCCCCTGATTCGTGCAGGCTGTGGGACATCAAGTCCAACGACAAGATGGATCGCGACCGGTTCCGCAAGGACATGGGCGGCCTGATCGAGGCCTATACCGAGGTTGCGCGCCGGCTCGGCGTGATGGGCGAGAACGAGCGGGCGACCGGCCCGGTGCTCGTCCAGTAAAGCCGGCCTTGCCCGTTCGGCACGAGCATCAGATATGCCAACGGGGGCCCATGGGTCCCCGTTTTCCTTGGGCGGCAGGCGGTTCAGGCGTATGAGCGAGGCGGTACCGGCGAGCGGATGGCGGACGGCACTTGGTCGCTGTGCCGTGGCGCTCGTGGCGCTGGTCCTGCTCGGCTCCTGCGCCTATGTGCCCGTTGCCGTCGAGGGCGTGCAAATCCGCGCGCCAGGGCCCGACCAGGGCGACAGCCCCTGGCTGTTCGTTCCGGTCGGCGCCTGGATCACCCGCGATGCAGTGACGCCGATAGCCGTCGGCATGTGCGAGGGCGCAGCCTGTCCGTCGAAGATCGCGGTTGCCGTGGTCGAGGTGCGTGGCGCCGAGGCCCGCGCGCTGTCGCGCACCCTCGCCAATCCCTCGATTCTTGTCCGGTCGATCGAGGCCGGCAATCGTCGCCGCCGCGCGCTTGTCGCAACATCCAACCGCGGTGTTCCGGCGGCGATCGCCGCACGGCGCATGCCGCTGCGCGTCACTGCGTCGAGCCGGGTGCTGCGGCACCGGCAGGCGTCCGGCTTCGTCCTGACGATCCGACGTGCCGAAGGGCAGGCGCGGGCAGCCCATGCGGCGGTTCTGGCGCGGACAGTGCGCGGCAAGCTGAAGATCGTCATGGTGATCGGCGAGCGACCGGCATCTGTCGAAATGGCGGCCAAGGCTGCGGCGGAAGCCAATCTCTAGACGCGGCGTCCGGCCTGACTGCCCAGCGCCTGGACAATATGGCCGGCGAGACGGGCCACCGCCGGCGCGGCCTTGCCCGGCGCCTCATAGAGCACGATTTCGGCATCGGGCAGAACCGGCAACCCATCGTCGGCAGCCCCCAGCACGACCAGATTGGCCGGTACCATTTCGCGCGGCATGACGGTGATGCCGAGGCCCGCGCGCACGGCCGCCTGAAGGCCGGCCATGCTCGGGCTTGCGAAGACAACCCGCCATGTCCGGCCTGCGGCCTCGAGGGCTGCGAGCGCGCGCCGCCGATAGATGTCGGGAGCCGGCGCCAGCACCAGCGGCAGGGCCTCGCCTGACGCGGGCAGTTCCAGCCGCTGATCGGCCACCCAGACTAGTTCCTCGCGCCAGACCCCGGTGCCTGCCAGTCCGTCTGTCCGCTGGGGCTCGCGCTTGAACAGGACGAGGTCGTAGAGCCCCTTGCCGAAGCCATCGAGCAGGTTGACCGTGAAGTCGCAATTCACCTCCAGCAGCACGCGGGGATGGCTGCGGGCGAAGCGGGCGAGGATGTCCGGCAGGTGCCAGGTGGCAAAATCCTCCGGCGTTCCCAGCCGCACGATGCCTTCCACCTCGGGCTCCATGATGCGGGACCGCGCCTCATCGCCAAGCCTGAGGATCTGGCGGGCATGGCCAAGCAGGACCTCGCCGTCGCGGGTGAGACCGATCTGGCTGCTGCGTCCCATGCCCTGGCGCGTGAACACCGGCCGTCCCAGCCCCTGCTCCAGCTTGCGGATCTGCAGGCTGATGGTCGATTGGGTCCGGCCGATACGCTCTGCCGCACGGGTGAAGCCGCCATTGTCGACGATGGCCACGAAGGAGCGCAGGAGGTCGAAGTCGAAGGGCGGAAGTGGAGATGGCACGGCGATGCTCTCCCAGGAAGACCAGCCATCATAGCATTGAGATAGTCAATTCAATAGATTGGTTTTGCGTAGTTTGTTCAATCGAAAGCAGGCGCTATTCCCGGGCCACCGCATCGGCTGGAGGCCCCATGGTTCATCTCGATCTGGTTCTCGCGAACCTCGTCTCGCCCATCACCCTCTGCTTTGTCCTGGGCGCTCTTGCCGCCGCCTTGCGCAGTGACCTGCGGATCCCCGATCCGGTGTTCCGGCTTCTGTCGATCTATCTGATGCTGGCCATCGGCCTGAAGGGAGGGGCGGACCTCGCCCGCACGCCCTTTGCGGATATGTGGCGCCCCGCACTGGCGGCGCTGGCGCTCGGTGGCCTCATCCCGCTCCTCTGCTACGTGGTCCTGCGCCGACTGGCCGGCTTCATGGTGGCCGATGCGGCGGCACTTGCCGCGCATTACGGTTCGGTCTCGGCGGTCACCTTCATCGCAGTCCTGGCCTATCTCGATGCGGCCGGGCTGACCTATGAGGGCTATGTCACGGCTCTGCTGGCGATCATGGAAGTGCCGGCCATCGTGGTCGCTCTCGCCTGTGCCAGGTTGGCCGGACAGTCGGGCCAGCCGCTCAGCCGGGTGATCCGCGAGACCGTCTCGGGCAAGAGCATCGTGCTGCTGGTCGGCGGCATGGCGATCGGCGCGATGGTCGGCACGTCCGGGCTGCAACCCGTGAAGCCGCTGTTCGTCGATCTGTTCCGCGGCCTGCTCTGCCTGTTCATGATCGAGCTCGGCATCCAGACGATGGAGCGTGTGACCGACCTCAGGCGCAGTGGCGCCGTGCTCGTCGTCTTCGCCTTGGTCGCGCCGGTGGTCAATGGATGCCTCGGATTGATCGCGGCCAGCCTTGCCGGCATGTCGGTCGGTGGCGCGATCGTGCTGGCAACGCTTGCTGCCAGCGCGTCCTATATCGTTGCGCCGGCGGCCGTCCGCATGGCGCTACCCGAGGCCAATCCGAGCCTCTATCTCACGGCATCGCTGGCGGTCACGTTCCCGTTCAACCTGATCGCCGGCATCCCACTCTATGGCGCGCTGGCGCGGGCGCTTTATGGCTGAGCGCTTGGGTTGGGCGGCATCGGACGGAAACGCTGCGGTCTTAGAGCTTCGGGTCATGCCAACTGGATCATCCGAGGCCGCCATGCGCCGAATCGCCCCGCCGAAATTCACCCTGCAGATCCTGGCCCTTCTCGTTGTCGCCTTCGCCAGCCTGCCGGCTCTGGCACAGGGCATCGCGGTGACGCCGGAGGGCTGGCAGCGCAATGTCGCCGAGACGGGTACGGTGTTCTATCGCTGCCAGGCGGCCACCTGCGCCACCAATTCCGTCGTCAGTTACCGCCAGCAGCGCGACGGGCCGATGATGTCGTTCGAGTCGTTCGAGCGCTCCAATGCCTTGACCAACCAGCGGATGGTGGAACAGAGCAATGGCAATCTGCGGGCCGTCGAAGTGGTCGAGATCGGCCAGCGGACGGTGCGCGACACCACGATCTTCACCACCGTGAAGCTGATCCGCCGCACCAATGGCAGCGAGCAATATTACATCGCGACGCTCTTCTCGGATGGTCGCCGCAGCTTCAGTGTCGTCAGTTCGGCTGATCGCGAGCGGGATGCGCGCGCCAATATGGACCAGTTCCTGCCGGTCGTGATGCTGGTGGCGCAGATGCCGTGAGCGGCAGCAGGCGGCCGGAGGTACAGCCGTTCCACATTTGCTGCCCCGGAGGAGGCTTTTGCACCCTTGTGCGCGTGCTTCGCATTGATTGCTGCGCCGCCACAGTCTAGACGGAGCGCATCCAGACCCTGCCGCCTCAGGAGCGCCGCCGATGAAAGCCCGCGTCACCGTCACGCTGAAGACCGGCGTTCTCGATCCCCAGGGCAAGGCCATCGAAGGCGCGCTGAAGAGCCTCGGCATCGACGGCGTGGCCAGCGTCCGCCAGGGCAAGGTGTTCGACCTCGAGCTCACCGGTTCCGACAAGGCGGCCGCTGAGGCTGCCATCAAGACCGCGTGCGAGAAGCTGCTCGCCAATACGGTGGTCGAGAACTATCGCATCGAGATCGCCTGACCGCTGCTTGAGAGGATGCCCGCCCCATGAAAGCCGCCGTCGTCGTCTTCCCCGGTTCCAATCGCGAGCGTGACATTGCCTATGCGCTGGAACTGACATCCGGCGTGAAGCCGGCCCTGGTCTGGCATGCCGATACGGCGCTGCCCGCCGGCACCGACCTCGTCGTCCTGCCGGGCGGCTTCTCCTATGGCGACTATCTGCGTTGTGGCGCGATCGCCGCCCGCGCCGCCATCATGGATGCGGTGCGCGCCCATGCGGCGAAGGGCGGCCTGGTGCTCGGCGTCTGCAACGGCTTCCAGATCCTGTGTGAGGCGGGCCTCCTGCCGGGCGTGCTGATGCGCAATTCCCAGCTCAAGTTCATCGCCCGCAACGTTCACCTCAAGGTCGAGCGGTCCGACACGCCCTATACGCGCCGCTACAATGCCGGCGCGGTGATCGAGGTGCCGGTGGCCCATGGCGAGGGCAATTATATCGCCGACGACGAGACGCTGAAGCGGATCGAGGGCGAAGGGCAGGTCGTGTTCCGCTATTGCGACGCATCGGGCGTGGTTGCGCCCAAGACCAATATCAACGGCGCGATGAACGCCATTGCCGGCATCGTCTCCGACAATCGCCGTGTGCTCGGCATGATGCCACACCCGGAAAACCACGTTGATCCGGCGATCGGTTCGACCGACGGACGGGCGCTGTTCGAGAGCCTGACCGACTCCCTGCAGACAGCCTGAGGATCCGTTGTCCATGACCTATAACCTGACGGCCCTCGTCACGATCGCCGCGCTGCTCGTCTATTTCGTCATGGGGTTGCAGGTGGGCGCCGCACGTGGGCGCTACGGCGTCAAGGCGCCGGCGGTCACCGGCAACGAGATGTTCGAGCGGCTCTACCGCGTCCAGATGAACACGCTGGAATGGCTGCCGCTGTTCCTCGCGCCCCTCTGGCTCTTCGCACTCTATGTCGGCGACCGCTATGCAGTGGCCCTCGGCCTCGTCTGGATCGTCGGCCGCGTCCTCTACATGCTGTCCTATGCCAAGGATCCGTCCAAGCGCGGAACCGGCTTCATGGTCCAGTTTGCCGCGGTTGCGGTGCTTACCGTCGGCAGCCTGATCGCCATCGTCCTGAAAATGATCTGAGGCGCGGTCTCGCGCCAATTGGGAATCCCGGAATGACCGCGAACGAGCCGAAGATCACCCCGGACCTGGTGGCGAGCCATGGGCTGAAGCCGGACGAGTATCAGCGCATCCTCGAGCTGATCGGCCGCGAGCCGACCTTCACCGAGCTCGGCATCTTCTCGGCCATGTGGAACGAGCATTGTTCGTACAAGTCGAGCCGCCTCCACCTGAAGGGCCTGCCGACCAAGGCGCCCTGGGTGATCCAGGGGCCGGGCGAGAATGCCGGCGTGATCGATATCGGCGACGGGCTTGCCGCGGTCTTCAAGATGGAGAGCCACAACCATCCCTCCTATATCGAGCCCTATCAGGGCGCGGGAACGGGTGTCGGCGGCATCCTCCGCGACGTCTTCACCATGGGGGCCAGGCCGATCGCGGCCTTGAACGCGCTCCGCTTCGGTGACCCCGAGCACCCCAAGACCCGCCATCTGGTGGCGGGCGTGGTGGCCGGCATCGGCGGCTATGGCAATTCCTTCGGCGTGCCTACCGTCGGCGGGCAGGTCGGCTTCCACACGCGCTATGACGGCAATTGCCTGGTCAATGCCATGGCGGTCGGTCTCGCACGCACAGACGGCATCTTCTACGCCAAGGCGACCGGCATCGGCATGCCGATCGTCTATCTCGGATCCAAGACCGGTCGTGATGGCATCCATGGCGCGACCATGGCGTCTGCCGAATTCGGCGAAGGTGCGGAGGAAAAGCGCCCGACCGTGCAGGTCGGCGATCCCTTTGCGGAAAAGCTGCTGCTGGAAGCCTGCCTCGAGATCATGGCCGGGGATTGCGTCAATGCGATCCAGGACATGGGGGCTGCCGGCCTGACCTGCTCGGCGGTCGAGATGGGCGCCAAGGGCGATCTCGGCATCGAGCTGCACCTGGAAAACGTGCCGTGCCGCGAGCCCGGCATGACCGCCTATGAGATGATGCTGTCGGAAAGCCAGGAGCGCATGCTCATGGTGCTGAAGCCCGAGAAGGAAGAGGAGGCCAAGGCCATCTTCCGCAAGTGGGGCCTCGATTTCGCTGTCATCGGCCACACCACCGACACGCTGCGCTTCGTGGTGAAGCTCAATGGCGAGGTGAAGGCTGACCTGCCGATCAAGGAGCTCGGCGATGAGGCGCCGCTCTACGATCGCCCGCATGTGCCGACGCCGAAGAAGCCGGTGATCGAGGCGGCCAGCGTGACGGCGCCCATGTCGACGTCGAAGGCTCTGATGAAGCTGATGGCGATGCCGGAGCTCTGCTCCAAGCGCTGGGTTTACGAGCAATATGACTCGATCATTCTCGGCAACACGGTCCAGCGCCCCGGCGGTGATGCCGCCGTCGTGCGCGTCGAGAACGGGCCGAAGGGCCTCGCCATGACCTCCGACGTGACGCCGCGTTATTGCGAGGCCGATCCGTTCGAGGGCGGTAAGCAGGCGGTGGCCGAGACCTACCGCAACCTGTCCGCGGTTGGCGCGACGCCGCTCGCCATCACCGACAATCTGAACTTCGGCAATCCCGAGAAGCCCGAGACCATGGGGCAGCTTGTCGGCTGCATCCGGGGTATTGGCGAGGCCTGCCTCGCCCTCGACTATCCCGTCGTGTCCGGCAATGTCTCTCTTTACAACGAGACCCATGGCCGGGCGATCCTGCCGACCCCGACCATTGGTGGCGTCGGCGTCATTGCCGATTTCACCAAGAGCGTCGGCATCGCGGCGAAGATCGCCGGCGATGTGGTCTTCGTGCTGGGCAAGACGGATGGTTGGCTCGGCCAGTCGGTCTATCTGCGCGATATCTGCGGCCGGGAGGAGGGCGCTCCGCCGCCAGTCGACCTGGCCCTCGAAAAGCGCCACGGCGAGTTTGTGCGCGGCCTGATCGGCGATGGTCTGCTCAACGCCTGCCACGACGTGTCCGACGGTGGCCTCGCCGTCTCGCTCGCCGAAATGGCGATCGCGGCCGGCCTCGGGATCACCGTCGATGCCGTTCCCAATGAGGTCCCGGCCCACGCGCTGTGGTTCGGCGAGGATCAGGCGCGCTATGTGCTGGTGGTGCCGCCGGCCCATGTCGAGGAGCTTGCCACCCGCGCGGCCGGCGCCGGCCTGTTCCTCGCCCGGATCGGCGAGACCGGCGGGAATGCGTTGACCCTGCCGGGCGACGAACCCATGATGATCAAGGACTTGAGCACGGCATTCGAGTCGTGGCTGCCGGCCTATATGGCGCGCGCGGCCTGACGACTTAGGAGACAGACAATGGCGATGGCGGCCGCCGAAATCGAGCGGATGATCAAGGAAGCGCTTCCGGACGCCCGCGTCGAGATCAAGGATCTCGCGGGCGACGGCGACCACTATGCGGCGACGGTTGTCTCCGAGGCTTTCCGCGGCAAGTCGCGTGTGCAACAACATCAGCTCGTCTATGCTGCCCTCAAGGGCAATATGGGCGGTGTGCTGCATGCCCTTGCGCTGACCACCAGCGCGCCTACCTGATCAGGAGGAGGCGGGCCTTGACCCCGCCCAAGCGAGAGACAGCTATGACCACTCCAGCCCATGCCAAGATCGACGCCGAAGTGAAGTCCGGCGATGTCGTGCTGTTCATGAAGGGAACGCCGCAGTTCCCGATGTGCGGCTTTTCCGGCCAGGTCGTCCAGATTCTCGACTATCTCGGCGTGCCGTTCAAAGGCGTGAACGTGCTCGACAACGACGAGATCCGCCAGGGCATCAAGGACTATTCCAACTGGCCGACCATTCCCCAGCTTTACGTCAAGGGCGAGTTCATCGGCGGCTGCGACATCACCCGCGAGATGTTCCAGTCCGGCGAACTCGTTGAGCTGATGAAGACCAACGGCGTGGCGGTGCGCGAAACCGCCAGCTGAATCGGCCGGCACCGATCCTGTGCTGACGTGACGGTCCGACGAACGGCCGTCACATTCGCCCGGATTTCGCCACACTCGGTTGCGAGAGAGGCGGCTTAGCGGGGTTCGCATGCAGCGGTTCCCCTGTCCGTGGTGGCACCCCGGGAATAGGCCCGTGGTGTTGCCGACAGGTCAGATTTGACCAAGCCCATGATCGCATGAGCGATCGCAAGCAAGGGATCCCGCCAGCCGCATGGCCGTGCACTTTCGACATACCCGGTCGCTTGCGACGACCGTCGGCCTGCTGCTTGCGACCGTTGGGCCGCTTGTGGCTCAGCAGCGTCCTGGATTTCAGGCGAGCGGTGGCGCCGCCAATGCGCCGCTCGATCTTCTGTCGCCCACCTTCATCGCTCCCGCGCCACGTCTGGCCGCACCTCAGCCCGCCGTCGGCGGGACAGTGCCTTCCGCAGCCGCGGCGATGCCGGTGCTTCACGCGCCGCTTCCGCTGCCGCGTCCGATCGATGCGCCCCGGCCCGTCATCACCCAGGCCTCCGCGCCACCTCCAGTTGCAGCCGGTGTCGTCGCCCCTCAGCCTGCGGGCATGGCACAGCCGGTGGTCGAGCCGCCTGCCGCCCCGGTCGAGACCAGCCGCGCCGATGATTATCCCGACGACGATCGCCGCGATCAGGTGATCATTCCCGGCGCCTATGTGCGGTCCAACCGCCAGAGCGGCGCCGAGGCGATTGCCGCGGCAACCTCCCAGCCGGCGCCGCAGCCGCCCGCCTTGCCCGAGCGCACCATCGCCTTTGCCGCGCCTGTGCCGCCGGCCCGCCCTGGCGAGCTTCGTGGATCCGTCGCGCCGTCGCCCGTGCCCGGCACAGGTCCGACGCTTGCCTCCGCCTCATCCACGCCGGTGGTGCTGTCGTCCGCCGGCACGGCGACCACGATGGTCATTCCCGCCGGCCCCGCTGGCGCGCCTGCCGGCATGGCGCCCCAGGTCGTGACCTCGCCGACGCGCGCGACCGGTCCCGTCCTCGCCTCGCTGCCGCCCCAGGGCGGCACGGCTGACTGGCCGCGCTACGTCCCGGGCGCCGCCGCCGTCGAACGCAATCTCGGCATTGCCGGCGAGCGCGTCATGCCCGATCCGGGCGTGCCGCTCGCCTGCCTGCCGGCGCCCGTACGGCGGGCACTGAACGATGTCGCGCTGCGGTTCGGCCCGATCCTCGTGCGCTCCACGCATCGCGGCAATGGAAGGTTCGTGCGGACCGACGAGTTCCGCGGCTCCTACCACAAGGATTGCCGCGCTGCCGATTTCCGCGTCTCCGGCGATGGCGCAGCCGTTCTCGCCTATCTGCGGCAGCGTCATGACCTCGGTGGCGTGAAGCGCTACCGCAACGGCCTCCTGCACATCGACGATGGCCCGCGCCGCTCCTGGTGAGCGCACCCATTCATCAATTCTCCTGAACGGCCCATCAGACACTTCCATTTGTCGAGCGGGCCCGTTTCGAGCACCCTCTGGCGAAACCCGCCTGGAGGCCCCCATGCTGCTCGTCGGAATGCTCGACAGTCCCTATGTCCGCCGCGCGGCAATCGCCGGCACGATCCTCGGTGTGCCGTTCGAGCACCAGTCGGTCTCGGTGTTCCGGCATATGGACCGGTTCCGGGCCATCAATCCGCTGATCAAGGCGCCGAGCCTGGTGGCCGACGACGGCACGGTGCTGATGGAATCGCAGCTGATCATCGAACATATCGAGGATGTCGCGGGCCGCAGCCTGAGGCCGAAGGACGCCAGGGCGCGGGTGACCGACCTTCGCGCAACGGCGCTCGCCATCGTCACCTGCGAAAAGGCGATCGCCATCGAGTACGAGCGCAAGCGGCCGGAGGCGATCCGCTATCAGCCCTGGCTCGAGCGGGTGGGAGAGCAATTGCACGAGGCACTGGCGGCGCTCGATGTCATGGCGGCTGACACGTTCGGCAAGGCACCGGAGCCGTGGACCCATGGCGCCATCGGTGCTGCGGTCGCCTGGGGCTTCATCCGCTTCACCATCCCCGACGTGGTGGCGCCGGATGCCTTCCCGGCGCTTGCCGCCCACAGCGCGCGCTGTGAGGCGACGGACGTGTTCAAGCACTGGCCGATCGATCGCGAGACGCCGTGAGGCGTCGGAGAGACGATCGGCAGAGCAAGCTTTAACCCACCGCACCAACAAAAAAGGCCGCCCGAGGGCGGCCTTGTCGTCTGTCCGGGCAGAAGCCCGAGAGATCAGCGCGAATAGAACTCGACGACCAGCGAGGGTTCCATCTGCACGGGGTAGGGGACTTCCGTCAGCGTCGGGATACGCGACATCTTGACGGTCATCTTGCCGTGGTCGACCTCGAGATAGTCCGGCGTGTCGCGCTCGCCCGACTGGGAGGCCTCGATCACGAGAGCCATCTGGCGCGAGGCCTCCTTGATCTCGATCACGTCGCCGATCTTGACCTTGTAGGAGGGGATGTTGACGCGGCGGCCATTGATCTTGATGTGGCCGTGGTTGACGAACTGGCGCGCGGCGAACACGGTCGGCACGAACTTGGCGCGGTAGACCACCGCGTCCAGGCGGCGCTCGAGCAGGCCGATCAGGTTCTCACCGGTATCGCCCTTGACGCGGACGGCCTCGGTATAGGTGGCGCGGAACTGCTTCTCGGAAATGTTGCCGTAATAGCCCTTGAGCTTCTGCTTGGCCTTCAGCTGGGTGCCGAAGTCCGAGACCTTGCTCTTGCGGCGCTGGCCGTGCTGGCCGGGGCCGTATTCGCGCTTGTTGACCGGGCTCTTCGGACGACCCCAGATATTCTGGCCCATCCGGCGGTCGATCTTGTATTTCGCAGCATGACGCTTCGACATCGCGTGTTCCCTTTGTTTTTGTCTTTCGACAGGAAACGCGCCCTCCTCTTCATCCCCGGATGGGGAGACGACAGACCGGACGCAAGATCCGATCGCGGGTGCGTAAAAACCCGGCCGGTCACTCGGGTGAGCGACCAACTGGGAAGCGGCGTCCTTACAGACCCGCCCTCACGATGTCAATGAAGCGGCAGCGGTTCGATCAGGGTTTCGCCGAAGCCGAAGCCGGAAAAGACCGGTGCCAGGGCGGAATGGGCCGCGCCGCCGGTCAGCAAGGCCACGCCCGGGGCTGGAATGTCAAACCCGCGGGCAGGTCCGAGGATCTGCGTCAGCCGGCGGGCAATGGCCGGAGCCGGATCGAGAAAGGTCACCGGCCAGGGCGCGAGACGCCGGTAGGCCTCGGTCAGCAACGGATAATGGGTGCAGGCCAGCACCACCGTATCGGTGCGGGCGCCGTCCTCCTCGACGAAGCAGGGGGCGATCTCGGCCGCGATCGCCTGATCGTCCGGGGCTTCGCCGCGCATCACCGCCTCGGCGAGGCCGGCGAGCCGGGTCGCGCCCACCAGCGTCACAGAGCAGCCGCGACCGAATTCCGCGATCAGCGCTTTCGTATAGTCGCGGGCAACTGTTCCAGGCGTTGCCAGCACGCTGACCATCCGGCTCGCGGATTGCTCGCAGGCCGGCTTGATCGCCGGCACGGTGCCGACGAAGGGCAGGGCGAAGCGGGCGCGCAGGTGCGGCAGGACCAGCGTGGACGCGGTGTTGCAGGCGATCACCACGCAATCAGGACGGTGGGCGGCGATCAGGCGCTCCATCACGGCGCCGACGCGGGCGACCAGATGCGCCTCCGAGAGCGCGCCATAGGGAAAGGCGGCATCATCGGCGCAATAGACGAAGCGGGCGTCGGGGCGGGCCCTGGCAAGCTCGCGCTGGACGGTCAGGCCGCCGAGGCCGGAATCGAACACAATTACGACGGGCGCGCGGCTCGGCAGGTCGGACGGGAGGGCAACAGGGTGGCTCATGCCCGCCAGGGGGTCGAAGGACTGCGAACCGAAGGTGATACGCATGGTGAACCTTGACGCAACTGAAGGCGGGATTTTGGCGGCAAAGCGTTAAGAGAGCGTTGGGAATTGCTGCGGCCGTGGCAAGCCATGCATTTCACAGCCCGGCCACGCGCGGACCGGAACGTTGACGGATCGCCCCGATCCCGGCCAGTTTGGAAAAAACCCCGGGAGGATACCGCATGCGCACGACACCGAAGCCCTATGAACTCGCCGCCCGTCTGCGCGCTGGCGAAAGCCTGTTCACGGCCTGGATGAGCATGCCCGAGCCGCTGCTCGCCGATCTGGTGGCGCGCGAGGGCTTCGATGCCGTCACCTTCGACATGCAGCACTCTTCCATCGACCTGTTGTCGGCCATGCGCGGCATCTCGGCGGTCAACCATGCCGGTAAGCCGGCCGGTGTGCGCATCGCGCTCGATGCTTTCGGCGATGGTGCCCGTCTGCTCGATGTCGGCGCCGAGATCATCATCGCACCGATGATCAATTCGGTCGCAGATGCCAGGAAGTTTGCCTCGGCCGTGAAATATCCTCCGCTCGGGGACCGCTCCTGGGGCGGCAACCGCTTCGTGCAGCTGACCGGCATGGATCAGCAGGAGTACCTGCAGAAGGCGAACACCATGACGGTGACGCTGGCCATGATCGAGACCACGGCGGCGCTGGCCGCGGTCGACGACATCCTGGCGGTTCCGGGCATTGACGGCGTGTTCGCCGGTCCCTCCGACCTGTCGATCACCCTGCTCAAGGGCGAGAAACTCGACCCGAACAACCAGGTGGTCAAGGAGGCCTTCGCCAAGATCAAGGCGGCGGCTGACAAGGCCGGCAAGCTCACCGGTTGCTATGCACCGAGCCCGGCCCGCGCGAAGGAACTCGCGGCGGAGGGCTGGGGCTTCATCACGCTGGTCAACGACACGCTGATGGTGCGCGGTGGCGCCCAGAACGCGCTGCAGGTCGCGCGCGGCTGATATCTGCCCGCATGCGGAGGCCGGTCATTGACCGGTCTCAATGCGCATCTGCGAAAATAAGATGATACGAATCCTACCCCCGCCCCTGGTGGATGGATTCCATGCTCAATCTCTTCATTCTGATGTTCATGCTCGCCGCGACGGTGCTTGCGGGTGCCCTCATGGTCGTCGTCATGGCGACGCCGTCGCTCTACGACCTTGGCATGACGACCATTCCCGCCGCCGCCGGTATCGGGGTGGCACTGGCAATCCCGGTCGCCTGGTTCGTCGCCCGCGCCATCCGCGCGCAGACGGTCGCGCGCTGACCTCAGCCGATCGTCCTGAGGAAGCCGGCGAACCGCATCAGTCCCTCCGGCCATGGCCCATGGCCGGAGTCGGAGTTCATGTGCCCCGCTTCGCCGGCATCCGACAGCGCCGAGCCCCAGGCATAGCTGAAATCCTCGGCGCGCTCGTAGGCGCTGTGCGGGTCGTTGCGGCTTGCCACCAGGACGGAGGGGAAGGGCAGCGGCGCGCGCGGGATCGGCAGGAAGGCCGGGTCGAGGTTCGGCACCGGCTCGCGCTGCTCGATGTCGGGCAGGCCGACCAGAAAGCCCCCGCGCACCACGCCCTTCGGAAAGAGCGGCGCCGCGTGAGCCACTGTCACCACCCCGAGCGAATGGGCGACGAGGATCACCGGGCGCGAGCAGGAGGCGACGGCGGTCGCGAGATTGTCGACCCAGCGGTCGCGCTCGGGCTTGTGAAAGTCGCCGAGCGCTACGCGGTGCGCGGTCGGCAGCTTGGCCTCCCAGCGGGACTGCCAATGGTCGTCGCCGGAATTGGTGTAGCCGGGAACGATGAGGATGTCGGCGTCGGCGGTGCGCATCGCAACACTTCTGGCTGGACCGCGACTGGCGGCAGGAACGGGCGTCGGCGGCGGGAGGATCAGTTCGCCCCGAACACCCGCCGGAAGATGGTGTCGACATGCTTCAGGTGGAAGCCGAGGTCGAACTTCTCTTCCAGCTCGGCCGGCGTCATGGCCTTGGAGACCTCGGGATCGGCCTTGAGCAAGGTCAGGAAGTCGCCCTGGCCGCGCCAGACCGGCATGGCATTGCGCTGGACGAGGCGATAGGCGTCCTCGCGGGAGACACCCTTCTGGGTCAGCGCCAGCAGGACGCGCTGCGAATGGACCAGGCCGCCGAGCCGGTCGAGATTCTTCTGCATGTTCTCAGGATAGACCAGAAGCTTGTCGATCACGCCGGTGAGGCGGGCGAGCGCGAAGTCGAGGGTCACGGTCGCATCCGGGCCGATCATGCGCTCGACAGAGGAATGCGAGATGTCGCGCTCGTGCCAGAGCGCCACGTTCTCCATGGCGGGCAGCGCCATGCCGCGCACGAGACGGGCAAGGCCGGTCAGGTTCTCGGTCAGGACGGGATTGCGCTTGTGCGGCATGGCCGAGGAGCCCTTCTGGCCCTCGGAGAAGAATTCTTCCGCTTCCAGCACTTCCGAGCGCTGGAGATGGCGGATCTCGGTCGCCAGACGCTCGATCGAGGAGGCGACGACGCCAAGGGTGGTGAAATACATGGCGTGACGGTCGCGCGGAATGACCTGGGTCGAGACTGGCTCGACCTTCAGGCCCATGGCTTTCGCGACATGTTCCTCAACCCGCGGGTCGATCTGCGCGAAGGTGCCGACGGCACCGGAAATCGCGCAGGTGCGCACCTCCTCGCGGGCTGCTTCCAGACGGGCGAGGCAGCGGTCGAATTCGGCATAGGCCTGGGCGAGCTTCAGACCGAAGGTCGTCGGCTCGGCATGGATGCCGTGCGAGCGGCCGATGGTCGGCGTCATCTTGTGTTCGAAGGCGCGGCGCTTCAGCGCCTTCAACAGCGCCTTCGTGTCCTCGATCAACAGGTCGGCAGCGCGCACCAGCTGCACGTTGAAACAGGTGTCGAGCACGTCCGACGAGGTCATGCCCTGGTGCACGAAGCGCGAGTCCGGGCCGATGAATTCGCCGAGATGGGTCAGGAAGGCGATGACGTCGTGCTTCACCTCGCGCTCGATGGCGTCGATGCGCTCCACGTCGAAGGTCACGTCCTTCGCCTTGGCCCAGATATTGGCCGCGGATTCCTTCGGGATCACGCCAAGCTCGGCCAGTGCGTCACAGGCATGGGCCTCGATCTCGAACCAGATCCGGAACTTGGTCTGCGGGTCCCAGATGGCGGTCATCTGGGAACGGGAATAGCGCGGGATCATCGCGGAAAGCCTCGGCCGAAGGGGTAAGGCTGCCGTCTAGCAGGGAAGGGACCGAAGAACAATCGGAGCTGATCTCACGACGCCGGCAGCGGCGCGGTCACCGCCATATAGCGGACATCGGTGCCCTCGAAGCCCTGGCGCATGACCATGACCATGATCACCAGGATATCGACGCCGGGACGGCCGGGGCCGCGCGCGGGGCGATAGCCTATCGCCTCGCCGAGCCGGTAGCCCAGCGCCGTGTTGCGGCGCTCGGGCAGGGTCCGGTCCTCGTGCAGGACCTCCGGCTCGCCCTTGCCTTGCAGCGTCAGCCGGAACCCCATGATCGGATAATAGGGCCCCTCGGCGATCTTGATCTCCTCCAGCGCCACTGTGACCGGTTCGCCGTTGTACGGCAGATAGGTCCCCAGCCTGAACCGCAGATGGTTCGGCTGCTCCGTCATTTCGGCAATGGGCTGGCTGGCGAAGGTTTCACCCGGCTCGGCGATGGGGGCGAGCATGGCTCGCGCTCGCGTCGCGGCCTGCCGCCGTGCCTGGCCGATCGTCGCCGCCTCGTTCTCGATCCGCACATGAACCGGCGGCGCCGCGAAGGCGTTCTTCTCGGTATCGATCAGGTAGATCGAGGCATAGGGATAGCCCGAGCCGTCCTGCCGACCATATTCCTCGAAGGCGAAGCGGCGGCCGTCGGCACTGAAACCGAGGATCGCTGTGCTGGCCGTATCAGCCGCCATGGCGGCCGGCGACAGGATGAGGGCGATCAGGACAAGGGCCAGGCGCATAGCGAGCTTCCCGTGAGAGAAGCCAGACTTACCCAAGGGAATGGCGGAAGCGTGGCGTCTCAGCGCCGGGAGGAGCGCCAGAAGAGGACGGTCATCAGGGCGGGCAAGGCCGCGCCCCAGGGCCACCAGAGACGGAAAGCTGTCGAGACATAGAGCGCCAGCGCATAGGCCGTGCCGTAGATGTGGTGGACGAGCTGCATCTCGCCGTCGAAATCCTCGGCATAGGCGGCCGAGCGGGCATGGATGGCGAAGACCAGGCCCGGGAAGGCCAGCATGACGGCGAACGAGCCGATGAAGGCGATGCCCAGCCAGAAGGTCAGCGGCAGCGTCGAAGAGTGGTGACGGCAGGCGTCCAAGGTCCGCCAGAACAGCGCGAAACCGGGCCAGAGCGGCACCGACTGGAGCAAGACGACGGCAAGGCTGCGCCAGGACGGGGCATGGCCGGCCATCAGTGTGGTTGTGCTGGCCGCGAGCGCACCGACGAGCGCGATCCAGAAGCTCATGGTGATGGCGGTCGTCCAGGGCTTCTGGTCTCGCGGCAGGTCCCTGTGGCCCGTGCGCTTCGGCTGTGCCCTGGCCGCCTGCGCCTTGGCGCCGGCCCCCTTGGGCGCACGCTTGCGTGGCGCGCGTCCGGCACCGCCGTTCGCCTCGCCGTCCCGACCGAGAATCGCTGCCCCTTGCGCCATGGCGCGATGATAGTGCGCCTTCGGTTGACGAGGACTGAATCGACGCGCCGGTCAGGCGATCGCCGCGACCGGGCTTTCGGCCGACAGGCTGAGGTGATCGGCCAGATGTTCGGCAATGAACCATTCGAGCATGTAGCCCGCCAGTTCGGTCTGCGGCATGGCGCGGCCGAACAGGAAACCCTGCAGCTGGTCGCAGTGGAGGTTGGCCAGGAAGCGCGCCTGCTCCTCGTTCTCCACGCCTTCGCCTGTCACGCGCATGCCCAGCGAGTGGCTCAAGGCCAGAATGGTCGCGATGATCTGGGCCGCGGACTGGCTCTGTTCATTCAGCGCGGCGACGAACGAGCGGTCGATCTTCACCCGCTCGAAGGGCAGTTTCCAGAGATAGCTGAGGCTGGAATAGCCGGTGCCGAAATCGTCCAGCACGAGCGTCACGCCGAGCGCCTTCAGGCCATGGAGCTGGCCGATGACGTCGTCGGTCTTCTCCATGAGGACCGTCTCGGTGATTTCGAGTGCCAGCCGATGGGGGCTGAGGCCGCTGGTGGCAAGCGCGCTGCGCACGATGTCGACGATCAAGCCGTCGCCGGCCGGGCTGGGCGCGAATTGCAGAGCCGACAGATTGACCGAGACGGACAGGTGATCCGGCCAGCGCGCGGCAGCCAAGCAGGCCTGGTTCAGGACCCAGGCACCGATGGCGCCAATCGTGCCGATTTCCTCGGCGATGCGGATGCATTCGCTGGGCGGGACGAAACCGCCGCCGGGCAGCGGCAGGCGGAGCAGCGCCTCGAAGCCGTGAAGGCGGCGGTCGGCGCCATCGTGGATCGGCTGGAAATAGAGGTCGAACCGGTTGTAGAGGCTGCTGTCGCGGATCGTTGTCTCAAGGTCGCGGCGGATCGCCAATTCGTCCTGCATGTCCTTGCTGAACAGCACGGCCTGATTGCGGCCCGAACTCTTGGCCCGGTAGAGTGCGATATCGGCCGCGCGCAGAAGATCCTCGATCGGGCCCGTGCCGACCCTGACACCGACGCTGGCAGATACGTTGACGGTGTGGTTCGCGAGCAGGAAGGGGCGTTCCAGTTCAGCGACGATCGCGCCGCCCAGTTGCAGGGCGCGGGGTTCATCAACCTCGCGGAGACGCGCGATGACAAATTCGTCGCCACCCACGCGCCCGATCAGGTCGTCATGGCGCAGCAAGGTGCGCAGGCGGGCGACGACGGCCTCGATCAGCATGTCGCCGGTCGCGTGGCCAAAGCGGTCATTGACCTCCTTGAACCGGTCAACGTCGACATAAAGCAGGGCGATGTCGGGCGTGCGGGGCGCCTTGGGCGACTGGACGGTGCGCTCCCGCAACAGGGAGACGAACCGACTCCGGTTGAGCGCCCCGGTCATCGCGTCGTGATGGGCCAGGAACAGGACGTGCTGGTCGACTTCCTGCTTGCCGCGCACCGAGCGCGCCACAACGGTGGCAATCGCCATCATCACGATGATGACCACCACGGCAATGCCGGCGATGGCGAACAGGATGGTCCGCGAGCGTCCTTCGGCGGCTGCAAGATAGGGCTCGATGACGCGGGTGACTTCCATCACCGCCCGCACGTCGCCGAGCTGCCATCCGACGCGGGGGGAGTGGAGATCGCTGTTGTGACAGGCGACGCAGGCCTCCGTCGTCATCCGGTCCGGCACAGCGACCCTCAGGACGCGGCGGCCGCCGCGGAGTTCGGTCCGGGAGATGACAGCCTGCGGGTCGGCCTGGAAGGCATCCCAGGCCTGCCGCTGGAACGGGTCCATCTCGCGGTCCGCGCGATGTGGCCACGGATAGGGGCTGACCAGCGAGAGCGTGGTGTCCTTGCGGGCAAGGAGCGCGGAAATGTCCTGAACAAAGGTTGCGGGCAGGGGGATCGCGCCGGGATCGCCGACATGGTGGGCGCTCGGGGTGAGGGCGCCGGATGCGGTCGCCTTCGCGACGACGTTCTGCGTGTAATAGCCGCGCGTGATCTTGATCTGTTCGGCAACTTCGATGTTGCTGCGAAAGGCGGCGTCCAGGGCTGCCGCCTGCATCGCATCCGGCAGGTACAGCCAGACGGCCGCGACGCCGCACACGATCACGCCGATCATCGGGCCGACGAGATGCCACACCGTCGAGGGCCGCCAGGAAAACCGGCCGCTCCTGGCACTGGGCCTCCGCGGGAGCGCGTCCGGCACGTCCATCGTC
Organism: Phreatobacter aquaticus; assembly: GCF_005160265.1. Classification (NCBI taxonomy): domain Bacteria; kingdom Pseudomonadati; phylum Pseudomonadota; class Alphaproteobacteria; order Hyphomicrobiales; family Phreatobacteraceae; genus Phreatobacter; species Phreatobacter aquaticus. The sequence goes on along the minus strand of NZ_CP039865.1, from coordinate 4,342,052 downwards.
ATCCTGCCGTGAGAGCCCTGCCGTTCAGCGAGCGGTCACGATAGCCGACTTATGTTAACACCGACTTGCCGTGTGAAAGGCGCCCGAATCCGGGCCTGCGGGGCCTTTCCGGGCGGTCAGACCATCAGGCCGCGCGTAGCCTCCGCCGCCTCACGGATCGCCGCGATCTGACGGGCATAATGGGCGGGTCCACCCTTGAACACGGCCGAGCCTGCCACCAGCACGTCGGCGCCGGCTGCGGCGACCTTCGGCGCGGTCTCGGGCGTCACACCGCCATCGATTTCGATCAGGATGTCGCGGCCCTGGATCATCTGCTTGATGCGCGCGACCTTCTCCACCTGCGAGGTGATGAAGGCCTGGCCGCCGAAGCCCGGGTTGACCGTCATGACCAGGATCAGGTCTGTGAGGTCGAGGACATATTCCAGCACCGATTCCGGTGTCGAGGGATTGAGCGAGACCCCGGCCTTCTTGCCAAGCGCCCGGATCGCCTGCAGCGAGCGATGCAGATGGGGGCCTGCCTCGGCATGGACGGTGATGATGTCGGAGCCGGCCTTGGCGAAGGCCTCCAGATAGGGGTCGGCCGGCTGGATCATCAGGTGGACGTCGAACACCTTGCTTGTGTGCGGGCGCAGCGCCTTCACCACGTCGGGCCCGAAGGTGATGTTGGGCACGAAATGACCATCCATCACGTCGAGGTGGATCCAGTCGGCGCCGGCCGCGTCGACCGCGCGCACTTCCTCGCCGAGCTTCGAGAAGTCGGAGGCCAGGATCGACGGGGCGATCAGAATGGGCTGCATGGATAGGGACTCCTGTTGGCTGGCCGGGTAGCACGGGGCGAGGTGCGCGGGCAATGAGGGGCAGCCAAACCCTTGCGGGTTCTGCTGCGTCGGGTCCAAAGTTGGCCTGTGGAATTGGCAATGGTCGGGGCGATGAGCAGCAATCAGGGTATGGTCTACGATGTGCTGGTGCTTGGGGCCGGCATGGTCGGATCTTCGGCGGCGCTGGAGGCGCGGCGGCGCGGCCTGCATGTGGTGCTGGTCGATCGCCGGGAGCCGGGCGAGGAGACGAGCTATGGCAATTCCGGCGTGGTCGATGGCGGCAACCTGTTCCCAGTTGCCATGCCGCGCGACATTCCCACCCTGTTCAAACATGCGCTGAATGGCGAGACCGCCTCGCACTATCACCCCTCCGCCTTGCCGAAGGTGGCGCGCTGGATGCTCGATTACTGGCGCTGGTCGGCGCCCGACAAGCTTGAGGATACGGCGCGCACCATGCGGCCGTTCTTCGCCCAGGCCGTCGCGGCGCATCGCGAATTTGCCGGTATTGCCGGGGCCGAGCGCTATTTTCGCCAGACCGGCTGGCTGGAAATCTACCGCAAGCCGGAGAGCCTGGCTGCGCAGAAGCGCCGTCTCGAACTGTCCGCCGAATATGGCATCGACAACCAACTGCTGACCCGGGAAGAGACGCTGGAACTCGAGCCGCACATGAAGCCCAATTTCGCCGGCTCCATCTGGTGCAAGCAGGCCGATACCGTGTCCAATCCGGGCGCCGTCACCAAGGCCTATGCGGCGGCCTTCGTCGCGGCCGGCGGCCGCTTCGCCAAGGGCGATGCCATGACACTTGCCCAGGTGCAGGGCGGTTACAGGGTCGAGACCGAGGAGGGTGCCGTCACTGCCCGCCAGGTTGTCATCGCGCTGGGGCCCTGGTCGGCCGATCTGGTCGCAAAGTTCGGCTACCGGTTCCCGCTTGGCGTGAAGCGCGGCTACCACCAGCATTTCAAGGCCAAGGGCAACGGCTTCCTCAACCGGCAGATCTGTGACGAGGATGTCGGTTACGTCCTCTGCCCGATGGAGCAGGGGATCCGGCTGACCACGGGCGTCGAGATCGCCGATCGCGATGCGCCGAAGACCCCGGTCCAACTGGAGCGCGCGCGCCGGGCGAGCTCGGACCTGTTCGATCTCGGCGATCCTGTCGAGCCGGAGCCGTGGATGGGCCGCCGGCCGGCCACGCCGGATTCGCGTCCGATCCTGGGGGCCGCCCGCCGCCACGAGGGCATGTGGTTCGCCTTCGGCCACGGCCATTGGGGCTTCACGCTTGGCCCCGCCACCGCCAAGGCGCTGCTCTCGGCAATGGCCGGCGAACCGCCCTTCATCGATCTCGCGCCCTATTCGGCGGAACGCTGGACTTAAGCGCTCAGGCGTCGAAATCGACCAGAATGCCGGTACCCGGAGCGCGGGAGCGCTGCTGTGTGCTCGCCTCGGCGCCGTTCACCCGGTCCTTGTCTGCATCGGACGTCGAAGGAAACCCCTTGCGCAGGGCGAGTTCCTCTGTCTTCACCGGATCGTTGGTCGGGTTTTCCGGGTTCAGGCCGCGCTTGGCGAGGCTGATGTCGGTGCAGTTCTGGCACGGGTAGCCATTGATCATCTGGACCATGCGAGGCGCTCCATGGGCGTTCAGGCTGGTTTCGAGTGATGGCGAGCGGATGTTACGGGGCCTGCCCGGTGAGCCCGCGCGTATGGTTAACCATCTCTTTCGGATCGTCCCGGGGCCAGATCTATTTCGACGCATTTCCGGAAATCGTTTATAATGTCCGTTGAATTTTTGGAGAAATCGCCATGACGATCGAAGCCTGGCTTGCTTTCACCGCTGCCTCCATCGTGCTCTGCGTCATTCCCGGGCCCACCATCCTGTTGGTCGTGTCCTATGCGCTGGGTCGCGGCTGGCGCGTCGCCTTGCCCATGGCGACCGGCGTGGCGCTCGGCGACTTCACCGCCATGACGCTCTCCATGCTGGGGGTCGGCGCGCTGCTCGCCGCATCGGCCACCGTCTTCACCGTGCTGAAGTGGATCGGTGCGGCCTATCTCATCTATCTCGGCATCAAGCTCTGGCGCGCCGGCGGTGCCCTTGATGCGGAGCCCCGGCGCGACAGCGCCTCTCAGGCGAGAATGCTCGCCCACGCCTGGCTGGTGACGGCGCTCAACCCGAAGAGCATCACCTTCTTCGTAGCCTTCCTGCCGCAATTCCTCGATCCCGCCGGCGATTTCTGGGTCCAGATGGCGATCTTCGAGACCACATTCCTCGCCGTCGCCTTCACCAATGCCTTTGGCTATGCGCTGATCGCCTCGCGCGCCCGCACGATGGTGGGAAACCCAATGACCATTACGATCTTCAACCGGGTCGGTGGCTCCCTGCTGATCGGCGCGGGTGTTGCCACCGTCTCGCTGCAGGCCGCGCGCAACTGAAGCCGGTCGTTCACGGGCACGGCATTCAGGGCGAGCTGATTCTCACGCGGGATCACGGCTGTGCGAGTATTTGATTTGACCGCTTCCGGTCCGCGCATTGGCGCGATAGACGGAAGGGAAGGGACCCTTGTGCCGCCTGGTCTTGGCGTCACAGGTGGTCCGGCGGGTTCCCAGGCGGAATTGGAATGCCCGAAGTCACCTATACCGCGGCGTTGATCGCGGGCCTTGTCAGTTTTCTGTCGCCGTGCGTTCTGCCGCTGGTGCCGCCTTATCTCGTCTATCTGACGGGAGCGACCCTCGACGATCTCACCTGCGCCGAGGCCAATCCCTCGCTGGTGAAACGCGCCGTGCTGCTGGCGCTGGTTTTCGTCGCGGGATTTTCCACGGTGTTCATCGCGCTCGGGGCCTCGGCCTCGGTGATCGGGCAGGTGGTACGCGTCCATTCCGCCACGCTGTCGATGGTTGCCGGCGTGGTGATCATCGTCATGGGCCTGCATTTTGTCGGCCTGTTCCGCATTCCCATGCTCTACCGCCAGGCGAAGCTGGAGCATCAGCCGCGATCTGGTCCGGTTGGCGCCTATGTCATGGGGCTGTGCTTTGCCTTCGGCTGGACGCCCTGCATCGGCCCGGTGCTGGCAGCGATCCTGGCGGTCGCAGCGTCCGAAACCACGGTGGTGAAGGGCGCGACCATGCTGGCCGCCTATTCCGCAGGCCTCGGCATTCCCTTCATTGTCGCGGCGGTGGCGATCAAGCCGTTCCTGCGCTTCGCGGCGGCCGTGCGCCACCGCCTGCGCATGGTGGAAGTGGTGATGGGCGTGCTGCTGGTCGCCACCGGCATCGCGTTTCTCACCGGACAGATGAGCAGCTTCGCCTTCTGGATCCTCGAGACGTTCCCGGGCCTGTCGAAGTTCGGGTGAGGTGAGGCGAGTGCTTGCGCTGCCGCGAGCCCACCCGGCCTGTCTTTGACGTTCTGCGACCGGCGACCGGGCGCGATCTTCACCTCTCCCCGTTGGGGAGAGGTCGCCTGAGGCGAAGCCGAGGGCGGGTGAGGGGACGAATGCTCGTCGCTTGAGCTGCGGCGGCACCGTCCTCACCACGCCGAACTCGCCCCCTCACCCGATCCTCGCATGCGCTCGGATCGACCTCTCCCCAACGGGGAGAGGTGAAGAATTGCGCCCGGCCCCATCGGGCTGGACCTCTTTTCAAACCCCCCAACGAAAACCCCGCCCGGATCACTCCGGACGGGGCTCGATAGTCGTCTGGAACGGCAGGCAAACCCGCCGCGTCAGTCTCAGTTCTCGGTATAGGTGACCTTGCCGTCGGCGCCACGGCGCCAGGTGTAGGTCACGTAGTCGGCGCGGGTGATGTCACCCTTCTTGTCGTAGGATATGTCGCCGATGACCGTCTTGAAGGTGACGCCCGAGCGCATGTACTCGGCGATCTTCTTGGGGTCGAGCGAGTTGGTGGCAATGGCCGCCTGCTGGAAGATCTGCACCGCAGCGTAGCTGTAGAGCGTGTAGGCCTGCGGCTCGAACTTGCGGACCGAACGGAAGCGCTCGACGATGGCGGCGGCTTCCGGACGACGGCGCGGGTCCGGCGGGAAGGTCATGAGCGTGCCGACGGCGCCGGGACCGGCAATGGCGGCGAACTCGTCGTCGGCAATGCCGTCGCCCGACATCAGCGGCGCGGTGACGCCCTGGTCACGCATCTGGCGGACGATCAAGCCGCCTTCCGTGTGCAGGCCACCCCAGTAGACGATGTCGACATTGGCTGCCTTGAGCTTGGAGATCAGCGCCGAGAAGTCCTTCTCGCCGGTGTTGACGCCCTCGTAGATCACTTCCTTGACGCCGGCGGCGTTGAGCGCCTTCTGCGTCTCGTCGGCGAGGCCTTTGCCGTAGGTGGTCTTGTCGTGAACGATCGCGATGCGCTTGCCGGCGAAGTTGGCACGCAGATAGGCCGCGGCCACAGCGCCCTGTTGGTCGTCACGGCCGCAGGTGCGGAACGCGTTCCAGAGGTTGCGCTCGGTGATGCGGGGATTGGTCGCCGAGGGGGTGATGAACACCATGTTGTTCTCGGCATAGACTTCGGATGCCGGCATGGTGACGCCGGAATTGAAGTGGCCGACCACGAAGCGGATGCCGTCGCCGACGAACTTGTTGGCAACGTTCACGCCCTGGCGGGGATCGGAGACGTCGTCACCAACGGCCAGCGTGATCTGCTGGCCGAGGATGCCGCCGGCTGCATTGATGTCGGCAACGGCCTGTTCGACGCCATTGCGCAGCTGCGCACCGAAAGCGGCGTTCGGACCGGTGATCGGTCCTGCGACGCCGAGACGGATCTGGGCCGAGGCGGGTACCGCCATGACCAGTCCCATGCCGAGCATCAGCCCGGCGATCATCTTGTTCTTCATCTCTCATCCTTCCGAAGAGGGGGGGCACGAGTGGCTGGACGCCCCGGTTGAAGAGCGAGATTGTCGCCCCTGGACCAGATCGAACACCGTTTCGTGCGACTTGTCAGCCCGTCCAATCATTTCCTGCTCGCTATCAGGATTGTCCCGGAGGGGAGGACAACGGGGCCGGCCGCTCGGCGAAGCTGAACGGGCCAGTGCGTTGGTAGAGCCACCAATATTGTGTGGTCATCATGCGGGTGCGCGTGGCGCGCCAGGCGGCCAGCGCGATGATCATCAGCAGCACCGTGTCGGCGATGTAGAAGCGGGCCGAGAACAGGGTGCCGTGAAACAGGGCGAAATGGACGAAGCGGACAGCCAGGCCAAGGACCAGGACATAGACCACGGTCTGCGGGACATCGCGCCAGGTCTCCGCGCAGGCCTTGCCGGTCATGAAGGCCAGCCAGCCGCCGATGACCAGGGTCACCAGCACGAAGAACCAGGGGGAGGGCTCCTCGAACAGGATGCCGCGCAGTGGCGTCAGGGCGGTCTCGACGAAATAGTAGACGACTGAGGCGACGAGCCGCAGCACGGAGATGACCACGGCGGCGCGAATGAGCGGGTGCCACTCGGCGTACGGCTTGCTCCGGCTGAAGAGCGCACCCAGGCCGGCGATCGCGAAGATCGATCCGAAAATGACCCAGGCGATGGTGGTTGCGGTTGCGCCCATCAGTGCCGGCCTCCCTCGAGATAGGCTGCCTTCACTTCCTCGCGCGCCAGCAATTCCTTGCCCGTGCCCTGCATGGTGACGGTGCCATTGACCAGCACATAGCCGCGATGGGCGAGCTTCAGCGCGTGATAGGCGTTCTGCTCGACCAGGAAGACGGTGAGCCCCTCGACCCGGTTGAGCTCGCGAATGGCGTTGAAGATGCCAGCGACAATCAGCGGTGCGAGGCCGAGCGAAGGCTCGTCCAGCAGCAGGAGCTTCGGCCGCGACATCAGCGCGCGGGCGATTGCCAGCATCTGCTGCTCGCCGCCCGACAGTGTGCCGCCGCGCTGGTCGCGCCGCTCCTTCAGCCGGGGAAACAGCGCGAAGACCTTCTCAAGGTCGTCGGCGAAATGTTTCTGATCGGTCAGGGCCGCGCCCATCTGCAGGTTCTCGAAGACCGACATGCGGGCGAAGATGCGCCGGCCCTCGGGCGACTGGGCAATGCCGCGCCGCATGATCTCGTGGGTCGGCATCCGCGTGATGTCCTGCCCGTCATAGATGATCTGGCCGCGCCGGGCCTGCGGGCTGCCGCAAATGGTCATCATGAGGGTCGACTTGCCGGCGCCATTGGCGCCGATCAGGGTGACGATCTCGCCGGACTGGACGTCGATATCGATGCCCTTCAAGGCCTGGATCGAGCCGTAGAAGGTTTCGACGCCGCGGACGGTCAGAAGTTCGGTCACAGGCCGACCTCCGCTTCCACCTTCTCGACCTCGTCATCGTCGACGCCGAGATAGGCGGCGATCACCTTGGGGTCCTCGCGGACTTCAGCCGGCGTCCCGTCGGAGATCTTGGTGCCGTAGTCGAGCACGACCACATGGTCGGAAATCTCCATCACCACGCTCATGTCGTGTTCGATCAGCAGCAGCGAGGTGCCATGCTCCTCGCGGATGAAGCGCAGCAGGGTGTTGAGGACTGCGGATTCGCGCGGGTTGAGGCCGGCGGCGGGCTCGTCCAGGCAGAGCAGTTCCGGTTCGGTGCACATGGCGCGCGCGATCTCCAGCGCGCGCTGGGGTCCATAGGAGAGATCGCCGGCGGGATCGTCGGCACGGTCGGTGAGGCCGCATTTGTCGAGCCAGTAGGCGGCCTTCTCGGTCGCGTGGCGCTCGGCCGCTCCATAGCCGGGCAGGCCCAGAATGCCGCCGATCGACCAGCCGGAGGCCTTCATCAGCACATTGTGCTGGGCGACCAAGAGGTTCTCCAGAACCGTCATGCCGGAGAACAGCCGGATGTTCTGGAAGGTCCGCCCCACATGGGCTTCGGCTGCGATGCGGAAGTCGGGCAGGCGCTCCAGCAGATGCTCCGCGCCGGACTTGCGGCGCATGGTGATGCGACCCTGGCTCGGTTTGTAGAAGCCGGTGATGCAGTTGAACACGGTGGTCTTGCCGGCGCCGTTCGGGCCGATGACCGCGGTGATCTCCCCGCGCCGGGCTTCGAACGACAGGTCGTTGACGGCGACGAGGCCGCCGAAGCGCATGGTCAGATGTTCGACGGTGAGGATCGGATCGCTCATCCATGGCCCTCCTTGACGTGGGCGGAGGAGACGAGCCGCCGCGTCTTCAGGAAGGCGGTGGGCATGCGGGTGGAAACGAAGCCGCGCGGCTTCCAGATCATGATCGCCACCATGGCGAAGCCGAAGATCAGCATGCGGTACTGCACGGGATCGAAGTCGTTGCCGAAGATCGCCTTCATCCAGTCGAGCTCGCGCAGGAGCTCGGTGCCGCCGATCATGGCGACGGCGGCGATGGCCGTGCCCAGCAGCGAGCCCATGCCGCCCAGCACCACGATGGCAAGGATCGTCGCCGATTCCATGAAGGTGAAGCTCTCGGGCGAGATGAAGCCCTGACGCGCGGCAAAGAACGAGCCGGCGAAGCCGCCGAACATGGCGCCGATGGCGAAGGCCGTGAGCTTGGTGTTGACCGTGTTGATGCCAAGCGAACGGCAGGCGATCTCGTCTTCGCGCAGCGCCTCCCAGGCGCGCCCGACCGGCAGGTGTCGCAGCCTCATGGACACCCAGGCGGTGAGCAGCGACAGGCAGACGATGACGTAATAGAGGAACATCGTCCGGTAGACCGGCGAGAATTCCAGCCCCCAGACTGCGGCAAATCCGGTATCGGAGGCGTTGAACGGCGTGCCGAAGAAGGTCGGCCGGGGGATGGTCGAGATACCCTCGTAGCCGTTGGAGAATTCCTTCCAGTTGATCAGCACGAGCCGGATGATCTCGCCGAAGGCGAGCGTCACGATCGCGAGATAGTCGCCGCGCAACCTGAGCACCGGAAAGCCCAGCAGCACGCCCCACATGGCGGCGAGGATGCCCGCTACCGGCAGGCAGACCCAGAAGGCCCAGGGGCCGAGCACGGGAAAGGTCGCGGGGATCACCTGGGTGGCGAGCAGCGCATAGGCATAGGCGCCGACCGCGTAGAAGGCGACATAGCCGAGGTCGAGCAGGCCTGCGAGACCGACCACGATGTTCAGGCCCCAGGCCAGCATGATGTAGATCAGGATCTGGATGCCGAAATTGTCGATCCATTTCAGCGCACCGGAGCCACCGGTGACCGAATAGATCATCAGCGGATACATGAAGAGGACCACGAGGCCGGCGGCCGGCAGGCCGTCCCGGACGGTCTTCGGCAGCACGAAGGTGGAGGCCGCCTTGGGCTGGTCGCTGCGCGCGCGGGTGGAATAGAGCGAGATCAGGAATCGCCCGGCGGCCACCAGGGCGACAATGATCGCCAGCAGGCCCCAGCGGTTTTCCAGAACCAGCCGGTTCTGCATGTCCTGAACGGTCTTGAAGCCGATCAGCGGGCCGAACACGCCGGTGGCGATCAGGCCGGAGAAGAAAGCGTCCTTCAGCGCGGCCGATACGCGGGACGGACTGGCAGCGGCGGGAATGTCTGTCACGGCTCAGACCTTCTCGACGTCGGGGCGGCCGAGAATGCCCTGGGGCATGAAGATCAGCACGATCGCGAGGATGGAGAAGGCGGCGACATCCTTGTACTCGACCGAGAAATAGGCCGACCAGAAGGTTTCGATCAGGCCGATCAGCAGGCCGCCAAGGACCGCGCCCGGCAGCGAGCCGATGCCGCCAAGCACGGCGGCCGTGAAGGCCTTGACGCCCGGCGTGAAGCCGTCGGCGAAGTTCACCACGCCATAATAGACGAGGTAGAGCGTGCCGGCGACGGCGGCGAGCGCCGCGCCCATGATGAAGGTGATCGAGATCGTGCGATCGACATCGACGCCGAGGAGGGCCGCCATCTTGCGGTCCTGTTCGCAGGCGCGTTGTGCCCGCCCGAGCGGGGTCTTGGCGACCACCCACCAGAAGACAGTCAGCAGCACGGCGGTGACCACGGCGATCAGGATCTGCTTGTAGGACAGGGTCACCGCATAGGTGCCGTCATTGTAGAGGATCAGGACGGTGTTCAGGATCGGGTCGACGGCCTTGTTGCGCGGACCCTGGGCGACCTGGACGAAGTTCATCAGCAGGATCGACATGCCGATTGCGGAGATGAGCGGCGCGAGCCGGAACGATCCACGCAACGGCCGGTAGGCAATGCGTTCGATGGTCCAGTTGATCAGGGAGGTGAACACCATCGAGACGATGAGCACGATCAGCAGCGCCAGCAGGACCGATCCGACGCCGAGCCAGGTGGTCACCACCATCAGCGCGATCAGCGCTATGAACGAAGACACCATGAACACGTCGCCATGGGCGAAGTTCACCATGCCGATAATGCCGAAGACCATCGTGTAGCCGATGGCAATGAGCCCATAGATCGAGCCGAGCGTGAGCCCATTGATCAGCTGCTGGAAGAAGACTTCCATGCCGACACCACCCCTTCATATCCCCTCGGCGCCGAAGGAGCGCCGCACCCTGGTCTCGAGGCTCCACGACTGATGCGCGGTTGAAGTGCCTTCCGAACGGGCGTGATGAAATGGGTAGCAAGCGTTGACGCAAGCGACAATGGCCGATTGGAGTTTTTTCAACCGTCGCGATGCCGCAGCACAGGCTTGTTAATCATGCCGGCTCGCGAAGCCTTAACCCGCGCCATGTCAGGGTTTTCCTCGCATGCAGCCCTGCCGGTCTTTGCGGGGATGCGGGCGGGCGCCTATATCAGGCGAGATATCGGGGATCTCCATGGACGGCGGAATGGATCAAGCATTCGCAGCGGTTGGACTTGGCGCAACGCCCGAGGCCTATCGCAACGGCATGGCGCAGGTCGCCGGCCACGTCCATGTCATCACCACCGCGGGGCCGGCTGGCTCGAGCGGCTTCACGGCGATCGCGGTTGCCTCGGTCTCCGACGACCCGCCCACGCTGCTGTTCTGCATCAACCGTCAATCGACCAATGGCCCGCTGATCGAGGCCAATGGCGTGTTTGCCATCAATGCGCTTGCCGCTGGCGCCAGCGATCTCGCCGAGACCTTTGCCGGCCGGCGCGGACAAAAGGGCTCCGAGCGGTTCCGCGAGGGCCGCTGGACCACGCTGACAACCGGCGCGCCGATCCTCGAGACGGCGCTGGCAAGCTTCGACTGCCGTGTCGTCGAGGCGCGCCCGATCGCCACCCATCTCGTCGTGATCGGCAAGGTCGAGGCGGTTCGGGTCGGCGGGGAGGGCGCGGCGCTCGCCTATTTCGGCCGGGCCTACCGGGATATTCCCCGCGACTGAACGAGCTCCCGTTTCTGGGCAGGTTGTAGAAGAGCGTCCTTCGAGGCTCGCCTGCGGCTCGCACCTCAGGATGAGGTGTGGTTGGATTCGCGCTAGCGAGAGGACCGAACTCTCCTGCTTCTCACGAGGACCGGTCAGCACTCGCCCCACCTCATCCTGAGGTGCGAGGCATAGCCGAGCCTCGAAGGACCTTTTCCCTCTTCAGCAGGAGGCCCATCGTGAGCGAACCAGCCGCGTCCCATCCATCGGCCTTCCGTGGCATCAAGGCGATCGACTACACCGTCGTCTTCGTCCGTGACATGGGCGCGATGCGCCACTTCTACGAGCGGATCCTCGGTTTTCCGCTGGAGCGCGAACTCTCGCCCGGCTGGATCGAATATCGTGTGGGCGGCAACATCCTGACGCTGGCGCAGCCGTCGCGGGTGGCAGGCGACCCGCCGACGCCTCGGGGGAGTGCCTCCCTACAACTCGCGTTCAAGGTCGAGGCCCCGGATGTCGACCGCTGCGCGGCCGAACTGGTCAGCCATGGCGTTGCGCTGCTGGAGCCGCCGACAGACCAGCCGTTCGGCCACCGGACACTGTTCTTCCGCGATCCCGACGGCAATCTTCTGGAGATCTTCGCCGACATCTGACGCGCGGAAAGTCCGCCGCCGCGTCTTAAGGTAAACAAAGCCTTTCGATTGTGTCCCTGACACCGCTTGTGTTCAGTTCTGTCCCATAATTCCCAGTCTTTGGGATGCGGGATGCATGACATGCACAAGTGGTTCGTAAGCCGGCCAAGTAATCTTGCCCATTGTCTCGCCATTGGCTGGGGTCTGTGCTTCCTTGTCGACGGGCTGCTGCGGCTCTTCGTTCCCACCAAACTTTGGCTGTTCCGCGCGATCGGCACGAATATCGAGCCGCATATGGCGCAGATCTTCTCGGGCATGGGTTGGCCGATCCTGAAGCTCTACCTGCTCCTGCCGTTCGTCGGCTGCCTGGAACTGACCATCGCGGCCTTTCTTGCCGCAGCCTTATACGAGATGCGCAGTCTCGACAGCGATGACAGCATTCCCGGCACGGCGATGCTGGCCATGGGCCTCGCCATGGCGCTGGCCGGTCTCGGCGTGATGGCAGCGGCGGGCGTCGCCAGCGGACACGCCAAGCAGGTGATTGGCGCGATCTGGCCTCTGGCGATGGCGCTTGCGGCCAGTCTGCTGGCTGTCCTGGGCGAACGCGCCGAAGGGGAACGCCGGTTCGAATAGGGAAAGCGCGAAGACCGCAAGATTGCGGCTTCGGCAAGCCCTCAGAAAGGGCCGGCTCAGCGCAAGCGGAAGCGGCCGGTGCTCGTCTGCCCCCTCAGGTCTTGATGCCCAGTTCCGCGAAGACTTCCTTCGCTTCCTTCACCGCCGTGTTGGCAGCGGGAACGCCGGCATAGATGGCGATCTGAAGGCAGACCTCCTTGATGTCGTCGGTGGTGACGCCATTGGCGAAGGAAGCCCGGCAATGGAGGCGGAACTCCTCCCAGCGGCTCATCGAGGCGGTCATGGCCAGCACCAGGAAGCTGCGCGTCTTGCGATCGAGGCCGGGCCTGGTCCAGATCTCGCCCCAGGCGTAGCGGGTGATGAGGTCCTGGAATTCGGTGGTGAAGCTGTCGCGCGACGCCAGCGACCGGTCGACATGGGCATCGCCCAGCACGGCGCGGCGCACCGCCAGACCCTTCTCGAAACGTTCCTTCTCGTCCATGGCGTTCATCCCTTCAGAAAGCTCGTGAGCGCGGCGGTAAACGCCGTCTCATCTTCGATATTGGAGAGGTGGGCGGCATCGAGCTCGACATAGCGCGCGCCGGGAATCGCATCGCCGATCTCGCGGCCGCGGGCCGGCGGGGTCGAGCCGTCATGGGTGCCGGAAATGACCAGGACCGGATTGGTGATGGAGCGGATCGGCTCGCGCTGGTCCATGTCGCGGATGGCGGCCGAGGCCGAGGCATAGCCCTCGGGCGGCGTGGTGTTCAGCATCTCGACGATCTCGGCGACGGCGGCCTTTTCGGCGGTCTGGAAGCGCTTGGTGAACCAGCGATCGACGATGGAGGGGATGAGCGAGGACAGCCCGTCCTTTTTGACGATGGCGATGCGCTGATTCCACAGGTCCGGCGGCTGCATCGAGGCGGCGGTATTGCAGAGAACGACCTTGTCGAAGCGGTCGCGATGGTGGGTCGCCGCCCACATGCCGCTCATGCCGCCCATCGATAGGCCGCACCAGTCGGCCTTGGCGATGCCGAGATGGTCGAGAAGCTCGATCGCGTCGAGGGTGAGGCGGGCAAAGCTCGTCGGCCCGACCTGCACCTCGCTCTGGCCATGGCCGCGCTTGTCGTAGCGGATGACCCGGCGGATCGCCGAGAGAGCCGGCATCTGGCGGTCCCACATTTCCAGCCGCGTGCCGAGCGAATTGGACAGAATGAGCGCGGGTTTGCTGCCGCCCGTGTCCTCGTAGCGCAGTTTCAGGCCGTCGGACGTTGTGAAGAAGGGCATGGACGTGGCGGCTCCCGGTGGTCTTTTGACGCTGACCTTAGGACGGAGGAGGCCGCTTGTGGAAGAGACCCAGCCATGCTGGCGGCCGCATACGGATGGGCCTCATGGCCGCTTGACGCGCAGTTCGGAACAGGTCCAAACTACATTTGAGCCGAAAACATAGGGTTTCCGGTGATGAAAGCCGAGCGGTCGCATCAATAATCGGCCGAAAGTGCCAGTTTGCGATCGCTTTTGAGGGAGGAACGCCCATGCCGACGGTGACCCTGACGGTCAACGGACGCTCGGTCACGGCCGACGTCGATGCGCGCACGCTGCTGGTACAGCTCTTGCGCGAAAATCTCCACCTCACCGGGACCCATGTCGGCTGCGATACCTCGCAGTGCGGCGCATGCGTGGTCCATGTCGACGGCAAGGCAGTCAAGTCCTGCACCACGCTTGCGGTGCAGTGCGATGGCGCCAGTGTCGTCACCATCGAGGGGCTCGCCCAGGACGGCAAGCTCCATCCCATGCAGGAGGCCTTCCGCGAGCATCACGGACTGCAATGCGGGTTCTGCACGCCGGGCATGATCATGTCGGCGATCGACATCGTGAACCGCAAGGGCGCGGTCGACGAGCACACGATTCGTGAGGAGCTGGAGGGCAATATCTGCCGCTGCACCGGCTACCACAACATCGTGAAGGCTGTCGAAGCCGGAGCCCAGGCGATGACCGGCAAGGCGCCGGCCCGTCAGGCTGCCGAGTAACGGCCGGCGCGGCCTGCCAAGGCCCGTTCACGTCTGTCTGAACCGCATTCCACATTGTCTCGAGCGCTCCTTGAGGGAGATTCGCCATGACCGTGACTGCAATCGGCGCCGCCGTGCGTCGCAAGGAAGACCATCGTTTCATCACCGGCAAAGGCCAGTACACCGACGACATCAACCGTCCCGGCCAGACCCACGCCTATTTCCTCCGCTCTCCCCACGCCCACGCCACCATCAAGAAGATCGACATTTCCAAGGCCTCGGGCATGCCCGGCGTGGTCGGTATCTTCTCGGGCGAGGACACGTCCGGCGTCGGCGGCCTGATCTGCGGCTGGATGATCCATTCCAAGGACGGCACGCCGATGAAGTCCGGCGTGCACCCGGTTCTGGCGCGCGGCAAGGTGCGCTATGTCGGCGACCACGTCGCGGTGGTAATCGCCGAGACGCTCTCGCAGGCCAAGGACGCGGCGGAAGCCATCGTCGTCGACTACGGCGTGCTTGCTGCCAATGCCGACACTGCCAAGGCCCAGGCCAAGGGCGCGCCGCTCGTCCATGACGAGATCCCCGGCAACACGGTCTATGACTGGCATATCGGCGACAAGGCGGCGACGGAGGCAGCCTTCAAGGCGGCCAAGCACGTCACCCGCATGGACATCATCAACAACCGCCTCGTGCCCAACGCGATGGAGCCCCGGGCGGCGATCGGTGAATATGATTCCGGCAACGACCAGCTGACGCTGCACACGACCAGCCAGAACCCGCATGTGGCGCGGCTGATCATGTCGGCGTTTCTGGGGATCGCGCCCGAGCACAAGCTGCGCGTCATCGCTCCCGATGTCGGCGGCGGCTTCGGTTCGAAGATCTTCGTCTATGCCGAGGAGACGGTATGTCTCTGGGCCGCCCGCAAGGTGAACCGTCCGGTCAAGTGGACGGCTGATCGCACGGAGGAATTCCTGGCGATCGCTCATGGCCGCGACCACGTCACCCACGCGGAACTTGCCACCGATGCGGATGGCAAGATCACGGGTCTGAGGGTCAAGACCATCGCCAATATGGGCGCCTATCTCTCGACCTTCGCGTCCTCGGTGCCGACCTATCTCTACGCGACGCTCTTGTCGGGCCAGTACGCCATCCCGGCCATCTATGCCGAGGTGGATGCGGTCTATACCAACACCGCGCCGGTCGATGCCTATCGTGGGGCAGGGCGGCCGGAAGCGACCTTCGTGGTCGAGCGGCTGGTGGAGAAATGCGCCCGCGAGCTCGGCATGGATCCGGCGGCGTTCCGCAAGCGCAACTTCGTCTCGAAGTTCCCGCATCAGACGCCGGTGATCATGGCCTATGACGCCGGCGACTATAAGGCGTCGCTCCTGAAGGCCATGGACATGGCCGACGTGAAGGGCTTCGGCAAGCGCCGCCGGGAAGCCGCCCGCCGCGGCAAGCTCAGGGGTCTCGGCTATTCCACCTATATCGAGGCCTGCGGCATCGCACCCTCGCAGGCGGTGGGTTCGCTCGGCGCCGGCGTCGGCTTGTGGGAATCGGCGGAAGTCCGAGTCAATCCAGTGGGTACGGTCGAAGTGCTCACCGGATCGCACAGCCACGGCCAGGGCCATGAGACGACCTTCGCCCAGCTGGTCTCGGCCCGTCTCGGCATCCCGATCGACAATGTCTCGATCGTCCATGGCGACACCGACAAGGTGCAGTTCGGCATGGGCACTTACGGTTCGCGCTCGGGCGCGGTCGGCATGTCGGCGATCTCCAAGGCGCTCGACAAGGTCGAGGCCAAGGCCAAGAAGGTAGCAGCCCATGTGCTTGAGGCGGCGGAAGCCGATATCGAGTTCAAGGACGGCCATTTCACGGTCAAGGGCACCGACAAGACGGTCGATTTCGGCACTGTCGCGCTCAATGCCTATATCGCCCACAAGTTCAATCCGCAGGAGCTGGAGCCCGGGCTGAAGGAGGGATCGTTCTACGATCCGACCAACTTCACCTTCCCCGCCGGCTGCCATATCTGCGAGATCGAGGTGGACACCGATACGGGCGTGTCGACCATCGTGAAATGGACGGCAGTCGACGATTTCGGCAATGTCATCAACCCGATGATCGTCGAGGGGCAGGTCCATGGCGGCATCGCCCAGGGTGTCGGCCAGGCGCTGATGGAAGGCGCCATCTACAACCCTGACGGCCAGCTCGTGACCGCCTCCTACATGGACTATTGCATGCCGCGTGCCGACAACCTGCCGTCCTTCGACGTCGGGATGACGGTGACGGCCTGCCCGTCCAACCCGCTCGGCATCAAGGGCTGCGGTGAGGCCGGCGCGATCGCCGCTCCGCCCGCCGTCATCAATGCCCTGACGGACGCCCTCGGCACCGAGGACATTCCGATGCCCGCGACCCCCCAGGCCATCTGGCAGGTCATCCAGAAACTCGCGAAGACGGCCAAGGCGGCCGAGTAAGGTTTGAGGAGGAACTCATGTATCCTTTCAAGTACCACAAGGCCGCAACTGTCCGCGGCGCCGTCTCGCTCCTGAAGAAGGCCGAGGATCCGAAGCTCCTGGCCGGTGGCCACACGCTGATCCCGACCATGAAGCAGCGGCTCGCGAGCCCGAAGACGCTGATCGATCTCGCCGGCGCAGGCCTGTCGGGCATCGAGCAAAAGGGCCGCACCATCGTGGTCGGCGCCATGACGACCCATGCGGATGTGGCGAACTCGCCCGTCGTGCAGGCAGCCCTTCCGGCGCTCGCCTCGCTCGCCGGCAATATCGGCGACCCGCATGTCCGCCATCGCGGCACGATCGGCGGCTCGCTCGCCAACAATGACCCGGCCGCCGACTATCCGGCTGCCGTCCTGGCGCTGGGCGCGACCGTCCACACCAACAAGCGCAAGATTGCGGCCGACGAGTTCTTCGCCGGCATGTTCTCGACCGCGCTCGACGAAGACGAGATCATCACCAAGATCGCTTTCCCGGTTCCGGGCAAGGCGGCCTATGTGAAGTTCCCCAATCCCGCCTCGCGCTATGCGCTGGTCGGTGTCTTCGTCGCCAAGAAAGGCCGCGCGGTGCGTGTCGCCGTGACGGGTGCCGGTTCGGGTGGCGTGTTCCGCCACGCGGCCATGGAAGAGGCGCTGTCCAAGCGCTTCAACGCCAAGGCGCTGGATGGGGTTGCGACCGATGCCGCCGATCTCAACGGCGATATCCATGCGTCGCCCGAATATCGCGCCCATCTGGTCGGTGTCATGGCCAAGCGCGCTGTTGCCGCCGCCTGATCCTGCGGAAATCACAATGATGAAGGCCCGGAGGAGCGATCTTCCGGGCTTTTTCGCGCGTGGCGCGGATTATCTGGCCGGACTGGGTTGATGAATCTTCAGCACCTGAACCAATTCGCCGGTCTTGCGGTAGGCGACGCAGCGCAGCATGCCGATCGGCCCCTGGATCGTCAGATCGCGCGAATAGTCGCGGGTCAGCGCGGGAAGGCATTCCTCGGCCGTGCCGTAGCTGCGCATCGACTGCCAGCCGCGAGCGCGTGACGGGTCGGCGGCGGTATATTCCAGCCTCACGATGTCAGCGTGTTTCGGGTTCATGTAGGCCCGTGCACTGCTGACGACCTGATCGACCTGACTGGGGAAAAACAGGACCAGCACGGCAAGCCCGAGGCAGACCGCAACCAGGAAAGTGGTCAAAATCGTGCTGTTGCGCATGCCTGCGCCGCCTTCCATGAATCAGACCAAGGGTGGAGGAACGCCAAGACAGAGCGCTAGCACGGACCTTTTAACAAAAAATCGCGCGAATTTTGTGAAATTTGTTGCGACGCGTCAATCAATCCCTCGGGCTCCAGGGCGAGGGTCAGAGATGCGATCAGATGCGTTGGTCATCGGGGGTGACCCAACGTAAAATGCACTCATCTCCCGCTGGATTCACGACAATGACCCTTGCGCTCGATGCCAGCGTGCTCTGGACTTTCACCCTGATGTGGCTGGCAATCGTGCCAACACCGGGCGCGAATTCGCTGATGGTGACCCATTTGGCCGTGACAAGGCCCGCCGGCGACGTGGCGCTGGCGATCCTCGGCAATCTCTCGGGCATCCTGCTGCTCGCCGCCTTTGCCCTGCTCGGCTGGGCGGCGCTGCTCGAGGCCTTCCCCTGGCTGAGGCTGGCGGTGACGATTTTCGGCGCGCTCTATCTCGTCTATTTCGGCCTGCGGCTAATTGTCCGCGGCCTGGCCGTCTCCAGTTCGCCTGCAGCGGGATCGAACCTCGCGGAGGCGCCGGCAGGTGCGCTCCGCATGATCGGCGTCGGCTTCGTGACGGCCGTGTCGAACGCGCAGGCGATCATCTTCATCACCAGTATCTTCGCCGTCTCGGGCATCCTCAGTGCCTCGGTCGCCACCGGCCTCGTCGCCCTCGTGATCATGATCGGCTGCAACGCGCTCTATCTCGGACTGATCGCCTGGCTGTTCCAGCGCGCCGCGGTCCGGCAGTTCTACCAGCGGTTCCGCCGAGTTCTGGAGGGATCGGTCGGCGCGCTCTTCGTGTTCTTCGGCGGCCGCCTGCTGGTCCGCGCCCTGATCCGCTGAGGTGGCGTTGCCGCAACCGTGATCGACGCTTCGACATTTGAGTGCGGGCATGGCCATGGCTTGCCGCAATCTTGCCAAGCAAGCCCGCATGATGGGGATTCACGCCGAAGCTGCTTCGGCATTTCCGTTGCGCTCCCCCGACGCGAGGCCTTGTCCATGACAGTTCGCCTGCTTCCTGTACCGATCGCCGCCGCCCTTCTGGCTCTGGGGGGCGCAGCCGCCAGCGCCCAGCAGGTGACATTGCGCAACGGCGAGGTCTCGGCGGACTATTCCGTGAGCTTTCTGGGGCTCTCGATCGGTTCGGGACAGATGGTCTCGACCACCACCGACGGGGCGAACTACCGCACCACGCTGAACGCCCGCGTCACCGGCATTGCCGCGATGTTTGCCGGCGGCACTGGCACCGCGGTCGCCCAGGGCCGCGTCGCCGGCGCGCAGGCGGTGCCGACATCGTTCCAGATTCAGGTGAATTCCGGCGGCAAGGTGGAAACCACCGATATCGGGATGGCCGGCGGCAATGTGCGGTCCGTCGTGCGCAATCCCGACAAGCCGCCGCATACGCGGGCAACCCCGGTGACGGAAGCGCATCTGCGCGGCGTGCTGGATCCCCTGTCGGCGGGCATCTTCATCGCCTCGGGCTCGGGACCTGTGGTCGGGGCAGGGGCCTGCGACCAGCGGGTGAGCCGGATCTATAACGGCGTGGTGCGCTTCGACCTGATCTATTCCTTCGTCGAGACGCGGCCGGTCGATATTGCCGGCTACAAGGGCGATGCCGCCGTCTGCCGCGTGCGCTTCGAGCCGGTCGCCGGATACCGCGCCGACAGGAGCGACATCCAGGCCGCGCGGCGGCGCTCGGCCGAGGTCATTCTTGTGCCGGTGACGGGGTCGCGGGCTCTGCTGCCGGCCAAGATCACGCTGACCACCGGCTATGGCACGGGCACGGCGCAGGCGACGCGCCTGGCGCTCGATCCCGGCCAGGCGACGACCCGGCGCGCGTCCAACTGAGCTCTTCAGGGCGCTTCGGGAAATCCAGCGCCGCGCACGGCTGCCGCAAAGGACCGGCTGACCGGCAGACGCCGTCCGTCCAAGAGTTCGACAAGCAGGCGCCCCTCGTCGCGGTGCAGTCGCGCGACCGCACTCCTTGCGACCCAATGCGAGCGGTGGATCTGCAGGCCGTCAGCCCCGTCCAGTTCCCTGACCGCATCTGAAAACCGCAAGAGCACGAGCGTGCTGCCCCTGGCTGTTCGCACGTCGATATAGTGATCCTGCATCGACAAGCTGACCAGATCCCGGCCGATGGAGGGCGGCAGGCGTTCCAGAAACGCAACGGCGCGCATGGCCGGGCGCGCTGGCATGTCGGTGGCCGGCGTGCCGGCCGAACTGCTGTCGTCCTGCAGGAGGCCGACAATTGTCGTGACGGCGAGAGTGATCACCAGGGTTGAAAAGGAGGTTGCCGCGATTGTCGATACAGTCAGCGGCATGCCGCCCAACAGACGGGCCAGTGCCGTCTGAACCAGCGCGAGCGGCAGGGCGGCCGCACATCCTGCGGCCAGCAGGCGCGCCCATCTGAGGTCGACCCTTGGCCGCAAGGCGTAGGACACCGCCACGACAATGAAGATTGCGATTGCCGCATGGCTTGCCACGATCGCGCACCAATAGAGAAGTCGCAGGGCCGGGCCCATGCGCTCGCCGGTGCCAAACGGTGCGACAACCGTCACCGTCACGGCGAGGATGGCGGCGAAAGCCAGGCTCCGGCGGCTCAGAACGATCGCCCGCCATCGACGAAGCGCGAACGTCATGGTGCTGTCGTTCACGAATGATCCATGTCGGTTCGCGAAAAGACTGTTTTCCGGCGGCAGGGACCAGGCCATCTGACGATCCATCCGCCGGCCGCTTCGGGCTGGCTTGACTGGAGCCTGACCCCCATGACCGCAACGACGACCGCCTTCATTTCCGGCATCATCCGTGGAACGCCACTCTGGGTTTGGGGCCTTCTCGGCCTCGTCCTGTTTCTCGGATACATGAACACAAGGGACCGGACAATTGGCGTGTGGCGCGCCCTGATCCTGCCGCTTGCCATGACGGCAACCAGCCTGTCCTTCATGTTCGCCGGAAACATTCGGCCCGAAGCCGTTGCCGCCTGGGCCATCGCCCTGGCGCTGGGGGCAGGGATTGGCCGCTGGAACGGCCTTCACTCCGGCGCCAAGCCCGGCGAACGCCCGATGACCATTCACGTTCCGGGCGAATGGGTGTCCCTGATGTTGATCATCGGCATTTTCGCCAGCCGCTACGCCTCGGCCGTTGCAATCGCCATCTCGCCTGGCCTCACCGCGGATCCGCTGTTCCTTGTCGCTCGCAGTGCGGTGACGGGGCTGCTCGGTGGCATGTTCCTCGGGCGGGGTCTGACCATTGCCTGGCTGGGCCTGAAGGACCGGTGGCAAGGCAGGCTCGCCGCGATCTGAGCGTCTCACATCGGCAAGCGGATCGCCGGGGCAGGGCTCTGTCCCGGCGATTTCGCGCGCAGGCGTCTAGGCCCGTCACCCCACCCCAACCCTCCTGGCAAGCGGGGAGGGAGCTTGGCGCGCCATCGGCTGTCCCGGTCCCAAGACCATCCTACTCCCCATCGCTCCGCAGGCCTCCCTCTCTTCACCCCCTCTCGCGCGATGCGTGTCCTGCGCTATGCTGGGGCGATCCCGCCGGAGTGCCTTCGTGACCGCTGCCCGTCCCATCCCGCTTCCCGCCTCCATCGACGCAACCCTTGCCCTGCTCAACAGCGGCGACTACGTGGCCGACCGGTCGCTGGCGACCGTGCTGTTCCTGGCCCTAAAGATGGGCCGCCCGCTGCTGCTCGAAGGCGAGGCGGGCGTCGGCAAGACCGAGATCGCCAAGGTTCTGGCGAAGACGCTGGGCCGCAACCTCATCCGCCTTCAGTGCTATGAGGGGCTCGATGTCGCGGCGGCTGTGTACGAGTGGAACTACGCCGGCCAGATGATCGAGATCCGGATGGCGGAGGCCGAGGGATCGGTCGACAAGGAGCGGCTGTCGGCCGGCATCTTCTCCGAGCGCTATCTCATCAAGCGGCCGTTGCTGCAGGCGCTGGAGCCCGATGTGCGCGGCCCGCCGGTCCTGCTGATCGACGAGCTCGACCGCACCGACGAGGCCTTTGAGGCCTTCCTGCTGGAGGTTCTGTCGGATTTCCAGGTGACCGTGCCGGAACTCGGCACCATCAAGGCGGCGCAGCCGCCGATCGTCATCGTGACGTCGAACCGGACCCGCGAGATCCACGACGCGCTGAAGCGCCGCTGCCTCTATCACTGGGTCGATTATCCCGATGCGGCCCGCGAACTGGCGATCCTGCGCGCCAAGGCGCCGGGCGCGCCGGAGCGGCTGACCCGCGAGATCGTCGCCTTCGTCCAGCGGCTGAGGAAGAGCGACCTGTTCAAGGTACCGGGCGTTGCCGAGACGATCGACTGGGCCACCGCACTGACCGAACTCGATGCCGTCGGCCTCGATCCGCAGGCCGTCACCGACACGCTGGGCGTGCTCTTGAAGTATCAGGACGACATCGCCAAGTTGCAGGGCGTGGAAGCCAAGGCGATCCTCGACGAGGTGAGGGCGCAACGCTGACATGGCCCATGCGCTGGCAGAAAATATTGCGCATTTCGGCCGGGCGCTCCGGCGGGCGGGCATGCCGGTCGGGCCCGGAACGGTGCTGGATGCGATCCAGGCCGTTGAAGCTGCTGGCATCGGGTCGCGCGAGGACTTCTACTGGACGCTCCATTCGGTCTTCGTGAGGCGGAAGGAGCACTCGCTCCTGTTCCACGACGGGTTCGAAATCTTCTGGAAGAAGCGGCATCTGATGGAGAAGCTGCTCTCGATCCTGATGCCTGTCGCTCCGGCTCCGCCGGGACAGCCGGACCCGGTCTCGCTCAGGCTGCAGGACGCCTTCTTCAACGATGCCGAGCCCCAGCAGGTGGAACGGCCGGAGCTGGAGGTTGATGCGAGCTTCACTGTCTCGGATGTCGAGGTCCTGCAGCGCAAGGACTTCGCGCAGATGACGGCGGCCGAGATTGCCGAGGCAAAACAGCAGGTTGCGGCTCTTGTCCTGCCGGATGACGCGGTGCCAACGCGCCGGCTGGCGCCCGATCCGAAGGGGCGGCTAATCGATCTCAGGCGCACCTTGCGCCGCTCGATCGGTGGCGGCGGGGCGATCATCGATCTCGCCCGGCGGGCGCCGAAGGAGAAGCATCCGCCCCTGGTGGTGCTCTGCGACATCTCCGGCTCGATGAGCCAGTATACCCGCATCATGCTGCACTTCATCCACGCCCTGATGGAGAAACGCCAGCAGGTTCATGCCTTTACCTTCGGCACGCGGCTGACCAACATCACCCGCATGCTGAAGGCCAAGGACCCGGATGAGGCGCTGGCGGCCTGCACCGCTGGCGTGCAGGACTGGTCGGGCGGCACGCGCATCGCGCCCTCGATCCAGGCCTTCAACAAGCTCTGGTCGCGCCGGGTGCTGACCGGCGGCGCGGTGGTGCTGCTGGTCACTGACGGGCTGGAGCGCGATGGCTCCAGCGATCTCGCCCGCGAGGCCGATCGCCTGCACCGCTCGTGCCGGCGGCTGATCTGGCTGAACCCGCTGCTGCGCTTCGACGGGTTCGAGGCGAAGGCCCAGGGGATCCGGGCGCTGCTGCCCCATGTCGACGAGTTCCGCACCGTCCACACCATCGCGGCGATCGCCGATCTGGTCACGGCCCTCGATGCGCGCCGGACGGATCGCTCCCATGATCCGAGATTGTGGCTGAAGGCCGCCTGATCCCCTCGCGGAATGGCCTCGCCGCGCCTATCTTGGCTGACATCCCGAGGGAGGGTCCGATGCTCGCATCCGAAGACGACATTCTGGGCAAGGCCGAGGCCTGGGCCCGCGCCGGCAAGGGGGTTGCTGTGGCAACCGTCGTCGAGACCTGGGGCTCGGCGCCGCGACCGGTCGGATCGCATCTGGTGATCGACGAGGATGGCACGTTCCTCGGCTCGGTGTCGGGCGGCTGCGTCGAAGGCGAGGTCGTCACCGAAGCGCTCGACGTGATCGGCTCCGGCAAGGCCAAGCTGCTCGAATTCGGTGTTGCCGACGAAACCGCCTGGCGTGTTGGCCTGTCCTGCGGCGGCCGCATTGCCGTCTATGTCGAGAAGGTCGCCTGATGGATATCGCGCTCCTTTCGGCGCTGAATGCGGCGCGCGCGGCGCGTCAGGCCGCGGTTCTGGTCACCGATCTCGACGGCCAGATGCCCGGCCGCGTGGTGACAGCCGATCGCCTGGCCGACGATCCGCTGGCCGAGGCCATTCGTGCGGCGATCCGCACCGGGCGGAGCGGCTTGGTGCCCGACACGCGCACCTTCCTGACAGTGCAGGTGCCGCCGGCGCAGATGGTGGTGATCGGCGCGGTCCACATCACCCAGGCGCTGATCCCGCTGGCGCGCTCGCTCGGCTATGAGCCCGTCGTGATCGATCCGCGCACCGCCTTTGCCACAGCCGACCGCTTTCCCGACGTGTCTATCCATGCCGAGTGGCCGGATGTCGCCCTGCCGCCGCTGAAGGTCGATCGCTACACGGCCTTCATCGCCCTGACCCACGATCCGAAGATCGACGACCCGGCGCTGCTCCATGCCTTCGAGAAGGGCTGCTTCTACATCGGCGCGCTCGGCTCCCGGAAGACCCATGCCAAGCGCGTCGAGCGGCTCGGCGGGCAGGGGGCATCGGCCGAGGCGATCGCCCGGATCAAGGCGCCGATCGGGCTTGCCATTGGGGCGATCACGCCGACCGAGATCGCCGTGTCGATCATGGCCGAGGTGATCCAGGCCTGGCGCCAGGGGATCGCGTGAGGTTCGGGCCCGTCCCGGTCGGCGAGGCGCTGGGCGGCGTCGTCGCCCATGCGGTGCGCACGGACGGGCTTGTGCTCAAGAAGGGCACGCTGATCTCGCAGGCCGAGATTGACGCGATGAGGACTGCGGGCGTCGAGACCGTGACGGTCGCGCTGGCTGAACCCGACGACATCCCCGAGGATGCGGCGGCCGGGGGGATCGCCCTTGCGGTGGCGGGCCCTGGGGTGCGCGTCGACGAGGCCTTCACCGGCAGGTCCAATCTCTTCGCGGAGGTCGCCGGTGTGCTGGTGGTCGAGCGCGCCAGTATCGACCGGCTGAACCGGATTGACGAAGCGATTACACTCGCGACCTTGCCAGCCTTCGCGGTGGTCGAACCCGGCGAGATGATCGCAACCGTCAAGATCATTCCCTATGCCGTCGCTGCCGAAACGGTGATCCGCGCGACAGAGGATGGTGACCTCGTGCGGGTCCAGCCGTTTCGACTGCGGCGGGTGGCGGTAATCTCGACACTGCTGCCGGGCCTGCCGGCGAAGGTGGTCGAGAAGACGCTGAAGGTGACGGCCGCACGGCTGGCTCCAGCGGATGCCGCTATCGTCGCCGACCATCGCGTCGCTCACGATTCGGCGGAACTCGCGTCGGCCATTGTCAGGGCTGTGGCCGAGGGCGCGGACCTGATCCTGGTGTTCGGTGCTTCCGCCATCGCCGACCGGCGCGACGTCATACCGGCGGCGCTGGAGGCGGCAGGCGGGCGGGTCGAGCATCTCGGCATGCCGGTCGATCCCGGCAATCTCCTGATGATCGGCAAACTCGGTGATATCCCGGTGATCGGGGCCCCGGGCTGCGCCCGCTCGCCGAAGGAGAACGGCTTCGACTGGGTGCTGATGCGTCTGCTGGCCGGTCTCGATGTGACGCGCGAGGATGTGACCGGCATGGGGGTCGGGGGGCTCCTGATGGAGATCGTGTCGCGACCGCAGCCGCGCGAAGGCCTGGCGGAGGCACCGCCGAAGCCGCGCATTGCCGGCCTCGTTCTGGCGGCTGGCCGGTCCACCCGCATGGGCGGTCCGAACAAGCTGCTGGCCACGATGGACGGCGTTGTGCTGGTCCGCCGCGCGGTGGAGGCGGCCCGCGATGGTGGCCTCGACGAGATCGTGGTGGTGACCGGCCATCAGGCGGAGCGGATCGAGGCGGCACTGGCTGGCCTGCCAGTGCGGTTCGTCCACAATCCGGACTTTGCCGAGGGGCTTTCGACCTCGTTGCGCACCGGCATTGCGGC
Source organism: Phreatobacter aquaticus (assembly GCF_005160265.1). Lineage (NCBI taxonomy): Bacteria > Pseudomonadati > Pseudomonadota > Alphaproteobacteria > Hyphomicrobiales > Phreatobacteraceae > Phreatobacter > Phreatobacter aquaticus. Next base: position 4,316,015 of record NZ_CP039865.1, on the reverse strand, counting down.
GCTGGGCGACAGCGTGGATGCCGCCGTCGTGCTGCTCGGCGACATGCCGCGTGTGTCATCCGCGCTGGTGGCCGGGCTGGTCCGGGCCTTCGATCCGGCGCATGGCCATCATGTGGTCGTGCCGATCGCCGACGGGCGGCGCGGCAATCCGGTACTGTGGGGGCGGCGGTTCTTTGCCGAGCTTGGGCGCGTCAGTGGCGACCAGGGTGGGCGCGCCATTCTCGCGGCAGCGCCGGAAGCGATTGCCGAGGTGCATGTCGATGGTGACGGGGTCCATCTCGATGTCGACACGCCGGAAGCGCTGGCGGCTGCCGGTGGGCTCTTCGACGCGGAGTGACGGCAAATCTTGACGCGCAGCCGCTATGGTCAATGCCGGCTGGGCTCAAGAAAAAGGCCCCGGCAGAAGCCGGGGCCAGAAAACACGCTCCGTGGACACAGAGTGGTTGTTTTCCTGTTAGCCCTCGCGCCGGGGTAGGGCAACCGATAGGCGATATTTACCCTAAGGGTTCAGCTTAACCCTCTGATGCAAAAATAGAATCAAGTTTAGATATCGGTTCTCTCGAACTCTGTCCCTCGAGATCGATTGTCTTTGTCACGGGTGTTTCACGAGACCTTTGCTCTCCCGTCACACGGCCAGCCTACCCGGATCGGATGCACTTTCGAATCGGGAGCGAAACATGACGATGGCGGCGAGCGAGACGCGTCGGGCAACGCATCAGAACCTGGCACGTGCCGTCACCCGACACCGCGCCCTCAGCCGCTCGGGGCTCCAGGAACGGCTGTTCACGCGCATGTTCTCGGGCCTGGTCTATCCGCAGATCTGGGAAGACCCGGTGATCGACATGGAAGCGCTCAGGCTTGGGCCGGGCGATCATGTCGTCGCCATCGCGTCCGGCGGATGCAACATCCTGAGCTATCTGACAGCCAATCCCGCTCGGATCACCGCAGTCGACCTCAACGAGAACCACGTCGCGCTGAACCGCCTCAAGATCGCCGCCGTGCGCCATCTGCCGGACCACACCGCCTTCTTCCAGTTCTTCGGCAAGGCTGACGACCACGGCAACATCCGCGCCTATGAGCGCCACCTGCGGGCCCATCTGGACGATGCGACGCGGGCCTATTGGGACCGTCGCGACCTCGCTGGGCGCCGCCGCATCGGCCAGTTCGGCCGGAACATCTACAAGAAGGGCCTGCTCGGCTGGATGATCGGCACGGGCCATGCGGTAGCCCGCCTGCATGGCCGCAATCCGCGCCGGCTGGTCGATGCGACCTCGCTTGCCGAGCAGCGCGCGATCTTCGAGCGCGAGATGCGCCCGGTCTTCGGATCGCGGCTGGTCAGGTGGCTGGTCAGCAACCCCGCCTCGCTCTATGGCCTCGGCATCCCGCCCGCCCAATACCGCGCGCTCCTGTCGGCGGCCCGCCCCGGTGCTGGCATGGAAGACGTGCTGGTCCAGCGGCTGGAGCGGCTCGCCTGCGATTTCCCGATCCATGACAACTACTTCGCCTGGCAGGCCTTTGGCCGGACCTACGCGCCGGGCGGCGCTTCGGTCCCGCCCTATCTGCTGGCCGAGCATTTCGCGGCCGTCAGGGTGAGGGCCGATCGCGTCGAGGTCCTGCACGCCAATCTCATCGACCATCTCGCCGAATGCCCGGATCGCTCGCGGGATGCCTATGTCCTTCTCGATGCGCAGGACTGGATGACCGATGAGGTTCTGAACCGGCTGTGGCGGGAGATCGTCCGTACCGCTAAGCCCGGCGCGCGGGTGATCTTCCGCACCGCGGCGGTCGAGAGTCTGCTCCCCGGCCGCCTCGATCCCGACCTGCTGGGCCAGTTCAGCTATGACGAGGATCGTTGCCGCGAGATGACCGCGCGCGACCGGTCGTCGATCTATGGCGGGTTCCATCTCTACGAGTTCACCGGCGCATGACGATGGCCGTCGATGCTGCCGGTCACATGGACCGGATCTATCGCTGGCAGGTCGGGTTCTACGACCTGACCCGCAAGTACTACCTGCTCGGTCGCGACCAGCTGATCTCCGACTTGCGGCCACCGGAAGGTGGCTCGATCCTTGAGGTCGGTTGTGGCACCGGGCGGAACCTGATCCGGGCGGCCCGGGCCTATCCCCATGCGCGGCTCTTCGGCTTCGACATCAGCGACGTGATGCTGGGCGAGGCGCGGGTGGCGGTAGAAAGGGCAGGGCTCACCTCGCGTATCCACTTGGCCAAGGCCGATGCCGCGTCCTTCGACCCGCAAGCGCTGTTTGGCGAGAGCGCCTTCGACCGGGTGTTCTGTTCCTACACCCTATCGATGATCCCGCCCTGGCGCGAGACCATCGACCGCGCGCTCGCCGCAACGGCGCCGGCCGGCCGGCTGCACATCGTCGATTTCGGCGAGCAGGACGGGCTGCCAGGCTGGTTCGGTCGGGCGCTTCGCGCCTGGCTCCGCAGCTTCTCCGTCGAACCCCGGTCCGAACTCCGCGGCGTGCTGGCGATTGCGGCGCAGGATGAGGGCAGGACGGTCAAGGCGGCGGATCTGTGGCGCGGCTATGCGGTCTCGACCATCGTCGGTCCCCGCGCCGGCGCTTGACCCCATTGCGGAGCGGGGTCTATCACCCCGGCCACATGAGCGAAACCGCTGCGATCCTCCTGGCCCCCGCCGAACTGACGGTGGTGGTCCCAAGCTTCAACGAACGCGACAATGTGCCGGAGCTTGCCGCCCGGCTCAATCGCGTACTCGCGGGCATCGCCTGGGAGATGATCGTCGTCGACGACGACAGTCCCGATGGCACCTCGGCCGTCACCAAGGAACTTGCCCGCCGCGATCCGCGCGTGCGCTGCATCCGCCGCGTCGGACGCCGTGGGCTTGCGGGCGCCTGTATCGAGGGCATGCTGGCCTCATCCGCGCCCGTGGTGGCGGTGATGGATGCCGATCTCCAGCACGATGAGACCATCCTCCCGGCCATGCTCGATCATATCCGCGCGGGGCGTGACTTGGTGGTGGCCAGCCGCAACATCGATGGCGGCTCCAAGGACGAGGGCCTGACGCCGATCCGGCGCGCGATCTCGGACCTCGGACGCAGGCTGTCGGCGATGATCCTGAAGGCGCCGCTCTCCGATCCGATGTCGGGCTTCTTCATGGTCCGGCGCGAGTTGATCGAGGGTATCGCGCCGAAACTCGCGACCTCTGGCTTCAAGATCCTCGCCGATATCGCAGCCTCGGTGCCAACCACACCGAGCGTTGCCGAGGTGCCCTATGTATTCCGCGAGCGGGTGCACGGGGAGAGCAAGCTCGACGCCAAGGTGGCGCTCGATTATCTGGGCTTCCTCATCCACAAGCTGTCCGGCGGCATCGTGCCGCTGCGCTTCATCTTCTTCGCGCTGGTTGGCGCCAGCGGCGTGCTGGTCCACCTGGCCGTGCTCTATGTGATGCTCGGGACCGGCCTGAGGTTCGAGTGGTCGCAGACGGTGGCGACGCTTGTCGCGATGACCACCAACTTCCTGATCAACAACGAGATCACCTATCGCGACGCACGGCTGCGCGGCACGAAGCTCCTCGTTGGCCTGCTGCTGTTCTATGCCGTCTGCAGCCTCGGCGCCTTCGCCAATGTCGGCGTTGCCAGCTGGCTCTATGCCGGCCACGCCGCCTGGTGGCTGTCGGGCCTTGCCGGCGCGCTGATGGGCGCGGTGTTCAACTATGCCGCCTCGTCCGCCCTTGTCTGGCGCCGCTGACCCATCGCCCGACGCGTTTCCGCGGCCCATCTGGGGCAGCAGCGCCGCAGGTGTCGTCATGCTGGTGGCACTGCTCAGCGGCATCCGGTTCTGGGCCGCAGGCGCACTCGGCCTTGCCGCCGACGAGGCCTATTACTGGATCTGGTCGCGCAATCTCGCGCTTGGCTATTTCGACCATCCGCCGATGGTTGCCGTCCTTATCCGCGCATCCACCGCCGTGTTCGGTGACAGCGAGCTCGGCATCCGCTGGATTGCGGTCCTGCTCGGGGCCCTCGCCAGCCTCGGCGTCTGGCGGCTGGTGTTTCGGCTGACCGGAAGCATGCGCGCGGCGCTGGCCGGAGCGGCTCTCGTTCAGGGCACACTGTTTCTCGGTGCCGGCAGCATGCTGGTGACCCCGGACACGCCGCTGGTGCTGTTCTGGACGCTAGCGCTACTGGCGCTGGTCGAACTGTGGCGGACGGGCAGGGGGGCTTGGTGGATTGCCATCGGTCTCGCCATCGGCCTTGCCTTCATCTCCAAGTACACGGCCGTCTTCCTTGGTCTCGGGGTTCTGATCTGGCTTGCGGTCGTTCCCGAGCTCCGGCGCTGGTTCGCCTCGCCCTGGACCTATGCCGGCGGTGCGGTTTGTCTTGCCGTGATGGCGCCGACGCTTTGGTGGAATGTCAGCGCGGGCGGTGCTTCGCTGACCAAACAGTTCGGTCGTGCCGTCCCGCAGGCCTTCGATCCGCGCTTCGTGCCGGAGTTCGTGGCCGGGCAGGCGGCCCTGCTGACGCCGCTGATCGGCCTTCTGGTGCTCTGGGGGCTCTGGGTGGTGGTGCGCGATGCGGTCCGGAACCGGGCCGCAGGCGAGGTGCTGTTGGCTGCCACAACGCTGCCGCTGGTCGCCTACCTCGTCTGGTATGGGCTGTTCGACCGCGTCCAGGGCAATTGGACAGCCTGCCTGCTGCCGGCCTCGATCACGGCCGCGGTGATCGGCGCGCTGAAGCTGCCGGCATGGCGCCCCGCCCGCATCGCGCTGACAATCTCGATGCGCGGCAGCGTCGTCGTCGGCGTGGTGCTCGGGCTTCTGGTGATGGCCCATGCCGCCTGGCGCATCGTGCCGCTTGCCGCCGATCCGACCAGCCAGCTGTCCGGCTGGGCGGATGTCGCGGCCAAGCTGGAGAAGGCGGCGGTGGAACAGGGCGCCGTCGCTATCGGGGTTGGGTCCTACACACTCAATGCGCAACTGCGGTACTACGGCTCGAGCGTTCCCCCTGTCGTGCAGCTCAACGAGCGCGCGCGCTACCTGATGGAACCAACGCCGGATGTCGCTCTGCTGCGGCGCGGGCCGATCCTGGTCGTGGCGGAGAACCGCCGCGAGGCGCAGGTGCTGGCGGCACTGAGAGCGCGTTTCCGGTCGGTTGAGCGTGCCGGCAGCGTCGAGCGGCACTGGCGCATGCCGCTCATCGCCGTCTTTGGCGGCAGCTATGTCGATACGCTGTTCCTGTTCAAGGTGGCCGATCCGATCGGCGATGGCTTCCCCGATATCGGGCCGTTGCGCTAGCTAGTAGCGGTGCCAGAGGGAGAGGGCCGCATAGGCGCCGCCCCTTCCGCCGCGATCCTGGGCGTAGCCGCCGGACAGGCGGATGCCGTAGGCGAAGACCTGCAAACCCGTCACATGGCCGCCGACGCGCAGCCGTTCCGACCCATGGTGACGGCTCCAGGTGATCTCCGGTCCGACATGGACATTGGCCGCGACCCGGTAGCCGGGCGCGATCTTCAGCGTCCACGCACCGAAGGCGGTGGTGGTGCCGAGATAGGCTTGGACCGCGACGCGATCGAACGGCGTCAGCCAGGCATCGATGGCGAAGGCCGGGCCGGCCCGCGTGCCGGTCTGCGGATCGATCAGATTGGGGATCAGCCGCCGGGATTCGATGCCGACGCCGGCAAAGGCCGTCACCGTGCCCCATGACCCGGTTTCGCGCCAGCCAAGCATCAGGCGGCCCGACTGGGAGACCTCGGAGACCTTGAAGGCGATGGCCGGATCGATCTGGAAGCGCGACCAGCCGGTGTTGCCCCCGATGCGGACGATGAGCCCGCGCGCATCGATCGGCTGGCCAAGTGTGAAGTCGACGCCTGACGAGACATGGGCGCCATCGAACGTGCCGCCGAATTCGGCATAGGCGAGCGCGGTCGGGGCGGGGGGCTTCTCCACCTCGTCCGCCAGCGCGCCGCATCCGGCGCATACCCAGAGGATGCAACTGCTCGCAAGCCACAACCGCATGGGCCATTTCTGCATGCCGTGCGCGCCGAATCACCTCGGTTGCTTGCCGGATGGCGCGCAAGTCATCATCGCGGCACGCCGCGTTAACCGATCATCAACCATGGCAAGCGCTCAATTGCGGGATCGGAGCACGACAGCGCCACCAGCGTCAGTCCATGTCGTCGACGAGCAGCGTCAGATCAACCTTGTCACGAGGACTGTCATGCTTGCATCCGCATCCCATGTGCCGTCGCCCGTCGACCCCGACTTCATGCGGCTGATCGAAGGCTATTCGCTCACCACGGCCGAGATCCTATACCGGATGCCGGATCATCCACTGTTCCTGCAGACCTATGTCTGGCAGGACTTCGACCAGGCGCCATACTTCCCCACCCTGCAGCGCTTCCTCGACTTCTGGGAGCGCTCGCTGGACGGTCGGTTGCACTCGGTGCGGGTGACCTCGTCCTGTCTCGTCAGCCCGCGCGAGATCGCCGTGGCGCGGACATTGATGCGGCTGCACTGAGGGCCTGCATTGAAACGTCGCAGGCGATTTGACATCACGAACGTGGAAACCTGACGCGATAGCTCCTATGGTCCGCGTCCCGTCGCGTATCGGACCCCCATGTGACCACGTCGCCGCAGAAGACCTCGCAGATCATCGCCTCGATCCTGGCGGCGCAATCCACCACCCATGCCGAGCTTCTCGGCAAGGTGACGGTTGGCGACCTCATGGCGGCGCTGCGCAACCGTGCCTTCGGCCTGTCGCTGATCCTGTTCGGTCTGCCCAACCTGTTGCCGATCCCCGGCCTGCCGATCATCACGGGCATCGTCCTGATCATGCTGGCGGTGCAGATGTTCATTGGCCGCGAAGTGCCCTGGCTGCCGGCGCGCATCGCGCGCACCGAACTGCCGCGTGCCAAGCTGACTGCCGTGATCCAGCGCACCATGCCCTTCCTCACCCGCATCGAGACCGTGACAAGGCCCCGGCTGGTCCTGGCGTCCGGCCCCACGGCGCGCCGCGTGGTGGGACTTGCCGTGCTGATCCTGGCGGTTCTGCTGATCCTCGTGCCGATCCCATGGATCGGCTCCATGCCGCAGGGCCTGGCGCTCTGCGTGTTCGGCCTCGGCCTCACGGAGCGTGACGGCGTGCTGGTCATCTGCGGATTCCTGCTGGCCGCACTTGCCACGATGATCGGGGCTGGAATCGGCTATACGGTGCTGGCAGGCGCGCTGGCGATCTTCTTCTGATCCGGCCGTCAGAACCGGATTCCAAGGAGCAGCCGTGGACGGCACCGATCAGTCACCGAGCCTGAAGACATCCGATGTCTTCCTCGCCCTGAAGACCCTTGGCGAAGGCGACGGCATTCCGCTGGGACAACTGACGCAGGCGCTCGGCGACCGCGCCTTTGGCCTGCTGACGCTGATCTTCGCGCTGCCCAACATCATCCCGATGATCCCCGGCGTCTCGACCATCTCGGGCGTGGTGATCGCGGTCGTCGGTCTGCAGATGCTGATCGGGCGCAAGAGCCTGTGGCTGCCCGAGTTCGTGGCGGCCAAGAGCCTGCCGCGTGCCGAGACCGCCTCGATGATCGATCGCACCATCCCCTGGATCCTCAGGCTGGAATCGGTTGCCAAGCCCCGCGCGCTGTTCATGACGCACGGCGTCATGCGGGCGCTGCTCGGCGCCATGTTCCTGCTGCTCGGCGTCATCCTGGCACTTCCGCTGTCGTGGATCGGCAACTTCCCGCCGGGCGTCGCCCTGGTGGTGATGTCGGTCGGCCTGCTCGAGGAAGACGGGTTCCTGGTCGCGGCGGGCCATGTCATCGGCATCTTCGCGACCCTGCTGGTGATGACCATCGTGGGCGGCATCCTGGCCGGCGCGGTCTGGCTGTTCGGCTGAGCCGATCCGCCGCTTCCCTTCGTCCGTTCAACCTCTTATGGTCCGCGCCATCAGCTGAAGGATCGCATCATGGCCCACCACGCCATTCCCCATTTCGCCAATGACCAGGGCGTTGCCGTGGTCCATGTCGGGGTCAAGGAGTTCAACTGCATGGGCGCGCGGGCACCCTTCGACCACCCGCACATCTATCTCGACATGGGCTCCGACACCGAGATCGTCTGCCCCTACTGCTCGACGCTCTACAAGTTCGACGCCAAGCTGCATGACGACCAGTCCGATCCCCCGGGCGCGCTTGTCGAGATGCCCGCGACCGTCTGATGGCGCGCCCGATGGCCGATGCGCCACGGATCGCCATAGCAGGCGCCGGCATTGCCGGCCTGACCGCCGCCCTAGCGCTGGCCCGCGCCGGTAACCCGGTCTCGCTGATCGAGCAATCGGCCGTCCTCGAGGAGGTCGGCGCCGGCATCCAGCTCACCCCCAATGCCAGCCGCGTGCTGATCGGGCTCGGCCTCCGGGATGCGCTCGCGCCGCTCGTCGTGACGCCAGCCGGCATGGACGTGCGCGCAGGCGGCAGCGGCGCGGTGCTGGCCTCGGGCCCGCTCGGCCCTGAGATCGAGGCCGCCTATGGCGCGCCCTGGTGGGTGGTGCATCGCGCCGACCTGCAGGCGGTGCTGCTCCAGGCCTGCCGGAACGAGCCGGCGATCAGTCTGGAAACCGGCCTCCGGCTGGTCTCGGCCACCCCCCTGGAATCCGGCATTTCGCTGATTCTGGAGCGGAGCTTATCCGGAACAGGAGAGAGCCCTCCGTCCGGCTCCGATGCCGTCTCAGCTCAGGAGAAACGGCTTGTTTCCGCCCTTGTCGGGGCTGATGGCCTGTGGTCGGCGGCCCGCAAAGCCCTTGGCGACAAAAATTTGCCGCATAACCGCTCGCGCACCGCCTGGCGGGCGACCGTGCCCGTCGATACCGCCCCGCCAGGCATTCCCCGCGACCGCGTCGGCCTGTGGCTCGGCGCCGGCGCCCATCTCGTCCACTACCCGGTCAAGGCCGGGCGGCTGATCAATCTGGTCGCCATCCTGTCGGATCCGTCCAGCGGAGAAAGCTGGTCGGGTCCGGGCGACAAGATGGTGCTGGTCCGGCGCTTCCGCAACTGGGCCGAGCCGGCCCGCGCGCTGATCGCTGCCGCCGACAGCTTCCTCACCTGGCCGCTGGGCGACCGCGACACCTGGTTCGGGCCGGGCGAGGGGGCCGTGACGCTGATGGGCGACGCCGCCCACCCCATGCTGCCCTTTCTCGCCCAGGGCGGGGCCATGGCGATCGAGGATGCCGCGGTGCTGGCGCGCGAGGTTCAGGCGACACCCGGTGATCTCGCGGCGGCCTTCCGCCGCTACGAGGCGGCGCGGCGTGCGCGGGTGGCGGCGGTGCAGCGCGGCGCCCGCGTCAATGGCCGTATCTATCACCTCGACGGGCCGCTGGGCTTTGCCCGCGACACCGCGATCCGGCTGATGGGCGGCAAGCATCTGGTCTCGTCCTATGACTGGATCTACCGGCATAAGGCGTGAGGGGCGGGGCTTTCGACACCCCCCTGAGCGCGATGGCGCCGCCCTCGGGAACCTCATCCCCTCCCTCCGTCTTCGGGGGGAGGGACAGGCTTAGGGGTATCTCGGAAGAGAGGGCCATTCCCCCCACCCCACCCCCCCCCTCACATGCGTGGTGGGAGGGGGCTTGAGCCGCGCTGCTGTTGGGGGAGTGCGTCGTGGGGGATACGTGTGAGACCAAGCTAAGCGCGAACCTCTCCCTTCCTCATCCTGAGGTGCCTGCGAGCGTTAGCGAACAGGCCTCGAAGGACGTCTTCCTGCTTGAGCAGGTTTCAAGGAGTCCTTCGAGGCTCGGCTTCGCCTCGCACCTCAGGATGAGGTGAGGAGGGAGCGCGCGAGACGAGCCTGTTCAGGGATCGGATGCTCCCCCCTGCCTCGCGACTTCAACGGATGGTCGCAGCCTCCCATCCGGTCTAGCCTCACCCTCGGTCAAGCGGCCGTCAGTGCCGCATCAGGGAGGAATAGATGTTCAGATCCGCACTTTTCGCGGCCACGGCGCTGTCGCTGGCCGGCATCGCACCGGCCTCGGCGCAGCTCGCGCTGTCGGCCAATGACGGCAAGGTCCGTCTCGTCGATGGCGTGACGCAGGTTCAGCAAAATCCGACGCCGGATTCGGTCGCCATCATCGATTTCGCCCGCGGCACGCCTCGCGTGGTGGCAACGGTCCTTGCCCCCACCAGCGTGGTCGGCCCGCCGCAATCGGTCGCCATCACGCCCGACGAGAGCCTGGCGCTGGTCACCTCCGCCATGCGGATCGACCCGGCCAATCCGCGCGCCACCATCCCCGACAACCGCGTCTCGGTGATCGATCTGAAGGCCAATCCGCCGGCCGTGATCGCGACGCTGGAAGTGGGCCGCGGCGCGGCCGGCGTCTCGATCAGCCCGAGCGGCACGCTGGCGCTGGTCGCCAATCGCTCCGAGGGCACGGTGTCGGTGCTGACCATTGCCGGCAAGACCGTCACTGTCGGCCCGAAGATCGCGTTGGGCGAGGCCAATTCCGGCCCGAGCCTGCCGGTCTTCACCCGCGACGGGCGCATGGCGCTGGTCACCCGCGACAATGACCACAAGATCTCGGTGCTCTCCATCGAGGGTTCGACCGTCACCTATACGCGGCGCGATCTCAATGCCGGTCTCAGGCCCTATGGCATCGATGTCGGCTCGCGTGGCGACGTCGCTGTCGTGGCCAATATCGGCATTGGCGGCGGCGATGCCGACACGGTGAGCGTGATCGATGTGCGGGCCAATCCGCCGCGCGTGGTCAACACGGTGTCGGTCGGGCAGACGCCGGAAGGGATCAAGATGTCCCATGACGGCCGGTTTGTGGCGGTGCTCACCATGAACGGCTCGAACAAGCCGCGCACCTCGCCGTTCTTCGCCGAGCGGGGCTCGGTGATGGTCTATCGTATCCGCGGCTTCCAGCTGGAGCAGATCGCGGTAGCCCCCATCGGCCAGTGGTCGCAGGGCATCGTCTGGTCGGCCGATGGCCGCCGCCTGATGGTGCAGAACATGGTGGCCCGCGACATCCAGGTGTTCGAGCTGTCGGGCCGGCGCCTGCGCGAGATCGCCCGCCTGCCGTTCGAGACGGGTCCTGCCGGCATGCGCACGGCGGAGCATATCCCCGCGCGGTGAGGCACTGCGCCGGTTTTGCGTTCAGCGAATGCCATGGCGGGTTCGATGTCCTGCCGTGGCGGATTCCAACCGTTCCTCATCCTGAGGTGCCCTTGAGCGAAGCGACAAGGGCCTCGAAGGACGTCTTCCCATTGGCGCGAAGGCAAAGGTCCTTCGAGGCTCGGCTTCGCCTCGCGCCTCAGGACGAGGTGGGGAGAAACACTGCCAGGATGAGGTGGGGAGGGCTGGCTATCGCCACGCTCGACCGACAGCCGCATCTAACGGCCGGGCCCATCACATCCCCTCCCACCGTCTTCGGGGGAGGGATAGGGTGGGGGGCCTCTCGGATGATAGCGCGCCTGTTCCACCCACCCCAACCCTCCCCCCACCTGCGTGGTGGGAGGGGGCGGGCCCGCTGTTGTTTCTGTCGCCTGCATCTGACGCCTTCGACCGTGTCCTGTCGCGGATTGCAGCCGTGCCTCGAAGGACGCCTTCGCGCTGCCCTCAGGGCTGCCGGCGGTTCGCGCCACCGGCCGGTGCGCCCGCGCCGCCAAGGCCCGGCATGTTCAGCACGTTCATCTTCTGGCCGCCGGGCAGCAGCATGTCACCCGGCACGAGGCCTCCGGTGCAGGTGGCCGAGACGAAGCGCGCGCTCTGGATCGTCACCGTCTTCTGCTGGGCGGCGCCCGGCGTGCCGGTGACCTGGCCCTCGATGCGCATCTGGTAGGCGGACTGGAAATCGCCGGTGATGCGGGTGGTGGAGACGACGCGCATGGGGCCCATCTGGCAGTCGGATTCCATCAGATAGCCTTGCCCGTCGCGGCGGATATCGTTGCGCTGGCACATCTGGCCCATCATGCCGGTGCCCATGGCCATCATGGCGCGCTCGGCTCCGGCATCGGTGCAGGCAGTGGTCTTGAACTCGGTTGCGGCGGAGCCTTCGCCGGTGGTCATGGTGATCTCCCACTGTCCCGCCCGGCGCTGGGGCAGCTCGACCTGGGCGAAAGCGGGGGTGGCGCCGAGAACGGCAACGGCAAGGGCGAACAGGCGCATGGCAACCTCATGAAGGGCTTTAGCCGGCGGGGGCCGGCGGATGGATGTGCTTGCGCGAGCGCAAGGCGGCCTCCGCAGGTCGCCCGCACTATGGGGCTTCGGAGGACGTCTCATGCTGACCAGATTCATGTTGCCGATTGATGCCGCGGGACTGGCGCTTGCCGTCGTGCTTGCGATGGCCGCACCGGCCGCGGCGCAGGCCCCCGATCCCGTGAAGGGTGCGAGATTCGCCGATCGCTGGTGCACCAGCTGCCATGTCATCTCGGGCGGGCAGAGCCGTGGCACGGATGTGGCGCCGCCCTTCGATCGCATCGCCGCCAAGCCCGAATGGCTGGAGGAAAACGCGCTGTTCAACTTCCTGTCGCGTCCGCACCGGACCATGCCCGATTTCTCGCCCTCGCATCGCGACGTGATCGACCTCATCGCCTTCCTGAAGCGTCAGCAGCCCTGAGGCGCGGTGCAGGCCGCTGGGGACAGCACCCCTAGCGGAATACCACGATCACGGATTGGTGATTGACAGGGGCGGGGGCCGTCATCAGCCTTCGGGAACGGCAACGCGGGAGCACTGATTCCGCCGCCGGGCCAGGGGGACCGCATGACGCTTGCCTTGATATGGCTCACCGGCTTCGCCGTGTTCACGGAACTTTACGCGCGCGCGCCGGAGATGGCGGGGTAGGGCTGAGCGACGTCGGGGGTGGTGCGCACGGCCGGACTCGAACCGGCACGCCCGAAGGCGCAAGATTTTAAGTCTCGTGTGTCTACCGGTTCCACCACGTGCGCGCGGGTGTCTGTCTAGCGCGGCGACTCAGGCCGAGTCGAGGCTTGGCCCCGGATGTGACCACAAGCCTCTCCCATTTCCGCCAGTTTGACCGAGATTTGCTGGCGTTTCGCCGGCGAAATGCACCACCCGCCTCAACCGCGCCTTAGCGGCCGCCCGTCTAGCGTCCCCTTAGGGGAGGCACTGACGACAATGCGCGGGGTCGCCATGCAAATCACTGCGTCCAAGATCGTGCTGTTCTTCACGATGCTGGTTGTGCTGATCAATCCGCCCATGGTGCTGGGCCTGCTCGGCACCGAGGGCAAGCGGATGGGTCACATCATCGAGGAGGGCCTGGGCACCGATACGCTCAGGGTCTCGCTGTTCGGCCGGCGCTAGGCCTGGGCCTCAGCCGGCGTCGCGGATCGGCGGCTGGAACGTGTAGCCCATGTCCCAGGGGAAATAGATCCAGGTGTCCTGCGACACCTCGGTAACGAAGGTGTCGACCATCGGGCGGCCCTGGGGCTTGGCATAGACGGTGGCGATATGGGCCTTGGGCAGCATGTCGCGCACCACGCGCGCGGTCTTGCCGGTGTCGACGAGATCGTCGACCACCAGAATGCCTTCGCCGCCTTCGGTCAGCAGGTGGGGCGCCACTTCCTTGATGACCTTCAGCTGCCCCTGGCTCTGATAGTCGTGGTAGCTGGCGATACACACCGTCTCGATCATCCGGATGCCGAGCTCGCGGGTGACGATGGCCGCCGGCACCAGGCCGCCGCGGGTGATGCAGACGATGGCGCGGAACGGGCCGGCGCCGCTGATCCGCCAGGCGAGCGCGCGGGCGTCGCGGTGGAACTGGTCCCAGGAAACGGGAAAGGCTTTGTCTGGGTTCGGCGTGGCCATGGGTCTTGCTCCGGCGGGGAGGCGACACTAGCCGCACCGGGCCCTGGCCTCAAAGCCGGCGCGAGGTTTTCCGCAGGAATTTCAGGGGATGGCACCTATGAAAAGAGGGCCCGCGAGGGCCCTCTGATCGATATCGGCGGTTCGGATGAAATCAGAACCGGTAGGTGATGCCGGTGGAGATCAGCCAGGGGTCGATGGTGACCCGGCCAGACGTCGTGGCGAGCACGCCGGTCGTGTCGGTGTACTTGAAGTTCGACCGCAGGAAGATCTTCTTGACGTCGAGGTTCACGCCCCAATGACGGTCGATCATGTAGTCGAAGCCGACCTGGAGGGCGAGACCGGCGGCGGGCGCCACCGAGAAGCGGTTGTAGGCGAAGCCGCCACCGCCCGGAGCCATGGCGCCTGCGGAGGACTGCGAGAAGAACATCGTGTAGTTCAGACCGGCACCGACATAGGGCTTGAACGCGCCGAAATTGGTGAAGTGGTACTGCAGCATGAGGGTCGGCGGCAGCAGCCAGGTCTTGCCGATGGTGGCGGTGGAGGCGAGAGCGCCAGCCAGAGCGCCGGTCGGGCGGACATTGTGCGGGGTGACGCCGAGGATCAGCTCAACCGCGATGTTCTTGGTGAAGTAATAGGTGATGTCCAGCTCGGGAACGATCGAGTTGGAAATGCCGAGGCCGCCGAGCGGGGCGATGGCCGCGCCGTTCAGCTGGGTGACGGCGCCGCCGGCCGACGGGATGACGGCGAGCGCGCGCAGACGGATCTGCCACGGGTTGAAATCGGTCGAGATGGTCTCGGCGATGGGCATGCGCGGTGCGCCGAGGTCGGCAGCCTGAGCGGCGAATGCCGACACGGACAGGGCGGCGCCAAGCGCTGCGCTACGGATGATGGTCTTCATGGTGCCCCCAATGGGATTCAAGGTCGGGATCAGGTCATGCGCAGGGCGCGCCATCGTCGGGGGGACAATGTTGACCAGGGTCGTTCAGGCCGGGGGAAGGTGATCCTTGTAACGCGGATTCGGACTGATCTACATCAAAACAAATGGTAATACAAAGCGTGTTGGCGGTGCCCTGTTGCCGCGTTGCAACATGTTGCGCCGGCTGATCAGGCTCCCCGCGTGATCTTGATCTCGGATGTTGCGGGCTTGGCGCGCTCCACCATGGCGACGACGGCTGCTTCCGCGGGGCCGAGCAGGGCCGGGTCCTTGGCGCGCAGCACCAGCCTGGTGAAGAAGCCGGTCTCGTTCATCATGGGATAGGAACCCATGATGACGCCGGGATGGGCCTTGGCGATGGCGCCATATTCGGTGCCGATATCGCCTTCCTTCATGCCGGCGGCCTCGATGGTGACCTGGATCATCTTCGTGCCGGTCTTGAGCTTCGGCGTCACCGCGTCGAGCATGGCCTGCATGATGGAGGGCACGCCCGCCATGGTGATGACATTGCCGATCATGAAGCCCGGGGCCTTGGAGATCGG
This sequence comes from Phreatobacter aquaticus, assembly GCF_005160265.1. Classification (NCBI taxonomy): domain Bacteria; kingdom Pseudomonadati; phylum Pseudomonadota; class Alphaproteobacteria; order Hyphomicrobiales; family Phreatobacteraceae; genus Phreatobacter; species Phreatobacter aquaticus. The sequence goes on along the minus strand of NZ_CP039865.1, from coordinate 4,300,752 downwards.
GTTGTCGACCAGTTCGGCGCCGGCCGGGATGCGGGCCATGCGCAGGCGCGCCTCGTTCAGGTCCTTTTCCGCGATGCGCTCCAAGAGCAGGGCGCGGGCGCGCGGATCGACGTCGATCGACACGCCGAAGGCCTTGGCGATGCAGTCGGCGGTGATGTCGTCATGGGTCGGGCCGATGCCGCCGGTGGTGAAGACATAGTTGTATTTGGCGCGCAGCGTGTTCAGCGCGGGGACGATCTCGTCCTCCTCGTCGGGCACGACGCGGACTTCCTTGGTGTCGATGCCGATGGCGGTGAGATATTCGGCGATATAGCCGATGTTCTTGTCCTTGGTCCGGCCGGAGAGGATCTCGTCGCCAATGACGAGGATGGCGGCGGTGACGGTGGTGGTCATGGCTCTCTCCGGGGTGCGCGCGACCCGACCTAGCGGCAGGGCGCGCAACCGGCAAGGGGGAGGGCGTGCACAGGTGGGTGAGGGCGCTCGAACGGCGGCCTGAGCCGCGCCCTCTACTGCTGCGTCTGCACCTGCCGGTGGTGCTGGTCCACCCGGACCTTGACGGTCAGATGCTCGCCGTCGCCGCCATAGCGCGTGCCGCGCACGGGGGCCGCACTCAGATAGTCGAGGCCGGCGGCAATCCGCACATGGGCCTCCGTCGGGCAGGTCTTGTTGGCGGCGTCGAAGCCGACCCAGCCCAGTCCCTCGACATGGGCCTCGGCCCAGGCGTGGCCGGCATCCTGGTCGACGGTGCCGTCCTCGCGGAAATAATAGCCGCCGACATAGCGGGCGGGGATGCCGAGATGGCGCGCGGCCGCGATGAAGATGTGGGCGAAGTCCTGGCAGACGCCGCGCTTCAGGGCGAAGGCTTCCGCCGCCGTGGTCGCGGCATGGGTGGGATCGGTGTCGAACAGCACGTCCTCGCCGAGCCCGTCCATCAGCGCGTGGCAGATCGCCAGCCGGTCATCGCCGGCCTCGGCACGCCTGGCCGCCGCATAGGCCGCGATCGCCGGATCGGCATGGGTGAGGTCGGTGCCGCGCAGGAACATGCCCGGCGGGAAACGCTCGACCGAGCCGCGCACGATGCCGGCGGTGTCGGTGGTCTCGACCAGGCCGTCGACGCTGACGGTCAGCTGGCTCACCGGGCCGGTCGCGGTGAAGGTGTGGGTGATGTTGCCGAAGGCGTCCTCATGGGCGTCAAGCCGGCAGTCCTGATCGACGTCGATCCGCCAGTGACTGACGTGCTGACCCTCGAAATTGCGCGGCGTCAGGCGCAGCGTCTGGATCACCGATGTGGCCGGCACCAGGTAGCTGTAGGTGGTCTGGTGGGCGACGCGGATACGCATGGTCGGGCCTCTGGGCGCGTCCTGGGACTGTTGGGTCGGTCCTCAGGTCAGATATTGCTGGGTGATGGCGGCGCCGAGCTGATTGTTCTCAGAGATGAAGTCGGACACGAACTCGTGCAGCCCCGACTGGAAGATGTCGTCGATACGGGCATTCTCGAGCTTGGCGCGGATCGAGCGGCCGGCGCGCTGCGCCGGGCCCTGGCGGCCATAGGCGAGCGACAACGAGTCCAGATTGCGCACGATGCTTTCGTAGCAGGCGGCGAGCGAGCGCGGCATCTGGTCGTTGAGGATCAGGAGATCGGCCACCAGCCAGGGCTTCAGGCTCTCCTTGTAGACCCAGTGATAGGCGGTCAGCGCCGAGACCGCGCGCAGGATCGCCGACCATTGGAAATAGTCGAGCGAGCCGCCGATATGCTCGGCGTCCGGCAGCAGCACATGGTATTTCACGTCGAGGATGCGGGCGGTGTTGTCGGCCCGCTCGATCATCACGCCGAGACGCGAGAACCAGTAGCCGTCCGAGCGCAGCATGGTCCGGTAGGCCGAGCCGTCGAAGCGCAGGCCGGTTTCCTTGACGAAGGACAGGAACCCGCCGAGCTCGTCGGAGGACAGCGACCGTCCCCGATACTTGCCGAGCTCCAGCCAGGCCGAGTTGATCGCATCCCACATTTCCGTGGTCAGCGCCGTGCGCACCGAGCGCGCATTGGTGCGCGCCACCTCGAAACAGGAGCGGATGGAAGAGGGGTTGTCGGGCGAGAAGGCCAGAAAGTCGATCACGCTCTCGCGCGTCGCCTTCTCATGCACCTGGTAGAACAGCTGGGCGCAGCCGGCAGTGGCGACCGCGGATTCCCATTCGTTGGAGGATCCGGCATAGGCCGAGGGAAGGTTCGCGAGGCGGATGGAGGCCTCGATGATCCTGGCGAGATATTCCGCGCGCTCGACATAGCGAGCGAGCCAGAACAGGTTGTCGGCGGTGCGCGAAAGCATCGATCAGACCTTCAGAAATCCAGCGCCGGCATTCATTGGTCGAGCACCCATGTGTCCTTGGTGCCGCCGCCCTGGCTGGAATTGACCACCAGGGAGCCTTCCTTCAGCGCCACGCGGGTGAGGCCGCCCGGCACGATGCGCACCTTGTCGCGGCCGGTCAGCACGAAGGGCCTCAGATCGACATGGCGCGGCGCGATGCCTTCCTCGACCAGGGTCGGGCAGGTGGACAGCGCCAGCGTCGGCTGGGCGATGAAATTCTCCGGGTCGACCTTCAGCTTCTCGCGGAACAGCTCGATCTCGCCGGACGAGGCCTTGGGTCCGATCAGCATGCCGTATCCGCCCGAACCGTGGACCTCCTTGACGACCAGGTCCTTCAGATTGTCGAGCACATAGGTGAGGTGCTCCTGCTCGCGGCAGCGCCAGGTCGGCACGTTCTTCAGAACCGGCTCCTCGCCGAGGTAGAATTTCACGATCTCTGGCATGTAGCTGTAGACCGCCTTGTCGTCGGCGACGCCGGTGCCGACCGCATTGGCCAGCGTCACGTTGCCTGCGTGATAGGCCGACATGAGGCCGGGCACGCCGAGCGCCGAATCCGGCCGGAAGACCAGGGGATCGAGGAAATCATCGTCGAGGCGGCGATAGATGACGTCGACGCGCTTCGGCCCCTGGGTCGTGCGCATGTAGACGACGTCGGCCTTGACGAAGAGATCGCGGCCTTCGACCAGCTCGACGCCGAGCTTGTCGGCGAGGAACGTGTGTTCGTAATAGGCCGAGTTGAACAGGCCGGGCGTCAGCAGCACGCAGGTCGGATCGGAGGATGACGAGGTCGGCGCCACCGATTTCAACGTCGCCAGCAGGTCGTCTGTGTAGTTCTCGACAGGCGCGATGCGGTGCTGCGCGACCAGATCCGGGAACAGTCGGATCATCACCTCGCGGTTTTCCAGCATGTAGGAGACGCCGGAAGGCGTGCGGGCATTGTCCTCCAGCACGTAAAACGTGTCGGCGTCGATGCGCACGATGTCGATGCCGGCGATCATCACATAGATGTCGTGGGGCACCTTCTGGTTGTTCATTTCCGGCCGGAACGCCGGATTGCGGTAGATCAGATCCTCGGGAACGACGCCTGCGCGCAGGATTTCGCGCTTGGAATAGATGTCGGCGAGGAAGGCGTTGATGGCGCGCACGCGCTGGGTCAGGCCGACTGACAGCGTCGTCCATTCGGGCCGTGTGATGACGCGGGGGATGACGTCGAAGGGGATCAGCCGTTCAGTGGCCTCGGCATCGCCGTAGACGGCGAAGGTGATGCCGATCCGGCGGAACAGCGCCTCGGCCTCACGCGAGCGGGTGGCGAGCATGCCTTCCGGCACGGTCTTCAGCCACTGGGCCAGAGTTTCATATGCGGACCGGACGGACCCGTCCGGAAGACTCATTTCATCGAATACGCCGTTGTCGCCTGGCATGGCCAGTATGTTCCCCTCTGGAAGGAGAAACATCGCCTCTCTCTTACGGAGAAGTCGCCTGCTTCGCTGCCAAGCTAACGGCAAATCGTGTCGCGAGGGAAGGGGCCTTTCGCAGGTGCAACGAAAGTCTCGGACGAGAGGCTGCGGGGTTTCGTCGCGGCGGCCCCGCTGCTAGAGGAGCGCCATGTCGTTCAAGGTTGCAGCGCTCTATCAGTTCGTGTCCCTGCCGGACGCCCGTGCCCTCCAGCCGGCGCTGGCCGCGCTGTGCGCGGATCTCTGCATCAAGGGCACGCTGCTGCTGGCTCCGGAAGGCATCAACGGCACGATTGCCGGCCGCCCGGAGGCGATCGACATGATCGTGGCCGAGCTGCGCCACGGGCCCTTGTTCGCCGGCCGTCTTGATCGGCTGGAGCTGAAGTTCTCGGAAGCCTCGGAGATGCCGTTCAAGCGGCTGAAGGTGAAGGTGAAGCGCGAGATCGTCGCCTTCGACAACGGCGCGACCGACCCGAACAAGGCCGTCGGCACCTATGTGGAGCCCGCCGACTGGAACGCGCTGATCGCGCAGGACGACGTGGTGCTGGTCGATACGCGCAACAGTTTCGAGGTCCAGATCGGCACGTTCGAGGGCGCGCGCGATCCCGGCACCATCACCTTCGGCGCTTTCAAGGACTATGTTGCCGAAGCCATGGACCCAAAGCGCGACCGCAAGGTTGCGATGTTCTGCACCGGCGGCATCCGCTGCGAGAAGGCCAGCGCCTATATGCTCGCGCAGGGCTTTTCCGAGGTCTATCACCTGAAGGGCGGCATCCTCGCCTATCTCGAACAGGTGCCGGCCGAGCAGAGCCGCTGGCGTGGCGGCTGTTTCGTGTTCGACGACCGGGTGGCGCTGGGCCATGGTCTGGCCGAGGTGCCGGAGACGGCTGCGGGAGTGCGATTCTGATGGCGGGCACGGATGCCGAACGGCTCGAGGCGCTGGAGGTGCGCGCCGCCTATCAGGACCAGGTGATCGAGGACCTGAACCAGACGATCACCGCCCAATGGCGCGAGATCGAGCGGCTGCAGCGCCAGCTCGGCCGGCTGGAGGACCAGGTCAACGAGAGCATCGCGGCCGCCGGCAGCACGAACCAGCCGGAACCGCCGCCGCCGCATTATTGAGGGCTCAGGCGCGCCGTCATTGCCCATCGCGGCCGTGACGGCTATGCCCTTGCCCCCAGGAGATTCCCGATGACCTATTGTTGCGGCATCCTCGTGCGCGACGGCCTCGTGATGATTGCCGATACCCGGACCAATGCCGGGCTCGACAACGTATCGACCTTCCGCAAGCTGCAGGTGTTCGAAAAGCCCGGCGAACGCGCCATGGCGCTGGCATCCGCCGGCAACCTGTCGATCACCCAGTCGGTGCTGGGCTTCCTCCAGGAGGGCCTGCCGAACGAGGAGACCGGCGAGGTCGAGACCATCATGAACGCGCCGACCATGTTCCAGGCGGCGCAGCGGATCGGCCGTGCCATCCGCAAGGTGCGGGAACTGGACGGGCCGGGCCTGGAACAGGACGGCATCAAGTTCGAGGCCTCGTTCCTGTTCGGCGGCGAGATCGCCGGGCGGCGGCTGCGGCTGTTCATGATCTATGCCGCCGGCAATTGCATCGAATGCACGGTCGACACGCCCTATCTGCAGATCGGCGAGCACAAATATGGCAAGCCGATCCTCGACCGCGCGATCAAGTTCGACACCCGCCTGAACGACGCCCTGAAGATCGGGCTCGTCTCGATAGATTCGACCATGCGGTCGAATCTCGGCGTCGGCATGCCGATCGACATCGCGGTGATGCCGCGCGGCGAGGCACGGGTGGAGACCAATTACCGGATCGAGCCGGGCGAGCCCTATTTCCACGACCTGCGCGAGCGCTGGTCGGCGGCGCTGCGCAAGGCGCACATGGACATTCCGCCGCCGCCCTATGCCGGCTCCAACGTCGCGAAGTGAGAGGACAGGGCGAGACGTTGCCCCGCCAGCGGCTGGGCTGAACATCTCCCTTCGTCATGCCCGCCCTCGTGGCGGGCATCCACGTCTTCCTTTCGGCGAGTGGCACCGAAAGGCGTGGATGACCGGGACAAGCCCGGTCATGACGAGCTGTTGTGTTTCCCGGTGACCCCTCGAAGGTGCTCTCAGGGCGCCGTGACCGTCACCGTGGCGGTCAGGCTTGCCCGCGAATCCGTGCCGACGAACACGTCGTAAAGGCCCGGCTCCACTGAGTAGCGGCCCTGGTCGTCGTGGAAGCCGAGCGCCTGGACGGGAATGCGGAAGGCGACTGACGCCTCGCCGCCGGCGGCAACCGCCACCTTTTCGAAGAACTTGAGCTGCCGGACCGGCCTGGAGCGCGAGCCGACCCGCTGGCGGACATAGACCTGGACGACCTCCTGGCCGGCGGGGCCCGCGCCGTTGGCCAGCCGCACGGTGCCGGCGATGGTGCCGGTCAGCGGCAGGCTGGTAGCGTCGAGCGCCAGGCGGTCCAGCGTGAAGCGCGAATAGGTCAGCCCGAAGCCGAAGGGGAAGAGCGGCTCGATCTTCTCGTCGAGATAGCCGCTCTCGTAGCGGGCATTGGTCAGCCTGGGACGGCCGGTCGGCAACTGGTCGTAATAGATCGGCACCTGGCCCGTGGCGCGCGGGAAGGTCATCGGCAGCTTGCCCGAGGGGTTGACCCGACCCGTCATGACCTCTGCCAGCGCCGTGCGCCCCTCCGTGCCGAGGTGGAAAGTCTGGAGCACAGCCTTCACCCGGTCGACGAAGCCTGTCAGCACGAAGGGCCGGGCCGTGTGCATGATGACGATGACCGGCTTGCGGGTGGCGATCAGCTCGTCGAGCAGCGCCTTCTGCGGCGCCGGCAGTTCGAGATGGGCGCGGGACGTGCCCTCGCCATATTGTTCGCAATCCTCACCCAGCATGACGACGACCACGTCGGCGGCGTGGGCCGCGCGGAGCGCCGCCGCGGTATTGCCGGGCGCGAGGCTGCAATGGGTGGCAAGGCCGCGTTCCGCCGTGACGCGGACATTGGGGGCGAGGAAGCGCGTGAGTTCCGCTGGCAGCGTTGCCGGCCGGATCCGCGGCAGGCCGGCATTGTCGCTATATTGCCAGTCCTCCTGGTGGGTCGCGAGGCCCCCGATAACCGCCACCGACCGCGTCTGGCGGCCCAGGGGCAGGATCTGGTCGTTCTTGAGCAGGATGATCGCCTCGCGGGCGACCTCGAGCGCCGCCGCGCGCGCCTCGGGCAGCGCCAGCTGTGCAACCGCCATTGCCGGGTGGTCTGGCTCGGCCTCGAACAGGCCCATGTGGAACTTCACGCGCAGAACCCGGCGGACCGCATCGTCGACGGCGGATTGCGGCACGCGGCCGGCGCGCACCTCATCGGCGAGGTGGCGGTCATAGAGGCCGGCCATCATGTCGACGTCGACGCCGGCCAGCATGGCCTTGCGCACCACTTCCGGTCCGTCGGCGCCGACGCCGTGGGCGAGCATCTCCTTGATCGATTCGAAGTCGGAGACGATGAACCCGCGCAGGCCGAGCTTGACCTTCAGCGTGTCGGTCATCATGGCGCGATCGGCCGAGGAGGGGATGCCGTTCATCGCCGAAAGTGAGGTCATGACGGTGAAGGCGCCAGCCTCGATCGCCGCCCGGAACGGTGGAATGTGGATGTCCCAGAGCTTGGAAAGGGGGATCCAGACGCTGTTGTAGTCGCGCCCGGCCTCGGCTTCGCCATAACCGATGAAGTGCTTGGCGGAGGTGGCGAGACCGCCGCGGTGGTAGCCGGCGACGCGGGCTGCGGCCGAGATCACGCCGAGATGCACGTCCTCGCCGGCGCCTTCCATCACGCGGCCCCAGCGGGCATCGCGGGTGATGTCGACCATGGGCGCGAAGGTCCAGTTGACGCCAACGGCGCGGGCCTCGCGGGCCGCCCAATAGGCGGACACTTCCATCAGGCGCGCGTTGAAGGTCGCGGCCTGGCCGAGCGGCTGGGGGAAATAGGTGGCGAAGCCGTTGATGGCATCGAGGCCGAACAGCAGGGGAATGCGCAGGCGCGAGCGCGCCAGCTGAGCCTGCACGGCGCGGACTTCGCGCGGCTGGGTGAAATTCATCAGGACGCCGGTGCGACCCTCGGCGACCCATTCCGGTTTGAAACTATCACCGCGCCCGGTGAGATGCAGCTGGCCGACCTTTTCGGCGAGCGTCATCTGGGCGAGCAGGGCCTCGATGCGCTGCTCGATCGCCTCTGCCTCGGCGCCGGTCTTCCAGGCGACCGACAGCGGCGCGCGCGTCGCTTCGCCCTGGGCAAGGGCCGGCAGGGCCAGCCCGAGGACCATGAGGATGGGCAGGGCGGCTCGGGAGAGGACAAGGCGCATGAGACGGTCTGCTGCTCGGTGATGACGCCGCGCGAGGCGCTGACGTTCAGAGATGGAGAGATCGGCGGCGGAGTGTTGCCAGCCCGTTCGGGGCGGCGCAAGGGGACGGCCGGCGCGCCGAGGCGCTGAAAAGCATGGCCGGCGACCGGCGACAAGGCTTTCGCAGCTTGGACGCCTTCATTATGAGAGGCCCATGTCCCGTCTCCCCACATCCCTTCCGATGCAGACCTTCTCCTCAAACGGCGTCGAGATCGCCTATTTCGACGTGGGCGAGGGCGAACCGACCCTGCTGATCCACGGCTTTGCCTCCACAGCCCACGTCAACTGGGCCTATCCCGGCTGGGTCGAGACGCTGACGGCTGCCGGCCGGCGTGTCATCGCCCTTGACAATCGCGGCCATGGCGCCTCCGCCAAGCTCTACGAGCCCGAGGCCTATCACACGACGGTCATGGCCGAGGATGCCCGCGCGCTGCTCGACCATCTCGCCATCGAGACGGCCGATGTCATGGGCTATTCGATGGGCGCCAGGATCACCGCCTTCCTGTCGCTCGCCCATCCGGCGCGCGTTCGCTCGGCCGTGCTGGGCGGCCTCGGCATCAAGCTGATCGACGGCGTCGGCCTGCCAGAGACGATCGCGGAGGCGCTGGAAGCGCCGTCGCTCGACGACATTACCGATCCGCAGGGCCGGGTGTTCCGCGCCTTTGCCCAGCAGACGCGCTCGGACCGGCGGGCGCTCGCCGCTTGCATCCGCGGCTCGCGCAACCTGATGAGCCGCGATGAAGTCCGCCAGATCGGCTGTCCGGTGCTGGTGGCCATCGGCACCAAGGACGACATTGCAGGCGAGCCGCATCCGCTGGTCGATCTCCTGCGCGACGGCGAGGCGCTGGATATTCCCAACCGCGACCACATGACCGCGGTCGGCGACAAGGTCTACAAGGCCGGCGTTCTCGACTTCCTGTCGCGCAGGCTCTGAGACGATGCCGCTTCATCCGCGCCATGCCGTCTTCACGGGCTTCGAGGGCAATCGCCTCGAAGCCGATGTCTATGGTCATGGCGGGCGCGTGGCGTTGCTGCTGCACGGTGGCGGCCAGACCCGGCACGCCTGGCGGGCCACGGCGCGCCGGCTTGCCGAACGCGGCTTCACGGCGGTATCGGTCGATCAGCGCGGCCATGGCGACAGCGTCTGGATCGACAGCGGCGCCTATGCCTTTCAGGATTATGCCCGCGACGTGCTGGCGCTGGCCCGCCAGATCGAGGAGCGCTTCGGCGCGAGGCCGGTGGCGATCGGCGCGTCACTGGGGGGCGTGTCGTCGCTGCGAGCGCTCGGGATCGATGCGCAGGCGCTCGCCGGATTGGTTCTGGTCGATATCACCCCCCATATGGAACAGGCGGGCATCGACCATATCCAGGGCTTCATGGCGGCGCGTTCCAAACAGGGTTTCGCCTCGATCGAGGAAGCCGCGGATTGCGTGGCCGCCTATCTGCCGAACCGGACCCGTCCACCCAGCGTCGAGGGTCTGCGCAAGAACCTGCGCCTGAAGCCCGACGGCCGCTGGTACTGGCACTGGGACCCGCGCTTTCTCGATGGGCCGCGGACGGTCAACACGGACTATGACACCTTGACGGCGCTGCTCGAGGCGGATGCCCGCTCGCTTGTTGTTCCGACCCTGCTGGTGCGCGGCGGCTCGTCGGACGTGGTCACGCTCGAGGCGGTGGCAAAGTTCCGGGCGCTCGTGCCAACCGCACAATTCGCCGATGTGCGCGGCGCTGGCCACATGGTGGCGGGCGACAAGAACGACGCCTTCGCCGACGCGATCCTGGCGTTCCTGGCCTGAGGCCTGCGGCCTTCCGAGATTCACCTTCTGATTCAACTGACGGTGCGATGCCTGAGTCGTTTCAACGGCTTGGGCGCGGCTGCTCGCAATCTGATTCCAGGTGACCTCGCGCTCTTCAGGTTCTGATTCCGATTCAACCGGTTGCGACAAGCCTTGGGCCCGGCGATTTCGCGTCACACCAAATCGGGCTAGAATGCTTCCCTGTCCGCAGCCCTTCGAGGAGAAGCCGATGCCCCCGAACCCGCGCTCCGAAGGCCGTCTTCGCACCCAGGGCCTCGATACCGTCGATCCCGTCTGGCGGCGCATCCGTGACGAGGCGGCGCATGCCGCCGAGCGCGAGCCGGCGCTCGCAACCTTCCTGTTCGGTTCGGTCACCTCCCAGCATTCGCTGGAGGAGGCGGTGGCGGCCCGCGTGGCCGCTCGCCTCGACCATGCGGATGTGCCGATGGCGATCATCAGGCAGGCCTTCCACGACGCGCTGGAGGCCGAGCCCGAGATCGGCGTCTCGATGCGCGCCGACATCATGGCGGTGGTCGACCGCGACCCCGCGACCGAGCGGGCGCTCGATCCGCTGCTCTATTTCAAGGGCTTCCACGCCATCCAGTGCCACCGACTGGCGCATTGGCTGTGGATGCGGGGGAGGCGGGATTTCGCGCTCTATCTGCAGAGCCGCTCGTCGGTGGCGTTCCAGACCGATATCCACCCGGCGGCGCGGATCGGCCGCGGGATCTTCCTCGACCACGCGACGGGCCTGGTGGTCGGCGCGACCGCCGTCGTCGATGACGACGTCTCGATGCTGCAGGACGTGACGCTCGGCGGCACCGGCAAGGAGAGCGGCGACCGGCATCCCAAGGTTGGCCGTGGCGTGATGCTGGGGGCGGGCGCCAAGGTGCTCGGCAATATCCAGATCGGCCACCATTCGCGCGTGGCGTCGGGCTCGGTGGTGCTGGCGGACGTGCCGCCGTGCACGACGGTCGCCGGCGTTCCCGCCAAGATCGTCGGCGAGGCCGGGTGCCCCGAGCCGTCCCGGACCATGGATCAGATGGTGACCGAGTGCGGGTGAGCCGCCCTCAGCCTTTGACTGCACGGCCGGGGCATGGCACACGGCGCGCTTGAAACTCGGAGTGGAATGGCCGTGGACAAGACCGAAATCATCAAGCTTCAGGACTATCTGCGCCGCAAGTTCGGCAACCAGACCATCAAGCTGCAGCCGAATCCGCGCCGCAAGGAGATGATCGAGGTGATGATCGGCGACGAGCAGATCGGCACGCTCTACAAGGACGTGGACGAGGGCGAGACCTCCTACACGGTGACCATCTCGATCCTCGACATCGACCTCGAGGAAGAGTGAGGGCCGCCGGCCGCCAATTAACTCTTTCTTAAAGATTGCGGCGCCGGACCTTAACAAGACGCTAACGACGCGGTACCGATTGGGACGTTCACGGGGATAACCCCGGTGTTGGTTCTGTCGAGTTCCGCGTCATGTCGTCCCAGAGTCTGCAGCTTTTCCATTCGCTCGCCCTCGGCTTCGCCATTTCGGGCCTGCTCGTGTCGCTGTTCCGGGCGATGACAGCCCAGCCCGCGAGCTTCCGGCTGCTGCAGGGCGGAGGCGCCATGGCGCTTCTCGCGGTGCCGTTCCTGGCCTTTGCCGCGCCCGCCATCATCATCCGCAACACGATCCGTGGCCGCCGCATCGAGAACCGCCGGATGGAATTCGTGTTCCTGGCGACCCTGCTGGCCGGCATGTGGAGCCTGATGTCGGGCCGTGTCGTGTCGATGGTGATCGGTTCCATCGTCTCCTGACCGCTGCCGGCTCATCGCTCTAACAGCCGGTCTTCTCAGCCTCCCGCCGCCATGCCATAGCTCCGTGCAACCCATTGCCGGAGCGTCAGCCCATGCCTCTCTATGCCCTTGATGGCGATCAGCCCGCCGTTCCCGCCGATGGCCGCTATTTCGTCGCCCCCGACGCCCATGTGATCGGGCGCGTCCGCATCGGCATCGATGTCGGCATCTGGTTCGGCGCGGTGATCCGCGGCGACAATGAGTGGATCGAGATCGGCGAGGGCACCAATATCCAGGAAGTCTGCGTGCTGCACACCGACATGGGTGCGCCGATGACGATTGGAAAAGGCTGCACGATCGGCCACAAGGTGATCCTGCACGGCTGCACGATCGGCGAGAACACGCTGATCGGCATGGGTACGACCATCCTGAACCACGCGAAGATCGGCAAGAATTCGCTGGTCGGCGCCAATTCGCTGGTCACCGAGGGCAAGGAATTTCCCGACAATTCGCTGATCGTTGGATCGCCGGCGCGCGCCGTGCGCACGCTGGACGACCAGGCGATCGAGCGGCTCAGGCTCTCGGCCCAGCATTACGTCGCCAATTCCCGGCGCTTCATGACGGGCCTGAAGGTCGTCGGCTGAACGGAGGTCCCATGACCGCGAAAGTCGACTTCTTCTACGAGTTCGCCTCGACCTATTCCTATCCCGCCGCGATGCGGATCGACCGTGTTGCGGAAGCCGCCGGAGTCACGGTCAACTGGCGGCCGTTCCTGCTCGGGCCGATCTTTGCCGCTGCGGGCATGACCACCTCGCCGTTCAACACGCAGCCGGCCAAGGGGCGCTACATGTGGCGCGACCTGGAGCGGATCTGCCAGGCCGATCGTCTGGCGCTGAAGCGCCCCGACCCGTTCCCGCAGAACAGTCTGCTGGCAGCACGTATCGCGCAGGCTCTGCCGGATGATGGCAAGCGGGCGGCTTTCTCGCGCGCGGTCTATGTGGCCGAATTCGGCGAGGGCGCGGATATTGCGGTGCCCGAGACGCTGGGCAGGATCCTGGAAAAGCTCGGCATTCCGGCCGCGCCGCTGATCGTCCAGGCAGGCTCCGACAGCGTCAAGCAGGCGCTGAGGGCTGCGGTCGACGAGGCCAAGGCACACGGTATGTTCGGTGCGCCGAACGTGGTGACGTCGGATGGCGAGCTGTTCTGGGGCAATGACCGGCTCGACGCGGCGATAGCGTGGGCGGCAAGGATCGGCTGAGGGCTTCCTGGCCCGATCTCGCCCGATAGCGCGCCGCTTCACCTCTCTCCCACGGGGAGAGGTGAAGGTCGCACCAGCGGCGACTGTCGCCCAACCTTATCCCATCACACCGTCGGCACTGTCCCGCCATCGATGAGGTATTCCGCGCCATGCAGGGATCCCGCTCGGTCGCTGGCGAGGAAGGCAACCAGATCGGCGACCTCTTCAGGCCGGTTCGGGCGGCCAATGGGTATGCCGCCAAGCGACCGCATCAGCGCCTGACGTGCGCCATCGGTCCCGGAGCCGTCCGCTTCTGCCAGCCGCTCGATCAACCGGCTTGCCGCGTCGGTCTCGGTGAAGCCGGGCGAGACGCGGACCACGCGCACACCCTTCGGCCCGACCTCGTTGGACAGCGCCTTGCTGTAGGTGCTCAGCGCCGCCTTGGCGGACGCGTAGGCGATCGTTGATTCATAGAGCGGCAGAAGCCGCTGGATCGACGAGACATGGACGATGACGCCATAGCCCTGGTCGATCATGGCGGGCAGCAGGGCCCGGTCCAGACGCACGGCCGACATGAGGTTGATGTTCAGCGCCTGCGCCCAATGGTCGTCGGTCAGCGCAGCGGAGCCCCCGCCGGGCGCCGAGGATCCGCCGACATTGTGGACGACGAGATCGATCCCGCCGAGCCTGCGCAAGGTGGTCTCGGCGGCCTGCGCCGCCCCCTCCGGTGTTGCCAGATCGGCCGCGATGAAGGTGCCGGGGTCCTCCAGATCGTCGGGAGCCTTGCGGGCGGTTGTCAGGACGTTTGCGCCAGCCTTCGCCAGGCGCCTTGCGATGGCCGCGCCGATCCCCTGCGTGCCGCCGGTGACCAGCACGCGACGATCGGCGAATTCGGCATGGGCAGGCCTGAGCGTGATCGCAAGATCGGCGATCTGCTCGCCGGAAAGCCGGAATCGATAGTGAAGGTCGGCGGGGGAGCCAGGGAAATCGCCGGTGACATGGGCGGTCACGAGGCAGCCCTCGGGTTCCGGCAGCAGGCTCAGTGGCTCGGCATGCACGCGATATCGGTTTTGAGCGTCGTCAGCCCAGGCGCGGACCGCCTCCCGACCATGGTGATCGCGCCCCTCGTCCCGGACATGGGCGTCGGCGGCAAAGACGTCAGCGATCGCGTCGGCACTCCGGGCGTTCGCGGACTGGAAATAGCGGCTGATCGGGGGCGGCAGCTTCACACTCATCGACATCGGGCTCCTGACTGGATGAGCTGTCGATCTGGAGCTATACTGCCCGCATGGCAAGAACCGACAAAATAGTAAGGTACTCACCTTCAGGTAAGTTAGAGGACGTGACGCCGTCCATGGCGGCCTCGGGGATCGAGGCGGCGTTCCGCATGCTCGAAGGGCGCTGGAAGATGGTCATCGTCTTCCATCTGTTCGACAAGGAGGTCCTCCGGTTCTCGGAGCTGGAGCGGGCCATTCCCGGCATATCCCAGAAGATGCTGATCCAGCAGCTGCGCGATCTCGAACGCGACAGCATTGTCCAGCGCGTGGTCTATCCGCAGGTGCCGCCCAAGGTGGAATACCGGCTGACCGCCTGGGGCCAGGAGATGTGCCCGGTGCTCGATTCCTTCCTGGACTGGGCCGCACAGAAGCCGGGCGGACTGGTGTCGGCGGACAAGCGCGAGTGAGCGCTCGGCGGCAAATAGTGCTGAAAATGCAGAAAGCGTGATCGGCCAAACCGAATGAACCCGATGTCACCCCCGGCGAGCCCGAAGGGCGAGGGAAGGGGGGCCAGGAATGGATTGGCCGGGCGCTTAAGCAGAAGTCTGGATCCCCTTCCTTCGGCGCGTTGCGCCTCGCCGGGGATGACGTATTGAGCGGCCGGGCAAGGCTCGCCCTTCAAGCGAGAGGCAAGCAGGCAGTCTGAACGCAACTCTTGCCCCCAAAACGGCGACGGCCGGCTCCTGGGACGAGGAGCCGGCCGTCTGTTCGCGAACCCGGTCTGGGGACGGGGAGGGGTGGGACGTGACCGAGAGCGCGAATTCCTGAAAGTTCAGCGGGAGGCGACGGCGGCGGGGTCGCTCGCCGGGCCGATGGTGACCCAACGGTTCGGGTCCTGGGCCGTCTGGCGCTTGACGAAGCGGTAGCCCGTCGCGTGCCAGAGGCGGATTTCGTCGTTCTCGTTGTCGAGAACGTAGTCGCCGCGGTCGGTGCGCACGGTCAGGATCGCATGGCCGTCGCCCTTGCGGTCACGCACGACCGTCACATGAAGCGCACCGGCCGGCAGACCGGCGCGGATCAGGAGCTGCTTCTTCAGGAGCACGTAATCTTCGCAATCGCCGCGGCCGGAGGTCGGATAGGTCCAGCGCTCCTCGACGCCGTATTGTTCCATATCGGTCATCGGCTCGATGATCGAATTGACGTGCGTGTTGATCTGTACGAGTTGCGCCCAGGCCGCACGGTTCAGGGTCACGGCCTCGGTGCGCTGCGGACGTGCGGCGCAATCGGCCGGGTTGTCGCGACAGAACTGCACCCAGCCGATCGGCGCGGTGGTCGCGCCCATTTCGCTCAGGCTTGCCTGGCGCTGGCTGGCTTCCACCATGTCCAGCGGCGAGAGCAGGATCATGCCTGCGCTCAGGGCGCCTGCCGCCCACTTCGTCCATCCCGTCCCAAAGTCCATGACGTGTCCCTCCGTCGATGGGAGGACGATGGCAGGCCGGATTTGCGGCGCACTGAAACGGATTGGTGAAAGCCGACGGGTTTTCGTGAGCTTTTGTTCAGTTTAACGGGGCGTGGATTTACCAAGCGCGGTTCGCCGCGCAATGTCAGTATTTAGCGACAAGATCTTGATATCATGGAGAAAAAGATCAATTTGTGCCGCCGGTATGATGACCGATCCGTTGCGATGGCCAAGCGCACCGTGTCAAACCGTGAAGAGGGTTGCACCACGCGCCCGGCGGCGCTTTACGCGCTGTTCAGCCTGATCGCATCTGAGGTTTGGATGACCCGTCCGGGTCAGGCGTTGGGATCGAGCTTCACGCCGAGTTCGACGCCCAGCTGGACAATCGTCTCGACCTGCTGCTGGCGCGAGAACTCGATCGCGAAGCCCTTCTCGAGAATGCGCACCACGCGCGCCATGGTGCGCGAGATCTGCACGATATCGCCAACCTTGATGCCCGGTGCGCCGGAGACGGCGGCGCCCGACATGGACACGTCGAGCACGCGCACCGGCACTTTCTCGCCGGTCGGCAAGGTGATGGTGGTGAACGGATTGACCGGCGTGATGCGCTCGTGGCGGCGATCTTCCGGCAGGCCGAGGATCTGGCGATTGGCAAGCCAGGTCAGCTGGTCGGCCAGCTTGTCGCGCTTGCGGGGCGAGGCGTCGATGGTCATGGCAAAGCCGGTCTCGATGACGCGGACCACCATGCCCTCGATGCGGCCGATATGGTCGAGATAGGCGACGACGCGCTCGCCGAGCTTGCCGACAACCGGCGCGATCACCAGGGCACCGCCCGGCGACATTTCGACGACCTGGCAGGGATACTCGCGGCGATCGCTCAGCATGAAGCGGCCAAGCACGTCCACCCGCACGCGCTGGAAGCGGCGGCTCTCTTCGGAACTGGGGGCCGAAAGGACCTTGGCGAGAACTGACATGGATCTCAATGGTACGAGACTGATGTCAGGAAGATTAAGCAGCCCGCGTTAACACGTCGTTTCACTTATTCCGAAGAACCGGTTTCATGCGGCATTGCCGCCTTGAATCAGCCGCAGCTGGGGCCGGCCGGCGTTGACAGCGGGGCCTTGCGCCATGGCGGGCTGGTTCTGACCGACGGCGGCGGCCTGCCAGGTCGGCCAGGTGAGGCGGAGATCGCTCACGGCCAGTGCCTGGATGGCATCGTGGCTGGTCCAGAAATGGTCCTGGCGGCCGGTGAGGGCGCCGATCATGCGCTGTCCGATGCGCCCGCGATGGGCGAGCGGCAGGATCACCGTGTCGAATTCGGCCTTGCGGCCTGCAGCGCTTGTGCCGGTCAGCGTGACGCGCAATCCCGTGCAGGCGGCATGGGCATCGGCCAGCCCCTTGATGAGGCTCGCACGGTCGGCGTCGGAAAATGCGGTCATGAAGGGCTGGCCCTTCATTTCCTGGCCGAAGGCCGAGCAGATGCGCGAACCGGCGAGCCGGTAGCGGATGGAACCTGTCGGGTCGGTCTCCAGAACGAAGGTGTCGCCGAGGATCGATGCGATGGCCCTCGGCTCGATCTCCGTGCGGTCCGGGGCGATGCGCTGGCCCCGCAGGCTGTCCCAATAGGCGAACAGGGTATCGGTCGCGTGGCTGGTCATGGCTGTCATCCTCGTCAATAGCGTGCCGTTCGGGGACAGATTGGGCGTCCGGGGCGGCGTTCGAGGGATGATTTGCAGGCGCCATGCCAGCGGAGGACGTGGGGCAGGGGAGGCCGGACGGTTAACGACCGGTTTCCGCGTTAAGGTAAACGAAGCGTTTCGATTGCCGCCCCAGGCTGGTCGTGGTCTCTCGATCCTGTCCACGATTTCGGGCGCTCGGGGCTTTGACTCCTCCGGTCGCACGCTCAACTCAAACGGCTTCTTCCTGGGGACAACGGGGAGATGGAGACGTGACGAACGGATGCCGTTTCGGTGGCGTCCAGCGCTCCAGCCAGGGGAGGTCGCAAGACCTCCCCTTCTTTTTTTGGCGCGACCGGTTGGCCAGAGGCCTCGCCGCCTCTCGACTCCGAAGGCCGAATGGCTCTAGTGAGGCGTCCCATCGCCCGGCGCCATGCCGGTGAAAGCGCTGATTTCCTTGGCCGAACGCGAACCGATCTTCAACATTCCCGGCGTGGTCGGCGTGCTGGCGGGCCTGATGATCGCGATCCACGCGGTCCGCGAATATATCCTCAGCCCCGAGACCGACGAGCAGGTGCAGCTCGCCTTCGCGTTCATCCCGGCGCGGTTCGACGGCTCGCCGGCCGCATCCTGGGGCATCTATCCGGGCGGGACTGCGGGCGATGTCTGGACCTTCGTCACCTATGCCTTCCTGCATGCCGACTGGACCCATCTCGGCGTCAATGCCGTGTGGTTCGTGGTGTTCGGGTCGGCGGTTGCCTGGCGCTTCGGTGTGATCCGGACGCTGCTCCTGTTCGCGGTCACGGCGGCGGCCGGCGCGCTGGCTCATCTGGCCGCTTTCGGGACGCAGTTCGTCCCGGTGGTCGGAGCCTCGGCGGCGGTCTCCGGTTTCACGGCGGCGGCGCTGCGCTTCATCTTCCAGCCTGGCGGGCCGCTTGGGCCGATGCGCCTGCCCGGACGGATGGCCTATGAAGTCCCCTCGCTCGGCCTTGCCGGCATGCTGCGCCACCCGACCATCATGGCGATGATCGTGGTGTGGATCGTGCTCAATGTGCTGTTTGGCGCGGTCAGCCTGCCGATTCCCGGCGCAGAAGGCCAGCAGATCGCGTGGCAGGCCCATCTCGGCGGCTTTCTCGCGGGATTGCTCCTGTTCCCGTTCTTCGATCCGGTCCGCCGCTGACTGCGGTGTTGCACCGCACGACAAGTGTCTTGCGCTCTGTTGCATCTCCCCCGATCCTCTGGCCTCCGGGAAACCGGACAAGGCGCAAGGGGTTGTTACCCTGTGACAGCCCTGCAGACCGGAGGAACGCCATGAATGTGCGCAGCATCCTCGAGGCCAAGGGGAGATCGGTCGCGACCATCTCGCCGGACGCGACACTGGCAGACGCATCCCACATGCTCGCGCAGAAGAAGATCGGCGCCATCGTCGTCACCGCAACCGGCATGAGCGTGGCCGGCATTCTGTCGGAGCGCGACATCGTGCGCGCCATCTCGGAACGGGGCGCGGCGGCGCTCGACCGGACGGTTGGCGACACGATGACCCGCAATGTCATCACCTGTTCCGAGGCTGACACGCTCGGGCAATTGATGGAGACGATGACCGCCGGCAAGTTCCGCCATCTGCCGGTCGTCGAGACGGGCCGGCTCGTCGGCATCATGTCGATCGGCGACGTGGTCAAATGGCGGCTTGCCGAGATGGAGAGCGAGACCTCGGCGCTCAAGGACTACATCATGAATTCCTGAGCCTGGTGGAACACTGGGCTTCAGGCCTCAGGACACCGCCTTCAGGGCTTCGGCGATATCCGGCAGCAGGCGTTCGGTGGCTTCCTCGCCGAACGCGATGGCATCGGCCGCCCGGTGGAAATCGAACAAGCCGAGTTTCGACAGACGCGGGCCGATCAGCACGTTCGGCGGATCGCCGGCGAGCCGGGTGCGGGCAATGCGCTCCTGGGTGGCGTTGAAGGCCTTGGCCATCACGGTCGTGAAACCAGGGGAGCGCGCGATCGCGATACGGGGGTCGACCGCTGCTTCGTCGCGGCCGCGCAATGGACGGACAAGGGCCCGGCCAAGGCCACGCCCCAGGCCCTTGCCGAGATTGACCACGGCGCGGACCCGCGGCCGCTTCTCCACCAGCGGGCGCGCCTCGTCCTCGGCATCGGTGCCGTGATCCTGGATGACGGTTGCCCGGCCCAGCGCATCGGCGTTCAGGCTGACCGCGATCACCAGCCGCGCGCCGAGAGCGCGGGTCACCGAGACCGGGACCGGGTTCGACAGCGCACCATCCATCAGCCAGCGGCCGCCGACGCGCACCGGCGGCAGGATGCCTGGCAGGGCATAGGAGGCGCGTAGCGCCGTCAGAAGCCGGCCACGTGTCAGCCAGATCTCGTGGCCGGTGCCGATTTCGGTCGCGACCGCGGCAAAGCCTATGGGCAGATCCTCGATGCGGGTCTCGCCGAGCTCGCGTTCCAGCAACTGGGCAAGCCTCGATCCGCCCATCAGCCCGCCGCCGGAAATCGCGATATCGACCAGGCGGATCACCTCGCGCCGGGTCAGCGATAGCGCCCAGTCGGCGAAGACGTCGAGCTTGCCGGCGGCGTAGAGGCCGCCAACGACCCCGCCAATGGAGGTGCCTGCGATCACGTCCGGCGGGTAGCCGGCCTTCACGAGGGTGCGGATCACGCCGATATGGGCGAGGCCGCGGGCCGCGCCGCCGCCAAGCGCCAGCCCGATGGCCGGGCGCGGAGCGACGCCCTCGGTCTCCACGATCGTGTCGCGCGGTCGCCTCAGTCTCAACATGGGGCTCAACCGAAGGCCGGGCGCAGTTTGCCGGCGTCGCGCGGTTCGAGGGTCAGGCCCTCCACCGGACGCCCGGTCGGGATGGCGCGATAGAAGCAGGTGCGCCGGCCCGTATGGCAGGAGCCGCCATCGCCGCCGACCTTGACCTTCATCCAGACCGCATCCTGGTCGCAGTCGATGCGCATCTCGACGATGGTCTGAATCTGCCCGGACGTGTCGCCCTTGTGCCAGAGGGCGGCGCGCGAGCGCGACCAGTACCAGGCCTCGCCGGTCTCGATGGTCTTCTTGAGCGCCTCGGCATTCATGTGGGCGACCATCAGGAGGTCGCCGGTCGCGGCATCGGTGGCGATGGCGGTGATCAACCCGTCGGCGCCGAAGCGCGGGGTGAGCGCCATGCCTTCCTCAAGCTCGGATTTCGGGCCGGGGCTGGCGAAGGTGTCGTCGCAACTGGCGCACATGGCTGAGATCCGGGCGAGGGGGCGTGGTTGGCTGCTTTCTAGCGCGGTGTGGGTGGAAATCCAAAGCGGCCGCGCGCCCATCAAGGTTAACCAATGGTTTCCGTCGCGCCCCGGATCGGCCCGCATTAGGATCGCAAGGTCACCAGGGGTGGGACCATGATTGCGACTGCGCGGCCATTCGGCCGCCTGAACCGGGCCGGCGCCCTGATGCGTCTTGAGGCGTATCAGGCGCTCTATGCGGCGGCGTGGGCCGTCGATGGATCGATTGCGCCAGGCGAATCCCTGCCGGTGGCCCCGATCCAGCAGGGCGGGGCGGATGTCGCCCGCATGATGCGCGAGCGGTTCCTGGCCGAGGCGCGCGCCGTCGTGGTCGATGCCACCGGACGTTTCGACGATCCATCCAGGCGACACTGAACCCACAAGCGCGGTTGCGGCGCGAAACGGCCGGGTGCTATGAGGCCGGATCAGTTTTTCCCACGCGATCGGGTGTATCCGAACAATGTCCGTCGACCAGGCGACCGTCCGTCGTATCGCGCATCTCGCGCGCATCGCCGTCACCGATGAGGAGGTTCCCCACCTCCAGGGCGAGATCAACGCCATCCTCGCCTTTGTCGAGCAGCTCAACGAGGTCGACGTCTCGAATGTCGAGCCGATGACCTCGGTGACCCCGATGGTCATGAAGAAGCGCCAGGACGTCGTGACCGATGGCGAGATCGCCGATCAGATCGTCGCCAACGCGCCCGAGCGCGAGGGCACGTTCTTTGCCGTGCCGAAGGTGGTGGAGTAAGCCCGATGACCGATCTCACCCACCTGTCGATCGCCGAGGCCCATGACGGCCTCGCCACCAAGAAGTTCTCGGCTGTCGAGCTGAGCCAGGCCTATCTCACGGCCATGGAAGCCGGGCGCAAGCTCAATGCCTATGTGCTGGAGACGCCGGACAAGGCGCTCGAGATGGCGAAGGCCTCCGACGCCCGCATCGCCAAGGGCGAGGTCGGCCCCCTGGAAGGCATTCCGCTTGGCGTCAAGGACCTGTTCTGCACCAAGGGTACCCGGACCACGGCCTGTTCGAACATTCTCGGCAATTTCGTGCCGACCTATGAGTCGACGGTGACGTCGAACCTGTGGCGCGACGGCGCCGTGATGCTCGGCAAGCTGAACAACGACGAATTCGCCATGGGCTCGTCGAACGAGACCAGCTGCTTTCCCGGCGCGGTCAATCCGTGGCGGCGCAACGGCGACACCGCGCCGCTGGTGCCCGGCGGCTCGTCCGGTGGCTCTTCGACGGCGGTTGCCTCCTATCTCTGCGCAGGCGCCACCGCCACCGATACCGGCGGTTCGATCCGCCAGCCCGCCGCCTTCACGGGCACAGTCGGCATCAAGCCGACCTATGGTCGCGTGTCGCGCTGGGGCGTGGTGGCTTTTGCGTCCTCGCTCGACCAGGCCGGGCCCATCGCCCGCACCGTGATGGACACGGCGATGCTGCTGCGATCCTTTGCCGGTCCCGACGCCAAGGACACGACCTGCGTCGACCTGCCCGTGCCCGATTACACCAAGGCTGTCGGCAAGTCGGTGAAGGGCATGACCATCGGCATTCCGAAGGAATATCGCGTCGAGGGTATGCCGCCGGAGATCGAGAAGCTCTGGATGGACGGCGCCGCCGTCCTGAAGGAAGCCGGCGCGAATATCGTCGAGATCTCGCTTCCCCACACCAAATATGCGCTGCCGGCCTATTATATCGTCGCGCCGGCGGAGGCCTCGTCGAACCTCGCCCGCTATGACGGCGTGCGCTACGGCCTGCGCGTTCCGGGCGAGAACATTGCCGACCTCTACGAGAAGACCCGCGCCAAGGGCTTCGGCAAGGAGGTCAAGCGGCGCATCATGATCGGCACCTATGTGCTCTCGGCCGGCTATTACGACGCCTATTACGTCAAGGCGCAGAAGCTGCGCACCCTGATCAAGCAGGATTTCGAGCAGGCCTATGCCTCGGGCGTCGATGCGATCCTGACGCCCTCCACGCCGTCATCGGCCTTCGGTTTCGGCGAGAAGGGCACCGCCGACCCGGTGGAAATGTATCTCCTCGACGTGTTCACGGTGACGGTGAACATGGCGGGCCTGCCGGGCATCGCGGTGCCTGCGGGTCTTGACCCGCAGGGCCTGCCGATCGGCCTGCAGCTGATCGGTCGCGCCTTCGACGAGGAGACCCTGTTCTCGGTCGCCAGTGTCATCGAGAAGGCCAAGGGCACATTCCCGGTCACCGACCGCTGGTGGGCCTGACATGCTCATCGCCCGGGCCGTCGCGATTGCCTGCCTGTCAGTCTTCGCGTGGCTTCTCTGGGCGCTGACGCTGCTTCTGCTGCTCTATCTGTTCATGGCCTGGCGGGCGAGCGACCCGACCTTCAAGCTGGTTTATCTGGGGATAGGCGCGCTTTCCACGATGGTGGCGGGGTTCGTCAGTCGCCATGTCGCCCGCCGGATCGAGCGCAGCTAGAGGCGCTCGGCCCCGCATTCGCGCGGGGCCGCCGGGCAAGGCCTTTGGACGACGGGAGCGCCTCGGGCCAAGCCCTTTCGGCGGGGGGCGCCGCAATGTCGTTACTCCTCAGCCACCCCTTTGGATGCACGGCGGCCCCCAAGAATTTTCTCGCGCGATCCGCGGTGGCTGCATCCGCTGACATCGCCAGCGTGTATCAGTGTCCATGAGTTCCCCCGGAGGACCGTCATGGCGTCTGCCGCCGACCTGAAGGATGCGCTGGCGCGCTGCGCGACGGGTGATCGCGCCGCGCTCCGCATCATCTATGAATCCGAATGCCCGCCGATGATCGGGGTTGCCATGCGCATCGTGAAGCGGCGCGAGCTGGCAGAGGAGGTCGTGCAGGAGGCCTTCGTCAAGATCTGGCGCAATGCCCATCGCTACGATGCAGCCCTGGGGCCCCCCAAGGCCTGGCTCTATCAGATCGTCCGCAACCAGGCACTCAATGTGCTGCGTGACGGGCGGCGAGAGGACCTGGTCGACGAGGTGCCGGAGGATGCGACCTCGGAGGCGAGCATCGAGGCCTACAACGCCACGCAGCGCTTGCCGGAAACCCACGCGCTGCGCCGCTGCCTGGAAGGTCTCGACACCAAGCGCCGCACCAGCCTGCTCATGGCCTATGTCGACGGGTTCTCGCATGGCGAGATCGCCGGGCGCCTCGCGGTGCCGCTCGGAACCGTGAAAGCGTGGATCCGCCGGTCGCTGGTGTCCCTGAAGGAGTGCATGGGATGACCAACGACCTCATTGCAACCGCAGGCGAATATGTGGCCGGGCTGATGACCGACAGCGAGAGAGAAGTCTTCGAGCGGCAGATCGCCACCGATGCGGAGACCCGCCAGGCGGTCGCCGACTGGCGCGCGCGTCTCATGCCGCTGGACGAGAGCGCGCCGTCCTTCGAGCCCTCGGCGGCCCTCTGGCCGGCCATCGAGAAGGCGATCGGGCAGGGTGCGGCGCCTGTTGCCGCAAGCGGCTCGCCGGGCTGGTTTGCCGGCCTCTGGGCCAATGTTGCGGCGCTTCGAGCGGCCTCCGTTGCTGGTGCGCTGGCCGCGCTGGTGCTGGCCATCGTCATGGTGGCGCAGCCGGGTCGCGGGCCGGTGGGGCCAAGCGTCGTCGCCGTGCTCAACGCGCCGAACACCAACGAGGCCGGAGCCATTGTGGAAGCCTATGCCGACGGGCGCATCCGCGTGGTGCCGCTGAAGGCCATTCCGGTGCCGGCGGGGCGGACCCTGCAGGTCTGGACCTTGTGGGACCGCTCTGTCGGACCGCGCTCGGTTGGCCTGATGGGGGAAGCCCGCCAGCAGGATTATGTGACGACCGGCATGCCGCGCCCGGTGGACCAGCAATTGTACGAGATCACGCTGGAGCCGGCAGGCGGTTCGCCGACGGGGCGGCCGACAGGGCCGATCCTGTTCGTCGGACGGGGATCGGTGCCGCTTTAGGGATCAGGCTTCGCTTAGCGCCTGGTGAGTGGCGACGATTGGAGATTGCCCCTCACCCTAGCCCTCTCCCCGCAGGCGGGGAGAGGGAATTCCAGCGCGCATTCTCGACCTGCGCACTGCCAGGTCTTTCACGTGTCTGTATCTCCTCGGGTCAGCGGAGACGTTCCCTCTCCCCGTTCACGGGGAGAGGGTTAGGGTGAGGGGCCTCTTGCCCAGCCACCCAGCCGCCATTCAGTGCCTGCGCGGCGCCGCCCACGCCCCAAATCCCTTGCCCCCCGCCGCCTCATTGGCTACTCCCGAACGAGCCCTTCCATCGTTCGAGACCGTTTCGCCCATGACAGCCCATGCCAACCCGAAGAACCTGATCCCCGGCGCCACCGGCGACTGGGAAATCGTGATCGGTCTGGAAATCCACGCCCAGGTGGCCAGCAACGCCAAGCTGTTCTCGGGCGCGTCCACGGGCTTCGGCGCCGAGCCCAACAGCCATGTCAGCCTGGTCGACGCGGCCATGCCGGGCATGCTGCCGGTGATCAACGAGGAATGCGTGCGCCAGGCGATCCGCACCGGCCTTGGTCTGAAGGCGCAGATCAACCACCGCAGCGTGTTCGACCGGAAGAACTATTTCTATCCGGACCTGCCGCAGGGCTACCAGATCAGCCAGTACAAGAGCCCGGTCGTGGGCGAGGGCGTTGTGACGGTCGACCTCTCGCCGACCGAGAGCTTCGAGGTCGGCATCGAGCGGCTGCATCTCGAACAGGATGCCGGCAAGTCGATCCACGACCAGCATCCAACCCTGTCCTATGTCGATCTCAACCGCTCGGGCGTGGCGCTGATGGAGATCGTCTCCAAGCCCGACATGCGCTCAGCCGACGAGGCCAAGGCCTATGTGACGAAGCTGCGCACCATCCTGCGCTATCTCGGCACCTGCGACGGCGACATGGAAAAGGGCAATCTGCGCGCCGACGTCAATGTATCGGTGCGCAAGCCCGGCGATCCCTTCGGCACGCGCTGCGAGATCAAGAACGTCAATTCGATCCGCTTCATCGGCCAGGCCGTCGACTATGAGGCGCGCCGCCAGATCGGCATCATCGAGGATGGCGGCACGATCGACCAGGAGACCCGCCTCTACGACGCGGCCAAGGGCGAGACCCGCTCCATGCGCTCCAAGGAAGAAGCGCATGATTACCGCTATTTCCCCGATCCCGATCTGCTGCCGCTCGAATTCGACCAGGCCTATGTCGACGATCTCGCCCAGCATCTCCCCGAGCTGCCGGACGAGAAGAAGGCGCGCTTCATCAGCCAGTATGGGCTCACCCCCTACGACGCCTCGATCCTCGTGCTGGAGCGCGAGAGCGCCGACTATTTTGAACAGGTGGCCAAGGGCCGCGACGCCAAGGCCTCGGCCAATTGGGTGATCAACGAGCTGTTCGGCCGCCTGAACAAGGACGGCAAGGATGTCACGACCTCGCCGGTGACCCCCGCCCAGGTCGGCGGCATTGTCGACCTGATCGCGTCGGGCGTCATTTCCGGCAAGATCGCCAAGGATCTGTTCGAGATCATCTATACCGAGGGCGGTGACCCGGCCGCGGTCGTCGAAGCCCGCGGCATGAAGCAGGTGACCGATACCGGCGCCATCGAGAAGGTGATCGACGAGGTGATTGCGGCCAATCCGGACAAGGTGCAGCAGGCGATCGCCAAGCCGACCATGCTCGGCTGGTTCGTTGGCCAGGTGATGAAGGCCTCCGGCGGCAAGGCCAATCCGGAAGCCGTGAATGCGATGCTGAAGGCAAAGCTCGGGATCTGAGGCTGAGGCGCTTGCGCCCGGCCATGCGTCCCGGCGACAGGACCAAGTGATGGCAGGCCCCTGGACATCCAATATCGAGCGCGATCCCCGCTATCGGGGGGCCGCCGAGATCATCACCGCCCATGGCTTCGAGATTGCCATCGGTGGTGATGCGATCGAGATCGTCAGCGAGGAAGCCGGCGAGAGCCATCGCTTCCGCGACCGCAAGGAATTCCTGGCCTTCGCGACGTCGCTGGCCTCCGGCGAGCCGCCGCCCCTGGTCAAGCGCGGCGCCAAGATCCGCAATGGTCCGGGCTTCGGTGCGCGGGCGCCGCGACCGGCCTCGCATGATCCCGAACCCCGGTCCGCCGAACCCGTGCCAGACCTGGATGTCGCCAAGCTCAAGGCGCTCTGCCAGGCGCTCGCCATCGAGCGCGATGCCTGGAAGGTCAAGGCGCAGGCGCGCGAGGCGGTCGCCCCAGCTGATCCCTCCGACACGGGCGAGAAATACCGTGCGCTGAAGAAGTTCATCGCGCGCGAATTCCATCCCGACAATGTGCGCGCCGACGGCATCGAGCGGCTGGTGCGCGCGGAAGTCTTCAAGACGATCTGGGCGGAGATCGAGGCGATCGAGCGGGCAGGGCGGAAATAGGTGCGGGACGGGGTGTGAACCTTCCGGCGGCGGCCTGTGACCCATGGGGACCTCAGGGACCCCGCCATGCGCGACGCCAAGCTCAAGCTCGATATCATTCTTCTCGACCTTCGGACCGCCGACGATCACGACGAGCAGGAGGCCATCGGCCGCGACCAGCTGGCATCGCTCCTGTTCCATCACGCGCCGGCGATCCTCGAGACCGTGCTGAAGCGTGCGCGCAGCGACAACCGCCTGCGGCGGGCGCTCTCGGCCTCACGCTACTATTGCGGCCTGCCTGCCTCGACCTGTTCAAGGATCGACGAGCTCTTGCACGCGCCGTTTCCGGCTGCGGGTTCGCACGGAAAGTCAGGCAAGGGCCGGCAGCACAGGCGCTGATCGGCGTCCGCACTCCTACGCACACTCGTCAGCCCTGCCGCTATCCCGCTTGCGGAACGGGAGACCATCGTTTTCCATGCGCGCCTCCAGGGAGGACAAACATGTCGAAACGATTCACGCTGCACGGGTTCTGGCTGTCGGGACCGACCTACAAGGTGGCCCTCATGCTGTCGATGGCGGGCGAACCCTTCGCCTATCGGCAGCTCAATCTGCGCGCTGGCGAGCACAAGTCGCCGGAATTCCTGAAGATCAACCGCTTCGGCCAGGTTCCGGCCCTGGAGGATGGCAAGCTTGGCCTGTCGCTCTGCCAGTCCGCCTCGATCCTCGAACATCTGGCCTTCGAGCTCGGCAAGTTCCAGGGCGACGGCCCGGCCGACATGATCCACGCGCGCGAGTGGATGTTCTGGGACTTCGACCGTCTGGCGCCGCCGATCTATCGCCTGCGTGCGCAGCGGCTCGGCATCCGCTCCTACAACCAGCCGATCGTCGAGATGTATTTCGCTGACGGCAGTGCCGCGCTGAAGGTGCTGGACGATGCGCTGGCCGGCAAGCAATGGCTGGTCGGCTCCAAGCCGACGATCGCCGATATCGATGTCTACGGGGTCGCGCATTACGCGCCGGCCGCCGGCTTCGACATGGCGGCCTATCCCAATGTCGCGGCCTGGATGAAGCGCTTCGAGGCGCTGCCGGGCTTCGGACAGCCGAAGGGCACGGTGCCGCTGGAGCATGTGGCGTGAGCCAGGGCTCGCCATCGCCGGTCTCGGTCCGCAAGGCCGATGCCGGTGACGTTCCGCTGATTGCCGCGCTGATCGCCATGGGCGCGCCAGCGGGCGGTCCCGACCGCGAGGCGGCCCTCGTCGAGGGCCGTCATCCCGCCTATGCGGCGGCTTTCGCGGTGGTGGATGCGTCTCCGACCAATCACCTGTTCGTCGCCGAGCGCGACGGCCAGGTGGTCGGGACATACCAGCTCTCCACGCTGCCCGGCATCGCGCAGCGGGGCCGCATCCGCGGCAAGATCGAGAGCGTCCATGTCGATCCCGCCATCCGCTCGAGCGGCGTCGGCGCGGTCATGATGGCGCATGCGGTCGAAACCGCGAAGGCGCTCGGCGTCGGATTGCTGGAACTGTCATCCGACAAGCGGCGCACCGCTGCCCACCGCTTCTACGAGCGGCTGGGCTTCGCGCGGAGCCACGAGGGCTTCAAGATGGTGCTGGACTGAGACCGGCCAGGCGGACCGGCAGCCTTGTCGCTGCCGGTGCCTGAGGAGGGTCAGGTGCGGACGCGGCGGGCCCGGCACTCGGGCAGGAAGGTGCGCCAGGTCTTGCCGGCTGCCTGAAGGGCCGTCTTGCCGGCGCGCCATTCGGCGCCGCAAGCGCGCATGATCTGGTCGTTGCGGAGCTGGGCGGGCGAGCGCGCGCGCCGGGTCGTGGTGGTGGCAGCCGGCGTGCCGGTGGCGGGCGCGGCCGTGGTCGAGCGGGACCGGGTCGACGCGGCCGGCGCGGTCTGGGCTGCGGCGAGATCGGCAAAGGCGAACAGCCCTGCGGCGGCGGCGATGATGATGCGAAGGCGCATGCGATCCTCCTTAGATCGGCAGGTTTCGTGACGGACCTGTCTCAGCCCTTGGACACGAGGCCGCGGACCGAAATGGTAGTCGCATCCGGGCCGGGCGCAAATGAGGCATCGCACGGATGTGAGGCCGCGGGCCTTGGCGAGGGCGGGCAATCGGCCTAGCTTCGCGAGCCTGCGGCATGCCCAAGGACGACGAAGCCCATAACCGCCGCGTGAGACCAGGTCCCATGTCTGACAAGCCCATCGATCTCTACTACTGGCCGACCCCCAATGGCTGGAAGATCACGATCATGCTCGAGGAACTCGGCGTGCCCTATAATGTGCACACCGTAAATATCGGCAAGGGGGACCAGTTCAAGCCGGAATTCCTGGCGATCTCGCCGAACAACCGCATGCCGGCGATCGTCGATCCCGACGGGCCGGATGGTCGGCCGATCTCGGTGTTCGAATCCGGCGCGATCCTGATGTATCTCGGCCGCAAGTTCGGCAAGTTCTATCCGCAGGACGAGCGCAAGCGCGTCGCTATCGAGGAATGGCTGATGTGGCAGATGGCCGGCTTCGGCCCGATGCTCGGCCAGACCCATCATTTCCGCATCTATGCGCCGGAAAAGATCGAATATGCCATCAACCGCTACACCAACGAGGCGAACCGCCTGTACGGCGTGCTGAACCGCCGTCTCGAGGGCCGCGACTATATCTGCGACGAGTTTTCCATTGCCGACATTGCCTGCATCGGCTGGGCCAAGGCCTGGGAGCGGCAGGGCCAGGACATCAACCAGTTCCCGAATGTGAAGGAATGGCTGGAGCGCATGCTGGCCCGTCCCGCCGTGCAGCGCGGGCTTCACGTCAACAAGGACGACCGCAACCCGACGGCGCTGCGCGACGATCCGGCGATCCAGGCCGTGCTGTTCGGCCAGAAGGCGCGCTGAGACGTGGACAGGGCGGCTCCGTACGATCGGGGCCGCCGCCGTCCCGAAGTCCTCAGTTGACCCGGCTCCAGGTCTGGCTGCGGCAGATCAGGCCGCCCAGTACGCAGCCGGACAGGCTCATCGCATTGGCGGACGGCATGGTCATGCGGCCGTTATAGGTCTTGCCGTCCTGGAAATTGTAGAGCGAACCCTGCCAGCTGTCGGTGCCGTTGGCGCGCATGGTGATCATCCGGACGCCGACGAGTGCGCGGCTGCGCAAGGCGGCATTCTCGTTCTTGTCGTCCCGGGCCTGAGCACTCTGGACGATCGTGCCGCAGAGCTGGCCGCCGCAATCGGCGAAACGGATGCGCGTCTCGCCGGACTGGCTGAGCCATGTGCCGCGTGGGTCGGCGGCGAGGGCGGGCAGGGCGGCCGTGGCCATCAGGCCGAATGCCAGGGCCGAGGGGATCAGGCGCTTCATGGGATCCTCCGTGAGCGACGGTCTTGGATGCCGCGCTTCGGGCCGAATTATCGCTGCAGGGTGCCGGCAATGTCCAGATTGCGCCGCGGAGTTAACGCCAGCGTAGCGTTAATGGATCGTTGACCTATGGGAAGCACTATCGCCGGCAATGTGGCATGGCGGCTACTCGGCCGCCGCGAAGCATGCGGAGAGGGGACAATGTCCTTGATGTTTCTCGCCGAAGGCGACGCACCGTCCATCGTGCCGGTCGAACTGGCCGACCGGCCGGCCCGCGAACTCGGCACGCTCTATGCGGCCGGACGGGTGGTACAGCGCGATCTGGTCGCCGCCCATATGTGGTTCAACATCGCGGCGCTGCGCGGGGATCGCGACGCCGCGCGCCAGCGCCAGGAAGTCTCGGCCGAAATGACCAAGGACGAGATCGCCCAGGCGCTGCACTGGGCCAGAGCCTGGCTCGATTCGCAGGCTCCGGTTCCAACCTGATCGGAACGCAGGCGGCCGCGTGGTGGCCATGCGGATGCAAACCAAGGTGTGCACCCACCTGATGCCGGGTTTGTCACAAGCCCGCATGGATCACCTTGCCAAAGCCAGAGTTCGCGGGCATAGAGGCGGCGTTGCGGAGATGTGGCCGAGAGGCTGAAGGCGCCCGTTTGCTAAACGGGTGTACGCTCAAAAGGCGTACCGAGGGTTCGAATCCCTCCGTCTCCGCCAGCCACCCCCTCGAACTGTCTGCGTTTTCAGGGCCGTACCCCAACCTGCGGGAACTGCGGGGCTAATTCCGGCCAATCCCGACCTGCGCGCCTGTTCGTCCGACATTTCCGCGCCGTTTCCGGCCGGCTTTCAGCGCCGGTCTCCGGCTGTGGGAAATGTCCCCGGCGGATAGCTAAGGCTCATGCCGGCAGAGGCGCCGGTGATCAGCAAGCGTCGCCCCTGACGTCAGAGAACCAAGATTAGGCCCCAGGATTCTGGTGCGCGGTGAACCAGTCGCAAATCGTCGACCCATTGACGAAGGCGACATTCGAACTCGCGCGGAGAAGGTCGAGCATGCCGCGCAATTCGTGGATGCGATGCGGCACGCCGATCAGATGCGGATGGAGGCCGATGGCGAAGATCCGGACATTGTGCCCGGCCTCCTCCTCAAAGCACTCCAGGGTGTGGCGGACCCGGTTGAGCATTTCGCCGGTGGCGTGGCGTTCGACGGCGTAGATGATGGAATCGTTGACGTCGAGATTGTAGGGCATGGCCACCAGCGGCCCGTGCTTGGTGGTCATGTAGGATGGCACATCGTCCACCACCCAGTCGCAGACATAGTCGAGGCCGGCCGCCTTGAGCAGATCCGGTGTGTCGACTGTCTCGCGCAGCCCGGGCGACAGCCAGCCGCGCGGACGGGCGCCGGTGAAGCCTTCGATCTTGTCGAGACATGCCGCGATCAGCCCGGCCTCGCCGCCTTCAACGTGATTGGTGGCCTTCTGGTGCATGCCGTGGCCAAT
The DNA here is from genome assembly GCF_005160265.1 of Phreatobacter aquaticus. Lineage (NCBI taxonomy): Bacteria > Pseudomonadati > Pseudomonadota > Alphaproteobacteria > Hyphomicrobiales > Phreatobacteraceae > Phreatobacter > Phreatobacter aquaticus. The sequence goes on along the minus strand of NZ_CP039865.1, from coordinate 4,268,890 downwards.
GAACTCCCAGCCGGCCTTCAGCATCGCATCGGCCGCCTGGGGGTAGGCGTCGATCACGCCGGCATTGAGGCTGGCCGAGGCGGGAAGACCCTCAAACAGCTCGAGAATGCGGGGCATGCCCGCGCGCATGCCATAATCCGCCCAGGAGAAATTCGGCACGTCCGGCACCGTCTCCTTGCCATGCGGCGGGGTGATGATGGTGCGCGGCATGGGGTTTTCGAACACCCAATGCTCCACATTGACCACCAGATGCACGAGAATGGTCTTGCCATCGAGCGGCGGAAGCTTGGGGTTCGACGTGCTGAACCGGTAGGGGATGCGCGGATTGGCCATGACGCCATGCCTCCTCAATGCTGCGCGTGAAGGCCGCGCATCTCGGCCATGATCATGGCCTTGTAGGTGGTGAAATCTCCCGATGTCAGCGTGTTGATGCTGCGCGGACGGGGGATGTCGATGGGGATTTCGCGGGTGATCCGGCCCGGCCTTGCCGTCATCACGCAGACCCGGTCGGCGAGCAGGATCGCTTCGTCAATGTCATGGGTGACGAACAGCACGGTGGTCTTCAGCGATTGCCAGATGTCGAGGAGCAATTCCTGCATGGAGAGCCGTGTCTGGGCGTCGAGCGCGCCGAACGGCTCGTCCATCAGCAGCGCTTTCGGCTGCATCACCAGGGCCCTGGCGATGCCGACCCGCTGGCGCATGCCGCCGGACAGCTGGACAGGCAGCGCCTCGTGGAACGCCTCCAGCCCCATGATGCGGAGAATCTCGCGCGCCCGCGGCTCGTAGATGTCGCGCGGCGTTTTCTGCACCTTCGGGCCGAAGACCACGTTCTCCCAGACATTCAGCCAGGGCAGCAGCGAGGCTTCCTGAAACACGACGCCACGATCCGGGCCGGGTTTGGCGACGGCATCGCCGTTGAACGACATCTGGCCGCCGCTCAGCTTCTCGAACCCGGCGATCAGGTTGAGCAAGGTCGATTTCCCGCAACCGGATGGGCCGAGCAGGGCGACAAATTCGCCCTCGCCAACGGTAAAGTCGACATTCTCGAGCGCCAGAACGCCACCCGGATAGGTCTTCGATGCCAAGGAGAATTGGATCGTGCCCATGTGCGCCCTATTGGTTGAACGATTGCAGGCGGCGCCACTTCAGCGCCCAGAGTTCGAGGCGCACGATCGCCCAATCCGACAGGAACCCGAACAAGCCGATGGAGACCATGTCGGCGATCACGATGTCCATGCGCCCGACATAATAGGCATCCCACAGCACGTAACCGAGGCCAGACTTCACCGCGATCATCTCGGCGACAATCACGGCGGTCCAGCCGATGCCAAGCCCGATGCGCAAGCCGGTAAAGATCGATGGCAGGGCGGCGGGCAGGACCACGCGGACCAGGATGTCGAGCGGTTTGGCGCCCATCATCTGTGCGGCGCGGATCCAGTTCTTGTCCACGTCCCGGGCGCCCTGGGTCGTGTTGATCACGATCGGATAGAACGCGCCGATGGTGATGAGGAAGATCGCGCCAAAATCGCGGATGCCGAAAATCGCCAGTGAAATTGGCAGCCAGGCGGTGATCGGGACCGGGCGCAGCCATTGGATGGTCGGATCGACCATCTCCGACACGATCCGCGACCAGCCGATCAAAATGCCGAGCGGCACGCCGAGCAGGATGGCGACGGCAAAACCCTTCGCCACCCGCTCCGCCGAATACCCGACCGCCGCCGCCCATGAGCCGACATAGGGCGAGAGCGTCATCGGCCCGGGCTTGCCGAAAGCCCAGGTGATCCACGCGCTCCACACCCTGTCCGGCGTCGGCAGCGCACCGCCGGCCAGCGAACCATTGGTGCCAGCCGCCTGCCACAGCGCCACCGCAACGACCGGCAGCACGATGGCAAGCAGCCAGCGACGCATATGCGAGAGGGTCATCAGGCCTTCATCGCCGCGGCGAGGAACGAGCCATCCCAGTATTTGTCGATGTCACCCGAGACATCCTTCGGGATGACACCGAGATCGTTGAACGCCTTCGCCTGCGCCTTGATCTGCTCGATCGTGATGACAGGCCCGAGCTTGATGATCTCGGCGATCTTCATCGAAACCGGCAATTCAATGCCCGTCATGCTGGCAATGGCTTGGCCGAATTTCGCGGGCGAGGCGCTGAGTTCCTTCATCTTGGCGACATAGGCCGTCACGCAGGCCTGCACGGCGGCACGCTTGGTCGCAACGGCATCCTTGTTCGCGACGAGCATGCCGAGTTCGGCGCCGACCGCCTTGGAGATCGAATAGTCGAGGTTCTTGGCGAAGAAGCCATAGCCCTTCATCACCGGGATCGTTTCGAACGGCTCCCAGGTGACGATCGCATCGACCTCGCCCTTTTCAAGAGCGGTGTTGAGATTGGCGCCCGCGCCCTGAATGTTGATGGCGGTGAACGAGCTGTAGGGAATGCCCCTCTCGATCAGCGTGGCTGCGAACTGGAACCACACGGCCGAGCCCGGAGCGATAGCGATCTTCTTGCCCTTGATGTCGTCCCAGGAGTCGAACTTGGTGCCGGTGCGGCCAATGACATATTTGGGCGAGGCGCCGACGCCCATGATGCCAATCATGCTGTTCGAACCGTTGGCGAGCGAAATGGCGAGATCGGCGGGGCCGACGGACGCGACATCGAGCGAACCCGCCAGCAGCGCCGTGCGCGCGTCGGCATAGCGGACGAACTCGACGAGTTTCACGTCCATGCCGGTCTTTTTCAACTCATCGGCGGCGGCCAGGATCGGGGCGAGATGCCCGACCTTTTGGTAGCCGATCGTCAAGGTTGTGGCTTGGGCGCGGCCCGGGCGCGCCATCGTGGCGGCGAGGCCAAGCGCGGGGATTCCGGCAAGAAATGTGCGGCGTTTCATAGTCCCTCTCCTTCGTTGATCAACAAACAGGATCGTGGCCCGGGGGCATGCTTCTCGCGAAAGGAAGCCTGCCCTTCCCGGTCATTCTCGCGAGCGAAACAGGCGGTCACCAAGGTGTCCACTGCGCCAATGTCGCATGAAGCCTCCGGATGACGGACGAGATCAGGCCCGCGCAACCGCGACAGGGCTGTGGAGGCGACGGAGCGGTTCATCTGGGCATTCCGGGGAGGCCTGGAGGCGAAGGCATGGGTGGTAATACATGATGCAACAAACAGGCCAGCTTGAGCAGAGGGAGGTCGCTGGCCCGGCGTCCAACAATCTGCATAGCGATGGGCATTCCCTCGTCGTCCAGACCCACGGGAATGGCGACCGCGGGCAGGCCGAGACCGTTGACCCACCGTGTGAGCGCCGAGAGTTCGTAGAGGGTGCGCGCGGAAAACGACGCCGAGGCCGGCTCGCAGACCTCGACCCTGGGTGTGCTGATCCGCATGACCGGCAGCAGAACGGCGTCGGCATCGCCGAGCAATGCCGGCCACTGGTCATCGGCGAGGGTTTGCAGGTCAGTCGTTGCCGCTTGCAGGGTCTCGTCATCAATCGAAAGACCCTTCCGCAGCCGCGTGGCGAGAACCGGATCAAGGCTGCCTGCCTCGATCAGCGGCAGATTGACCCTGGCCGCTTCCGCCTGCATCACCGTCATGACGGGGCGATCGCAGGCGCTGATCAACGGCGCAAGGGCTGCCTCGCGGACATCCAGCCCGATCGAACGAAGGGCCGATACCGCCCGCTCCAGCGCAGCCGCAATGTCCGGCGCGCACGAAGCGGCCACGTCCTGGGCCACACAGACGGATGAAATCTGCGCAAGCGGACCCGCGTCGAACACCTGGGCGATACCCAGGAGCAGAGCGCAATCGTTGGCAAGAAACCCGAGCGTATCGAGCGAGGGCGCAAGCGCCATGGTCCCACCCACAGGCACGAGCCCATGGGTGGGCTTCCAGGCTGCGACGCCGCAGCATTGCGCGGGGATCCGCAGCGATCCGCCCGTGTCCGAGCCAATAGCGAAATCGACCATCCGGCCGGCAACAGCGACCGCTGAGCCCGACGACGAGCCGCCGCAGATGTGGCTGCCGCTCCACGGGTTGCGTGGGCGCCCCTGCACGGGATTGCCGCCCGAGGGCTCATAGGCGAGCGGTGTCATGGTCGCGAAGCCGGTCAGGCTTGCGCCTGCGTCGAGAAGCCGCGTGACCACCGGCGCATTCGATACCGGGGGCGGAGAGGGCAGCCGTGTGAGCCCGCAACTGGGCGGGCGGCCGATGGTGTCGGCCAGATCCTTCAGCGCGAACCGCGTTCCAGCGAGCGGGCCATTAGCGGCTGGCTGGATGTGCTCATTGAACGCGACGAACGCGCCACAGGGATCGGCGGGGACGGGGTGGGATTGATAGGCGGGCAATGGGCGCAAAAAACCAGGTTCCAGAGCTCAGGCCGAACCTTGGTGGCGAGAGACAAACTCAAGCGGCCGAGGGCGTCAGCGATGGACCGCTTCTCGCGGTTACCGCCTCCAGCTATCGACGAATGTCACACCCGCAATCCGTTTTGGCAATCAGGTCCTACGGTGATTCTGGACCTGTCCCGTCGCGGGTCCGACAGGGCGCTTTCCGAGACGATTGGGGTTTGTCTGAGGGCCTTTGTCTGACAGGGCCCCATCCCCCTTCAAGCCACCTGCGCATCTGGCTGTTCCCCAATTTGCAGGAACTCAGAGCCTGGTTTCGGCCAGTCCGACCTGCGCCCGCTTTCAGGGGTTGGGCCTGTTCCAGTTCGCGAGCGGTTCGAATTGATTAGTTTTGTCAATAAGTTGAAGGATGTTTGCCGCGCCTGCCTGTCTCGGTGCGGAACAGGCAATCCGCACCCCTCGGATTGCCGTTGGCACCCCTGAATCCGGTTTGAGGGATGGCCGTAATATCCGATATTTTTGAATTCGTATGCTGAAGTCGCAATTGCCTATTGAAACGCGAAGGCTCCGAGTGGATACTCAAGGCCAATAACGACATAATCCGGGGAGCAAACACATGAAGAGCCGCCTCAGCCGCCGCGCCGTTCTGGCCGGCGCAGTCTCGACCCTGACCGTTGCCGCAACCGTTCGCGCCCCAGCCCAGGGCATTCAGGAACGGACCATCCGCTGGGGCCACCTGAACAATCCGGGCCATCCGACCAGCCTTGGCGTGCGCAAGGTCGCCGAGGTGCTGCTGGCCAAGAGCGGCGGCAAGCTCCGGATCCGCGAATTCCCAGCCTCCCAGCTCGGCAACGAGATGCAGCAGCAATCGGCGCTGCGCGGTGGCACGCAGGAAATGTTCTCGGCCTCCACCACGTCGCTGGCGACGGTCGTCAAGGATTTCGGCCTGCTCGATTTCCCGTTCATTGTCGGATCCTCGGCCCAAGCCGAAGCCCTGATCACGGGCCCGTTCGGCAAGGCCATGCTGGAGACCCTGCCGGAGAAGGACCTGATCGGCCTTGGCTATTGGGGACTTGGCTTCCGCAATGTCACCAACAGCCGCACGGCCATCACCAAGCTGGAAGAGTTTGCTGGCCTGAAGCTGCGCGTCATTCCCAATCCGGTCTATCTCGACACGTTCCGGGCACTCGGCGCCAATCCCGTTCCGATGAATTTCGGTGAGGTCTATACCGCGCTCGAGACCAAGACGATCGACGGGCAGGAGAACCCCTATTCGGTGATCCTGTCGAACAAGTTCTTCGAGGTGCAGAAGTTCCTGTCGGCGACCAATCACACCTACACCCAGAATATCATCACCATCGGCAAGAAATTCTGGGACCAGCTGTCGGCGGACGAGCGCAAGCTGATCCAGGACTCGGTCAACGAGAGCCGCGACTATCAGCGCGAGGTGACGCTGAAGGCCGATACCGAGTCCCTGGGCGAGCTGAAGGCCAAGGGGATGCAGTTCAACGAGATCGCACCTGCCGAAATGGCCCGCATCCGCACGGCCACCCGGCCGGTGGCGGCCAAGTTCTCCGCTGACCTCGATCAGGCCAAGGTGCGCCTGTTCAACGCCGAGCTCGAGCGCGTCCAGAAGCTCTGAATCCGACCTGGCCGGTCGCCCGGTTTCCGGGCGCCGGCCGGCGGACTGTTACCGCCGCGCGCCCCCCGAAGGCAGGACCGACCGATGGGACGGATCATCGATCTCTATTGCGAGGGCCTCAAGGCCCTGATCGCGCTCTTCCTCGTCGTGATGGTGGTGCTCGTCTTCGGCAATGTCGTGCTGCGCTATGGGTTCAATTCCGGGATCACCATCTCGGAGGAACTGTCGCGCTGGCTGTTTGTCTGGATGATCTTCCTCGGCGCCGTGGTGGCGCTGCGCCAGCACGCCCATCTCGGCGTCGACACGCTGGTCAGGGCGTTGCCGGCCTGGGGCAAGCGCGCGTGCTTCGTGACGAGCTATGGGCTCATGCTCTATGCCGACAGCCTGCTGTTTCTCGGCAGCTGGAAGCAGATGCTGATCACCGCGGGCGACCGGGCGCCAGCGACGAATCTCTCGGTCGGTCTGTTCTATCTCGCCGGCGTCGTCTTCGGCCTCTCGGCAGGCGTCGTGCTCCTCTATGATCTCTGGCGCGTAATCACCGGCCGGGCCAGCGAGGACGAGATGGTGGCGGTGGCGGAATCCGAGGAATTGCTCGGCGACGTCACCTCGGTGCGGAAGTGATCATGGCGAGCATCCTCTACAGCGCCTCCGGCAGGCTCGCATGACGATCGCGGTCTTCACCTTCTCGCTCATCGGTGCCATGGCGATCGGCATGCCCGTCGCCTTCGCGCTGATCATCTGCGGCGTTGCCCTGATGCACCAGATGGGCATCTCGGATTCGCAGATCATTGCGCAGAACATCCTGAATGGCGCCGACAGCTTTCCTTTGATGGCGGTGCCGTTCTTCATCCTCGCCGGCGAGGTGATGAACACCGGCGGCCTGTCACGGCGCATCGTCAATGTGGCACTCGTCTTCATCGGCCATGTCCGAGGCGGGCTCGGCTATGTCGCGATCCTGGCCGCCTGCATCCTCTCGGCGCTGTCGGGCTCGGCGGTGGCGGATGCCGCGGCATTGTCGGCCCTGCTGATCCCGATGATGACGAAGGCCGGCCACGACAAGGCGCGCTCCGGCGGCCTGATCGCGGCGGCCGGCGTCATCGGGCCGGTGATCCCGCCGAGCATCGGCTTCGTCATCTTCGGCGTGGTCGGCGGCGTCTCGATCACCAAACTGTTCCTCGCTGGCATCGTGCCGGGACTGATGATCGGCATGGCGCTCGCCATTGCCTGGTGGTGGGTGGCGCGCGGCGAGGACATCGTGCCGCCGCCGAAGCAGAGCTGGGCCGCAGCCTGGAGGGCAGTTGTCGACGGCGCGTGGGCGCTCGTTCTTCCGCTGATCATCATCTTCGGCTTGAAATTCGGCGTGTTCACGCCGACCGAGGCCGCGGTGGTCGCCGCCGTCTATTCGCTGTTTGTTGCCACCTGCATCTACCGCGAGCTGAAACTGTCCGAGCTCTATGGGGTTCTGGTCAGCGCGGCGCTGACCACCAGTGTGGTCATGTTCCTGGTGGCGGCGGCTCTGGTCTCGTCCTGGCTCATCACCGTGTCGGAGATCGCCAACCAGGTTGTCGACTTCCTGCAGCCCTTCATGGGCAACAAGATCCTGCTCATGGCGGCGATCATGGTGCTGGTCGTGATCGTCGGGACCGCGCTCGACATGACGCCGACCATTCTGATCCTCACCCCCATCCTGATGCCGATCGTCAAGGCGGCCGGCATCGATCCCGTCTATTTCGGCGTCCTGTTCATCATCAACAATTCCATCGGCCTCATCACGCCGCCGGTCGGCGTGGTGCTGAACGTGGTGGCGGGCGTTGCGCGCATTCCCATGGGGGCCCTCATTCGCGCCTCCTGGCCCTTCATGGTGGCCGAGCTGATCGTGCTCGCCCTGATGGTGCTGTTTCCCGCGCTGGTCATGGTGCCGGCCCGCTGGTTCGGGGTCTGACCCTTTCCGCAGTCGGCTGACCGCCGACACGATCACCGCGCCATTTCACGGGAGCAGGGCATGCGACTGACCATTCTCAACGGGCCGAACCTCAACCTGCTCGGCGAGCGCGAGCCCCACATCTATGGCACGACGACGCTTGCCGATGTCGAGGCGGATTGCCGGGCCTGTGCCACCCGCCTGGGCGCCAGCCTGGTGTTCGAGCAGTCGAACCACGAGGGCGTGCTCGTCGACATGATCCAGGCCGCGCGCAAGAATGCCGACGCGCTGATCATCAATCCTGCCGGCTATTCCTTCACGTCGGTTGCGATGTTCGACGCCCTGAAAGTGTTCAAGGGGCCGATCATCGAGGTCCATATCTCGAACATCCATGCCCGCGACGAGATGCATCGCCATTCCAAGCTGTCGGCCGCGATGACGACGGTCATCTGCGGCGCCGGTCCCTATGGCTATATCCTGGCCATGCAGGCGGCAGCCCACGCCCTCGGGCGCAAGCCCTGAGAGCTCTCTGGTGGGCCGCGGCGAGGGAGACGGTGGCATGACCGACGTGCGGTGCGTCGTCGACGCACAGAATCTGCTGGGTGAAACGCCGCTCTGGTGTCCGCGGACACGCTCCGTCTGGTGGCTCGACATCGAACAGCCGAAGCTCCAGGCCTTTCATCCCGAAACCGGGGACTATCGCGTTTTCCCGTTCGAGACCGATTTCCTCGGCTCGCTGGCGCTGCGCCAGTCGGGCGGCCTCATCCTGGCGCTGAATCTGGCGCTCCATGCCTTCGATCCCGAGACCGGCAGGCTGGATCATCTGTGCGATGTCGAAACCGGTGCACAAAACCGGCTGAACGACGGCCGCTGCGACGCGCAGGGCCGGTTCTGGGTCGGAACCATGGATGTCGGCCTCAGCGAACCGCGCGGCGCGCTCTACAGCGTGGCCGCCGACCACAGCGTGAGGCGGCACGCCCAGGATATCATTGTCTCCAACACGATCGCGGTCTCCCCCGATCAGCGCACGCTCTATGTCTCGGATACGCGCCGGTTCGTCACCTGGGCCTACGATCTGGATTCCGCCTCGGGCACGCTGTCCCGGCGGCGGGTCTTCGTCGACTTTTCGGCGACGCGCGACCGGCCGGACGGCGCCTGTATCGATGCCGAGGGCCATGTCTGGATCGCCATGTTCTCCGGCAGCCGTATCGCGCGCTATCGCCCAGACGGGACGCTCGACCAGGTGATCTGCCTGCCGGTCACCAATCCCACCTGCCTGTGCTTCGGCGGCGACGATCTCGCAACGCTCTACATCTCGACGGCGCGCAAGTTCCTCAGCGCCGAGCAACTCGCGGCGGAACCGCTCGCCGGCGCGCTTCTGGCCATCGAGCCGGGCGTGCGTGGGCTGCCGGAGCCGATGTTCGCCGGTTAGGGCTGCGTCAGCGCCCGGGGCAGGGTGACCGGCGGCAGACTGCGCTTCTGGGCGGCGATGCGGAAGGGCGCATTGGCGGCGCCATAGCCCTTGTAACCACGGCGCTCGACGATCTCGAAGAAGAAGCCGTCATCGCCGGCCCGGCTGTAGAGCTGGAAGAACTCGCCGGAGTCGTCGCGGTCATAGAGCAGGGAGGCCTCGGCCAGCCGGCGGACCAGATCGGGCGGCAGCGCGAAGCGGGCCGCGAGATCGTCGTAATAGTTCGGCGAGACGGCCAGCGGCTTGAAACCGTTGGCGGCCAGCGCTGAGGCTGTCCGGAAAATGTCGCTCGACGACAGGGCAATGTGCTGGATGCCCGCGCCGAACAATTCGGTCAGGAAGTGCCCGGCAAGCGTGCGGCGGTTCTCTGCGCCGTTCAGGGTGAGCCGCAAACCGCCGCGCTCGTTCTCGATCACCTGGCTGCGCACCAGGCCGCCGGGATCGACCACGTCGACCATGGGCAGTTTCTTCACCGCGAAGAGCGACGTGTAGAACAGGAGCGAGGTCAGCAATTCGTCGATGAACATGGTCTGGGCGACGTGGTCGATCCGCTCCAGACCGCCATCCGCACGCCTGTCGCTATCCTCGACATTGACGAATTCATGCTCCCAGAGCTGCACCAGATCGGCTGAGCGGTCGACGAAATAGATCACGCTGCCGCCAATGCCGCGAATGGCGGGCATGCGGATGTCGCCAGGATTGGGCTCCTGGTCGAACGGCGTCGCGCCCAGCGCGACCGCGCGCTCCAACGTCGCCTTGGCGTCATCGACCTGCAGACCGATCGCATAGGCCGAGGCGCCGCGCGCGACGAAGGAGGAATGCGCCATGCCCTGGCGCTCGGTATTGACCACGATGTTGATCTGGCCCTGGCGGTAGAGATCGACCGATTTCGAGCGATGGCGACCGGACTTGCGGAAGCCGAGCGCATGCAGCGCTTCGCCCAGCGCCGCGGCGCGCGTCTCGTCGGCCGCGAACTCGACAAATTCCACGCCATGGACCAGGGCGCGGTCGGGCATGGGGGCGGCTGGAACCGCGACACCGGGCAGATCGCGCCGGACCTGATCCATCAGCTGGACCAGGGAGCGCTTGCCATCATGGGCCACCACCTGGGCCGAGCCGCCACGGAACTGGTCGTTGAAGATCTCCAGCGAGAAATAGCCGTCATAGCCCGTGGCGCAGACCGCCTGCACGAAGGCGCCGACCTGCAGGTCGCCTTCGCCGGGCATGTTGCGCAGATGGCGGCTCCAGTGCAGCAGATCCATATGGATCAGCGGCGCATCGGCCAGCTGGATAATGAAGATCTTGTCCTTCGGGATCGCCCGGATCGTCTGGGGATCGATGCCCTTGGCGAGCGTGTGGAAACTGTCCAGCACCAGTCCGATGGAGGGGTGATCGGCGCGCCGCACGATCTCCCAGGCGTCGCGATGGTCGCTGACGTGGCGCCCCCAGCAGAGCGCCTCATAGCCGACCTTCAGGCCCCGCCTGGCGGCGCGCTCGCCGAGTTCATGGAAATCCGCTGCGGCCCGGTCAATGCCGCCAAGGGCCAGGGGCGAGATGCTCGAACAGACCAGCATCAGATCGGTGTCGAGTTCCTGCATCAGGTCGAACTTGCGCTCCGCCCGGTCGAAGGCGGCCTGGCGCTGGGGCTCGGGGAGCGTCTCGAAATCGCGGAACGGCTGGAACACCGTCAGCCTCAGACCGTGATCGGCGATCATGCGGCGCACGGTGGCTGCATCGCCATCAAAGGTCAGGAAGTCCTGTTCGAACAATTCCAGTCCGTCGAAGCCGGCCGCGGCAATGGCGGCGATCTTTTCCGGCAGGGTTCCGCTGATGGAGACGGTTGCAATCGAGGTCTTCATCACGAGGCCTGCGAGAGTTCGGCGGTGTCGGCTGCCCGGGCGAGTTCGGCACGCAGTGCCTCGGCATCGATCTGTTCGCCGGTGAAGATCGCGAAGGCATCGATGCCCTGGAACAGGAACAGCTCGAAGCCGCTCATGATGGCGAGGCCAGAGGCGCGGGCCTCGATGAGAAAGGCCGTTTCCTCTGGCGTATAGACAGCGTCGAAGGCCCAGTGGCGTCCGGCAAGCGCCGATGTCGGCACCGCGTTGCCGCCGACCCCGTCCATGCCCAGAGGGGTGGCGTTGACGAGGCCGTCAGCGCCTTCGGATGCCGACTGCATGTCGGGTGCGATCACGATCCGCATCGTGTCGGAAAGGGGTTTTAGCGCCTGCGCCAGTCCCTGCGCCTTGTCGCTGTCGGGATCGCAGAGGCGCAATTCACTGGCGCCAAGCGAGGCCAGCGCAAAGGCGATGGCCTTGCCGACGCCGCCGGTGCCGGCCATGGCCACGATGCCAGGCTGGGCCCCGGGGAAGCGCGTGCGGAACCCCCGCGCAAAGCCGGTGGAATCGGTATTGGCGCCGGTAGGCAGCCCCTCGCCGAAGACGACGGTGTTGCAGGCGCCGAGCTGCTGGAGAGCCGGCGGCAACGTGCCCAGGCGCCGCACGACGGTTTCCTTGTAGGGATAGGTGACATTCACGCCGCGATAGCCGGTGTCGCGGCAGTGGTCGAAGACCTGGTCGAAGCTCTGGCCGCGTTCGGGTGGGATCAGGCGGTCATAGGTCACGTTCAGGCCGCAGAGCTGGCCCGCGAGCCGGTGCAGGTCGGGCGACCGGGAGCGGGCAATCTTGTCGCCGATCAGACCGAGACGGACATCCCGCATGGGCGTGCTCCATACGCCGCGTGCGGCGCCACAAGCATCCGTTATATCGGCTTTTATCGGATATTCAAGAAAACAACCTAGGCGCCGCCGATGGCGCCTGTGGCCAGGGCATGGTCGACACCGCCGGCAATATGGCGCTCGAGCAGCGCGCAACCGGCATCGGCATCGCGGGCCAGGGCGGCCTCCTTCATGGCGAGATGTTCGGCTGCCGCGATGGCTCCACGATAGCTCAGTGCGATCATCTGGTAGCGCAGGTAGCGCTCAAACACGGCGGCATGGGCGTGAAGCAGCACCTGCGATCCGCAGGCGGAGACCAGCGCCTGATGGAACTGCCAGTCAAAGCGCTTCCACAGATCGGTATTGGTCCGGTCGCCTGCGGCCATCCGCGCTTCCATCTGGGAGAGCTTGTGATGGGCGCCGATGACGCGCGCCTCCCATTCGACATCGCCATGGGCGAAGGACTGGCGCAGCGCGTGGCATTCGAGCAATTGGCGCAACGCCGCGATTTCGCGGAGGTTCGCTGCCGAGATTGGCATGACCTCGAAACCGCGCTGGCCTTCGGCCAGGACCAGCTTCTCGGAGACCAGACGGTTGAGGATCTCCCGCAAGGTGCTGACGCTTGCCGCATAATCTCGTCGGAGATTGTCCAGCTTGAGCTTCTGGCCGGGAGGAAGGTGGCCGGTGATGATGTCGACGCGGATGCGCCGATAGGCATTCTCGCCGGCGGTTTCGAAAATGTCCTGGCTCATGGCGGCAGCCGCTCAGGACAGGGCGCGGCGGGCGATGATCGCCTCGACGCAATCCCGGATATGGGTCGCCAGGATCTGGCGGGCGCGGTCGGTCTTGCGATCCATCGCACAGGCCAGCAGCTCCGCATGTTCGAGTGCTGCCGGCTTGCCACGGAAAATTCCGACAACCATCTGATATCGCAGATATTTGTCGTAGATGTCGCTATGGATTTCCATGAGCTCGGTCGAGCCGCAGGCCGAGATCAGGCTGTGGTGGAATTCATAGTCATAGTGCTTCCATTCGGATGGATCGACTGTGGTGCCGCCGATCAGCGCTCGCTCGATGCGGGAGAGCTTGTGATGGGCGGCAACAACGCGCCCCTCCCACTCGAGATCGCCATGCGCGAATGACAGCTCGATCGCGTGCTGTTCGAGGAACAGCCGCATCTCCGCGATCTCCGCCAGGTTGGAGATCGAGACCTGCGCAACCTCGAAGCCTTTCTGGCCTTCCGCCGAGACCAGACCTTCCGACGCCAAGCGGCTGAGAAGCTCCCGCAGCGTCGAGATGCTGGTGCCAAACTCGCCCCGCAGGTGATCGAGCTTGAGCTTCTGACCGGGGGCGAGGGCGCCGAACACGATCGCGGACCTGATCCGACGATAGGTCGATTCTCCGACTGATGGTTTGACCAGGCTTGGTGCGGCAACGAGCGTATTCATCCGATGAAACTGACATTGTACGGTATCCGCCCGCAATGCCCATCCGCGACAAATCAAGAGGGTTGAGCTCCGGGGAGCGTCAGTCGAATGCTCGGTCCTGTTCAGAGGGCAGGGCAGTTCACATGGCGAAGGCGAAAAGGGGGCAGCTGTTTCTGCCCGACCGCGATGCGGGTTCAAATGCACAAGAGCGATGGGAAGCGGTTCTGGCGGAACTGTTTTTCAGTGATCTTCGCCGCGATCGACAAGCGAGTTGGGCGCTGGCCCATCCACCGCGCGAAGAAGCCTCACCAACCGTCCGACGAAGTGAATGAGCCATGCTGAGGTTCCGGCGAATGCGCGTTTTGCAGAAATTCGCCGCTCATCACGGCTCGATCCACAACCACTTCAACCAGGAACGCATACACTAGGAGACAGACATTCAAGGACGGACGCATCGCTGCTCTTGCCGAGTGGCGTCAATTCGGCGCTGCCGGAGCCGTGCCTGGGCAGGGGCCTTTTCTGCGACCATTTTGGTCTGTCGAACAGCACAGTCGCGGATGGTCGGATTGGTGCGATGGAATCGCTCGCCAGGCACTGAGTTGCATGGATCGATGGGCGGCTCGATCTGCGTGGGTGCGGTCCAGATGATCGATGATCTCCGCTGCACACAGTGATGGACCGTCGTAGCGAGCGTAGATCGCCTCCGCATTAGAACGCAAAGGCATGCTGCGCATCGTCACGGATGCCAGCGACGCCCGCGCGCGCCGTCTCACAATCACGGATGCGGGTATCAAGGCCTGGAAAACCCGCGACGCCGGCGACTTCGCCGCGATCGGCACGTGGTTGTCGGGGCTTTCGAGCACCGAACAACGCGCATTGCGGGGACTTCTCGCGAGTCTTGCCGAGACTATTGCTTAGTTGGCTCTGTCATATGGCAAATCAGCTTGCTGCTGATGGCAAAGGTGGCCAGCCGGACCGGATGGGTATCACCCGCATTGTCCGCTCTCGCAAGCCGTCGCCACAGGCCATCTGCCGGCGGTGATGATGCATGTCCGCCCCAGTTGTCCACGCGCAACCTTGGGGCAACCGGGGTTCAAGTCGCTCCGCAGGAGGGGTGACACTGGCCGTTGCGGTACGCTTCAGTTCGGTTCCACACCAGCGCCGCGAAGGGCCACCCGATAGGCTTCCAATTGTTCCGTTATCATGCGTCGTAGGTCCGCGGCGGTCGATGCTTCGCCGAAGAACTGCTGCGCCTGGAGCGATTGTACGACTTCTGGGTCGCGTATCGCGGCCTGGACGACTTCGTTGAGCCGGCGGACGATGTCGGCCGGCATCCCTGCTGGACCGACGATCCCGGCCCAGAGAGTGATCGAAAAGCCCGGCAAGCCGGCCTCATGCACGGTCGGCACGTCCGGGAAGGCGGTGCTGCGCTGGGCGAGAGTCGTGACAAGCGCGCGTAGCTTGCCTTCCTTGGCGAAGGAGCCGGCTGTGGTCGGGGTGGCGAACATCAGCGGGATGCGGCCTGACACGACGTCGATGATGGCTGCCGGTTCGCCCCGATAGGGCACGTGGGTGAGCGAGAGCCGGCCAGCGAGTGTCAGGAGCTGGAGCATCGCAACCTGGCCACCGGTATTGCCTGTGGCATAGGTGAGCTTGCCAGGGTTGGCCCGAGCGAAAATGATGAGCTCCTGTAGTGATCGGATGGGAACATCCGCATTCACCCAAAGAAACGACGAATAGCGCCCGACCAGCGAAATCGGCGTGAAGTCTGTCGTCGGATCATATCCCGGCTCTCGCTTCATCGCCGGGACGGCGGACATCGGGCTGTTGGTTGCGAAGAACAGGGTGTAGCCGTCAGGTTCGGCGCGAGCGACCGCCTGTGCGGCGATGGCGCCATCGGCGCCCGCCCTGTTCTCGATCACGATCGGCTGCCTCAGTGAACGCTCCATGCTGCGCGCAAGGACCCGAGCGACGGAATCGGTCGCCGATCCCGCAGGAAGCGGCAGGACAAGCTTGATGGGGCGATCTGGATATTGCGCGCTCGCGGGCGTGGCGATGAGGACTGCCGCGGCGCACAGGCTGGCAAGCACATGTTTGATCATCGGTGATCCTCTGGGGCAAAGGTGGGCCAGGTGCGCATCGACGCCGGAGTTGGCGCCGCAGGACCGTCAGTTCATGACGGTTCCGGTGCTGCGAACGACCGGCGCCCATTTGGCGATTTCGCTCGAGATGAACCTGCCGGTGGCTTCCGGCGACCAGTCGGTGGCCGGCTCGAAGTTGAGCTCGACGAGCTTCTTCTGGAACTCGGGGGCCTTCATCAGCACGTCGAAAGCCCCTCGAAGGGGTCTCATCACGCTGTCGGGCAGGCCGGCAGGCCCGAGAAGAAGGCCCGATGTGCTGGCCACGAGGCCGGGCAAGCCGGCTTCGACGCCGGTCGGGATATCCGGCGCCAGCGGCGACCGCTTCTCGCCGGTCATGACGATGACCCTGAGCAGCTTCTGTTGGTGATAGGGCAGGGTGCTGCTGAAAGTATCAGCCAGAATGGGGACGTGGCCCGAGATCACATCCTGCAATGCGGGCGCACCGCCCCGATAGGGAATATGGACCGACTCGAGCTTGCCGGCGAGGTCCTTGAAGAGTTCGAAGGTGAGGTGGGCGATGCCGCCATTTCCTGCCGAAGCATAGGAATACTTGCCGGGGTCGGCCTTGAGCATCGCGATCAGGTCTTTCAAGGTCTCGACCCGAACGCTTGGGTGGACGCAGATCGACATGGGCTGGGTGCCGACAGAGGCGATCGGCGTGAAATCCTTGACCGCGTCGTAGGCCGGCCTGCCCATGGAAGTCGGGTTGATCGCATGCGTGCCGGTTGTGCCCATGAGAAGGGTGTAACCGTCCGCGGGCGAGCGCGCGGCTTCCACGCAGCCAAGCACTCCCGCGGCACCGCCCTTGTTCTCGACAAAGACGGACGAGCCGAAATGGGCACCGAGATGCTGGGCGACGAGCCGGCCGACGACATCTGTCGACCCTCCGGCGGCAAAGGGCACAATGAGCCGGATCGGCCGGTTCGGATACTGCGTCTGGCCGGACACCGTCCGCGCCCCGCCAGTGACACCCAGGACGGTCCCCCATTGGAGGAGCCGCCGACGCGTCGTGGCAAACCGTGATTGCTGTGTCATGTCTGCTTCCTCCCATCGGAATTGGTTTGAGGGGGCGGCTCGTTGCATGGCCGCGCCTTCTCAGATGATGTTGGCGCTTGCGAGTTCCTCTATGTCCTTGGCCGGCAGCCACCCCTGGAGGGCTGCTTCGGCCGATGCGGAGCCGAGGTCTGCCGGCGCCGTGGGGCTGCCTGGCTGACTGTGGCTGAAGCGCGGAGCGGGGGCTGGTTGATGCACGCCGGCGACGTCGACGAACGTGCCACGCGCCTTCATGTGCGGGTGGTCGACGGCCTCGTCCCACGACAGGATCGGCGCGAAGCAGGCGTCCGATCCTTCCAGCAGGGCGCACCATTCGTCTCTGGTGCGAGAGGCGAACCGGGCGGCGAGGATAGCGCGTGCCTTCGGCCAGTTGGCGGAATCCATCTGCGGGCCAACCGTTGCCGGGTCGATCTCCAGGCGTTGGAGCAGTTCCTCGTAGAAGCGCTTCTCGATCGCTCCGACAGAGACCCACTTGCCATCCGAGCACTGGTAAACCTGATAGAAATGCGAGCCTGAATCGACCGAATTGGCTCCGCGCTCTGGCTTCCACATGCCGGCCGCCATGAAGCCGAAAAACATGGTCTGGAGGGACGCGGCGCCATCGACCATGGCGGCGTCGACGACCTGCCCCTGTCCGGTACCGCGTGCGTGGATGATTGCCGCAAGCAGTCCCATGGCGAGATAGAGCGCGCCGCCACCGAAATCGCCGACGAGGTTGAGCGGAATGGCCGGCGCGCCGCCGGTCGGCCCGATGGCCGCCAATGCGCCGGTCAGAGCGATGTAGTTGACGTCGTGCCCCGCTGCCTGGGCCAGCGGACCATCCTGTCCCCAGCCGGTCATGCGGCCATAGGCGAGGCGTGGATTGAGTTTCAGGCAGGCCTCCGGTCCGAGGCCGAGCCGCTCCATGACGCGGGGACGGAAGCCTTCGATCAGGGCATCCGCCTGCCCGATGAGCCTGAGGGTCAGGTCTCGGTCTGCCGGCGACTTGAGATCGAGCGCAATCGCGCCTCGGCTGCGCAACAGGAGGTCGAGATGCCGAGGACGCTTGAGGCCCAGGTCTGCGTCCCCCTTGCGATCGATCCGCAGCACTGTCGCGCCGAGGTCAGCCAGCAGCATCGCGCACATGGGGGCCGGGCCGAGCGCCCCGATCTCCACGATGCGGATGCCCGCCAGAGGGCCCTTGCGCGGCGGAAGAGCAGGTGCGTCAGCGCGTCGGTCTGTCATGCCGCCGCCCCAACCCAGCAAGGACGATGCGGACGGTCGGTTACGACCGCCATTGATCGCGCGGGATCCGGCCCCCGCGCCGGGCGCAGATTCCGCGTGCCACTGGTGCCTGGCCAGAACCGACAGTGCGGTGCGTGAGAGGGCTTCTCAGGCCGTTCGGCGTGCATGCGCGACAACCCCGGATGGCAGGTGATTGAATGAACATTCGCTCAATCAAATCTCCTGATCAAGACAAAAAGATTCACAAGCCATTGACAGTGTGTGGAAGGGAGCAGCAAAATTGAAATGCCATTCCAATATTGGAACGATTTATGTTCAACGATGAGCAGCGTCAGCTAAGAGATCTGGTCAGGCGGGTCGCACGGGAAAGACTGGCACCGCGCGCTGACATGATCGACAGAACCGCCGAGTACCCGCAGGACATGTTCCAGCTGTTGCGCGATCTCGGCTTGTTCACCATTCCGTTTCCGACCGAGTACGGCGGCACGGGCAGCGTCGTCTCGGCGTGCCTCGTCGTCGAGGAGCTTTGCCGCGTCTGCTACAACACGGCCTATCTCCTGGTCGTCCAGTGGACGCCGTTCGCCGCTATTCTCGGTGGAGGCTCGGACGAGCAGAAGCAGCGTCTGCTGCCGGGCCTTGCGACCGGAGAGCTGCGCGCGGCCATCTCGTTGACCGAGTCACAAAGCGGCTCCGATGTCTCCGGCATCAAGACCCGAGCCCGGCGCGAGGGCGGGGATTATCTCCTGTCCGGCTCCAAGATCTGGTGCACCAACGCGCCCTATGCGGATTTCATCCTGGTCGCAGCCAAGACCGGGGACGATGCCGACGGGACGATCAACCTGTTCATCGTCGAGAAGGACCGGAAGGGGCTGGAGATTGGGCGCAAGGAGCCGAAGATGGGCGCGCGCGGCGTGCCGTCATGCCCCCTGTTCCTGGACAATGTCCGTGTTCCCGAAGCCAACCGTCTTGGCACCGAGCGCGACGGCTTCCGGATCGTCATGGAAGCGCTCAATCACGCTCGCCCGGTGATCGGCGCGCGTGGCGTGGGCCTTGCGCAGGGCGCGCTTGACCATGCGCTCGACTTCATCAAGACGCGCCGGGCCTTCGGCCAGTCGGTTTCGGATTTTCAAGGTATCCGCTGGATGGCGGCCGACATGGCGATCCAAATCGAGGCGGCGCGTGCGCTGGTCTACCGTGCCGCAGAGGCGGTCGACCAGGGGGTGTCCGGCCACGAAATGGCGCGCCTCGCCGCCATCGCCAAGTGCCACGCAACCGATACGGCGATGCGGGTCGCGACCGACGCGATGCAGATGTTCGGCGCGGCCGGCATCTCCGACGACTACCCGATCAACCGGTACTTCCGCGACGCCAAAGTCCTGCAGATCGTCGAGGGCACCAACCAGATCCAACGCAACATTATCGCGCGCTCGCTGATGGGCAAGGCGCGCTGAGAGCCAAGCGCGAGAGGAGGAGAGGTCTCATGACGGAAGTCCTTGGACTCGGACTGCATTACGAAGACCTGCCGATCGGCCGCAAGTTTCGCACGATCGGCCGGACCGTGACCGAAACGGACGTGATCAATTTCGTCGGCTGTACGGGGATGGTCGAGGTCCTGTTCACGAACACGGAATTCCTGAACGAGGAATCGGACATCAAGGGACGGATCGCGCCGGCCATCCTCAGCTATTGCTTCGCCGAGGGGCTGCTCATCCAGGCCATGATGCAGCATACGGCTCTCGCGTTCCTCAACATGGAATTCGACATCAAGAAGCCGGTCTTCGTCGGCGACACGGTTCACGTCGAGTGCGAGGTGATCGAGGCCCGTCGCAGCAAGAGCCGTCCAAAACGCGGGCTCGTCAGGACCGTATGCAACATCCTCAACCAGAAGGGCGAGGTCGTCATCACCTACAAGCCGCTGCGCATGGTCAAGTGCCGCAGCGACGCGGCCGCGGCCTGAGGGAAAACGCAATGTCAGGACCCCTGGAAGGCGTTCGCGTCATCGACGTCACAACCAATGTCCTCGGACCGGTCGCGGGCCAGATCCTGGGCGACATGGGCGCGGACGTCATCAAGATCGAGACGCCCGAGGGCGATACCATGCGCGAGATGGGCCCTGCGCGGAACCCAGGCATGGCGGCGTTCTTTCTCAACATCAACCGCAACAAGCGCAGCATGGTCCTCAATCTGAAGGACCCGGCGGCCTATGAAGCGCTTCTGCGCCTTGTCGACACGGCGGATGTCTTCATCCACAACATGCGCCTCGATGCAGCGGACCGGCTGAAGATCGGGCCCGAGGCGATCCGCGGCCGCAACCCCAAGATCGTCTATGCGGCGGCGTCGGGGTTCAAGAAGGACGGGAAATGGCGCGACCGACCTGCCTATGACGACGTCATCCAGGGCATGACGTGCATCCCCTCGCTCTATGAGCAGGTGACGGGCCAGCCGAGCTTCATCCCCATGAACTTCGCCGACAAATACAGCGGCGTCGTGCTGGCCTCGGCGATTGGCATGGCGCTGTTCCGCAGCAGCAGAACGGGGCTCGGCGAGGAAGTCCATGTTCCGATGTTCGAGACTGTGCTGACCTTCAACCTGTTGGAGCATCTCTGGGTCGGCTCGTTCGGCGACAAGCTCGGTTACCCGCGGGTTCTTTCGCCGCACCGGCATCCCTACCGGACGACGGATGGTTATGTCTGCCTCTTGTCCACGCGCGACGACCAGTGGCGCAAGCTGTTTGCTGCTTTCGATCGTCCAGAACTGGCAGACGATGCGCGGTTCAGTTCGCTGCAGAAGCGGACGGAGAACATTTCCGCGCTGCTCGAGACACTCGCCGGCCTGCTCGCCGAACACACAACCAGCGAATGCCAGGCGCGACTGGATCGGGCAGGAATCCCGAACGGGCCGGTCGCCGCGCTTGAGGACCTGCCCGATGATCCCTATTTGCGCGAGACCGGTTATTTTCAGAAGATCGATCATCCAAGCGAGGGGCAGCTGGTGACGACTTCGATTCCCGTCCGCTTCACCGATTCGCCGGGGAGCATCCGGCGTCCGGCGCCGAGGCTCGGCGAGCACACTGGCGAGATCCTCGCAGAGCTCGGCTATTCCCAGGCGGAGGTTGATGCTCTGGAAGGCTCGACCGTCCCAGGGGCGGCCTGACGCGCGTGGCCACTCCCGACAACGCGCCGCGCTCCATTGAGCGAATGTTCCGAATGTTCGAAACGCTTCGCAGCACGCCAGACGGCATGACGCTGGCCGAAGTCAGCGCCGAGTTGGGAACCCCCAAGAGCAGCACGCTCCGGCTGCTGCGGGTGCTCACGCAGGCGGAGTATCTGATCCATGCCCCTCCGCGCTACACGCTGGGGCCGGCGATCTTCCGCTTTGCAGCGGGGCTGATGGCGGTTCGGGAATTCCCGACGCTCATCCGCCCCTGCATGCAACGCCTGCAAGAGATGACCCAGGAGACGATCTATGTCGCGGTTCTCGATACTGACGAGAAAGCGGCCAAATATCTCGACGTGCTCGAGAGTCCACAGCCGATTCGTTATTCGGTGCAGGCAGGAACGAGCCGGCCTCTCTATTGCTCATCGGCGGGCCGACTGCTCCTCGCATATCAGTCGAAGGCCTGGATAGACGGCTATCTCGAGACGACAAAGCTCCGGCCGATCACCGCCAAGACCCTCGTTTCGGTGCGCGAACTGCGGCAGGAGCTCAAGCGCATCCGCTATGAGGGGCTGGCGACCAGTTTTGGTGAGGCCGTACCCGGCGCGGCTGGAATTGCGGCCCCCATCTTCGACCGTGATGGCACGTTGAAAGCCGCGCTGATGGTCGGCGGCCCCGAGGACCGGATGACGCTGCGCATGAAGGATTATGTCCCCGCACTCGTCGCGGCGGCGGACGATGCGTCGTCCTTGCTCGGCCATAAGCCGACCGTGCGGCGGAAGGCCTGAGGCACGTGGCCGGGACCTCCGCTCCGCTTCTCTTTCGACCGATGGACATCGGGAATGTCCGCCTGCGCAATCGCATCGTCTTGTCGCCGATGGCCCAGTATTCCGCGGACGGCGGCATGGCGACCGATTGGCACTTCACCCATTTCGCCAAATTTGCCGTCGGCGGGGCTGGCCTCGTCTTCACCGAAGCCGTGAAGGTCGAGCGCCGCGGCCTTGGAACGATCGGCGACATGGGGCTGTGGAGCGATGCCCATATCGCGCCGCTCGCCAGGATCGCAGCCTTCGTCAGCGCGCAGGGGGCCAAGGCCGGCATCCAGCTCAACCATGCCGGGCGCAAGGCGGGGACCTTCCGGCCTTGGGAAGGCTTCGGGCCGCTCGATCGGACACAGCCTCTATGCGGTCAGGATCATTGGGAAGTCATCGGGCCAAGTGCCATCCCGCATCTGGAAGGCTGGCCCGTTCCACGGGAACTGGGCACATCGGAGATCGCGGAGGTCATTGAAGCCTGGGCCTCTGCGGCCCGTCGCGCATTGGCCGCGGGTTTTGACGTGCTCGAGATCCACGGCGCTCATGGATATCTCGTGCACCAGTTCCTGTCCGAGGCAGCGAACAAGCGCATCGACAGGTATGGCGGTCACCTGGCAAACCGGATGCGGTTCGCGCTTGAGATCGCCGAGGCGGTGCGCGCCGTATGGCCCCAGGACAAGCCGCTGTTCTTCCGCGTTTCGGCGGTGGATTCGCTTGGCTGGTCGCTGGAGGATACCGTCAAGCTGGCGAGGGAGCTGAAGGGTCGGGGCGTCGATGTCGTCGACTGTTCGTCCGGTGGGCTCGGTACCGGATCTCCTACCTCCAGTCCGCATGGATTGAAGCTCGGCTATCAGGTCGGTTACGCCGAGGCGGTGCGGCGCGAGGCCGAGATTGCCACCATGGCAGTGGGCTTGATCGTGTCCGGGCGTCAGGCCGAGCGGATTCTTCGAGAAGGATCGGCTGATCTTGTCGCGGTGGGCCGCGAAATGCTGCTCAATCCGCAATGGCCGATTTCCGCGGCCCTGGATCTGATGGACGATGCCGCATTCGACCTCATGCCGCCTCACTACGGCTGGTGGCTCGACAAGCGGATGAAATCCGGGCTCGCGCACTCGCTCAATGGCCTGAAGGATGTCGAATGACGCCGTCGGCCGGCCATCATTGCGGCAATCGGCTTTGACAAGCGTCCGGCACACTCCATCTGGCAGCTTCCCGCGCTTTCGACAGCAACCGTGCGGGGAATTCCCCGCCAACCGTTCCGGTGACGTGCAAGAACCATGCGGGGTTCCTTCGCATGCGAAATTTGCAGAAATTCGCTAGAGCGTACGGTTCGATAGAAAATCACTTCAACCAGGGTCGCTCACTCACCGCCAGACAGTCAATCCAGGATCGACGAGCGGCAACGCATCATCTATCGGACGAGTGACATATTGCTAGTGTAACAGGACGGAATAAATTTATTGGTCTCCTTGTTATACGTGCAGAATATTCCAGAACTAAACACCCGCTCTCTTTGCAGTATGTCTCTTTTTATTACAAATAATAATACAAATCTAGATGATTGATTTTGAGAAAATGGATCAATAATTTGCTGCATTTCAATGGCTATTACTTTGCCATATATTAGAAAAAAACCCTTTCTTTTAAATTATTAACTGATAGAATATTGAACTCAGAATTTTTCGCAGACTTAACAACGTGCACGCCGAAGAATCCGGAAAGGCCTTTGGCGGCGTTCTCATCTACAATATATCCAAATCCAGTTATATTATAGCAATTCTTTCTACCTTTTAGCGTAGATGTTCTGATGTAAAATTCCATATGTGTAGTTAATTCATCAAGGTTTCTGTAAAAATCCTTGCGTCGTGGGTGATGTCTCAGTGCTTCTTTTACGACATCATCAAGGTCTATCAAGCTTGCGCTGATCAATCGGCGCCACTGTGCAGTATCGTGAAGGTCGCAAAAAATATTGTCGAAATTGTAATTTTTCGCAAAATTACGTTCAATCCCATGTGAATCTGTTTGTATTGTGGAGTGATAAACACCAGAGAATGTTTTTTCGTTTATATTCGTAGATTCGTAGAAAAATTTCACCAATATCCAAAATACAGATGCCGTGGATATAATCCATCCAATATCATTTGGTGTCCTACTAAAATAATTAAAAAATGAGAATATGAGTTTCTCAATTTTATCATCTAGGAATACGAATCCAAAACTACATCCAATTCCAAATATAAACATGGCTACGGGGGGGGGAGATACCCTCCAAGTTTCTGCTGTACGTACTTCAATATGGGATCAAAATTCATTGAAACGGTCCGCATTCCGGCGCTGCTGAATGAGTTTGCAGCGCCTCTCTAAGTTCCACAACCTAGTATCGGAAATTTAGCTTGTCGCCCCAAGTCGATGACGCGGGCTTGGCATTGCTACGTTTGGGCGGGTGCTGTCAGAGGAAAATCAGGTTGCCGGCATGGGAGTCGAGCGGCTAGCTCCGCTCATGCCACACGCCCATACTTTTTCGCTACTTCAAGACATCGCGTGTCACCATCCTCTTGGCGGTGATGATGTATGTCCGATATCTGCTGTAGCTGCGCAACGTCGAGTACCTGCTACACAAACGCGGGATCGATATCACACAGGAAGCGGTACGGCTCTGGTGGAACCGTCTCTCGGTGATATTCGCCGCTGGACATTATCAGGCAAGACTGCGCTTTTCGTTCGCTGCACCGGCTGGATGCCGACTGCCCGTGTTTCGCCGTGTCCGAAGGGATCGTAGCCTCAAAGGGGGGAATGCCGCTTGTCTCATCTAAGCGAGGGGGACAGCGAGGCGTGCCTTCAAAGTCTTTCCTGACGGCACCCCCTTCACATTTTGAGTTTGACACGCGCCAAACCAAGCCATCACTATTTTGATCCGCGTGCTGTCCCGAAATGCGGTTGATGAAACGGCGCGCGGCCGCAGCAGGCGCACTGTCCCATTGCTCTGACGGGTCATCTCGCGTTGCTTACGGGGCCTGTGCAGTGACCAATAGCGACTATTATGTCCGCCACCTTGAGGCCAGCATCACACTGGCCGCCGCAGACAGTATCGCCGACGGGGTTCTGGCGGCGGGCATTGCCGAGGGGATGCTGCCGCTGACCGCGGCCGTCCTGGATGTCGGGGGCAATCTTGTCGTGGTGAAGCGCGCTGATGGCAGCGGCATTCTTCGGGTGGACATCGCCATCGGCAAGGCCTGGGGTGCGCTTGGCATGGGCATTTCAAGCCGAACGATCCGCGACAGGCTGAAGGACCGCCCTGCCTTCCAGTCGGCGCTGGCAGCGGCTTCGCAAGGCCGGTTCGTGCCTGTGCCGGGCGGCGTGCTGATCCGTGCCCCGGGGGGCGACGTGATCGGTGCGGTCGGTGTCAGCGGCGACGCCTCGGATCGTGATGAATATGCTGCCATTGTGGCCGTCCGGAAGGCTGGGCTCGATCCCGATCCCGCGGAGCCTCTCGCGACCTGGAACGATGCGCACCTCTGAACCTCATCAATTGGCTCGGGCCCTGGTCGACAAAGCGAGGATGACATGCTGAACCGACGCGCACTGACGCTTGGCGCGATGACGGCCACGACGGCGCTGTTGCCGCACGCGTCTCGCGCTCAGAGCGACTATCCGAACAAGGCGCTGCGGCTTGTGGTGCCATTCCCGGCCGGGGGGGCCACGGATGTCGTGGCAAGGCAATATGCCCAGGCACTGGGGCTGCAACTGGGTCGCGAGGTCGTGGTCGAGAACAAGGCTGGTGCATCTGGGGCCATCGGTACGGCGGATGTCGCCCGCAGCAGGCCGGATGGCTATTCCTTGATCTTCGGTACCGCGACGACCCATGCGCTGCACAACGTCGTTGCCAAGGTGCAGCTCTACGACGCGGTCAAGGACTTCACGCCCATTGGGCTGATCGGGGCCGCGCCCCTGGTCTTCGTCGCCAATGCCAGGCTTCCCGGCGATCTCAGGTCGATCCTTGCTCAGGCAAAGGCCAATCCGGGCACGATGAGTTACGGCTCACCGGGGCAGGGCACCTTCATGCATCTTGCGGCCGAGCGGCTGAAGCAGGCCGCCGACGGTGCCATGATCACACACGTGCCCTATCGCGGCAGCGGCCCTGCCATGAACGATCTGCTCGGCGGCCATATCGCGCTGATGGTCGATACGGTTGCGACAGCACTGCCGCAGCATCGCAGCGGCAGCGTGCGCATCCTCGCCATCGCGTCGGAGCAGCGGTCGCCACTCGCACCTGAAATCCCGACGATCGACGAGGCCATGGGCATGACCGGGTTTGCCGCAGCGCTCTGGAACGTTGTCGCGGTGCCCGCCGGCACGCCGCCGGAGATCGTTGAACGGCTCAATGCCGCAACGCTCAGGATCGTCGCTGATCCCGCCTTCATTGCGAAAATGTCGGAGCTCGGCGTCGAAGCGGCGCGTCCCGCCAGTCCATCGCAAGCCCGCGACTACATTATCGCCGAACAGGCCCGGTGGAAGCCAGTGATGGAAAAGGCAGGCATCGTGGCTGAATAGACGGCGATAGCTCTGTCGGAGAAAGAATGCGCTTGCCATTCGCCCCACCGGTTCATGAAGATCGTGCGTCCGATTGCCTGCGCCTCGGCACTTCATGAGGGACGTCTGCCTCAGATCAGGCGCCTCTCTTGCCGTCTGACCGTAAGGACGACGGCGAAGAATGCCTTCAGGGGTTTCGTCTGACATTGCCCCGGTTCCCGTGATGTCGAGTGCTAACGTCTTCACCGCCAAGCTTCGGTCTTGCCATGCCAGATCCCGTCGCCATCGTTGCAATCGTTGTGCTGCTTCTTCCGCAGGCCTATTTTCTGTTTGCGTCGCCAAGCTTTCTCTTTGTGTCGCTGGCGATACCTGGCGTGACGGTCTTGCTGCGCGTGCTGTTCAGCCTCCATTGCAAGCTTCTGACCTGGGCTGGTGGCCTGTCGGCTCTGGCCTTCTTAGCGACCGGCCGGCCCGCGATGGCCTGCGTGCCGGCGGCTGTGGCTTTGGCAGCAATGCTCGCGAAACCACGATTTCTCGCCGCATTTGACGAAGCGATTGCGCGCCGGGACGCAGGCGAAGCCGCTGCTGTCGCGCGCTTGAGGCGGCTTCACGTGGCCGGGATGGCGGCCAATTGCGTGGTTCTCATCGGCCTTCTCGTCTCGTTCCCCCGCATCCTTCCCGTGTCCTGAACGACCGGTCCTTGCGGTCCTGTTGCCACCGGCGATGTCATCTCGCCGCGGAGTTTCGTGACGATGGGGATGGGCGAATGCCGGCAACATTCCGGTTCGCCGGTCAGTGACCGTCAGGCAAGCTCTTCAACCAGCAGCCGGGCGGTACGCAACAGCCGGCCATCGTCGCGGCGGGCGCCGACGAGCTGCACGCCGATCGGCAGGCCTTCCGCCTCGAGCAGCGGCAGGGTCACGCAGGGGACGCCGAGATAGGTCCAGAAGGCGTTGAAAACTGGATCGCCGGTGGTCGTGAGCCCCAGCGGCGCGCGGCCTGGCGAGGCCGGCGTCAGGATCGGTCCATGGGTATAGAACAGCTCCTCGACCACGCTGTAGAGCGCCTGGCGCGCGTCCAGCGCCGCCGCATAGTCGATGGCGCGTGCGCTGCGGCCTTCCTCGATCATCTCGATCAGTTGCGTGGACACAAGGTCAGGGGTGCGGTCGAACAGCGGGCCGAAATGATGGGCAAGCTCGACCATCTGGACCGTGCGGGCCGCTGCGATTCCCTTCTCGATGGCGAGATTGATGTCGACCTCGACCAGGCGGGCACCCAGGACCTCGGCAAGCTCGCCGAAGGCCTCGTGCATGGCCGGGTCGGCGCCAGCCCAGGCCGGCGACTTGACGAAAGCGAAGGTCGGCTCGACTGGCCAGTCCATCCGGGCGGTTTCCACCAGCCGGCCCGCGCTGACCGACAGGCTGGACGCGTCGCGGCCGTCATGGCCCTGCAGAACTTCGCCGGCGAGCGCCAGATCCTCCAGCGAGCGGGCCATGACTCCCACCGTGTCGAGCGAATGGGACTGGGTCAGTACGCCCGGCCGCGGGATCAGACCGAAGGTCGGCTTGAAGCCATAGATGCCGCAGAATGACGCCGGACGGATCACCGATCCGCCGGTCTGGGTGCCGAGCGCCAGCGGCACCATCGCATCGGCAACCGCTGCCGCCGATCCAGAGGACGAGCCACCAGGCGTATGGGCGAGATTGTGCGGGTTGCGGGTCTTGCCCGGGCAGCGTGCGGCAAGCTCGGTCGTGACGGTCTTGCCGAGAATGATGGCGCCGACCGCCCGCAGGGCCGCAACACAGGCCGCATCGGCCTCCGGCTGGTTGCCGGGAAAGGCCTTCGAACCGTGTTCGGTCGGATAGTCGGCGGTGTCGATGACGTCCTTGATGGCCACCGGCACGCCGTGAAGGGGGCCTGTGGCAAGCCCTTGCCGCCGGGTCTCGTCGGCGGCCCGCGCCGCTGACAGCGCATGCCCGGGATCGAGATGGATGAAGGCGCCGACTTCCGCCTCGCGGGCGCCGATCCGATCGAGGCAGGCGCCGACCAGCGCCTCCGAAGTGATGTCGCCACGCCGGATGGCATCAGCCGCCGCGGTCGCGGTCAGCCGGTTCAGCTCGTCATGCGCCATGGATCCCCGTCAACTGCTTCCGCCGTAAAGGAAATTCGGTAGCCAGACGGTCAGGCCCGGCCAGATGTACATGATCACCATACAGAGAATGACGATGAGCATGTAGGGCATCATGCCGGCAAAGATCTGGTTGATCGTCACGTGTTTGGGCGCGACCCCCTTCAGATAGAAGGCGGACATGGCGACCGGCGGCGACAGGAAGGCAGCCTGCAGATTGACGAAGACCAGCACGCCCCAGAGGATCGGGTCGATGCCGAAGTGCTTCAGGAGCGGCAGGAAGATCGGCACGAAGATGACGATGATTTCCGTCCATTCGAGCGGCCAGCCCAGCACGAAGATGATCGCCTGAGACAGGATCATGAACTGGGTGGGGGACAGATCGAGCGAGAGGACCCAGCGCTCCAAGAGCCCCTGTCCGCCGAGAATGGCAAAGACGCCGGAAAACAGAGCCGAACCGACGAACAGCCAGCAGACCATGGAGGTGGTCTTGGCGGTGAGGAAGACCGCTTCCTTCGTCCGCGACCAGTTGAGCGTTCCAGCATGCAGCGCCAGCAGGAAGGCGCCGGCTGCCCCGATCGCCGCCGATTCCGTGGCCGTGGTGATGCCGAACAGGATCACCACAAGCACGATGACGGTGAGGATACCGAGCGGCAGGATCGACGTGGTCAGGAGCTTGACCACCTCGAAGCGGTCGGAGGTCATGCGGTAATAGTAGCGGGCAAGCAGGAAGGCAGAGACGGACGCCAGCCCGAAGAACCAGGCGTAGAAGGCGGTCGAGGGACCGCTCTGCGAGCCGGAGGCCGGCTCGGGGGCCGCCGGCGCAGACCCCAATTGCTCAAGACCCGAAGGCGCGGCTTCAACGGCGGTGCCTGGCAGGTGGATGACCACGTACCACCAGATCAGCCCATGGGTGGTGGCGGTCAACAGGAAGGGCACAAGCGCATAGCCGAAATTCTGGAGAAGTGCGCCATAGCCCATCGGCTTGCCGTCGGCCTCGATGGCCCGGGCCCTGGCCGGCGAGACCAGTGCTTTCAGAAGGGCGAGCGGGATGTTCTTCGAATAGGCCTCCTCGAGCCGCGGCAGCCAGTCCGGGATCGGCACCCTGGTCTGTTCGGGCGGCAAAGGCGGCGCGATCTTCGGATTGATCAGCGCAGAGCCGATGACATAGACGACATAGAGGAAGGCGAGAAAGAAGCCGGGGAACATGGCCGCGGCATAGAGCTTGACGATCGACTGACCGGCGACCGCCGCATAGACGATGATCATCACCGAGGGGGGAATGAGAATGCCGAGCGTGCCGCCGGCGGTGATCACGCCCGCCGCGAGCCTCACGTCATAGCCGGCGCGCAGCATCGGGTTGAAGGCGATCACGCCCATCAGAACCACCACCGCGCCGACCAGACCGCTGGCGATGCCCCAGAAGGTGCACACGATGAGGGTCGCGACCGCAAGCGAGGCCGGCACTTTCCGGAAGGCCAGCTGGATCGAATAGAACATCTTGTCGACCAGCGCGCCGCGCTCCATCACATAGCCCATGAGGACGAAGAGCGGGATGGAGATCAGCACGTCATTGGTCATCGACCCGTAGGTGCGTTGCACCATCAGATCGAAGATCAGATTGTCGCTCCAGGCCTGGCCGCTTTTGAAATAGGCGATGAAGCCGAAGATGATGCCGAGGCCCATCAGCGTGAAGGCCGTCGGAAAGCCCAGCATGATGACGACGACGATGAGCCCCAACATCAGGAGGCCGAGGGCTGGATCGCTCATGGACTTTTGTCTCCGCCGAGACCGCGCTGGCGGGCTGCCTCGTCAATCTCGTGGGCACTTGCAATGGCGCGCTGCCGGGTTTCGGCATCGACATGCTCGCTCTGTGACAATTGCTGCTCGACCACGTCGATCTCGTTGACGTCCTTGAGCCGGCTCGGCCATTCACCGGTCTTCAGGCAGACGATGCAGCGCACGATCTCAGCGATGCCCTGGAGCAGAACGAGCGCGCCGGCGATCGGAATGACGGTCTTGAACGGATAGATCGGCGGACCATCCGCGGTGACGCTGGAATGCTCGCCGATCCGCCAGGAATCCGCGGCGAAGTAATAGCCGGCATAGACGAGCGCCAGGATGCCGGGGATGAAGAACAGCACATAGAGGATCAGGTCGAGGAAGGCCTGGGTGCGTGGCTTCATCGAGCTGTAGAGGAAGTCGCCGCGCACATGCGCATTCTGCGCCAGCCCATAGGCGCCGCACAGCATGAAGGTCGACCCGTAGAGGAAATTGGAGGCGTCGAAGATCCAGGCGGTCGGGGCATTCAGCACGTAGCGCTTGAACACCTCGCCGCAGACCAGCAGCATCAGCAAGACAACCAGCCAGGCTGCGGCCTTGCCGAACCATGTGCTGATCCCGTCGACCGCGTGCAGGAACCGTTGAGTGGTCATGACATTGGGCTCTGGGATGACGGCTTCTGCCGGCCGTGCCGATGGGCTCGCCGGGACCTGATCCGAAGACGGCCGGCGGAGGGGTTCGAGGCCTCCGCCGGCTCGTCGATGGCGGCTCAGCGCTGGCGCGCGACGCCGTTGGCGCCGAAATAATGGTCGTAGGCCATGCGGCGATTGACCACCGTGTCCTGTTCCCACTGGGTGGTGCGGCGGGCAAAGGCCAGCTGCGAGTCCAGGATCTCCTTGAACAGCGGGTTTTCCGCCGCCTTCTTGGCGACCACCTCGTCATAGACCTGGAGCTGGCGGCGCAGGATCGCGTCGGGGGTCTTGAAGAAGCGCACGCGGTCCTTGGTCTGCAGCTCGATATAGTCCTGCGAGTAGCGGTCGATCGCCTTCCAGGACATGTCCGAGGAGGCCGCCTCGACAGCGTTCTCGATGATGGCCTTCATCCGTTCCGGCAGGGAATCGAACTTGGTCTTGTTGAACGAGATCTCGAACTGCTCGGCATTCTGATGATAGCTCTGCAGCATGCAGATCTTCGAGACGTCGGCAAAGCCGAGCACGCGGTCGGAGGAGGCGTTGTTGAACTCGGCCGCATCGAGCAGACCGCGATCCATCGCCGAGACGATTTCGCCGCCGGGCAGCGCATTGACGGCGGCACCCATAGCGGTGAACACGTCAATGGAAATGCCGACGGTGCGGAATTTCAGCCCCTTCAGATCGTCGAGATTGGCGATCGGCTTCTTGAACCAGCCGAGCGGCTGGGTCGGCATCGGGCCATAGGGGAAGGACACGACATTGGCGCCGATGGAGGCATAGAGCTTGGCGAGCAGCTGCTTCCCGCCGCCATATTTGTGCCAGGCGAGCAGCATGTTGGCATCCATGGCGTAGCCCGGACCCGAGCCCCACAGCGCCAGCGCCGTCTGCTTGCCGTAATGATAGACCAGCACGCCGTGGCCGCCGTCGAGCGTACCGCGCGAGATCGCGTCGAGCAGGCCGAAGGCCGGAACGACGGCGCCTGCCGGCAGAACTTCGATCTTCAGGTCGCCGCCGGTCATGTCGTTGACCTTCTTGGCGAAGTCGACGGCGAATTCGTGGAAGATGTCCTTCGACGGCCAGGTGCTCTGCCAGCGCATCGAAATGGGGCCCTGCGCCTTGGCGACGGTCGGGGCTGCGACGGCCGCAGCGGCGGCAAGGGCCGAGCCGCGGAGGAATTTTCGGCGCGATTGTGCCGATGCTTGATCTGTCATGGCCGTTCTCCCTGGTGGCTCGACCTCTTCATGGGCCGATCCTGACGAGCTGGATCTTTAGGAATGATCCGCTTCTTGAAGTCAGGCTAGACGTCAAAGATGGACATTGGCAAGTCCGCGTCGCGCTTTGTGCAGTGCAGTACGCGCCCCAACCGGCCGATTTCATCGATGCCTGTACGTCAATCCAAATTGTACGATTTGCTGTCTGTTGAATTCGCCCAAATATGGCGGTTCAGTACGCCGCAGTTTGCTTCGCACTGGCGTTGATGGCTGCTTCCAGGGCGATGTCCGGGAGGATCATGCCATTCGACGTTATCCGCCTGGCGGTGATGTTGGAGGTTTGGCGCAGCGCCGGCACTGTCCCTGGAAAATCGGCTTGCCGGCAGGCGGCAAGACGTTGGCGCGGCTCACGGCGAACGCCAGTCCTCTTCGCCACTTCGAGATGTCGCCTTGGGTCATCCGCCTGATGGCAATCCGCCGTGTGCGCTAACCCCTCTCTGGAACATCCCTTCGCGTTCCCCGCTGACGCTGTCGTCAGCGATTGGTTGCGGTGATATCGAAGCGATCGGTCAGGGTCGCCATGCCGCCACGCGCCAGCAGTGCGGACAGCGGCAAGGATGCTCCAGGCTTCGCCGTCACGGCGATAGTCAGCGCCTTCGGGTCCGAGACGAAGCGCATCAGCGCGTCCGGAACGGTGCGGTTCGGCACGGTTTCCATCATGCGCTGCACGACACTGGAGGCCTGACGTGCGAAGGCC
The DNA here is from genome assembly GCF_005160265.1 of Phreatobacter aquaticus. Classification (NCBI taxonomy): domain Bacteria; kingdom Pseudomonadati; phylum Pseudomonadota; class Alphaproteobacteria; order Hyphomicrobiales; family Phreatobacteraceae; genus Phreatobacter; species Phreatobacter aquaticus. The sequence continues at coordinate 4,235,889 of NZ_CP039865.1, read as the reverse complement.
GCGCGGACGTCCGGGACAGGTCTTGATGTCGCGCGGGCGTCGCGGGCGACCACCCGCTCGAACAGGCCATTGTCGCGGATCGTCACGCTCAAGGTGCGGACCTGAGCCTCGTTCCACCTGGCATTGGCCGCCGAGGGTATTTCGGTGAAGACTTCGGGCGCGACATTGGCGATCAGGCCCGCAATGGCGATGGCGCCTAGTCCCGGCAGATCGACACCGAGCCGCTCCAGCTTAAGTTCGCGGGCAGCAGGCGACCAACTACCCTCCAATGCTGCCGACACCACAAGCGCGTCCAGGCCAAGCGCGCGGATGTTGCGGATGGACGGGGTCGTGTCGGTCTCCCGCAGCGGCACGGTCACTTCGTCAAGTCGCGCGCGATAACGCGTCGGCACATCGTCGGGTGAGGGGCGATCGGCGCCAATGACGAGTGCCTTGACGCGGATCTCGTTGGGCTCTGTCTGCCCCGTACGTGGCGGCGTCGCCAGCCGGATGTCACTGATCTCGACAGCCCCCAATATCCCAAAGTCACCGGCCCGGGCGCCCGGCATCAGCCGGAGGTCGGACAGGCTGGCCCGCCGGGCGGAGACGCGCATTCCGGTCCCGGGTGAGGCGTCAAGGCGCTCAAGAACCGCGGATCGGAGCACCGGTCTTGCCGTATCGGAGGGCTGAGCCGCGCCGCCGATCAGGCGGACCAGGAAGGCGGCGTCGAGTTCGTTGGCACTGAAGGTGGCAAATCGCGCCGGCTGGGCGGGGCCCGAGCCGAATTGTCCGTCCGTGCCCTGGGCCTGGCGAATCCGGCCCGCGGACAGCCCGGTCAATTGAAGCCTGGCGAAGCCGAGGAACGCGCGAGGGCCGCCCTCTGTCCGCTCGACGCGCATATTGGTGAAGCTGACGCTGGATGCGCCGAGCTGGCCGAGTCGGTCGATCAGGGCATCCGGATCGCCGGAACGCACAGCTGCTTCGAGAGACGCCCGCGGGGCACTCGATCCCGCAATGTCGATCGCTTCGGCCGCGAGCCGGAATCCGCGTCCCGAGAGTGTGACGTCCCGGAGCGCTAATGTTTCGCCCGACTGGGCCCGGACGGGCAGCGGGAGCGACGCCGCGAGCCCCACGGCGAGGGCCAGCCCCTGCGCCATCAGCAATCGCCAGCCGCGTGAAAGCACCTGTCCGGTCATGGCTTTCGGTTCCTTGTCACTGTCACTGGCATCAGCGCCCACTGCGGCCTCCGACTGAGGAGCCACCGGGACCGCGGTCAAAATCGCCGACATCGAGCACGCAGGCCGTTCCGGCCCGGTTCGGCACGCGACCTGGCGGGCAGCGCAGCGGCTCGCGGGCGGCGGCCGGCTGAGCCGTTGCCGGGCGTTGCGGCTGAGGTGCCGCCCGTTCGGTGGGCGTTGCGGGACGGGCAGGGGCGGCGCGAGGCGGGGTTTCCCGCGCGGGCGGCGCGACATCGCGCGGGACAGCGCGACGGATGGCCGGAAACAGGCCGGCCACCCGTCCGATGCACTGGTCGCCCTTGCGATTGCTGATCTGGCCGGGAGGGCAGGCGGCGCACTGGTTCTGGGTGATCGATCCGCCCGATGCGGTGACCATGGTGACAGCCACGCTCCGCTCGTTGTCGGCGCAGGGCCGGCAGGTCGGTGCGGGCGCGGCTCCGCCGCCGGTTCCCGCGGAGCCGGCCATGCCGCCACCGGGCAAGGTGCTCTGAATGGCGATTTCGGCGCCCGCCACAACATGGTTGCCGCCGATCGAGCCGGCGGCCTGTGCCAGCGGGCCGCCGGCGCCGGGGGCCATGGTTCCCTGTAGTCCGGCCCCGATCGAACCGTTGGCCTGCGTGACCGCCTGGAAGGGCGCTGCCTGGAACGTGCTCCCTGGCCCGCAGACCGAGGCGCAGGAGAGATATTCGCCATTGCCGCCGCGGCCGCCGCTGATCTGCGTGCCTCCCGGGCAGGTCATGCACGAGTCGCCGGAGCGAATCTGGTCGCTGGCGCAGGGCGTGCGGCATGTTCCGTCGATGTTGCGCTGGCCGTTGGGGCACTGGTCGCAGGTCTCGACGCCGTCGATGAAGCGTCCGCTGGGAACGGCGCTGTTGCCGCAACTGGGAATGCATCGCCCGGCCTTCTGGTCGAAACTGCCGCTGGCGCAGACCGGGATCGCCGCGCAGCTCGACCCGGTGTCGTATTGACCGCTCGGGCACTGACAGGCGCCGCCCGCATAGGGGGCGAACATCGCGTCATTGTAGCCGGCAGGCCTGTCATTGGCGGAGGCATTGTATTGGAGCCACGGGCGCGCCGCGCAGCTCGGCGTGCAGCCTGTTCCGCCCGTATTGAACTGGAAACCGGCGGGGCAGGTCCAGCAGCCGGTATTGTCGGCGTTGATCAACGAGCCGGGCGAACAGATGATCGGCCGCGAACACTGGCCGGTGGCCGCATCGCGGTTGAAGCCGTGCGGGCAGGCGCGGCACCAGCCGTCAACATTGGTTTCCGCCGATGAGCAGGCCGCGCAAGTATAGACCTGAGTGTCGATATAGCCGCCGTTGAGACTGCTGTAGACCGGGGTCCAGACCGTTTTCCAGCCATTCGGGAGTGTACAGCTGCACGTGCGCGTGTCGGAGAGCGTCTGATAGGTCGTACCCGGACTGCAGGCTGCAGGCGGGCCGGTTGGTGGCGGCGGGTCATCGGAGCAGTTACTGAAGAAGCAGCCGATGCTGTGGCCGACATCCTTCACGCCTCCCCAAATCTCCTCGAGCCCCGGGCAGACATGGACGGCATCGCAGACCTCCTTGGCGGTCTGGTAAATTTCCCCGATCGTGCCGCAGATTTCCTTGGTGGTCTTGTTGATGCCGCACACGGCATCGACGACGGCGGCCACGACGGCGCCGGGATCATCGAAGAGGGCGCCGACGACGGCCCGCGGATCCTCCAAGATCATGCCACCGAGATCGGCGCAGGCCTCGGCGCTCTTGCCTGCCGCTGTTGCGGCATTGACGATGTCCTCGGCGACGTTTTTCACAATGGCCGCCGTGCCGGCGGCTGCGCAGCCGCATTTCAGATATTCGCCGATGGGTCCGAGCGCGGCCATGAACTTGTCGCCGAGGGCCTTGCCGATATCGCCAGCGGCCTCGTGCGCGACTGCGTTGATCACATCGATGGCGGCCTCAGGCAGCATGCTGCGCAGAGCGCTGCCGATGAGGCTGTCCGGGTCCTCGATGAGCCCGCTGAGGAAGTCGGCGATCTGCGTCGCAACGAAACTTCCAATCGCGGCGTTGCAGCTTGCCGGGTCAGTGAAGGGCTCGTTGCCGCCAGCGGTGGTCGCGACATAGATGCCGGTCATCGCCGCCATGGCTGCGATGGTGAAGGGGTCGCCGGCGGCCGCCTGCGAGACGCATTGCGCATAGGTCGGATCGGCCAGGGCATCGGCAACTTTCACCGCACCTTCCGCCACAGCATCGACGCCATGCACGACGGCACCGACAACGCCCATGCAGTCCTTCAGCTTGTCGGTGACGTTGTTGGCGCGGGCATCCGTCGCTAGCCCAAGGGTCAGAAGGCCGGCGATAGCAAGCGCGCCAAGGACCGCCGAAAGCCCTGATGACTTGAACCAGCCGGTGGCGCGCATGGCCTACCTCTTGAAGGGGGCGGTTGCGAAAGGAATGGCAGTTGGTCTTTCCGGGCGCGGTCAGGGCACCCGGTAGCCGTTGGGAACGTCAACCCCGTGGAGCCTCTGCAACTCGCCCCGGTCGCGGGGCTGAGCGAACTGACTGTCCTGGGACGGCAGCAGGGCCGGCGACGACACGCTGAGCTTCGGCTGCGTGGCCGACAGGATGTGCAGGCGCATGTCCGAGGAGAGGTCGGGCCTGACACAGGCACCGGAGAAGGTCCGGCCCTCGGGGCAGGGCGTGGCGGCGGGGGGAGCGGTTTGCGCGATGGCGGGCAGCGCTGTCAGCGTCGATCCTGCGCAAAGCAGCAACAAGCCGGCAAGCGAACGGGACATGAGCATGGGTTTCGAGCGGGTTCCGGTCATCGCATCACATCCTGAAGCTCGTGCCGAAGCTCGCGATCCACGCATTGGTCGCGACGGCGGGCTGGCCTGAACCTGCTTGAACAAGGCCACCCACCAGCTTGTCGGGATTGACGTTCTGGTTGATCCAGACATGGGCGACGGATGCATTGAACTTGACGCCATTGCCCAGGTCGTAGGCCCCGGCAAAGCCCAACGTCCAGGTCGTCTTGGCCGGCAGGAACTGGAACGTCGTGGAATCGTAACCGTTGCGGTCGCGATAGAGGAACGACAGCGTCGGCCCGAGCGTGTAGTTGGCCCCCGAATAGGTGACCCCGCTGGTCAGCCGGACCATGTTGGAGTTGGAGTTTGCAGGCTCGGTGACCAGGGGCGGCGGGGGGGCCGCCGACAAGACCTGGTTGCGTCCCATGCTGGTGAAGTCCGCGTTGAAGGATGCCGCCCAGCGGTCATTGAACGTGTAGCCGGTCTTGACGCCCAGCATGATGCGATCGCCCGGCCGGAACTGCGGCGTGGTGCCGAACGGGTTGGTCAGCGTGGTGACCTGTTCCCATGAATAGGACAGCATTGCCTTGATGGTGAGCGCGTCGCCCCGGTAGCCAGCTGACAGGTTGGCGGTCGTCACATCGCCCGGGTTGTAGCGAATGAAGAAGTTTGGAACCTGGCTCTGCAGGAAAGATCCGCGGGACGTGTAGCCGAGGCCCCAGCCCACCGTGACATTTTCGTTCACGGCGAAATTGGCGCCGATCGACGGTCCGATGTTCAGGCCCTGGCCAAAGACCGGATTGGGCACGATGTCGGAATCGAGCGCCGATTTGGAATTGTTGACGTTGACGCCGGCAAAGCTGGAGACGGTCGGGATCGACGCGGATATGGCCGCAAAGGGCTGGATGCCGTTGATGCCGAAATAGGTGACACGCTGCGACAAGGTCAGGTCGACGGGCCGGGACACATCGGTGCTGACGCCGCCGGAACTCTGGCTCGACCACATGTAGCCGGAGCGCAGGACCGATTCGAGCTTCCAGTCCGAATTGGGCCGGCCGGTCAGCTGGAAGCCCACCGGCACGAAGACCTGTGTGCCGCGATTGCCGAGGGAGTCGCGCCACGAATAGTAGCGGGCCTCGGTGTCGGCGGTCATGCTCCAGCTGTTCTGTGCGGCCTGTGCGAAGGCGAAATCGCAGCCTCCCGCCAAAAGCAGCGGGATCAGCGCCGCGCGGCGCTTGTCTCGCCAATCATTCCATATCTGCACGAACTGCCCCCCGCCACGCTTCTGGCCGGGCGCTGTGCGGCGGACAGAAGTTCAATGCATGCAAGGCTAAAGCTTGGCTGACACAGGTCTTGGACTCGGCCGTGCGAGAGCTCAATGGTTTCGTGCGCGAAAGTCCATGCCATCGGCCGGGATGACCATCAGCTGCTCTTGATACGATGCTTCCCTTGCACGTAAGAGCCCCTGCGATTGCGTAGAAGCCGTTATGGACCCTGGGGAATTCGACAGATACCATGTGCTGACGCTGCGGCCAGTTGGGCGTGGCGAGTGGATTGCAGGGGACATGGCGGGCCATGGATGCAGACCAGCCGGCCCTGATCCATCTCGACAGTGCGCAGATCGGCGATCCCGGCAATATGCGAACATGGCGCGAGAACGTGGCCCGTGCCGTCCTCGGGCTCGATTTCCGGCCGCTCGACGACAAGCCGTTTCGCGTCCAGATGGCGGTCGTCAGAGCTGGCGCGGTGACGCTCTCACGGTCAGTCACCAGTCCGGCGGAGAGCTTTCGCGATCAGGAACTGGTCGATCCGAACTCGAACTCGTTCACATTCGCCTGGCCCGAGGGCGGTGCCCTGGTTGCCCGCCAGCGCGGCCAAGAAGCGGTGCTCGGTGCGGGTGATGGAATCCTGCTGTCGAGCGATGAGTTCGGCTCTCTCGCGGCGCCGCGAGGCGGCCGCTATGTCGGCGTGATCATCCCGCGAGGAATGGTCGAGGCCCACGTGACGTCCGCCGACGACCTGATCATGCAGTCCGTTCGGCGCAATGTGAAAGCGATGCGCCTCGTCCAGGCCTATAGCCGACTGATCACACACCATGCGGCGGACGCATTGCCGTCAACGCTGGCACTGATGGGCGACCATCTGGCGGCGTTGATCGCAATGGCGCTCGGTGATGTTCGGTCGGATGCCGCCGGGCCCAATCGCTTGCCGGAGCGTGGGGCCCGCTTCGACCTTGTGAAGAATTGGATCGCCGACAATGCAAGTGATCCGGCGCTTTCGCTCAGTGCCGTCGCCCGCGCCTGCGGGCTGTCGTCGCGCTCGATCCAGATGCTTTTCGAGGAGAGGGGCCAATCCTATTCGTCCTATCTTCTCGAGGTGCGTCTCGAGCGTGCCTACCGGCTGCTCACAGCGGCGGGGGCTGCCCGCGATCCGCTGCGGGTGATCGACGTGGCCCTCGCGGTCGGCTTTTCCGATGTGTCCTATTTCAACCGCCGTTTTCGATCGCGGTTTGGCGAAACGCCGACGAGCGCCAGGGGCGGCAGGGGATCGCCGGGCAGCGCGTGACGCTTGCCGGATCCAGGCGGGATCGCGCCGACGCTGCCGATCGGGATGAGCCGGCCAACTGCACCCGGCATTGCCTGTTGACCTGGCATCCGGCGTGAGATCATCCGACCGACCTAGGCGAGCATGACCACCAGGCACAGGCCGACATAGATCACCGGAACGGTGAAGCGGATATTGCGCCGGACTTCGGTCAGCAGAGACGGATAGCGCTGTGCGATGGGCGATCCGTGCTGGCTCAGCAGAACATCCAGGAGCAGCACGATGATGAGGTAGAAATAGCCCATCGAGATCATCGTCGCGATCGGGGAGTTCATCGAGATCGAGCCCGGAAAACTCGACTCGAACGTGAAGCTGAGCGCAGCCAGCGCAAGCAGTGATGAGAAGACCATGGGCGCACGCTGGGTATTCGAGATGACGCGCTCGGGAGCCCAGAGCAGGAAAAGCGACAGCGACATGATCGCAAAATAGGGAACGAAGACCCGCAGTACATAGCGATGCCAGTTGCGGTCGATTTCGGCCACCGCAGTCAGTCGGGAATAGGGACGGGCGTTCCAGCCGTAGAACGTGTCCTGCCGGAAGCCCAGCTTGGCGGGGATCCAGTTCACCGCCGAGAGCGCCGGGGCGATGCTGGAATAGTGTCGGTCGAACTCCGTGGTCGTCAGCACCACCTCGCTTGCGGGATGGCGCGGCGGCACGAAGGAGAGGGCGAGAGCCTGGCGGTCGAAGGGAAAGGCGCCCATGGAGACCTGAACGCGGAAGTCGGCATCGAACCGGCGTACGAGCACCACGCGGCCATCGTGGAAGAGCGAGAGCGAAACCGTCTGGGCCCGCGGCGTGCCAATCATGCTCTCGATCATCAGGTCTGGCGACCACATCTGCTTCAGGCGCGCCTCGGCCTCCGGACCGACCAGATCGATGCGCTCGCTGCCCCGCTCGATCCGGTCGAAGGCGACCGCCGGATCGGACCAGCGCTGGGTAAAATCGACGGAAGCGCCGACCTCGCCGAGCACCTCGTGGAGCCGCACGATATTGAGGACGCGCACGGCGAGGCGCACCTGGATCGGCAATTCAACGCCCTCCGGCAGGCTGACCTGGGCGAGGGACGGGATGGCCGACGGCCCAAGGCAGGCAAGCGCGACGAGGGCAGCAAGGATGGCCCGCACGAGCCTCCTCATGCCGAGCCTCCGGGTTTGCCGGCGAGATCGGCGGGTTCGGCGCGCCGCTTCGCCAGCGCCGCGAAGGCGGCCATGGTGCGCGTCACCTCCCGGCCGCCCCCGACCTTCGGCGGTTCTGGGAGCTTGTCCGACGTCTCGACCTTCCCGGCATAATCCTCGATGGCCTGCAGCGGCCCGAGGATGAACGACCGAAGCGTCACGAGCACCACGGAGAAGGCGACGATGGCGCCGACGAACGCGACAAAGCCGAAAATCAGGGCGTCGCGCCGATAGGCCGCATGCAGAGCGGTGGCATCCTTGGCGCCGACCATGCCGCCGATCATCCGGCCGCTGAAGTCGAGCAGCGGCTCCACGACGATGCCCCAGCGCTCGTCGCCGATCACCGCCTCCAACTGGACGGTATCTCGGCCGAGGCGGAAGGCGGGTGTGCGGGCGATCGCAGCGAAGACCCTCGAATCCGTGGAGTCCTTGAGCTGTACCTCGTCGGCTCCGTCGCCGCGGCTGGGCGCCTGGGTCATGGTGGTCGAGATGAAGATGGCGACTTCCGCGCCACTGCCGATCTTCACCGTCTGCAGCACCGGGCGCAGATCGAAGCCGATCTCCGCTGTGCCGACGAACTGCCCGTCGTTGACGACGGGCGCGACGCCGCGCAGCGCAAGTATGCCCGTCGGGCCAATCTCGATACCGCGCTGCCCGCGGCGTGCGCGGTTGGCGGCGACGACGATCGGCCGGATCGAGGAGACATCGTCGTTGGACCTCCCCGGATCGTGCAGGCGCGCCAGTGTCCGGAGGCCCGCGCTCTGGAACTGCATGATCTCCAGTCCTGCCTCCGCGCGCAGAAATGCGAAGGTCTCCCCGAAGCGGTCGAGAATGGCTTTGGCGTTCGATCCGGCCATGGCGGCGCGCAGTTCCGGCTGGCGGGCCATGGCCTCCACCTCCGTCAGCGCATAGGCGCTGGTGCGATCAAGCGCATTGCGCAGGAGGACGCTGACGGTGTTGAGCTCACTGCGCTGGCGGGCGATGAGGTCCCGCTTGGCCGACATCAGGGCCAGTGTGCTCAAGGTGCCGAGCACCAGGGCGAGAAGGCCGGCGAGGATCAGTGACAGGCGCGTGGCGAAGGTCATGCGGGGCGATCTTCGGTGATGGCGCTGGGCGGCCCGTCGAATTGGGGGATTCTCACGGCTCGAAACCGGGGGGCTTCTTGGCCCAAGGCGCGTCACGGGTGATTTCGGAGCGCCCATATTCGAACAGCGCGTTCATGTAGGTGCGGTCGAAGGGCTTGTCGTTCTCCAGCGTGAAGCGGCTGGTGACGTGGGCGAGGTTGAAATCGACGTTGTCGCGCCGATTGACGAGATACATCCGGTAGATGTCACCCATGGAATTGGCGGCGATCATGGTTGAGATCGAGCGCTGGGCTACCGGAACCAGGCCGCGTTCGACCTGCACGGGGCGCTCCAGCGTGCGGCCGTTCCGGATGATCCAGGCGACGCGACGACGGGCGCCGACGTCCTGGGGCAGATCGCGCAGCGGCACGTTGGCCGGATAGAGAAAAACCTGCGTGGTGGCGCCGCCGTCGACATGCATTTCCTGACGGCGCTGACCGCTGACGTCGACATCCATGGGAACCGGCGGGAAGAAACCAGGGATGGAGGCCGAGGCCAGCAGCACCTTGCGGATCGTCTCCCCCGCCGCGGGATGGCCGCTGGCTGCGATCGCGCCGATGTTCCAGATCACGGGCTGGCCGAGGTCAAGGTCAGTGGTGCCGATGAGCAGCAGCCGCCCCCGACCATATTCCTGACCGATCTGGTCGATCATCTCATCGGTGACATAACGGGCGATGAGCCGGGCGAGGGGAGCGGTGTCGGCGAGCGAGTCGCTGGTGAGGACAGAGATAGCCGGGCGCTGGATCGCGATATCGTTCTGGTCAACGGAGGTATAGACCGCCTTCAATTGCTCGTCGTAGGCGCGGCCCAGAAAGGCGAACGGCGCGATCAGCGCGCCGGTTGAAACGCCGGTGACGAGCGAGAAGTCCGGACGGTTGCCTCGCTGGGTCCAGCCATAGAGGATCCCAGCCCCGAAGGCGCCGTTGTCGCCGCCGCCGGACAGCGCGAGCATGTGTTCGGTCTCGAGCCGTCGCCCCCGGGTGGCGGCGAGGCGCCGCTCCGCCGCGAGCCAGACCCGGCTGAAGCGCTCCGGCTCGGTCGTCAGATGAAATCTGGCGTCGGCAATGCCAAGGAACTGAACCGTAAGCGCCTGGTTCCGCGGGACGGCCGGAAGCCGCTCATGCGTGGTGCAGGCGACCCCGGTACCGAGAATGGCCAGCAGAACGCCGACGCGAGCAAGAAATCTGAACATGGTCACCGGCAACAGAAACGGCACTTCACCCAAAGGAAGGCATGCGGGCTCAACGCGCCGCGAGGCGCTTTGGGCCACATATCCTATGGCTCTCAAAGAGCAGGGCCGCCGCTGGATTGTCTTGACCTAAAGCGAAGAACGCAGGACATATTTGTATCGTTCTCGTTCGTCGGCTCAGGGGAGCGCCTTCCGCGTGTCGATGCTGGTTCCTTCAGCCGCCATGCTGCGGTTCTCGACGGCGGATTTTCCGGAACGGGACTCGGTCGAAGCCTGGCGGAGCCTGTTCGGCCATACAATCTGCGGGCTGGAGATTGAGCCGCGGGGCGAGCGGCCCTTCGTGTCCGAGGCATCTCTGCGAGTCCTGCCAGGCCTCGGCGTTGCGACGGGCCAATCTTCCGGTGCGCACTATTGGCGGCCGAACCACCGGATCAACAGCGACGACCTTGTCTTCGTCATCAATCATGCGGGATGCGACCTGGCGCGGATGAGCGGGCGCGAGCAGGAACTGCTTCCGGGGCACGCTGTCCTCTTTGCTACAGATCGCGTCGGCGGCACCACGAATGCCGGATTGTCCAGGTTCACCACACTTCGGCTGCCACGTTCGGCAGTGCCGGCCGCTGACGATGCCGTCCTGCGCACAGTCGGCCCCGACAACGAGGCACTTCGCCTGCTGGGCAGCTATCTCGGAATCCTGCGCGACACGAAAGCGCTCGCCACACCCGAACAGCAGGAACGGGTCGTCATCCATATCCACCATCTGATCGCCATGGCCGTCGAGGCGCCGGGCGCGGTGCGATCATCGGCCACTCGCACCGGATTGGCCGCCGCCCGCCTGCACGCGATCAAGCGGGATATCGCGTTGAATGCACTGGAGCCCGACCTGCAGATCGCCTGGATCGCAGCGCGCCACCAGGTCACGCCGCGCTATGTTCAGATGCTGTTCGCGCAAGCAGGGACCCATTTCTCCGAATATCTCCGGACCGCGCGTCTGGCAGCAGCCTACGCCATGCTGCTCGCGCCCACGGACCGGCAGAAAAGCATCGGCGAGATCGCTCTCGATGCCGGCTTTGGCAATATCTCGCATTTCAATCGGGCATTTCGGCGGGAGTTCAATGCAACGCCGTCGGAAGTTCGCGCATGCAGGCTCGAGGACTGCTAGCGGCCGGCATACCGTCGTGGTCCAGGGGCGTGGGGGCACGGCGGTCCGATGTCGGTGCTGCTTAGGCAGAGCCTGGATCGGCATCATCAGAGGGTTGCGAGTTCGCGCGACCGGTTCGAGACCTGGCGGCATTGAACGCGTCGGATCGTGGGGGCCGACTGGACCGGGTCGACCGCGCGCTCCTTGATGTGCCAGCGCTCGATCAGGTCGTGCGTCCCGTCAAGCGACAGCGCGTCGAGGCTCGACGACAAAGCCATGTCCAGGCCGCCAGCGCCGCCGGTTGTGCCGGCACGGTCGGCTCACCGGATCAGATCGAGGGACTTGTAGTAGAGCCCGACGAGCGGCAGGAACCACGGCGTGCCGAAATGTCCGGGGACCGCCGCCCAGGGCAGGTCTGCCCATGGATTGCGGTCGATCTGGCCGGTCATCAGGCCGGCCATGATCTCCCCCATATGGGTGGCGATCTGGGCTCCATGGCCGGAATAACCCATCGAGAAATAGAGTCCCTCGGCTTTGCCGGCCCGCGGAAAGCGGTCCTGCGTCATGTCGACCAGGCCGCCCCAGCAATAGTCGATGGCGATGTCGCCGAGCTGCGGGAAGATCTTCAGGAGGCTCTGCCGCAGGATGGCGCCACTCTTGGCATCGGACCTTTGGTCCGAAAAGGCGGAGAAGCGGGCCCGCCCGCCCCAGACCAGGCGGCGATCGGGGGTCAACCGGAAATAGTTTCCCACATTGAGCGAGTTCACATAGGTCCGGTCACCTGGAACGGTGGCTGCCACCTCGTCCTCGCTCAGCGGCCGGGTGACGATGACGAAGCTGCCGACCGGCACGATGCGCCTGCGAAAATAAGGGAAGGCCTTGGTCGTGTAGGCGCCAGTCGCGAGGAGCACCGACCCGGCCGTTGCAATGCCGTTCGGCGTTGCCAGCGCCCAGCCCTTGCCGGAGGGTTCGCAACTGGTGACCTGTGCCTGTTCGTGAATGACAGCGCCGCGGCGCACTGCGGCCTCGCCGAGCCCGCACACAAAGCGCCCAACATGCATCATCGCGCTCTTCGTCTGCAGCATGCCGCCATGGAAGGCGTCGGAACGCACCTCGTTCAGCAGATCGGCCTTGGCGAGCATGGCTGTGTCGGGATCGGCGGCGCGATGGAGCACTTCGAAGTTCCGGGCCAGGCTCTCATAGTGCTGCGGCTTCGAGGCGAGCTTCAGCTTGCCCGAGCGACGGAACGCGCAGTCTATTCCTTCTTCCGCGATGATCCGCTCGATGGTGGCGATGCCGTCGTCGAAGGCGCGGTAGATCGCGAGGGCCTTGTCCGGGCCGAATTCGGCTTCGGCGGCGAGATAGCTGTGGGCGATGCCATTGTTGAGATGGCCGCCATTGCGCCCGGAGGCGCCGTAGCCGACCGTCTCGGCCTCGAACACGATGACGCTGCGGCCCTCCATCGCCAGCTTGCGGGCGGCGCCCAGCCCGGTGAAGCCGGCACCGATGACCGCCACGTCGTAATGTCCGGAGACCGGTCCCTTGGCGGCGGATGCGAAGGGGGGGCGGTATCGTGCCAGTAGGACTTGAGCTGCATCGAGCAAGGTTCCCTGTCGGTGACGGGCAGGGCGTTAGAGCCCGAAGACGCCGGGAAGGCCGGAAATATCGGGGATCTCGGTATAGCCGTAATAGGGGTTGGCCGGCTCGTGCCCGCGGTTGACCCAGACCTTCGAGCGGATGCCGAGATCGTGGGCGGTCATCAGGTCGTAGCGGAACGAGGACGAGACATGGGTGATGTCGTCCGGTCCGCAGCCGAGCTTGTCGAGCATATATTCGAAGCCGTTCATCTGCGGCTTGTAGCTGCCGGTCTCCTCGGCGGTGATGACCATGTGGAACGGCGCGCCAAGCTTGGCGACGTTCGACATGATCTGGTCGTTCATGGCGTTCGACAGGATGACCAGCGGAATATGCTGCGCAACGCGCGCCAGTCCGGCTGGCACATCGGGGTGAGGACCCCAGGTCGGAACCTCCTCGTAGATGCGGAGAGCATCTTCAGGCCTGAACGGCACATTGTTGCGGCGGCAAGTTCGCTCGAGCGAGCGATGGACGACATCGGCATAAGGCTTCCAGGCGCCGAGGATCTCATCCAGCCTGAAGGCGGAGAAGTCGCGGATGAAGTTCGCCATGGCGGGTTCGGGTAGCACCTCGCCATAGATGCGGCGGGCAGCACCGGCCATGTCAAAATTGATCAGAGTGCCATGGCAGTCGAAGGTCACGAATTTCGGTCGAAACGTCATCATCGAGTACCTGTCGTCAGGCCGCATGCCTCGGGAGAGGCGAGTGATAAGCTGATCCTAGGGCCGCCTGCTCGCGCAAGGCCGCCGCATTGGGCGTCGGGCAAAGCAGAAACTACCGTATTGCAGCGATGCCACGGCACCATGTTGCGGTCCCCGTCGCTGGACTGACGAATCTTCCTGGGCTGGAGCTAAGCCTGCGGCATTTTCTGCGGCGCGCAGCAATGCGAACGGTCGAAGATTGCGGTGGGCTGGCTGAACCGGACAGCACATGCGCCGCGCCTGTCGCGATGATGCCCCCACAATCTGCATGCGACGGGATGATCGCTCATGTCCGCCATACCTGATGCCCCGGTGATCGCGTTCGAGCCGTTCAAGGTGGCCCATCTCGATGCTGCTGTCGCACTCTCCCGGGCCGAAAGCTGGCCACATCGCCGCGAAGATTGGGCCCTTGGCCTCAGCCTCAGCAAAGGGGTCGTCGCAATGGTCGATGGACGCCTCGTCGGCACTGCCTTTGCGACGCCATTCGGCCCGGTGGCCATGCTCAACATGATCATCGTTGCCCCGGAAATGCGTGGCCAGGGGCTTGGCCGCCTGCTGGTCGAGCGCGCGATGGCTCGCGTCAGAGCAGACGAATGGCGCCTTGTCGCGACCAGCGACGGGCTGCCGCTCTATCGAAAGCTCGGTTTTGTCGATGGCGTCGCGATTCACCAGCATCAGGGGCTGGCTTCCGGCGGGGGGCGGCCAGAGGGCATCGCCTGGCTGGATGCCTGTGAGATAGACCAGCTTGCCGCACTCGATCAGGCGGCGACCGGCATGGACCGGGCCGCCCTGATCGGCGCGGTCGCGGCGGACGGGCGGATTGCTGCGATCAAGGAGAACGGGCGTCTGGCCGGCTTTGTCGCATTGCGCCCGTTTGGCCGCGGGCAGGTCGCAGGCCCCGTCATCGCACGCCACCCGGACGATGCCCGACGCCTCCTGTCGTTCGCGCTGGCCGAGTGCGACGGCCGCTTCCTGCGTGTCGATACGCAAGCCGATAGCGGCCTTGCGGATTGGCTCACCGACAAGGGATTGGCCCCGGTCGGCGGCGGGACATCCATGGTGCGGGGCGGGCGCGTCCCGCCCGATCCGCAATGGCGCAGTTTCGCTCTGGCCGCCCAGGCCTTCGGCTGACATCGATCAGGAGTCATTCCATGCTGGCGAATTCACTGGTCGAGCTCGATCGGGCGCACCTCATCCACCCTGTGGCGAGCTGGCGGGGCCACGAGGCGGCGGGTGTCCGTGTCCTTGCCTCGGGCAAGGGCGCGACAGTGACGGATGCGACGGGCCGCACGCTCGTCGATGGCTTTGCCGGCCTCTGGTGTGTCAATGCCGGCTATGGTCAGGAAACGATCGTCGAGGCGGCAGCGCGCCAGATGCGCCAGCTTCCCTATGCCACCGGCTATTTCAGCCTCGGCTCGGAGCCTGCAATCCGGCTGGCGGCGCGCCTCGCCGAGCTTGCCCCGGGCGATCTCGACCACGTCTATTTCACGCTGGGCGGTTCGGACGCCGTCGACAGCACTGTGCGCTTCGTCCGCTTTTACCAGCAGGCACGGGGCAAGCCGGAGAAGGATCAGTTCATCTCGGTCGCGCAGGGCTATCATGGGTCCTCGACGGTGGGTGCCGGACTGACCGCATTGCCGGCTTTCCATGCCGGGTTCGGCGTGCCGCTCGATTGGCAGCATAAAATTCCGTCTCATGACGTCTATCGCAACCCCGTGGGTCAGGATGCGAGCGCGATCATCGCAGCATCCCGGGACCAGTTCCTGGCCAAGATCGGCGAAGTCGGCGGCGCTGATCGGGTCGCCGCGTTCTATGTCGAGCCCATCCAGGGATCCGGCGGCGTGCTGGTTCCGCCGGCCGGCTGGATGGCGTCGATGCGGCAGCTTTGCGCCGATCTCGACATCCTGTTCGTCGCCGACGAGGTGATCACCGGGTTCGGGCGGACGGGGCCGATGTTCGCCTGCGCCGACGAGGGCATCGTTCCCGATCTGATGACCGTCGCGAAGGGGCTGACCTCCGGCTATGTGCCGATGGGCGCGGTCCTGATGTCGGACAGGGTCTACCAGGTGATTGCCGATGGTGCCGGCCGCGCGGCGGTAGGGCATGGCTATACCTATTCGGCCCATCCGGTGAGCGCGGCCGTCGCCATGGCCGTGCTGGATCTCTATGAGGGCGGCCTTCTCGACAATGGCCGGTTGATGGGCGAACGGCTGCTGACTGGGCTTCGGGGGCTCGCCGATCATCCACTCGTCGGCGATGTGCGTGGCCGTGGCATGCTGGCGGCGATCGAGCTTGTCACAGACAAAATCGCCAGGACTCCGCTGCCGGCCGCTGCCGCGCCGGCCCAGCGCATTTTCGAGCGCGCCTGGGACAACGGCCTGGTCATCCGTGCGTTCCCCACCGGCGTGCTCGGCTATGCGCCGCCGCTTTGCTGCACGGCCGATGATATCGACGCGATTATCGAGCGTACGCGCAAGACGCTCGACCAGACCCTTGAGGACCCGGATGTGCGCCATGCTCTCCGCTGAGCAGGGCGTGGCCGTTGCGGCTCCGAAGACGGGCGCGGTGACCGCCTGTATGACGGAATGTCGTGGGGGAGGCGCAATACAGCACAATCTGCTGTGCAGCGGCCGTTTTTGGCGTTTCTGGCACGCGAGCACGCGGGACACTGGACTTCAATGAGAGTGACAGCCTTGCCGGGACGCCGTTCCGTTTCCCAGCCCGGCAAGCGCCAGGTTCAAGGACACCCCGTTCGCCGCGCATGGCTGTGAAGGCCGCAGGAAAGCCATCTCGATGTCGAAGAAGCCGCTGTCCGCGTTTCGCTATATCTCCTTCGACGTCGTCGGCACGCTGATCGACTTCGAAGCTGGCCTGACCGATGCGCTCCACGCCATCGCGCAGGAGAACGGCGTCGCGCTCGACGGCGAGGAGGCACTCGGCCATTACCGTGCAGCCCGCTACATGCCGGATGTCCAGCTGTTCCCGGACGATCTCGTGCGCGTCTATGGCGTGATCGCTCCGAAGCTTGGGCTCCCGGCCGATGCCGCCAATGCCGCCCGGTTCCGGGATGCGGTGCCGGCATGGAAGGCTTTTCCCGATGCGGCCGAGGCCTTGGCCTCGCTCAAGCAGACTTACCGCCTGATCGCCATGACGAATGCCCAGCGCTGGGCCTTCGACCATTTCAACGCGGCACTGGGCCAGCCGTTTCACGCCTCCTTCACGGTCGACGATACCGGCACCGAGAAGCCCGATCCGGCCTTCTTCGAGCAGGTCTTCGCTTTCGTCGAGGGCGAGGGGGCGACCAAGGACGATATCCTGCACACAGCGCAGAGCCAGTACCACGACATTGGCGTGTCGCGCCGTCTCGGCATGACCAATTGCTGGATCGAGCGGCGCCACGGCCAGACAGGCTATGGCGGAACCATCGAGCCTGCCTCTTTCACCGTGCCTGACTACCACTTCACGTCCATGGCGGGTCTCGCCGCTGCCGTGACGACTGCCCGCAGCTGAAAGACCGGTCTCGGACGCGACGACCGACTTGCATTCCACAATCGCCGAAAACGGCAACAGAGGGGAATCCAGATGAGCAATCGCGACGTGACCAATTGGACATGGACAGACCAGACTGCCCTTGAAGACGCGCTGCGCCGTGGCGCCAGCCGCCGTGACCTCATGCGGATGCTGGTCGCCGGTGGCGTCAGCCTGGCAGCCGGAAATATCCTTCTCGGTGGGGCGGGCGAGGCGCTCGCCCAGACCCCGACCAAGGGCGGCCACATGAAGGCTGCAGGCTGGTCGTCGTCGACCGCCGACACGCTGGATCCGGCCAAGGCCTCGCTGTCGACCGACTATGTGCGCTGCTGCGCCTACTACAACCGCCTGACCTTCATGGAGGAGGACGGTTCCATCAAGATGGAGCTGGCCGAGAGCATCGAGAGCCGCGATGCCACCGTCTGGACCGTCAAGCTGAAGAGTGGCGTGACGTTCCACAATGGCAAGACGTTCACCTCGGCCGACGTCGTCTTCTCGCTGATGCGCCATCTCGATCCGGCGGTCGGCTCGAAGGTGAACTCGATTGCCAAGCAGATCGTCGGCGTGAAGGCCGTGGATGCGCTGACCGCGGAGATCAGGCTTGCGGCCGCCAATGCCGACCTGCCGACCATCCTCGCCATGCATCACTTCATGATCATTGCCGAGGGGACGACGGACTTCTCCAATGCCAATGGCACCGGCGCCTTCCGCTCCAAGGTGTTCGAGCCGGGCGTCCGCTCGATCGGCGAGCGCAACGAGAACTATTTCAAGCCGCAGAAGGCCAATCTCGACTCGTTCGAGTATTTTGCCATTCCCGACGACTCGGCGCGGGTCAATGCGCTGCTCTCCGGCGATATCCAGATCGCCTCGTCAATCAAGCCGCAATCGATCCGCCTGGCCGAGAGCCGCCCGGGCATCGTGCTGTCCAAGACGACCTCTGGCAATTACACCAATCTCAACGCGCGTCTCGACATGACGCCTGGCGACAAGAGCGATTTTGTCGAAGGCCTGAAGTTCCTGCTCAACCGGCAGGCGATCCAGCGTTCGGCGCTGCGCGGCCTCGCCGAGATCGCCAACGACCAGCCGATCCCGCCGACCAACCCCTATTTCAACGCCGATCTGAAGCCGCGCGCTTTCGATCCCGACAAGGCCAAGGCCCTGTTCCAGAAGGCTGGCGTGCTGAATCAGACCATTCCGATTGTCGCCTCCGAGGCTGCCTCCTCCTCAATCGACATGGCCATGATCGTTCAGCAGGCCGGCGCCGGCATCGGCATGAAATTCGACATCCAGCGCGTGCCGTCCGACGGCTATTGGTCGAAATACTGGCTCAAGGCGCCGGTCCATTTCGGCAATATCAATCCGCGCCCGACCCCTGACATCCTGTTCTCGCTGCTCTATGCGTCGGACGCGCCGTGGAACGAAAGCCAGTTCAAGTCGGCCAAGTTCGACCGGATGCTGCTCGAGGCACGCGGTCAGCTCGACTTTGCGAAGCGCAAGGCGATCTACAACGAGATGCAGGTGATGGTGGCCAATGAGGCCGGCACTGCGATCCCGGTGTTCATCTCCAATGTCGATGCCATATCCGACAAGGTGAAGGGGCTTCGGGCCAATCCGCTCGGCGGCCAGATGGGCTATGCCTTCGCCGAGTACGTCTGGCTGCAGCGCTGACCGGCAAACAAACCGGGTCGGGCGGCAACGCCCGGCCCCGCCAAGGGCAGGGAGCGCGGCATGGACCAGCAGGTGGCCTATCTTGTGCTCAGCCGGATCGGCGTGGCCATCGTCACCCTGATCGTCGTGAGCTTCGTCGTCTTCGCGGCAACAGAGATGCTGCCGGGCGATGTCGCGCAGATTCTGCTGGGGCAGGCGGCAACGCCCGAGGCGGTCGCGGGCCTGCGCCAGTCGATGAAGCTCGATGATCCGGCCTTTGTCCGATTCCTGCGCTGGATGCTCGGTCTGCTCAGCGGCGATCTCGGCCGTTCCTATGCCAACAATATCGCGGTGGCCGACCTCGTCGGCGGCCGATTGCTCAACACGCTGAAGCTGGCTCTGGTCACCACCGTTGTCGCGGTTCCGATTGCGCTGCTGCTGGGCATCACCACCGCCATGTATCGCGGCAGCGCCTATGACCGGACGGTCAACATGCTCGTGGTTGGCGTTATCTCGGTGCCGGAGTTCATGATCGCGACCCTCGCGGTGCTGGTGTTCGCGGTGTGGCTGCGCTGGCTTCCGGCCGTGTCCTTCGCCACCGACCTGTCGAGCCTGTGGGGCATTGTCCGCGCCTTCGCCATGCCTGTGATCACACAGAGCTGCGTGATCTCGGCGCAGATGATCCGGATGACGCGCGCCGCCGTCATCGACACGCTGAAGACACCCTATGTGGAGATGGCGCTGCTCAAGGGGGCGTCCTGGAACCACATTGTGCTGCACCACGCTCTGCCGAATGCGGTCGGGCCGATCATCAATGCGGTAGCCCTGTCACTGTCCTACCTTCTCGGGGGCGTGATCATCGTCGAGACGGTGTTCAACTATCCGGGCATCGCGAAGCTGATGGTCGATGCGGTGTCGACCCGCGACCTGCCGCTGATCCAGAGCTGCGCGATGATCTTCTGCCTGGGTTACCTCACCTTGATTACGATCGCCGACATCGTGGCCATCGTCTCCAATCCGAGGCTGCGCAAATGATGGCCCCTGGCGTCGAGACGTTGCCGACATCGGGTTACCGCATCAATGCGGTCGGGATCGCGGCGTTCATTGTGATCCTGTTCTGGGCGCTCGTGGCCGTGTTCGGCGGCTTCCTGACGCCCTATCCATCCGGTGAGATCGTCGATCTCGACTATTTCGGGCCGATGAGCACCAGTTTCTGGTTCGGCACAGATTATCTGGGACGGGACATCTTCTCCCGCATTCTCGTCGGGACGCGCTACACCGTGGGGATATCGTTCGTGTCGGTGTGTGCCGCCTGCATTTCGGGGGTCGTGCTCGGCATGACCGCCGCTGTGATGGGCGGCTGGTTCGATTCCGTTCTCAGCCGCGTCCTCGATGCACTGAACTCCATTCCTTCCAAACTGTTCGGCCTGGTGGTTGTGGCCGGACTTGGCTCGTCGATTCCGGTCCTGATCGCCCTCCTCGGGGTAATCTACACGCCAGGCGCCTATCGGTTCGCCCGGGCGCTCGCCGTCAACATCAACACGATGGATTACGTGACGGTCGCCCGTGCGCGCGGCGAGGGCACCGCCTATCTCATCACCCGGGAAATCCTGCCGAATATCCTCGGTCCAGTGCTGGCCGATCTTGGGCTGCGGTTTGTCTTCGTCGTCCTGCTGCTGTCCGGATTGTCGTTCCTGGGGCTCGGCGTTCAGCCGCCCGATGCCGATTGGGGCAGCCTGGTGCGCGAGAATATCGGCGGTCTGCCGTTCGCGGCGCCGGCTGTGCTCATGCCATCGCTGGCGATCGCCAGCCTGACCATCAGCGTCAATCTCCTGATCGACAATCTGCCGGTTCGCATCCGGGACAGGAGCGCGTGATGGCGAACCTGGTGGAAGTCAGGGATCTCCGGGTTGGCGCTGTCACCGATTCCGGGCGCAGAATAGAGATCATCAAGGGGGTGAACCTCGATATCGCCGAGGGCGAGATCGTGGCGCTGATCGGTGAGAGCGGTTCGGGCAAGACCACCATTGCGCTGACGCTGATGGGATATGCGCGGCCCGGCTGCAGCATCACCTCGGGTTCGGTGCGGCTGGCGGGCTTCGATCTCGCCAAGGCGAGCGAGCGCGAGCGCGCGCACATTCGCGGGACCGATGTCGCCTATGTCCCGCAGAGTGCCGCCGCCGCCTTCAATCCCGCCCGCCGTCTGATCGAGCAGGTGATAGAGGTTGCCGCCATCCACGACCTCATGCCGCCGGAGGCCGCGCGCGCCAAGGCCATTGACCTGTTTCGCGCGCTCGCCCTGCCGAACCCCGAGACGATCGGGGAGCGCTATCCGCACCAGGTCTCGGGCGGCCAGCTCCAGCGGCTCGCCGCCGCCATGGCGCTGATCGGCGACCCCAAGCTGATGATCTTCGACGAGCCGACGACGGCTCTGGACGTGACGACGCAGATCGAGGTGCTGCGGGCCTTCAAGTCGGTCATGAAGGAGCGCGGCATGACGGGGGTCTATGTCTCCCATGATCTTGCCGTCGTGGCGCAGATCGCCGACCGGATCGTCGTGCTGAAGGGCGGCGAGATCCAGGAGACGGGCGAGACCGAGGCCATCATCCATCGCGGCACGCATCCCTATACGCAGGAGTTGCTCGCCGCGTTCCAGCCGGTGCCGTTTGCGGCGAGCCATACCATCGAGGCTGGACCAAGGCCCGTGCTCGAGGTCGTCGATGTGGTCGCTGGCTATGGCCCGGTCGGGCCGGATGGCCTGCCATGGAAAGTCGCGCTGAAGCATGTCAGCTGCATCCTGCACAAGGGCCGCAACCTCGGGGTGATCGGCGAATCCGGTTCCGGCAAGTCGACGCTCGCGCGCGCCATGGCAGGTCTCCTGCCGCCTGTGTCCGGCCACATGCGGCTGGACGGCAAGCCCTTGCCCAATGCCTTGCACGAGCGCAGCAAGGACGAGTTGCGGCGCATGCAGATCGTCTTTCAGCTGGCCGATACGGCCCTCAATCCGGCCCGTCCGGTTGGCGACATCATCGGGCGGCCTCTCACCTTCTACAACGGCATGAAGGGGGCCGCTCTCGAGGCGCGGGTCATTGCCATCATGGACATGGTCCGGTTGCCGGCCGCCATGCGGTTTCGCCTGCCGGGCGAATTGTCAGGTGGCCAGAAGCAGCGGGTCAACCTTGCCCGAGCGCTTGCCGCCGATCCGGAGATCGTACTCTGCGATGAGGTCACGTCGGCGCTCGACACGGTGGTCGCGGCTGCCGTCATCGAGCTTCTCAAGGAATTGCAGCGGGAGCTTGGCCTCTCCTATGTGTTCATCAGTCACGACCTCTCCACCGTCCAGGCGATCTGCGACGATGTGATGGTCATGCAGAATGGCGAAGTGGTCGAGACCTTGCCCGCCGACAAGCTGCCTCACGGTGCGACAAAGCCCTATTCCAAGCTTCTCTTCGCCTCGGTGCCCAAGCTCGATACTGGCTGGCTGGACGGGGTGACCTCGGATCCGGAACTGAGCCGCGCGCTTCTTGGACGATAAGGCGGGGCGAGTTCAGAGCGGGAACATGCTCTTCAACGGCAGATGCGCCTTGATGAAGGGCGATTTGATCACGACGAAGCTGAAATATTTGTCGATACCGGCCTCGCCATCGGTCAGCCGTTCCATGATCGTCTGGTAGTCCGAGATGCCGCGGGTGATGAATTTGAGAAGATAGTCGTAGCCACCCGAAATGAGGTGGCATTCAACGATCTCGTCGATCTTCTCGACGGCCTTCAGGAAGCGGGCAAAGTCGGCTTGCTGGTGGTTCTTGAGTGTGACCTCGGTGAACACGGTCAGCGTCTGACCGAGCTTGGCCATGTCGATCTGCGCCGAATACCCAGTGATATAGCCGGCCTTCTGCAGCTTCTTGACGCGCATCAGGCAGGGGCTGGGCGACAGATGCACGAGTTCGGCCAGCTCGACATTGGTGATGCGGCCGTTCTTTTGCAGTTCATGCAGGATACGGATATCGATACGGTCGAGCTTCACGGACGGCGCCCCTCGCGAACCGTGTCACGATAGGCACATAGTGCTGCAAAGCTCAACGAGACTGTCGCATCTGACCGCCGGAGCGGCGGAAAAGGCCGCTGGTATAAGCCTCTGAAACCGACAGCGACGACAGCAGGAAATACCGTCTGGGTGCCGGTACCGGCACAATCCTTGCCGGTGCTCCGCTATTGTGGGCGGATTGGAAAGGCCTCCGGATGCCAGCGCCCTTGATGCAGATCGAAACCGCCCGTGACGTGCCGGCTACTGCCGATGCGGTGGTGATTGGCGGCGGCATTGTCGGCGTTTCGACGGCCTATTATCTGGCCCGCCGCGGCCTGTCGGTCACCCTTGTCGAGAAGGGCCGCATCGGAGCCGAGCAATCGAGCCGCAATTGGGGCTGGTGCCGGCAGCAGAACCGGGATGCACGCGAATTGCCGATGGCAACGCGGAGCCTGGCGCTCTGGGATTCCCTTGCTGGTGAGATCGGCGAGGATGCGGGCTTCCGGCGGACCGGGCTTCTCTATCTCTCGAACGATGAGGCCGAGATTGCCGGCTGGGCACGCTGGCGCGATTTCGCCGCCACGCAGGGCGTCACGACCCACATGCTCTCGGCTGCGGAAGCGGCGGATCGGGGTCGGGCGACGGGCAAGCCGTGGAAGGGCGGGGTCTTCTCGCCGACGGACGGCATCGCCGACCCCGAACGGGCTGCCCCGATCATTGCGCGCGGCATCGCCAAGTTCGGCGGCACGGTTCACCAATTTTGTGCGGCGCGCGGACTGGAGCTTGCGGGCGGGCGTGTCGCTGGTGTGGTCACCGAAGCCGGTACGATCAAGACGTCGATAGTGGTCCTGGCTGGCGGGGCCTGGGCCTCCTCGTTCTGTCATCAACTCGGCATCCGCTTTCCGCAGGCCTCCGTCCGGTCGTCGATCCTGGCGGTCGCTCCGGGCGGCGAGGGGCCCGACGCCCTGCATACCGCCAATGTCTCCGTCACCCGGCGCGGGGACGGTGGCTACACGCTGGCGGTCTCGGGCAATGCGCGCGTCGATCCGACCCCCCAGCAGCTCCGCTTCGCTCGCTATTTCCTGCCCATGTTCGCCAAACGCTTCCGCGTGCTGGCACCGGGCGGCCTGGAAGGTTGGCGGTCCGGCCATGAGGCACTCGCGCGCTGGTCGCTTGATCAACCGACGCCCATGGAGGGCATGCGCATTCTCGATCCCAAGCCCGATTCCAAGATGGTTGCGGAGACGCTGGCCCGCGCCCGCCGGCTACTGCCGTCGCTGGCTCAGGTCCCCGTGACGGCGCAATGGGCGGGCTATATCGATTCCACGCCCGACGGCGTGCCGGCCATCGGCGAGACCAACATCCCCGGCTTCATTCTGGCTGCCGGGTTCAGTGGCCATGGCTTCGGCATCGGGCCGGGGGCGGGGCATCTGATCGCCGATATCGTCACGGGCGCTCCGCCGATTGTCGATCCGTCCCCCTACAGGCCGCAGCGCCTCGACCGGTCGGCATGGGGCCGGGTCTCGGATTTCTGATCGGAGCTTGTCGCGCCTCAGCCGAAGGAATGGCTCGCCAGCGCGAAGGTGTGAGCGGGGCCAGAGCGGATGCGCTCGTTGCCCTTCCACATCGACGTGACGGTGTCGAAATAGCCGATGCCAGATGCCACCAGATAGTCGCGCAGCGGACCTTCTGTTTCGCGGGTATCCAGGCGCACGAAGGTTCCGGCGTGGGCGGCGACATGGGGCGCGATGAGGGCGACCGCATCGTCCTGGCTTGAGGCCACCACCGGGCCGATGACATGACCCCGACCGAACCGGCGACACAGCCCATAGCCTGTGATCTCGCCGTTCCGTTCGATCACGGTCCCCTCCGACATCGTCATGAGGCGGTCGAACAGCGCCCTCCGCTCGGCGGAAAAGGCCGCGATGTCGAGACTGCGGATGGCGGCCTCGTCGCCGGGGCGCATGGTGCGCGCGCCGGGCGGCACGACGGGGCTATCCACGACGATGCCCTGATGCTGCCAGACGGTCAGGCCCGGCTGGAAGCCGACAGCGCGATAGAGCCGGAAAGCCGCCTTGGTGGAATTGAGCACCATGTCGCGCTGGCCGATATCGGCGACAAGATGGTCCATCATCCAGCGGCCTGCGCCATGCTCCTGCAGCCGCGGCGTGATGATCATCATGCCGATGACCGCGAGGTTGGGCTCGGCCCTGAACCACATGGCGGAGCCGACGACACGGCCGATCTCGTCGGCGGCGAAGATGCCGCGACCGAGGTCGATGGCAAGCGCCCAATCCTCAGGCCGGTGCGGCCAGCCGACCGAGATCGTCAGTTCGTGGAGTTTCGGGATATCGGCCTCGGTCATGGGCTTGACCTCGAGCCGATAGCTGTCCAGCTGCTTGATCGGACTGGCTTCCACGATCCTGTCTTCTCGCATGTCGGGAGCCCGACGCTAGCAAGGCGGGCAACGCAGATTCGGCGGGAGTATCGTATTGCCTCGGCAGAATCCACCGTCTGCGGCGCATGTTGCATCCCTGCCGGCACGGTCAGGGACCATTGTGATGCCGGCAGCGGGGCAGGGCGCGAGTTCGGCGTGAGATCGGGAAGGACAAGCGGTGTGGCGGCCGCGGGAGCGGCCAGCCCGGTCGAACGGTCCTGGTTTGTCTGACAGTCCTCGCGATTATTCCGCGGCCTGATGCAGTTTGCTCCCGGAGAGCTCGCGGAAATCGGGCAGCGGCGCCAGCCAGCGCCTGGCCAGCGTCTCGGCGCGGGTGCCCCAGGTGAAAGCATCGCGCCCATGGACGCGCCAGAGCACCTCGTCCGAAAGCTCGAGCAGCGCGAAGGCGCCGGCCGGCTCCCCCGCCGTGGTGAAGGTCTCGGTGAGAGACTGGAGCGTGATATTGGCGATCCCGTCGACCATTGTCAGCGTGTTCCAGTGGACGTGACCCGAGATCCACAGCACCGGAACCTTCGCCTTGCGCAAGACGGCACGAACGCGATCGGCCGTCGGGTAGGTGGAAAACCGGGCATTGTTCTCGAACCAGTGGTTGCCGGTCTGCGAATGGCCGGAAACCGGTACATGGCTGACAATGGCGAGCGGCCGGTCTGCTGCGGCGATCGTTGCAGCGAGCCAGGCGAGATCGGCCTCCTGGAGCGAGAAACCCGAAGGGCGGTGCAACTTGGCGTCGGCGCGCCAGATAACGAGACGCCAGTCGCCCACATCGACAATCTCGTGCCCAGCGCTTCGCCCGAGGATCGCATCATTGTCGGCGACATCGAGATGATCACGGTCGTGATTGCCGTCGAGGTGAAAGCGGGGAATGGCGATGGGCGCAAAAGCCTCGGCCACTTCGCGCTCCAGCACGAGGTCAGCATCGCGGGCTTCGTCGGAAATGCGGTCGCCGAGATCAAGAACCAGGTCGGGTCTGGTGTCGTCGACGAAGCGGCGAAACTCCTCCATCAGGCCGAGAGCGGCCGGTCCAGCTTTCGAGAACGACGGCTTGCCGTGATGGATATCGGTGACAAGGCAGATCCGGGCAGAGCGGGACATCGGGGCAAACTCGTGGCGTTGATGGCAGGTGCGAAACCCGCCCCGTCGGATGACGGGGCGGGCCAGTGGGGTTTGGGGAGGCCTTAGCTGGCGCGGCGCGGCAGCAACGGCTGGACGGCCGCCGCCATGGCCGTCAGCGCCTCATCGGCCGGCTTGGACTTGTTCACCACCGACTGGAGGTGATCGTTGATCACGTCGGTGATGCGCAGCGCATTCTGGCCGGGGAATGCGTACCAGCCGTTGATCACGTCCTGCTGGCGGATGGCGACCATGTGGTTGGGGTTGTCGCGGTAGAACTTGCCGAGCAGCTCTTCGCGGGCCGCCGGAATGGTCGTGCCGGGCATGTAGCCGGTGGCATTGACCATGGCGGTCGCACCGATCGGGCCGGTCGCATATTTGATGAACTTCCAGGCCGCTTCCTGCTTGACGCGGTCCTTGGCGAACATCATGGCGACATTGCCGCCGGCCGGCAGGCGCGGATTGGCCGCCGACAATGGGAAACGTCCGCAGACGAGCTTGAAGCGTCCGCCGATTTCGCGGTTGTAGCGGCCAAGCTGGGCTGTCGACTGCATGGACATGCCGAGGCGGCCCGAGAAGAAGTCCTGGAAGGCGGTATCGGGCCGGATATCCGGCATCTTGCCGTCGTCGACCATCTTGCGCAGCACGCGCATGGCTTTCTGACCGGGCTCGTCGGCGAAGGCGACGCGGGTCTCGTCGGCGTTCAGCATGGTGCCACCATGCGACATCACGAGGGCCTGCCAGGCCCAGTTGCCGGTGATGGTCCAGTCGTAGAACAGGCCGGTGCGGTTCTGCGCCGGGGCGGAAATGGCGGCGGCGAGACGGATCACCTCGTCCCACGTGGTCGGCAGCTTGTCGGGATCGCCGCCTGCGGCCTTCAGGAGGTCGGCATTGTAGTACATGATCGGGGTGGACATCGCGAAGCCGATGCCGGTCTGCTTGGTGCCGGTCTGGCCGAGCGACAGAAGCGACGGCGAGAAGCCGAGCGAGGCGGTTTCCGGATCGGCATCCATGAAGGGCTTGAGGTCGACGGGGATCCGGCGCTCGTCGAGGGTGCGCTGGCGGTTGAGGCCGTGGAAGGCGACATCCGGCAGCGAGTTGGTGACGACGTCGCGCAGGTTGCGCTGGAGGATTTCCTCATAGCCCACTTCCGGGGCGCGAAGCTTGATCGCGATTGTCGGATTGGCCTTCTGGAAATCGGCGGCCAGCTTCTCCATCAGGTCCTTGAAGAGGACCGGGATCGAATATTGCACGTTCAGCTCGACTGTCGCGCCTTGGGCGCGCAGATAGGCGGGAATGGCCACCGTAGCGGCGGCGCTGGCAAGGAATGTCCGGCGGGTCGTGGTCATGGTCGCTCCAGGGTTCAGAGGCATGCGTCAGGCGGCTGCGATGCGGGGGACTGCGTCGCAGGTCGAGGGCACGGGTCCCGCCGATTGCTCGGCTGTCCCGTAGATGTCGGTGAAGGCGGCGGCGTTGAACGCGCTGGCGGGGCCGTCGAGCACGATGCGGCCCGCCTTCAGGGCGATGACGCGATCGGCAAAGCGGCGGGCGAGATCGACCTGGTGGAGCGCACAGAGCACGGCAATGCCGCTCTCCTGCGCCACCTGGCGTAGGACGGTCAGGACATTGTCGGCCGATTGGGGGTCGAGGCTGGAGACAGGCTCGTCAGCGAGCAGGATCCGCGATCGTTGGGCGAGAACGCGCGCGATCGCGACGCGCTGCTGCTGGCCTCCGGAGAGCGAATCCGAGCGCTGGTAAGCCTTGTCGAGCAGGCCGACCCGGTCGAGACAGGCCAGGGCCAGCTGTCGATCGTCTCTCGGAAACTGGCGGGCGACGACCCGCCAGGTGGCGACATGTCCCATCCGGCCGGCGAGGACATTGTCGAGCGCCGACATGCGGTTGATCAGGTTGAACTGCTGGAAGATCAGGCCGACATCGCGGCGGGCGCGGCGCAGTTCACCCCCGCTGAGGCTCGCGAGATCTTGGCCCAGAACCGATACGGTTCCGGCGTCGGGCGCGACAAGCCGCGTCACGCAGCGGAACACCGTCGACTTGCCCGCGCCGGACGGCCCGACCAGGGCAACGACCTCGCCCGGCTTCAGGGCAAAGGACACATCGGCGAGCGCGGCTGTTGCGCCGTATCGCTTCGTCACGCCGTGAAGGGACAGCACATCGGTCATCAGACCAGCCTCCGGCGCAACCAGGCCGAGAACTGGTCGATGGCGGTGACCATGACGAGCACGATGACCGACAGGGTCAGCAGCTTCTGGAAATCGAGCAGGTCGATGGCCGCCTTGATCTCAATGCCGATGCCGCCGGCGCCGACGATGCCGAGGATTGTCGAGGTGCGGACATTGGCCTCCCAGACATAGAGGGAGACTGACGCCAGGCTTGGCAGAACCGACGGCAGCATCGCGTAGGTCACGATCTTGGTGCGGTTGGCACCCGACAGGGCCGCCGCTTCAAGCGGCGCCGGAGGGATCGTTTCGATGGCTTCGGCATTCAGCTTGGCGATCACGCCGAGCGAGTGGACAATCATGCCGAGCACACCGGCGAATGGGCCAAGACCAACCGCCGCAACGAAAAGGATCGCGAACACCACGGTGTCGATGCCGCGGAACGCGTTGACGACAGCGCGCACCGGGATCGACAGGAGCGGCGACGGCGTGACGTTGCGGGCAATGAAGATGGAGAGCGGAAAGGCCAGCAGGGTCGCCGCCGTGGTTCCGACCGTTGCAATCGAGATCGTCTCCAACGCCCGATACAGGAAGGCGTCGAAGTCGCCGGTATAGGGGGGCCAGGCGGTGGACGCCCAGGCCCAGAGCCTCGGCAAGCCGGCGACAAGTTTGGCCGGATCGACCTCGGCAACTCGCACCGAGAGGACGATGAAGGCAAGCACGGCCGCCGCCACCGCCACCCGCGTCAGGAACGCGGGTGCCAGGGGACTGAGCCGCGGTTCCTGATAGGACCCGTCGGCGCGTCGGATGGGAGCGGCCGTGTCCATGCGGCTCAGGACGTACGGATGGCGCCGAGGTCGCGGCCCATCTTCTCAAGGCCCTCATAGGGCTGGTGGGTGGCCGGAACGAAACCGGTATAGGGCCAGGGAAGCAGCTTCTTCTCGTCGTCCGACAGGCCGGCAAGGGCTGCGCCAAGGGCTGCGGCACGGTCCTGGGAGAAGCTCTTGGAGACCACCACGCATTCGTTCGGCAGCGGGTCGGATTCCCACACGACCGTGTTCGACGTCGGCTGGATCGTGCCGTTGCGGATCATCGTGTTGCGGTGGGTGTCCCAACCGGTCGCCAGGTCGACCTGACCGTTGATCGTCGCCATCTGCGCGGCGGCGGCAGAGGCGCCTTCGGCATAGCGACCGAAATAGGTCTTCGGCTCGAGGCCCTTGGACCGCAGGAAATGGGTCGGCACCAGCCAGCCCGAGGTCGAGCCGACATCGAGCATCTGCATCGACTTGCCGCGCGCATCCTCGGGGAAGTTGGCAACCGTCAGGCCCGGGCGGGCGACAATGATGGCCTTGTAGGTCGGGATGCCATTGACCAGCATCGTGTTGATGATGCGGGCCTCGCCCCGCACCTTGGCGAGAATGTAGCCCCAGGGGCCCATCTGGGCGACGTCGATCTGCTCGTTGGCCAGCGCCGTGGCGATGCCGGCCCAGTCATTCGCCACCTGCAGTTCGAGATTGGCACCGACCTTGTCGGCAACGGCCTTGTAGACCGGCTCCCAGACGCGGCGCGTGTCGGCCTGCGTCGGCTGCTGGGGGCCGAGGCCGATCTTCAGCGTCGGGCGGGTCTGGGCGAGAGCCGGCGCGCAGAGGGCGGTGCCGGCAGCGGCGAGAAGGATGCGGCGGTCGATACGGGTCATAGTCGGTCTCCGTTGGGACGTGATCACTTGACGGCCGTCATGGTGACGCCGTCGATGAACCAGCGCTGGGCAGCGAGGAAGGCGATGACGAGGGGAGCGGTGATGGCGGTCGCTGCCGCCATGAGCGGGCCGTAATTGGTGCCGGCCTCGGCATTGGCGAAATAGACGACACCTAGAGGCGGTGTGGCGAGGTGTTCGGACTGGACGACGATGAGCGGCCAGAAGAACTCGTTCCAGTTCCACACCAGGGAGAGCACGCCGAACGCGATCACGGCCGGCATCGCGGTTGGCATCATGATGCGCCAGACGATGGCGAATTCGCCAAGGCCATCGAGGCGGGCGGCGTTGACAAGGTCGTCCGGCACCGTCAGGAAGAATTGCCGCATCAGGAAGATGCCGAAGACCGAGATGGTCGAGGGCAGGATGATCGCCGCATAGGTGTCGAGGAGCCCGACCTGCCACAGCAGGATGTAGAGCGGGATGGCCGTCACCTGCGGCGGGATCAGCAGGCCGAGCAGGACCAGCAGGAACATGGTCTCACGACCGCGCCAGCGTAGCTTGGCCAGCGCATAGGCGCAGGGCAGGGCGGTCAGCAACTGGCAGAGGAAGATGGCGCCGGTGACGATGAAGCCGTTGAGGATGTAGCGAGCCAGCGGCTGCTTGGTGAAGGCGTCGGAATAGTTCTGCCAGGCGTGCCATTGTTTCGGCAGCAATGTGAATTCAGGCGAGAAGATCTCCCCTGACGGCTTCAGGCTCACCGACACCATGATCACGAAGGGTGCCAGCATCAGGACCGCACCAAGACCGAGCATGGCATGGCGAAACAGCTGGAAGCCGAGGCCGGTTGAGGCGATGGAGCGGGTGCGCATGGCCTGCCTCAACCGTAATGGGTGTTCTTGTCCTGCAGCCGCACCTGGATGACGGTGACCAGCAGGACAAAGCCGAGGAAGACGACAGTCAGGGCCGCAGCATAGGCGGAGCGCAGGAACGAGAAGCCTTCCTGATACATCTGGAACAGGAGGACATTGGTGGCCTTGTTCGGACCGCCATCCGTCAGCACCTGAACCGTATCGAAGACCTGAAAAGCGCGGATGGCCGTGATCGTGACGACAAACAGCATGGCTGGCCCGAGCATCGGCCAGGTCACCCGCCGGAAGCGCTCGAAGGCACCATCGGCACCATCCACTGCGGCGGCCTCGTAGAGATCCTTCGGGATCGCCTTCAGTCCGGCGATGAAAAGCACCATCGACAGGCCGATGGCTTGCCAGATGCCGATGACGCCGAGGGCAAACAGCGCGGTGTCGGGATTTTTCAGCCAGTCGGTGGTCGGGATGCCGAACAGGGATAGCGTCTGGTTGATGGCGCCGACCGTCGGGTGGAAAGCGAACTGGAAGACGAGCGCCATGGCCAGCAGTGTCGAGACAACCGGAAGGAAGAACGCCGCGCGGTAGAACCCGCGCAGGCCCTCACCCGCTTCGATCAGGATGGCTGCTGCAAGGCCCAGAAAGACCGACAGCGGGACGACGAAGGCCACATAGGTCAGGGTGTTGCGCAGCGTCTTCCAGAACACCTCGTCGCCGATCATCTCTCGGTAATTGTCGAGACCGGCCCAGCCGATCTCCGGCATGCCGAAGGTCCAGTCGGTGAAGGACAACAGGAACACGGCGACCGTCGGCCCGAGCAGCATGATCCAGATCAGCGCGAAAGCGGGGCCGGCCAGCACCCAGGCGGCGAGTTGCTCGGCGACCTCGCCGGCGCGCGCCTTGCGGGTGATCGGCAGGGTTAAGGGGCTGGAGAGCGCGAGGTCAGACATGGACCGCCTCACCGCGCACGGGGCGCTGGGTGATGGCCGATGGGGAGCGTTGCGCAATGCGCTTGCCGTCCTTGCCGAAGACCAGGAGGCGGTCTGCCTGCGCCACCAGCGTGATGGGCCCGCCCATCTTCAGACGCGCACCGACGGACGGCTCGACCCGTGCCACGAGCGGCTTGGTCACCGATCCCGCTATGACGTGGAGGAGTGTCTCTGCTCCCAGCATCTCGACATGGCGAATGGTGCCTCCGATGGCGATTTCGCTGGCGCTGGCAGGCGTCGCAAGCATCAGCGCCTCGGGGCGGATCGCGACTGTCACCTCGGTGCCCGGCGCAGCGGCAACCTGGATCGGCGACGACTGGCCGGCCACCTCGACGCGACCATCATTGCCGACGCGACCCGGCAGCGTGTTGATCTCGGGCGTGCCAATGAATGTTGCGACCGCGAGGTCCTGGGGATCGTCGTAGATGACCTGGGGCGGCGCGATCTGCAGCAGATGGCCCCCCATCATGACCGCCACGCGGTCCGACATGGTCATCGCCTCGGCCTGGTCATGGGTGACATAGACGAAGGTGGAGCCAAGGCTGCGGTGAAGCTCGGAGATCTCGGTGCGCGCCTGCACGCGCATTTTGGCGTCGAGGTTCGACAAGGGCTCGTCCATGAGGAAGGCCTTGGGCCGTCGGACCATGGCGCGGGCGAGCGCCACGCGCTGGCGCTGGCCGCCGGAGAGTTGGGCTGGCCGGCGGGCGAGGAGATGACCGATGCCGAGCCCCTCGGCCACGACCTTGACGTCGGTGTCGATGGCAGCGCGGGCTGTGCGCGTGCCGGGAACAAGTCTTCCAACGCCAGGCAGGCGCTGCAGCATCGAGAGGCGCCGCATTTCCAGCGGCAGGCCGATATTCTGGGCAACGGTCATGTAGGGATAGAGCGCGTAGGACTGGAACACCATGGCGACATCGCGCGCCTTGGGCGGCAGGTCGTCGACCATGGTCTGTCCGATGAACACGTCACCCGCGTCCTGGGTCTCCAGGCCGGCGATGATCCGCAGCAGAGTTGTCTTTCCGCAGCCCGATGGGCCAACCAGCGTCAGGAACTCGCCATCGGCAATGTCGAGCGACACTCCGTGGAGAACGGGCGTGTCCCGGAAGGTCTTGCGGATGTCTCGCAAAGAGATGCCGGCCATGGATCCTGCCCGTCTGTACCGCCATTGCGGCTTCACTTGTCGCATTTAACTCGACAAGTTAACGGGCATGTGACGATCGAAAGGGCTGCGGCCGGCCTCAGCCGCTTCGGCTACAGGGTATCGATGCGCACCACGAGGCTTCCGCTGGGGATCACCGCATTGCCATAGAGCAAGGGCCGGCCAGCGGTGTCGCTGTCGACATACATCATCACCAGGACGGGAGCATCGAGCGGTATCGATAGGGCTTCAGCTTCGCGCGGTCGGGGCATCCGGCAGTCGATCCAGGTCGAGGCTCGAAAGAATGCCTCGACCCCGAATTCAGCCAAGGCATCGGTAAAGCTGCCTGTGCGCGAGACCGCAGCATCGATGCCGACGAACCTGTCCCGCTCGAAGACATGGTAGCTGTAGATCAGCAGAGAGGGGCTGGCGCCCCGCAATGTTTCGACCATCACAATGGGAGTTGCCACCGGAACAGCCAGCAGGCCGGCAATTGCCGAGGTGGCCAGCCTTTCGCTCGAGCCGAGCAGCTGGCCCGATGGCCCGGTGTTCATCTGGCGCTCGATTTCGCTCCACTTGGAGTCTCGGGTGATCCGGTACTCCGGCGGGCGATCCTCGACAAAGACGCCGCGCCCGCGCCGTGCTCGAACCAGTCCGAGCATGGCGAGATTGGCGAGGGCGGTGCGGACGGTATGGCGATTGACGCCAAATCGCTCGGCGAGTTCGTTCTCGGACGGCAATTGGTCGCCAGGACCGATCAGGCCAGAACGAATCTCGGCCTCCAGTTCGCTCTGAATCAGCCGCCAGACGGGAAAACGGTTCTTGGCCATCGTACACGCACTGTTGGGTCGCTCTTGATGACAGGCAAGTGAAACCTTGGCGACTGATTCCGGCGGTTACCAATGGCCTTGGCTGAGCTTCCGGCATAGCCCAGCTCTGGCCGTGCCAGACTGGTCGCAATGCTCTCCCAGGTATCCGGAGTTCAGGTTAGTCCGTTTGCACCGCGGAACATTGTCACCGGCGGCTGTTCCGCCTTTCAGACCTCTAAAATGCTTTCGGGCGCAGCGGGTGAAGACTCAAAGATCAAACGGGTTCGAGTGGCGGCCTGAGATCGTGGTGCAGGTCCGATCTTCACCATCGTCAGCGAAATGTCATTGACATCATCATGCCGTTGTTGCGACGTCTGCGCACGATGGTTTGGCATTGCCTTGCGGGCGTGCGCTGACCGCACAGACCGCATAACCGACGGCAGCATTTCGGACCATGCTTCACGCCATCGACGACACGAGTGTGGACGAAGCGATTGCCCTGTTTCGGAAAGGGTTTCCGGTCCATGACGAGAGCTTCTGGCGCGACGGCTTGGAGCGTCTGACCCGCCACCATGAGACCAACGGCTTCGGCCCTGTCGGCTATCTGATGGGGAAACCCGGTAGCCGGACCGGAGTGGCATTGACCATGGTGAGTGAGCGCATGGAGCCGGATGGCCAGCGTCGCCGGGTCGTCAATCTGTCGAGCTGGTATGTCGAAGAGCAGGCGCGCTGGCTTGCACCCATGATGCTCAAGCACCTGACGGCCGAGGCGGGCGCAACCTTCACCGATCTCACGCCAAGCCCATCCGTACGCAGGCTGATCGGTAATCTTGGCTTCCAGCCATGGAACAGCGGGAGCACCCGCGCGGTGCTTCCGTGGGCTGCATTGTTCGGCGGATGGTCGGAGGCGCTCATCACCGGAGACGCACTGGCATCTTCGGCGCTCACGCCCGGACAGCGGCTGATTGTCGCTGATCATGCCGCAATGGGCTGCATCACTGCCGGGCTGGTGCAGGGCGAGCGGGTGTCGCCGATCGTGTTTCAACCAAAACGCCGCCGCGGGCTGCCGACCGCGCGCCTGATCTATGCCGAGCGCAAAAGCGAGCTTTTCGGCCAGTTTGGCGCGGTAGCCCGGTTTCTTCTCAGCCAGGGCATGGTTTGCGTGGACGTGCCAGCCAGAGCAGGAGACCTGGTGCCAGGCGGCTGGTTCACGACTGGTGCACCACCTACGTTCTATAAGGGTGACATGGGAGGGGACTGCGTCGACCACGCATGGTCGGAATTCGTGTTCCTGCGCCTCTAGCCTGACTGACGAGGATTGAACAATGCCATCCGCCGGCGATCCCCAAGCCGCAATCGAGGACTTCCTGCGCAGCCGGTTTCCGGTTTTTGCGGGACAGGTGCTGACCGATGAGACGCCCTTGCTGACCAGCGGCGCGATCGATTCCCTCGGTATTCTGGAACTGATGACCTTTCTCGACGAGCGGTTCGGCATCGAACTGACCGACGAGCATTTCGATCCCGCCAATTTTGACAGCCTGGGCCATCTGGCGCGCTTCGTGGAGCGGGCGCGCAAGTGAGCGGCGAGCCGGTCCTGGTCCATCATCTGCTGGCGCGTGAGACAGGCGGCGCCGGCCGACCGGCGCTGATCGACGGCGACCGGACGATGACCCGCGAAGAGCTGCAGGGTGCCGCAGCCATATGCGCCGGGCGCCTCGCCGGTGCCGGCCTCGAGCGCGGCGACCGCGTGGCGATCGCACTGCCGAAAAGCCTCGAGGAATGCTGGGCGATCTTCGGAACCAGTCTCGCCGGTGGCGTGTTCGTGCCGGTCAACGTGCTGTTGAAACCGCAACAGGTCCGCCACATCCTTGCCGATTGCGGCGCCCGGATCCTGCTCACCAGCGAGGCGCTTGCAGCGTCTCTTGGCCCGGGCCTGGCGGGGCTCGACATCGTCATCATGACCGTCGATGGCGCTGACTGGCAGGCCGCGCCGGTGGCGTCGCTGCCCGCCGACGGAATCGGCGAGGACCTTGCCGCCATTCTCTACACGTCCGGATCGACGGGACGGCCGAAGGGCGTGATGCTCAGCCATCGCAACCTCGTCGCCGGCACGCGCATCGTGCGCACCTATCTCGGCATCAATGCCGAGGACCGGATACTCTCGTTGCTGCCGTTCAGTTTCGATTACGGGCTGAACCAGCTGCTGACGGCGGTGGAGCAGGGCGGACTGGTGGTTCTGCTGACCTTCCAATTCGGCGACCAGATCGTCCGCGCCATCCGGGACCACGGCATTACCGGGTTGGCCGGCGTGCCGACCATCTGGGCGATCCTCACCCGCGCCACGCCGTCGCTGGCGCGCACCGCCTTGCCGAGCCTGCGCTACATCACCAATTCGGGCGGCGCCGTGCCGACCGACACCGTGCGGCGGCTGCGCGAGCGGCTGCCCGATACCCGGATCTTCCTGATGTATGGGCTGACGGAGGCCTTTCGCTCGACCTATCTGCCACCGGATGAGATCGACCGGCGTCCGGGCTCCATCGGCAAGGCCATCCCCGAATGCGAGGTCTTCGCCGTCACCGCCGAAGGCCGCCCGGTCAAGCCCGGCGAGGCGGGCATTCTGGTGCATCGCGGGCCGACCGTATCGCTGGGCTATTGGGGCAAGCCGGAGGCAACCGCCGAGGTGCTGAAGCCGCATCCCTTCATTCCCGCCGACAGGGGCGGCGATATGGTCTGTTATTCCGGCGACCTGGTGACGCAGGACGGGGATGGCTACTTCTATTTCGTCGCGCGCAACGACACGATGATCAAGTCGTCGGGCCACAGGATCAGTTCGACCGAGGTCGAGGAATGCCTGATGGGCCTCGCGCCGTTCCAGCAGGTGGCCGTGATCGGACTGCCCGACCCGTTCGCCGGGCAGAAGGTTCATGCGGTGGCGGTGGCCTCTGAACCGGTGGACCCCGCCGTGGTACTCGGTCGCGCGGCCGACCATCTGCCGCCCTACATGGTGCCGCGCGCAATCGAGCTGGTCGCGAGCCTGCCCGTGACGCCGAATGGCAAGGTCGATTATGTCGGCCTGGTCGCTGAGCGCATCCAGCCGGGTGGGGCCTGACATGAGCTCCGGCCAGCCAATTCCGCTCGCCGAGCAGCTGATCGCCAGCCAGTTCTCTGTGCGCGGTGCGGACCTGATGATCGGCGGTGTCGCCGCGCGTGATCTCGCCGACCAGTTCGGGACGCCGCTCTATGTCTATGATGCGGGCCTGATCCGCCGGACCTGTCGGGACTTGGCCGCGGCGCTCGATGGCTTTGCCGAGATCCATTTTTCCATCAAGGCCAATCCGAATCCGGCGGTTATCGCTGTGCTGTTGGAGGAGGGAGCGGGCCTCGAGATCGCCTCGCTCGGCGAGTTCCGGGCGGCCCTTGCCGCAGGCGCCGATCCTGCGCGCATCCTGTTCGCCGGTCCGGGCAAGCGCGCTGACGAGATTGATGCGGTTGTCGCGGCGGGGATCGGCGAGATCCATCTGGAGACCGAGGAAGAGATCGGGCGCGTTGCGGCTGCTGGTGCACGGCATGGCCGTCGTGTCGCGGTCTCGATCCGGGTCAACCCGGTTGCCGAAGCCCAGGGCGGTGCCATGCGCATGGGCGGCAAGCCCGCACCCTTCGGTTTCGACGAAGAGGCGATCGGTCCGGTCGTCGACCGGATCATGGCTCTGCCGGATCTCGATCTGCAGGGCGTGCACATGTTCGCCGGCACGCAGATCCTCGATGCAGGCGTTCTCGCCACGCAATGGCGCCACGGTCTTGAGGTCGCGGCCAGCGTTGCACGCCATGCCGGACGGCCGCTCCGCGCCATCGATCTCGGCGGTGGGCTGGGCATTCCCTATTTCACCGGCGAGATGGCGCTGGATCTCGCCCACCTCAAGAGCGAGGTGGCGGCGCTGACCGCCTTCAAGCAGGCCGAACCGCTCATCCGCGACGCCCGGACACTGATTGAGCCCGGCCGCTATCTGGTCGGTCCGGCCGGTGTCTACCTGATGGCCGTCAACGCGGCGAAGATGTCGCGCGGACAGCGCTTCCTGATCATGGATGGCGGGATGCACCACCATCTCGCGGCCTCCGGCAATCTCGGGCAGATCGTCAAGCGCGACTACCCCATCGTCGCAGCGAACCGGATGGGTGAAGGGGCCTTCGAGCCGGCTGTCGTCGTGGGCCCCCTCTGCACGCCGCTGGATACGTTGGCGCGCAAGGCGATGTTGCCTGCGATGGTCGCCGACGACCTGATTGCCGTGCTTCAGTCAGGTGCCTATGGCCTCAGCGCGAGCCCAGCCGGCTTCCTGAGCCATCCTGCACCGGCCGAAGTGCTGGTCGATCAGGCAGGCGCACGCCGCATCGCCTGAGGTCCCACCGGCGGGCAAGCCACGGCGAGGGGGCTGCGACGGATCGTTGCAGCCCTGTCGCTCCGACACCGGTCTTTCGGCCGATAGGGCGGAGTGGGAAGCGGGTCAAGCCGAACAAGTGATCGATCAGATGATCAGCAATCTGCGCTCAAACGGTTCGAATGGCGCCGGATCGTGCCCTCATTCCGGCTTTGACCGCTTGTCCTGCACGTGAGCCTCACCGCGCGCAGAGGGTCCACATGATCGTGTCATCAGATGACACAAAGATTGTCTGTTGACATAATTGCACCTGCTGCTGTTTCCTTCCCTCCAATAAATCAAGAATTACGGGAGGAATGACATGAGCTTGGCATCAGGCAATCTCGACTCTTTCGCGCTCAATCGCCGCAATCTGCTGCTGACGGCTGGTACTGCGCTCCTCACGCCTTCGCAGGTCTTCGCGCAGGCCGCGCGGAAGGGCGGAACGCTCAAGATCGCGGCACCGCATAATCCATCGACGCTCGATCCGATGACCGGCCGATCCGGTCCCGACCATGCCTATCTCTACGCGTTGTTCGACAGCCTGATCGAATGGGACTTCGTGTCGCTGACGCCGAAGCCTGGCCTTGCCGAGTCCTGGGCCTATCCGGACCCGAAGACGCTGGTCCTGAAACTGCGGTCGGGCGTGAAATTCCATGACGGCTCGGCGCTCGACGCCGCGGCGGTGAAACAGAACCTCGAATGGGGCCTGACGGACCAGCGGTCGGCCGTGAAGGTGGATCTCGCGTCGATCGCCTCCATCGAGGTGCGCGGACCGCTTGAAGTCGCGCTGCTGCTGAAGGTTGCCGACACGTCGCTGCCGCTGACGCTCTCCGACCGTGCCGGCATGATGCGCTCGCCGAAGGCGGTCGCCGAGAAGGGGCAGGGCCACGATCGCTCGCCTGTCGGCAGCGGCGCCTACAAGTTCGTCAGTTGGGCCGACAATGACCGTGTCGTGCTGGTGCGCAATGCCGATTACTGGAAGCAGGGCGAGCCCGGTCCTGATGGCATCGAGCTCAAGATCATCAGCGAGCCGCAGACAGCGCTTCGCTCGGTGATCGCGGGCGAGAACGATTTCACTTATTACGTCCCGCCGCAGCAGAAGGTGGTGGCCGAGCGCGCCCGCAACATCGTCACCAATGTCGGCCCGTCGCTGCAGGTCGGCATGCTCTACTTCAACTATGGGCGCGGCCCGCTGACAGACCTGCGGGTGCGCCAGGCCGTCAATCATGCCGTGGATCGTGCAACTTACATCCGCGCGACCGCCGCGGGCCTCGGCGAAGTCGCCGACATGGCGCTGCCGAAGGCGCACTGGGCCTATGCCCCCGAGCTTGCCGGTCACTACAAGCATGATCCCGAGAAGGCCAAGGCACTCCTGAAGGAGGCCGGCCATCCTGACGGCATCGAGCTCCACCTGATCGCCTGGAACGACCAGGTGTCGCGCCAGCGGACTGAAGTGCTCCTCGAAATGTTCCGCAAGGCCAATATCCGCATCAAGCTGAGCACCGGGTCGGGCGTCGATACGGCCGGCCAGTTCTTCGGCAAGCAGGAAGGCGACATGCACCTGTCGTTCTGGACCGGCCGCCCCGATCCGTCGCTGACCTACGGGCTGATGTTCGCCGAGGGTTCCTTCTTCAATGCCGGTCGCGGCGCGACGCCGGGCCTCGCCGACGCGCTCGCTGAAGCCAAGGCCGGTGCCACGATCGAGGCGCGCAAGGCGTCCTTCGTCAAGGTGCAGCGCATCGTCACCGAGGCGGCGCTCTACTGCCCGATCATGTTCGACGTGCAGCTCGTGGTGCATGCCCAGAAGGTGAATGGCTACCGCCCGAACCTGATCGGCAAGCCCAAATTCGAAGGCGTATCGCTCAGTGCCTGACGACCGGCACTGGCGGGGCTCGCGGATGTGATGGCGATCGACGGAATGACGAGCCCCCACGCCGATCCGCGGATACCCCCCTCAGAAACCTGCGTCCTGCGCTACCTTCTGGAAGCGCAGGCTCGGGAGAATGCCGACCGCGTCTATGCAGTGTTCGATGGCGGTCTCAACTGGTCCTATGCCGATACCCTCAGAGAGGTTCGCCGCACCGCGGCGGGCCTGGCTGCGCTCGGCGTTCGCCAGGACGACAAGGTGCTGATCTGGCTGCCGCACGGGCCGATGGCGCTGCGCGTCTGGTTTGCGATCAACTACCTCGGCGCGGTCGCGGTGCCGATCAACCTCGCCTACAAGGGCAGCCTGCTGGAGCGCGTGATCGACAATTCCGATGCGCGTTTGATGGTGGCGCAGGGCGATCTGGTCGGGCGTTTGGCCGATATCGATCGGGCGCAGGTGACCGATGTCGTGTCGGTCGGGGAGGCGGGTCCGTGCTCCGGACTGCGCATCGTTCGCGAACAGGTCCTGGACGAAGCCGGCGATGAGCCGCCGCCGCTGGAGCGTCCGATCCAGCCCTACGACCTGCAGGTCATCCTCTATACGTCGGGAACGACCGGTCCCTCCAAGGGCGTGCTCTGTTCCTATCTCCATGTCTGGACCGCCGGTCAGAACGTCTATTTTCTCGGCCGCGACGACCGCTACATGGTCAATCTGCCGCTCGCCCATGTGTCCGGCGTGCTGCCCTGCGTCCTCATGCTGTCGCTCGGCGGTTCCGTCTCCATCGTCGAGCGGTTCCGCACCGACCGGTTCTGGGAACAGATCAACGAGACCGAGACGACCTTCGTCATCCTGCTCGGCGCCATGGCGAGCTTCCTCATGTCGCGGCCGGTGACTCCGGCCGAGCGCGACAATTGCCTGAGGACGATCATCCTCCTGCCGTTCGACACCGATACGACGCCGATCCGTCAGCGCTTCGGGGTGAACGTCCACACGTCCTTCAATATGACGGAAATCTGCTGCCCTATCATGTCGGCGCCCAATCCGACGGCGCTCGGCTCCTGCGGGCGGCTGCGACCGGGCTTCGAGGCGCGCATCGTCGACGCCTACGATTGCGAGGTCGGCATGGGCGAGGTGGGCGAGCTGATTCTGCGCTCGGATCGGCCCTGGGCGTTTAGCCATGGCTATTACAAGAACCCGGAAGCGACCGCGGAGGCCTGGCGCAACGGCTGGTTCCATACCGGCGACGGGTTCCGGCGCGACGGCGACGGCAATTTCTACTTCGTCGACCGGCTGAAGGACACGATCCGCCGGCGCGGCGAGAACATCTCCTCCTTCGAGGTCGAGGCCGATATCCTCGCCCATCCCGCGATCCAGGAAGCCGCCGTGGTCGCCGTGCCGAGCGACGTCGGCGAGCATGAGGTGCTGGCAACCATCGCGCTCCGGCCGGGCCATCAGCTCGATCCTGCCGATCTGATCGCGTTCCTGCGGCCGCGCATGGCCCATTTCATGGTGCCGCGCTTCATCCGTATCGTCTCCGAATTGCCGAAGACCCCGACGCTCAAGGTGGAGAAGCATCTCCTGCGCAAGGAGGGGCTGGCGGCAAGCGGCGTGTGGGACCGCGAGGCGGCCGGCATCAAGATCACGCGGGAGTCCTGAGCCATGGCAGACCCGCTTCTGTCGGTCAGGGGGCTCGGCGTGTTCTTCGGCGAAGGCCGCAACGAACTGCAGATCACCCGCGACATCGGCTTCGACATTGCGCGCGGCGAGCGGGTTGGCCTGGTTGGCGAAAGCGGCTGCGGCAAGACGGTGACGGGCCTCGCGCTGACCCGCCTGCTGCCCGACCGCCTCTGCCGCATCGCAGGCTCCGCGATCCTCGGGGATGACGACATCCTGGCGCTGCCGGAAAGCCGGATGCGCAATGTGCGCGGGCGGCGGATCGGCATGATCTTCCAGGAGCCGATGAGCGCGCTCGATCCGGTCTTCACCGTCGGCGAGCAGATCATCGAGTGCATTGTTGCCCATTTCGGGGTGCCGAAGACCGAGGCGCGAACGCGCGCGATCGAGGTGCTGCGCTCGGTCGGCATTCCCTTGCCGGAGAAGCGCGTCGATCAATATCCGCATGAATTGTCGGGCGGCTTGCGCCAGCGCGCGATGATCGCCATCGCGCTCGCCGCCGAGCCCGAAATCATCATCGCCGACGAGCCGACGACGGCTCTAGACGTGACGATCCAGGCACAGATTCTCGCTCTCTTGCGCGATCTCAGCGCCCGGACCGGCACTGCGATGGTGTTCATCACCCACGATCTCGGCGTGGTGGCCGAATGCTGCGACCGGGTGATCGTCATGTATGCCGGCGAGATCGTCGAGGATGCGCCGGTCGATGCACTGCTCGAACATCCGATGCATCCCTATACCTCGGCATTGCTCGGCTCGATCCCCCGGCATGGCAAGGCGCATGGCCGCCTGACGTCGATTCCGGGACGGGTGCCGGCCGCAGCCGACATGCCTGGGGGATGCCGTTTCGCGCCCCGCTGCGCCCATGCGATCGCCTCCTGCCAGGCCCCGCAACAGCTCGAGACGATTGGCGATCACCGTGTGCGCTGCTGCCGGGCTTCTGAGCTTGCGCTGGCCGGGGCGGTGGCGTGATGACAGCCTCTCCCAGCGCCGAACTGGTCGCGGTCGATGCCCTCGCAGTGGAGTTTCGCATCGGCGAGAGCCAGCAGGTATTGCGCGCGGTCGATGGTGTCAGCTTCACCATCCGCCGGGGCGAGACGCTGGGCATCATCGGTGAATCCGGCTCCGGCAAGTCGACGGTCGCGCGCAGCCTTGTCTGCCTTCAGAAGCCGGCGGCAGGCCGGCTGACCCTGGCGGGTGAAGATCCCTGGGCGATGCGTCCGCGCCAGCTCCGCGCCTTCCGGTCCAGGTTCCAGATCGTCTTCCAGGACCCGAATGCCGCGCTCGACCCACGCTTCACGATCCTCGATTCGATCACCGAGCCGCTGGAGATCCGCGGTGGGCTTTCGCGGGCCGAATGCCGCGACCGCGCGGTGGCGCTCATGGAGAAAGTTGGCCTGTCCCCAGCGCAGGCCGAGCGCTACCCGCACGAACTGTCGGGCGGACAGAAGCAGCGCGCCAACATCGCCCGTGCGCTGACGCTCAGGCCGGACCTGCTGGTCTGCGACGAGGTGACGGCGGCGCTGGATGTGTCGATCCAGGCCGACATCATCAACCTGCTGGTGGACATGCAGCAGGATTTCGCCCTGACCTATGTGTTCATCACCCACGATCTGTCGATCGCTGCCTATGTCAGCGACCGGATCGCCGTCATGTATCTCGGCGTCTTCGTCGAGATCGGCACGTCCGACGATGTGACCGGCCGGCCGCTTCATCCCTACACCAGGGCGCTGACCGAATCCGCGCCGGAGCCGCTGCCGGCCCATCTGCGCCGGCCCGCAGCAGCGCCGCTGGTCGGCGAGATCCCGAGCCCGCTTGCCCCACCGTCCGGCTGCCGCTTCCGGACGCGCTGTCCGATTGCCCAGGCCACGTGCGCCGAGACGGTGCCTGCCTTGCGCGAACTCCGGCCCGGCCAGTTTGTCGCCTGCCATTTCGCGGAGGCCTCAT
This sequence comes from Phreatobacter aquaticus, assembly GCF_005160265.1. NCBI lineage: Bacteria > Pseudomonadati > Pseudomonadota > Alphaproteobacteria > Hyphomicrobiales > Phreatobacteraceae > Phreatobacter > Phreatobacter aquaticus. The sequence goes on along the minus strand of NZ_CP039865.1, from coordinate 4,191,976 downwards.
GACGGCGCGCGATCGCTTCCGGATGATCGGGCGCCGCACGCTGCAATTCGTGCCGGTGCTGATCCTGTCGACACTCGTTGTGTTCAGTCTGTTGCAACTTGTGCCCGGCGATCCCGCGATCACGCTGGCCGGCGAGAGCGCGAGCCCCGCTCGCATCGCCGAGATCCGACAGATGTACGGTCTCGATCAGCCGCTGCCGATGCAATATGTGCAATGGGTCGGCAAGGTGGTGCGCGGCGACCTGTCCAACTCGCTTCTGTCGAGCGAGAAGGTCTCCACGCTGATCGCCCAGCGCTTTCCGAGCACGCTGCTGATCGTCGTGCTGGCTGTGCTGATCTCGCTCGCCATCGGCATTCCGCTGGGCATCGCGGCGGCGACGCGCGAGGGCTCGAGGACCGATATCGCGATCACCACGCTCACCTCGGTCGGCATCGCACTGCCGAGCTTCTGGCTCGCCATGATCCTGGTCGCCTGGCTCGCGCTCGACTGGCAATGGTTCCCGGCAACCGGCTCGCGCGCCTTCAGCGAGGATCCACTGGGTGCGCTTCGCCATGCCATCCTGCCGGCGCTGGCCCTGGCGGCTGGCGGCATCGCCGAAGTGACGCGCCAACTGCGCTCGTCGCTCATCGCCATCCGGTCATCCCAGTTCATGCGGACGCTGCGGGCGAAGGGCCTGTCGCCGACGCGGATCGTCTGGGTTCACGGGCTGAAGAACGTTGCGGTCAATCTCCTGACCGTCACCGGCCTGCTGATCAACCGCACGCTGGGCGCAACCGTTGTCATCGAGGCCGTCTTCGCCATTCCCGGCATCGGCAGCCTGATGGTCAATGCGGCCGTGAACAAGGACTTCCCCGTAGTCCAGGGGCTCACCCTGATGCTAGTCGTCCTGGTGATCGCGGTGAACCTCGCTATCGACATCGCCTACACCTTCGTCGATCCGCGGCTGGGGCGTAAGCCATGACCCGCAGCCTGTTCCGCGATCTCCGCACCGTGCTGAGCCTTGGCTATCTCGGCTTCATCCTTGCCCTGTCGGTCCTGGCGCCGCTGATCGCGCCCTATTCGCCGATCGCGCAGGATTTCTCCCAGATGCTGGCAGAGCCCTCGCTCGCCCATCCCCTGGGGACCGACGATCTCGGCCGCGACGTGCTGAGCCGCCTGATTTATGGGGCGTGGCCGTCGATCTATGGCAGCGTGCTGGCGGTGGCCATTGCCTGCGTGATCGGTGTCCCGGTCGGGCTGATCGCCGGCTTCATCGGCGGCTGGGTGGACGACGCACTGGGGCGGCTGATCGACACGGTTCTGTCGTTCCCGGCTATCATGCTGGCCGTGGCGATCACGGGCGCGCTCGGCGTCGGCCTCACCAATGGCATGATTGCTGTTGGTATCGTGTTCTCGCCACTGCTGGCGCGCCTCGTGCGGGCGCAGACGCTGGTGGTGAAGCACGAGCTCTATGTCGATGCCGCCCTGTGCTTTGGGGCAGGACCTCTGCACATCATCCGGCGGCATATCCTGCCCAATGCCATCCAGCCCGTCATCGTGCAGGTGTCGCTGCTGCTGGCCGGTGCGCTGCTGGCGGAGGCCTCGCTGAGCTTTCTCGGGCTCGGCGTCCAGGCGCCCGATCCGAGCTGGGGGGCGATGCTGGCCCGCGCCTACCAGTACATGGAGATCGCACCGATCCAGATGTATCCGGCGGGTCTCGCGATCCTCCTGACCGCGCTCGCTTTCAACGCGCTTGGCGAGACCATGCGGGTTGCGCTCGACCCGGCGCTCAGGCGGCGATGACAACATCCAACAAGGGGGAGGGGATCGTGAGCGACCACCATCTGATCCAGACCATCGTGCGCCGCGCCCAGGCCGGCGCGGATCATCGGCTGACGGCGGAAGCCGCTGCGAGCCTCGCGGTGGATGCGCTGGCGGTTCATCTCGCGGGACAGCGCTTCTCCGTGACCGGCGTGTCGGTTGCTCGCCAGCAGGCGGCGCTGCCGAAGACCGGCGACGTCGTGGCGTGCAGCCTTGAGAGCGCTGAGGGCGCGCGCCTGAGGCTTCTGGTCGGCGGTCAGGCGGGAGCCGCCTATGCGGCCGACGTCTCGTGGAGCGTGACCGGGGAGGGCGCCTCAGCGCCGCAAATGGCTGTCGATCCGGCGCTTCCTCCGATCGCCGCCACCCGCACCATGCGCATGGACCATTGCGACCAGGCGGGCCACGTCAATGTCCAGGTGTTTCTGGAATTGGTCGATGATGCCATTGCGGCTCTCGCCGGCCGATCCGGGCTGTGGGCTGCGCTGAAGGTCATCGAGGCCCGCGTGCAGTTCAAGTCGGAACTGTTCTGCGGCGATGCCGTCGTGGTGCGTTCCGGCGTCCGGCAGGTATCGAGCGAGAGTGCCGACATCGTCCATGGCCTGTTTCATCTGGCGAGCGGCCGGCTGGCCGCGGTGGTCGAGACGCGATGTGGTGTGGCCAGTGCTGCCGATCTTGCTGCCTTGGGTGCACTCTCCGAGGCCTGGGCCGTGCTGCCCGCGGCCCGCCCGCCGGCCGATCCACGCCCACCGGGGGCGCCGTCTTCAAACGCCATCGAAAGCTGCCGTGCTACGATCGATGCCTGGGATGTCGACCCGGACGACAACGCCAGCATGCGCGGCATCATCCAGCTCTGTTCCACGGGCGCGCGCCAGTTCCTGGGGGCCATCGGGCTCGACGGGCTACGCTTTGCCCGGGAGAAGATCACGGTCGCGGCCGTCGACTACCTTGTCAGCCTGCCAATCCGCCCCAGGCTCGGCCAGAACGTGGTTCTGCGCACGGTGCCGCTCGGGTTCTCGGCAAAATCCATGCGTTTCTGCCACTACATTCTCGATGCCGATACCGGAGCGGTGTTCGGCACCGTCGAGATCGTCGGCGTCATGCTGGACCTGGCGACGCATCAGTCCACCACGATTCCAACGGATGTGGCGGACACGCTGAAACGGTTGACTGCAGCCTGATCGTTCTCAGCTTTGCGCGGCGTGGAGCACGGTCTGGATCTGGTGGGCCGCCGCCTTGAGACGGTCGAGATGGGCGGGCTTTCCCCGGCGCACCATCTGCGGTGTCAGGCCGGCGATCGATATGGCGCAGATCAACTGGCCCTTGGCGTCGAGGATCGGCACCGCCAAGGCTGTCAGCCCGACCATCACGTCGTCGACGGCGAGGTCCCAGCCGCGCTGCTTGACCAGGGCCAGATATTGCTTGAGGCCGGCGATATCGAGCCGGCTTTTCGGCGTCATCGGGCTCGGCGGCTGATGGGCAAGCGCATGGTCGATTTCGGCCTCGCTCTGCCAGGACAGCAGCACCTTCGGCGCGCCGCCGCAGTTCAAGGGCAGGGTGCCGCCAACCGACCACCACCGCACTTCCATGCCGTTCATGTCGTGGACGCGTTCGAGACAGACAGCCTGATGGTCGCGATAGACCGACAGGAAGGCGGTGATCTGGAGTTCGGCCGCAAGCTCGGAGAGCTCCGGCACGACGATGCTGCGCAGATCGAATTCCACCACGACGCCGGCGGCCAGCGTCCGGATCGCGCGCCCCAGGCCATAGCGCTGGGTGATCGGGTCCTGCACGATGAAGCCATCGGTCATCAGCGTCATGAGCAGGCGGCGGGTGGTGCCCTTGTCGAGCCCGGTCGCCTTGGTGATCTCGGCCAGCGTCTGCAGACCGTGGCCCTCGAAACACTTGAGGATCGCCATGGCGCGCTGCACCGAGCGGACCAGCGGCACGCTGCCGTCCCGGTCATTGTCGTCCTGATCTTTCATGCCTGCCTGGATCGCCACGCTGAGCCCTCCGCTCGTCCTGACAGCAGATGCCACAATGGTCAATCGTGTCAATAGGTGACACGCAGATTGCGTGTTGACATAAAGGGCGCGTTTGATGTTTGTTTGGAGCAAGTAAAAAAGATCATATGGGAGGCAGTGCGTGACCAAGGTGGCCATCGGCGATTTCGCCGTGTCCCGTGTCGAGGAAATGCTGACGCCGGGCTTCGATCCCGCGTTCCTGTTTCCGCGCTTTGACGCCGCCGTGCTCACGGATCACACCGAGTTGACCGATCCACGCTTCTTCGACCGCGCCTCCGGTCGCCTGATGTCGAGCATGCAGTCCTGGCTGGTGCGGCGCGGCGACGACGTGATCCTGATCGATACCGGCTGCGGCAACGGCAAGACGCGCTCGGCGCCGGCCTTCAAGCGCTTCCATCAGCTCGATCTGCCCTATCTCGACAATCTGGCCCGTGCCGGCGTCACGCCCGAGCAGGTGACGATGGTGATCAACACCCATCTCCATGTCGACCATGTCGGCTGGAACACCACCCTCGACGCCAAGGGAAACTGGGTGCCGACCTTCCCGAATGCCCGCTATGTCTGGGGCCGGGTGGAGACCGCCCATTGGCTGGATCTTCCCGATGGCCTGAAAGCCCAGCCGGAAGCCTTCGAGACTGTTGCGGATTCGGTGAGGCCCATTCGCGACGCGGGGCTCGTCGACCTTGTCGATGATGGCGACGAGATCCTGCCGGGTGTGTCGTTCAGGGCGGCTCCCGGCCACACGATCGGCCAGATGCAGGTCTGGCTCGAATCCAAGGGGCAGACCGGCATCTTCACCGCCGACTGCCTGCACCAGCCGATTCAGGTCTACCGCCCGGAATGGAGCACCTGCTTCTGCGAGGACCCCGACGGGGCCATCGCGACGCGCGACGTGCTCTTGAAGGTCGCGGCCGAGCGGGACGCGGTGCTGTTTCCCTCGCATTTCGGGGCACCCCATGCCGGCCGGATCGGCCTGCGTCCGGGCGGCTACCGTTTCATCCCCTTGACCGAGGCTGCATGACCATGGCCGCAACAGCCGAACGCCTCCAGCCCGATGCGGCCGCCCAGTTCCTGGCGGCGCTCGCCCAGCAGATCGGTGCCGAAAACGTCCTGTCGGACGCCGCGAGCCGCACCTATTACGCCAATGACATCTTCTGGCAGCCGGGCATCGAGCCGCTGGCGATCGCGCTGGCCAATTCGGCCGAGGATGTCGCGGCGACGGTTGGTCTCGCTTCGCGTGCCGGCATTGCCATCGTGCCGCGCGGTGGCGGCATGTCCTACACCAAGGGCTATCTGCCGGAGCGCGCCGGATCGGTCGTCATCGATGCCCGCAAGCTCAACCGCATTGTCGAGGTCAACGCCGCCGACATGTATGTGACGGTGGAAGCCGGTTGCACCTGGGCCGAGGTCAACGAGGCGATCGAAGGGACTGGGCTGCGCACGGGCTATTGGGGTCCGCTCTCGGGCATGAAGGCGACCGTCGGTGGGGCGCTATCGCAGAACAGCGCCTTCTTCGGCTCGGCACGCCACGGCACGGTGGCGGAAGCCGTGCTGGGCGTCACTGTCGTGCTGGCTGATGGGTCTCTGGTCACGACGGGATCGGGCGGCCGCAAAGGCACGAAGCCGTTCACGCGGGAAGGGGGCCCGGACCTCACCGGCCTGTTCCTCGGCGACAATGGCGCGCTCGGCGTGAAAGTGTCTGCGACGCTCCGGCTCTATCCTCGTCCAGCCGAGGTCGGCCATCTGTCCTTCGGCTTCAAATCGCTGCAGGACATGGCGGCGGCCCAGGTCGCGATGGTGCCGCTCCGCGCCGTCTCGGAAGGCTTCGGCATCGACCGCACCAAGGTTGAGCACTCCGCGAGCGTCAACAAGCTGATGGATGGAGTGAAGACGCTCGGCAATGTGGCGCGCGCCGGCTCCTCGCTCATGGCGGGTCTGAAGGAAGCGGCCAAGGTCGCCACAGCTGGCACGGCTTTCCTGAAAGAGCATGCCTTCACGCTGCACCTCGTCGTCGAGGGGCACAGCAAGCCCGAATTCGATCATGCCATGGCCGAGGTGAGGGCGGTCGGAAAGCGCTTCGGCACCGAGATCGAGAACACGGTGCCGAAGGTCATGCGCTCCAAGCCCTTCGGCCTGCCGCGCGGCATGCTGGGCAAGGACGGCGAGCGCTGGGTTCCGATCCACGGCGTGTTCCCGCTGTCGGCCGCGGCCGAGGTCTGCGCCGCCAACGACGCCTATTTCGCCGGGCGCGCCGCCTTCATGGCCGAGCACGGCATCCTCTATTCCGTGATGAGCATGACGGTCGGCAACGAGTTCTTCCTCGAGCCCGCCTTCTACTGGCTCGACGAGATCACGCCGCTCCATGCCCGCACCCTCGGCGACGACGTGGTGCGGCCCTGGGCCGATCGTCCCGGCAATCCGGTTGCCCGCGCAGCGGTCGCCGACCTTCGGCGCGGGACCCAGGAACTCTATGCGGGCCTCGGCGGCGTCAGCTGGCAGGTCGCCCGCGACTATCCGTTCCGTGACGTGCTGAAGCCCGAGACCTTCGCGCTTCTCTCCGCCGTCAAACGTGCCGTCGATCCGCAGGGGCTGATGAACCCCGGTTCGCTCGGCCTTTCCTGACATCCCTGATCATATCGAGGCCCGCACCATGGGATATACGATCGCCGAAAAGATCCTGGCCCGCGCCGCAGGGCTGCCGCATGTGAAGGCCGGCGACGAGGTCATGGCGAAGCCCGACTTCGTCATCGCCTATGACTTTCCGGGCTACACGGACGTCTATTTCAAGTCGATGAAAGAGGATTTCGGCATCGAGCGGGTGCCGGATCCCGAGCGCTACGCGATCTTCATCGACCACATGATTCCGGCGACCAGCCCCAAGGAAGAAGAGCTGCACATCATCACGCGCAACTGGTGCGCGGAGAACAAGGTGCCGCTGTTCGAGCGCAAGGGCATCGGCCATCAGGTGGCGGCGGAAGTCGGCTATGCGACGCCCGGCGCCTTTGTCGTCCATTTCGACGGCCATGTCAGCCAGCTCGGCACATTCGGCACGCTCGCCATGGGCATCCGCCGCAACATTCTGGAAGCCTTCGTCCGTGAGCGCATCTCGATCAAGGTGCCGCAGACGGTGCGCGTCAACCTGCGCGGCAAGCTGTCGCCGGGCGTGATGGCGCGCGACGTGTTCCACCATCTGGTGCGCGAGATGGGTTCGGCCTCGTGCCGCTTCCAGGTGCTGGAACTCGGCGGCCCGGGTGTCGATTCCCTCACCACCGAGGGCCTCCAAGTGATCACCGGCCTTGCCATGTTCACCGGCGCGCTGACAGCCATCGTCAATCCCGACAAGGCGCGGCTCGACTACGCCCTGCCGCGGGCCCGCATCAAGCTCGATCCGGTCTACAGCGACGAGGATGCCACCTATTCGGCCGTCTATGACATCGATCTCGACGGGCTGGAGCCGGTGGTGGTCATTCCGCCGACGCCGTCTAACACCCGCAACCTCGTCGATTATGCCGGCCTCGAAGTGCAGACCGGCTATCTTGGCTCATGCGCCTCGGGCCGGGTCGAGGATCTCAGGATCGCGGCGCAGGTGCTGCGCGGACGCCAGGTGAAGCCCGGCTTCCAGCTCAACATCGTGCCGACCAGCCAGGAGATCATGGCGGCTGCCGCGCGCGAGGGGCTGATCGAGATCCTGGTGGAGGCGGGCGCCTTCATCTCCTCGTCGAGCTGCGATTTCTGCTTCGGCCGCATCGCCACCATGACCGCGGGACAGCGGGCGGTCTCCACCGGCACGCTCAACGTGCGCGGGCGCATGGGCAGTCCTGACTCGGAAATCTACCTCTGCAGCGCCGCGTCGGTGGCAGCCTCCGCCATCGAAGGCGCGATCGCCGATCCCCGCAAGTATCTGTGAGGCCCGCCATGTCGCTCAAGAACCTCCGCGGACGCGTCGCCTTCATCTTCGAGGAACTTGATTTCGACGTCGACCAGATCGTCGGCGTCAAGAACATCAAGATCACCGACATCAACGAGCTGGCGGATGCCGCCATGCAGTCCTACGACCCGGATTTCCGCGCAAAAGTGAAGCCGGGCGACATCCTCGTCGGCAACCACAATTTTGGTTACGGCCACCCGCATTATCCGCCGATGCGCGCCATGCGCCATCTCGGCATCACCGGCATGGTCGCCGAGAGCTTCTCGCCCGGCTACTGGCGCGGCGAGATCAGCATGGGCTTCCCGCAGGCAAGCTGCCCCGGGATCCTCGGCCTGGTGCAGCGCTGGGACGAGATCGAGCTCGACTGGCAGGCGGGCGTCATCCGCAATCTCACGCGCGGCACCGAACTGCCGATCGAGCCGCTCGCCCTTGCCGACCAGCGCATGCTCGAGGCAGGCGGCCTCGTGCCCTACCTCAAGACCTATTCCTGAACCCGACCATCACCGGAGCTGACACCATGGCCCTTACTCCCAATTTCCGCGCCCGCGTCGTCAACCAGAAGACGGTCTGGTCGGCGGGCGCCTATGACGCCTTGTCCGCCAAGTTCATCCAGGCCGCCGGTTTCGATGCGGTGATGACCTCGGGCTTCGGCGTCTCGGCCTCCTTCCTGGGGCAGCCGGATGCCGAGCTCTACACGATGTCGGAAAACCTCTCGGTGGTGCGCAATGTCACGAGCTCCGTGACGATCCCGGTCATCGCCGATATCGACACAGGCTATGGCAACGCCATCAACGTGATGCGCACGGTCCGCGAATTCGAGGCGGCCGGCGTCTCGGCCGTCATCCTCGAGGATCAGGTCGCGCCCAAGCGCTGCCCGATCTGCGTCGGCGGTGTCGAAGTGATCCCGATGGACGAGGCGGTCGCCAAGATCCAGGCTGCTGCCGCTGCCCGGCGCGACCCCAACATGCTGATCATCGCGCGTACCGACGTGGTGGATGAGGCTGCTGCCATCGAGCGCGGCAAGGCTTATGTCGCCGCAGGCGCGGACATCATCCAGCCGATCTCCAAGTGCTTCAAGTCGATCGAGGGCCTGCGCGCCATGCGCCAGGGCTGCGGCGTGCCGCTGTCGCTGCAGGTGCTGGGCTGGCTCGAGCGCGACCTGTCGCCGGCCGAGATCGAGAGCGTTGCCGGCATGGCGACCTTCGCCCTCGTGCCGCTGATGACGGTGGCGCAGGCGCTGACCGAGAACCTCAAGGTGCTGGCCCAGACCAAGAGCTCCAAGGGCCTGCCGCGCCCGACCATGGGCCACGAACCGTTCATCGAGTTCATCGGCTTCGGTGAAGTCGAGGAAATGCAGAAGAAGTATCTGATCAACCGCTGAACGGTTGACCAGCCAACGAAAAAACCAGGGAGGACACCATGTTGAAATGGATGAAGGCCGGACTTCTGGCGGGCGCGCTCGCGCTTGGCCTCGTTGCGGCGAATGACGCCCGTGCGCAGGGACAGCCGCCGATCAAGATTGCCGCGATCGTGCCGTTGTCGGGCGCCGGCGCCTTTGATGGACAGCTGGCGCTGGAAGGCATGAAGGCCGAGGTCGCGCTGATCAATGCCAGCGGCGGCGTGATCGGCCGGCAGATCGAACTGGTCGTCTATGACGACAAGGGCACGCCGGAAGAGGGTGTTGCTGCAGCCCAGCGCGCGATCGAGCAGGACAAGGTCGACCTCATCGTCGGCGGCTGGTTCTCGGCCGTCGCGCTGGCGATGAAGGAAGTCACCCGCGACAAGATCATCACGATCATGACCTCGGCCCAGCATCCCGATGTCACCGCCAAGGGCCATCGCTACCTGTTCCGCCTGAACGCGACCTCGTCGATGATGTCGACCCGCTATTCGCAGGAGATCTGCACGCGGATCCGGCCGAAATCGATCGCCTTCATCACCATCAATGACGATTTCGGTCGTCTCGAGGTGGAGAACTACACCCGTCTCTTGACCGCCTGCGGCATCGAGGTGAAGGGCAATGAGTTCTACAACCGCAACGACACCGACTTCAACGTGGCGCTGACCAAGCTGCGTGCGCTCAATGCGGACGCGATCTACGTCTCGGCGATCAACACCTCGCAGGGCGCGACCATCTACCGCCAGGCTCGCCAGGCCGGTTTCCGCGGCACGCTGGTGGCGTCCGCCGGCAACATGAACCCGAAGCTGGTCGAGCTCTCGGGTCGTGCGCTGGACGGGGTCTATTCGATCTCGCTCTATGCGCCTGACAGCGGCAATCCGATGCTCGACGCATGGACCCGCCAGTATCGCTCGACCTTCCAGAACCAGCCGGCTTTCATCGGCACTCTGGGCGGACAGGCCGTGCGCGTTCTGGCGACCGCCGTGCAGGCGGCTGGCTCGTCACGCGACTACGACAAGATCGCCGCAGCACTTCGGGGGCCGACGCTGCCGACGCTCCTCGGCGACATCAAGTTCGACGACAACGGGCAGGCCCAGCAGAACCTTTATCTGGTGCGCGTGCAGAACGGCGACATCACGACCGTCCGCCAGTGATCGGTGACGAGGCCGGCTCGGTCCGGCCTCGTCCTTTCCCCCATCCCACACTGCAGCCTTCCGCCTCCAGGGCGGAAGGCCCCCGCATGCCACTCCTGAAAGGCCCGCCATGGACCTGTCCCTTCTCGCCCAGCAGATCGTCAACGGCCTCGTCAACGGGATGAACTATGTCGTCATCTCGACAGGCCTGACGCTGGTGTTCGGCGTTCTCCGGGTGATCAATTTCGCCCATGGCGAGTTCTACATGCTCGGCGCCTTCCTGACCTATTACGCCATGACCCTGATGGGGCTCAGCTACATTCCGGCCGTATTGGTCGCGACGATCCTGGTCGGCGCCTCAGGCATCATCGTCAACAATCTGGTGTTCTGGCCGCTGCGCAAAACGCACGAGTTCACCATCCTGTTGTCCAGCCTCGGTATTTCGCTCCTGATCACCAACATGTCCGAGCTCGGTTTCGGCCATGATCCGAAGTATCTGAACAGCCCCTTCGCCGACGAGATCCTGGAATTCGGCCCGATCGTCATCACCCAGCAGCGCGCGCTGGTCTTCGGTGTCGCGATCGTGGCGCTCGCCTTCACCTATGCGGCGATCCGCTATACGATCTTCGGCAAGATGATGCGCGCCACCGCGCAGAACCCGGAAGGCGCGGCGCTGACCGGCATCAACATCCGCTTCGTCCATACGCTGACATTCGTGCTCGCCTGCGGCCTCGCCGGCCTGTCGGGTGCGGTCGTTGGTCCGCTCGCCATGATCTTTCCGACCGTCGGCAGTTGGGCCGTGCTGAAGGGCTTCACGGTCGTCATCCTTGGCGGGCTCGGCAGCGTGCAGGGGCCCTGATCGGTGGCCTGGCGCTCGGCGTCGTCGAGGCGCTGGCTGGCGGCTACATCTCGCTCGGCTTCATGGAGGCGGTGGGCTACGCGACCATCATCCTGGTGCTGCTGTGGCGGCCACAGGGGTTGTTCGGCCAGGCTCAGGGAGTGGGTCGATGAACTCCCGTCCTGTCATCATTGCGGTCGCCGCGGGCGGCCTCGCGGTCCTGCCGCTTCTGACCAGCAACACCTATTTCCACCATGTCATGGTGATGTGGCTGATGTTCTCGCTGCTGGCGCTGAGCCTCAACATCATCATCGGCTATCTCGGCGAGCTCAGCTTCGCCCATGCCGCCTTCTTCGGGGTGGGCGCCTATGCGTCCACGCTGATCACCATGCAGGCCGGCGCGCCGATCCTGATCGGGCTCGTGGTGGCGGCTCTGATCGCGGGCCTGCTCGGCTTTGCCATCGGCTATGTGTCGCTCAGGATCGTCGGGCCGCAGTTTGCCATCCTGACGCTCGGCTTCGGCTCGATCATCTACACGGTGACCAATTACTGGGTGGATCTCACCCGCGGCCCGATGGGGATCGCCAACATCCCGCGCATCCATGTGCCGGGCTATGGCGAGCTCACCGAGGCGCGCGAGGTCTTCTACCTCATGCTCATCGTGGTGGCGGCGCTCTGCTATGCCTGCCACGCGCTGATGGCGAGCCGCACCGGCCGCGCATTCCTCGCCGCGCGCGAGAACGCGCCGCTGGCCGCCTCCATCGGCATCAACGTGTTCATGATGAAGCTGCTCGGCTTCGTGGTGGCGACCGCGGTTGCCGGCATCGCCGGCGGCTTCTACGCCCATTATCTGCGCGTCATCACGCCGGAACTGATGAGCCTGCACTATGTGGCGGCCCTCATTATCATGGTTATCGTCGGCGGGCGCGGCACAATCGTGGGGCCGATCCTCGGCGCACTGATCTATGTGGTGCTGCTCGAACTGCTGCGCAGCTTCGGGACGCTGCGCCTCGTCATCTTCGCGGGCCTGCTCACCTTCTCGGTGATCTTCCTGCCCGACGGCATCGTCTCGCTCTGGCAACGGGTGCGAACCAAACCCAGCGGGGAGGCCCAGCCATGAGCGCGCCCCTGCTTCTCGAGGCCCAGGCGCTCACGCGCGCCTTTGGCGGCCTCGTCGCGGTCAATTCCGTGACCTTCAGCGTCGCCGAGGGCGAGATCGTCGGCCTGATCGGGCCGAATGGCGCGGGCAAGACGACCGTGTTCAACATGCTCGCCGGCTCGATGGAGCCGACCAGCGGCACGATCCGCTTCGACGGCGCCGATGTCACCGGCATGGAACCGCACGACCGGGCGCGCCTCGGCATTGCCCGCACCTTCCAGATCACCAGTATCTTCCCGGCCCTGACGGTTCGGGAGAATGTCGAGGCTGCGACCTACCGGGCCTATCGCACCGGCTGGCTCGGATCCTTCTTCCGCACCAAGGCCTGGCGTGACGAGGAAGCCTCCGCGGCCGCCTCGGCGGAAGAGATCATGGCGTTCTGCGATCTAGCCGACAGGGCCGAGGTCAAGGGCGAGGCGCTCTCCTATGGTGCGCAGCGGCGCCTGGAAGTGGCGATCGCGCTCGCCACCAAGCCGCGCCTCCTGCTGCTCGATGAGCCGGCCGCCGGCCTCAATCCGGAAGAGGGCCAGCGCCTCGTCGCGATGATCCAGAAGGTGCGTCAGAGCGGCGTCACCGTGCTTCTCGTGGAGCATCACATGCGGGTGGTGATGGGGGTCTGCGACCGCATTGTCGTGCTCGACCATGGGACCAGGATCGCCGAAGGCGCGCCGGCCGAGGTTGCGGCCAATCCGGAGGTGATCCGGGTCTATCTCGGCCGGGAGGCCGCCCATGCTTGAGATCACTGACCTCCACGTGCGCTATGGCCGCAAGGCCGTGCTGCACGGCGTATCGCTCACCGTTGCCAAGGGCGAGATCGTCACGCTGATCGGCTCGAACGGCGCCGGCAAGACGACGCTCTTGAAGACCATATCCGGCCTGCTGCAGCCGGCCTCCGGCGATATTCGCCTGGAAGGTCAATCGATTGCAGCCCAGGCGCCGCACAAGATCATCGAGAGCGGCATTGTCCATGTGCCCGAGGGGCGGCTTCTGTTCCCGGACATGTCGGTGCGCGAGCATCTCGATCTCGGCGCGATCCGGGCCAGACCCGATGCGCCACCAATCGCGGACCGGCTCAACGAGGTCTTCGAGCTGTTCCCGATCCTTGCCGAACGGCAGGCGCAGAAGGGCGGCTCGCTCAGCGGCGGGCAGCAGCAGATGCTGGCCTTTGCCCGCGCCATGATGGCGGCGCCACGCTTCCTGATGCTGGACGAGCCGACGCTGGGCCTGGCCCCGGTCATGATCGACCAGTTGTCGGATGCCATCACCAAGCTGCATCGCAGTGGCATCACGCTGTTGATCGTGGAGCAGCGCGTGGACCTCGCGCTGGCGCTTGCCGACCGGGGCTATGTCATGCAGACGGGCTCGGTGGTGATGACCGGCGACGCCAAGACGCTGCTGGCCGATCCCGGCATCAAGGCGGCGTTCCTCGGGATCTAGTTCGGAGAACGCCGTGGCCATCCCGCACTATCTGACGCTGCCGACCGGCCAGATGCGTGTCTGGCGTGCCGGCGAGGGGCCTGCCGTCGTCGTTCTGCCGGGGCTCACCGAGGCGGCTGCCACCGCCGCCGACAGGGTGGCTGCGGTCCTGCCGGGCCACGCCATCACGGCGCTGGAATGGCCGGGGATCGGCGGCTCAGCCGGGCTGCAAGTCTCCACGATCAGGCAGGTTTCGGCTCTGATTGGCGCGGCTATCGACGCTCTCGGGCTCGGCGATGCGCCGGGGATCGCCATCGATCTCGCTGCTCCTGTTGCCCGCGTGCTGGCCAGCAAGGGCCAGGCTTGGCTTCTGATTCAGGAACCGCGGGCAAAGGCCTGGGCGGGAAGGGGTTTTGCCCCCGGCGATCTCACGCCACGCGGCGACGGGACGCATCTGACGGCGCTCTGGGCGCATCTGCGGAACTCCTGCCTGCTCGATCCGGCTGATCCGGTGCGACCGGATTTCACCGGAGGTCCGCTGGCGACACCTGAAGAGCTTGATCTGGCTGTGATTTCGGCCTCCGTCGATGGGCCGGCCTATGCCCGCCTGTGGGACATTCTGGCCGGAGCCGTCGTGGAACAGGACGGAGACCTCGCTCCGGTCCGAACGGCGACCATGGCCGAGGCCGTTGCGGCTATCGGCGCGCTGCCAAACCGCCCCGCTGCCGGGTCCTTGCCAGCGACCGCACCCCTGCCGAGCGGCATCTGGTGCGACCATGCCGATATCGCGAATGCCCGCCTGCATGTCCGCCACTGCGGCACCGCCGTTCGCCCGCTGATGATCCTGCAATCGGCGCCGGGCTCGACCGCGCCGCTCGCCGAGGTGATCGAGGGGCTTGGCCAGATCCGTCATGTGGTGGCGCCCGACTATCCCGGCAACGGGGATTCCTCGAAACCTGACGGCAAGGTCGACATCGCATCGCTCGCCCGCTCCATGCTGGCGGCAGCCGATGCGATGGGGTTCGATGAGCTCGATCTCTGGGGCACCCATACCGGCGCGGTGGTGGCGCTGGAAATGGCGCTGATCGCGCCTGAGCGCATCGGCCGCATGGTGATGGAAGCGCCGCCCATCCTGCCGGCGGCCTTCACCGCCGATATCCTCGACAATTACCTGCCGCCGATCCGGCCCGACCGCTGGGGGCTGCACCTCCAGCAGGCCTGGAACATGCGCCGAGACATGTTCCTGTTCTGGCCCTGGTACAACCATCAGAGGGCGGCGCTGCGGCCGCTCGGCCTTCCGGATGCCCGGTTCCTGCATGACTGGACCATCGGGCTCCTGAAGAGCGGGCGCACCTATGACCGGTCCTATCGCGCGGCCTTCGAGTACCACACCGCCGAGCGCCTGCCGCATCTGACTGTTCCGGCGCTGATCACGGCGGGCCCGGCCGACATGCTGGCTGAGGGGCTCGCCAAGCTCAGGGACATCGCGCCGGCCTGTGTCGAGGTTGCCTCCACGCCTGCGACCGTCTGGTATCCGAACCAGCCGGCGGAGGCCCGCGCCGAGACGATTGCGATCTACACCCGGTTCCTCGACGGCGCGGCCTAGCCCCGGCCGCTAACGGGGAGGGCGGCCCCGGTGATGCCGCTGGCGCGGTCGCTCAGCAGGTAGGCGACGGCTTCCGCTACCTCGGCTGGCTGCACCCATTTCGACACATCCGCATCGGGCATGTCGGCGCGGTTTTGCGGCGTGTCGATCGTGCCGGGCAGGATGGCATTGACCCGGATGCCCTCCGGCTTCAGCTCCTCGGCGAAGCTCTCGACCATACGGATCACACCGGCTTTCGACGCGGCATAGGCCGCCATGCCGCTGCCGGCCTTGAGGCCTGCACCGGCAGCGATCGCCGCCAGGCTGCCGCGCCCTGCCGCCCGCATGGGGACGATTGCCGCGCGGAAGATGTTGAGCGTGGTCAGCGTGTTGAGCCGGAACATCTTCTCCCAGAGCTCGGGCGCGCTGTCGGCAATCGGTGCCCAGGCGAAGCCGCCGACGGTGTGGATGACGCCGTCGATCCGGCCATGGCGGGCAAGCGTGTCGGCCACCAGCTTCTCGCAGGAGGCGGGGTCCATCAGGTCGATGCCGGTTCCGCGATCGACTGCGATCACGGTTGATCCGCCGTCACCCAGCACCTTGACGATGGCGCTGCCGACATTGCCGGCGGCGCCGGTGACGATGATGACAGGCATAGCGTCTCCCGGGTTGAAGATGGCGTCCGTCAGAGGCCGGCGGCGCGCATGGCGGCGATCACGGCGCGGCGCTCGGCCTCGCTCGGGGCGGGCTGAGGCGGGCGCACGATGTCGGAGGGGATCATGCCTTGTTCCGCCAACGCAAGCTTCAGGCGGGCGGTGGCGCGGCCGCCCGGTGCATCGCGGTAGATCGCGACGGCGAGGGGATAGATGCTGTCGTGCAAGCGGCGGGCTGTCGTCCAGTCGCCGCTGGCGGTGGCGGCGAAGAACTCCACCAAGAGGTCGGGCACGAGGGCGGCGAGCGATACCTGTGCCCCGGCCGAACCGATGATGGCGCTGGTCAGGAGATGCTCGTCGCCTGAGCCCATGACGACGAAATCCGGCCTCAGGCCCTCCAGAAGCCGCTTGTTCGCCTCATAGGCGGCGACTTCCCAGCTGCCTTCCTTGACCGCGATGATCCGCTCATTGGCGGCAAGCCGGGTCAGCGTCTCGGCCGAATAGGGCATGCGTCCCGCGCCGACAGGCGCGGCATAGAGCATGATCGGCAGGCTGGAGGCGTCCGCGACATGGGCGTGGTGGATGTCGACCACGCGCTCGTCATGGCCGAGCGCCCAGGAATTCGGCGGGAAGACCAGCAGGATATCGGCGCCGGCCGTCTCGGCGTCGGCGGCGTCGCGGGCTGCCTGAAGGCTCGATTCCGCATTGATGCCGGAACAGATCACGCAATCGGCGGGCGAGACCTTTCGGGCAATCTCGATCACCCGGCGCTTCTCGGCGGCATCGAGCACGAAGTTCTCGCCGGCATGGCCGTTGACGAGGAGGCCGCGAATGCCCGGCCGGTTCGCAACCGCGCCGATATGGGTGGCGAGCGCTTCCTCATCGACGGAGAAATCGGCGCGCATCGGCACGATGGTGGCGGCATGGATGCCGGTGAGGCGGGGGCTAAGCGGGTGGGTCATGGCGTGGCGGCCTTCAGGAGGCGGTCGATGGGAAAGAGCGGCAGGTCCGGCTCGCGGCCCAGAATGACATCGGCGAGCGAACGGGCAATCGAGGGACCGCTCGTATAGCCGGAATGGATCGAGCCGCAGACATAGGCATCGGGAATGCCGGGAATGGGGCCGGCGGCGGGCAGCGCATCGGCGGTCTCTGCCTCCAGACCCGCCCAGCCGCGCGCCAGCCGGGCTCCGGCCAACTCGGGAATGGCGTGGCAGGCGAGCCGGATATTGCCGACGAGGCGCTCTGGCACCAGTTCGACACCGCCGCGTTCGCGGTCGCCAAGGCCCTGCCAGCCGCCGCCGATCACCACCGTGCCATGGGGATATTGCTTCAAGGACAAGAGGCCCGAGGCAATGCCGACCACTGTGCGCATCACCGGGCGGATGCGCTCCGTCACCGTGAGCTGGTTGACCAGCACCTTGATCGGCAGGTGCACGCCGAGCCAGGCCATCATGGGCTCGATCCAGACGCCGCCGGCGAGCACGACCCGGCGGAAGGTGACCGGGCCTTCAGCCGTCTCGGCCACGAAGCCCTTGTCCGTGCGCTCAAGGCCCTTAACCGGGCGGTTCTCCATCACGGCCACGCCGGCCTCGATCAGGGCGGCCCGGAAGGCCTGGCCGGTCAGATAGGCATTGGCATAGCCATCGACGACGCAATGGCCGGCCATCAGGATCTTGTCGGAAATGCCGGGTTCGACGCGCAGCGCCTCGTCGCGGCTGACAATGGTAATCGGCGCACCGGCGGCGCGGCGCTTGCCGGCGCGCTCTTCCAGCAGGGCCGCCTCGCGCTCGGTGAAGGCCAGCGACAGGCCATCGCAGACGACGACCCCGACATCGTGGCCCAGCCACTCGCGGGCCGAGGCCCACATGGCATGGGCGCGCATCGCATGGGGAATGAGCGCCACGCGCGTCATCTGCAGGGTCAGCGTGCCGGCATTGACGCCCGAGGCCTCGCGGCAGAGCGGCCCGCGGTCGATGATCGCTGTCTTTAAGCCACCGCGCTGGGCGAAGAGCGCGAGCGTGGAGCCGACCACGCCGCCGCCGATCACCCCGAGATCGTAGGTGGGGGCCGTACTCATAGCGGCGCCGGGGGCGGAATGGGGATGTCGGCATAGTCGAAGGTGCCGATCATCGTGTCGAAGGGCACGGGCCGCAGCGGCACGCGCTGGGTCCAGAATCCGACTTCGTCGCGCGGCACGCCGCGCCGCTGTGCCACCAGCTCGGCGGCGACGTCGCCGCACATGCGACCCTGGCAGGGCCCCATGCCGCAGCGGGTGAAGTGCTTCATCTGGTTGATGTCGCCGGCGCCCGCATCGACGGCGGCGTCGATCTCGGCACGGGTGACGTCCTCGCAGCGACAGACGATGGTCTCGGGCGTGATGGCAGCGACCTGCGCGGGACGGAGCGCCATGGCGGCGGCCACCGTGTCAGCGAAGGGGCGGTAGTCGGCGAGCGCCTTGAGCGACAATGCGGCGAGGGCGTCGAATGTACGCTCGTCGAGCCGTTCTGCATCATAGGCGGCGGCGAGACCCGCAAGCCTGCCGGCGGCGGCCGAGGGGCGCGCGCCGCGAATGCCCGTGCCGTCGCCGCAGGCATAGAGATTCTCGATCGTGGTGCGGCCGAAGGGGTCGAGTTCCGGGATGAACCCGCCACGCAGCCGGTCGTAGAAGTGATCGGCGCGCAGGATCTTCGGCACTTCGCCGCCGGGCACCAGGCCGTGGCCGACCGCCAGGGCATCGCAGTCGAAACTGCGCTCCGTCCCGTCAGCGGGTGCGCCATTGGCATCGACCGGGCCGACAATGACCGAGGAGAGCTCCGTCTCGCCGGTCGCCCGCCGTACCCCGTAGCCGGCCAGGAACGGCACGCGGGCACCAAGGATCGACCAGGTCCAGCCGAGGCCCTCCTTGAGGAGATCGAAGCGGCGGGCAAGGCCGGGCAGGCGCTTCGCCCAGGCGAGACGGTTGTCCATGTCGACAATGGCCGCGACCTCGCCGCCCTTCGCGATGATACCGGCTGCGACGGCAAACAAAAGCGGACCTGAGCCCGCCACCACCACACGGCGGCCGGGCAGGACAGCCTGAGCCTTCAACAGCACGGTGGCCCCGGCAAGGCCAATGACACCGGGCAGGGTCCAGCCGGGAAAGGGCACGACGCGCTCATGGGCGCCGGTCGCCGCGATCAGGCGCGGCGCCTGATAAGCTTCCGGGCCGTCTGGCCCTGCGGCGTCGAGCCGGAAGGCGCCGCCGATCGACCAGACGCGCCGGCCAAACCGCCGATCGACGCGCGAGGCCGCGAGCCGAGCCCGCAGAGCGTCGCCCGCTTCGGCGTCCGGACCTTTGCGCGGAAGGGTCAGACCGGACAGGGGTGCGCGCCAGCCCTGGCCGCCGGCATCGGCCTGTTCGTCGATCAGCACGACATCGAGGCCCGCTTCGGAGGCGGCCAGCGCCGCTTCGGTGCCGGCGGGACCGGCTCCGAGCACGAGAAGATCGGCCTGCCGGGTCACTTCAGCGTTCCCCCGAGATTCACTGTCATGCCGTCGCGAACCGGCGTCAGGCAGGCCTGGACGGTGCGGCCATCGACCGAGACGACGCATTCCTGGCAGAGGCCCATATGGCAGAAGGCGCCACGTGGCGCGCCATTGCGCGGGCTGTCGCGCAAGGTCAGCAGGCCAGCCACGGCGAGAGCCGTCGCCAGCGGTTCGCCGGCCGGCGCGCTGACGCTTACGCCATCCACATCGAAGGTGACGGCGGCAGGCCGCGTCACACCGTTCGTCACGCGCACGAGGCTCATGCCGGCAGAACCGGGGTGCGCACGGCGCGGGCCTGATGGACGAGCTTGCGCTCGGCATAGCGGCCGGCCGCCGAGAAGGCATAGGAAATGACGAAATAGAGCACCAGGACCGTGCCGTAGCAGATGAGCGCGGAGAAGCCGCGCTGGGTCAGCATGCGCGCCGAGAAGGTGAGTTCCAGAAAGCCGATCTGGCTGACCAGCGAGGTCTCCTTGATCATGCTCACCGTATGGATCGTGGAGGGCGGCAGGATGACCCGCCAGGACTGCGGCAGCACGATGCGGAAGAGCGCCGTCAGCGGCGGGATGTTCATGGTGAGCGCGGCGTCCCACTGGCGCTCGTGGACGGCCTCATAGCCGGCGCGGACATTCTCGGCGGAGAGCGCCGACATGCGCAGCGCCACCGCCGTCACGGCGATGAGGAACAGGCTCGCCTGCACGCCGGAGAGTTGGAAGCCGAAGAACACGCACATCAGCAGCACGAGGAAGGGGATGCGCCGGATCGCCTCGACATAGAGGATGAGCGCGCCGCGCACCGGCGCGACCGGCGTAATCTGCGGCAGGCGGAAGGTGGCAATGGTGAAGCCCAGCGCATAGCCGGCGAGGCAGCCGATGAACGAGACCAAGAGCGTGTTGAGCGCCGCATTGGCCAGGAACAGCATGTTCCAATAGGTGAAGAAGCGCGGCGCTTCCTCCATCAAGCCTGCGATGATGCCCATCAGAAGGCCCTCGCCTTGACCCGGAACAAGACCCGCCCCAGCGCATAGAGCAGGGCGGAGGCGATGATGGTCAGCCCGATATAGATGAGCGCCGTCAGCGAGAAGATCTCGATGGAGCGGAAGGTGACCGCATTGGCGTTGAGCGCGCGGGCGGTGAGTTCTTCGACGCCGAAGATCGCAGCCATCGAGGTGCCGAGCATCATGATGATGTACTGGTTGGACAGGCCCGGATAGAGCGTGCGGATGATGTGCGGCGCCACGACGTAGCGGACCAGCTGGAGCCTGGAGAAGCCCAGAGTCTCCGCCGCATCGATCTCAGCGCGCTGGATCGACTGGAAGCCGGCGCGCTGGATCTCGGTCAGATAGGCGCCCGCGTTCAGCGTCATGCCGATCAGCACCGCGACATAGGGCGAGAGGATGATCCCCATGTCGGGCAGGGCGAAGAACAGGAAGAAGATCTGCACCAGCTGCGGCGTGTTGGTGCAGAAGCTGACATAGGCGCGGATGGGCGCACGGGCGAGCGGGCCGCCATAGGTCAGGACGGCCGCGCCGAAAAGCCCGATCACCAGCCCCATGACGAAGGCGAGCGAAGCGATCTGCAGGGAAAGCCAGGCGCCGGCCAGGAAGTCCGGCAGATAGGCGATCACCTGGCCGTATTGGAGGCTCATCGGGGCATGCTCGCGAGAGGAAAGGCGGCCGGGGGCTGGCCCCGGCCGGAGGGCATCAGAACATCGGGTTGACCGGCACCGGCGTCTTCATCGGCACGCCGAACCACTTTTCCCAGGTCTTGGCGACGAAGCCGGAGCGATGCATCTCGAACAGCACGACGTTCAGCACGTCGCGCAGCGTCGTGTTGCCCTTCTGCACGCCGATGCCGACCCAGGTCGAGCCCAGAACCTCGTCGAGCACCTTCCACTTCACGCCCTGGACATTGCGCATGGGGATGACGATCGATTCGAGCACGTCGACCATGGCGTCGGCGCGGCCCTGCTGGAGGGCGCGGAACGTGTCCGGGTAATTGTCGAGCAGGGTGACCTGGGCCTGCGGCGCATTGGCCTGGATCCACGGAATGCCGACCGTGCCGCGCACCTGGACGAGCTTGACCTGCGGATTGTTGAGGTCGGCGGGCTTGGCGATCGGCACCGAGGTGCCGCCGTCCTTGGTCAGCACAACCACGCTCTGGGTGTGCAGAGGCACCGTGTAGTCGATGACCAGCGCGCGCTCGACGGTGCGGGTGATGGCACCCAGCACGATGTCGATGCGGTCGGCCTGCAGGAAGGGAATGCGGTCGGGCGAGCCGACCTGGACGATTTCCAGCTCGATCTTCATCTGGCGCGCCAGTTCGCGGGCGATATCGGCGTCGAAGCCGTCGATCTGATTCTGGGCATTGAACACGCCGAAGGGCGGGAGCGTGGGGTTGATGCCGGCGCGCAGCTTCTTGGCGGACAGCACCTTGTCGAGCGGCAATGCGCTGGCGCCGTCACCGCCCAGGGTTGCAAGCGTTGCGGCACCGGCTGCGAGGCTCAAGGCCTGGCGGCGGGAGATCGAACCCTTCGGCAGATCAGTCATGTCGTCGTTCCCTTCAGTCTGTGGTGGGCCTTGCCTTGCCGGACCCTTGACCTTCGGGCAGGCTAGCGTGCTGCTCGAAACAGTAGCAAGCCTGTTAAGGAGGCACGCCCATGCGGCGTCTTTGCAGGGCATGCAGGAGACATTGACTTGACTTTTCTGACAGTTCAGGGGCTTGCCGCCCGTTATGGGACCATCGATGTGCTCTCCGGCATCGATCTGTCGATCGCGCGCGGCGAGATTCTCGCGCTGATCGGCCCCTCCGGCTCCGGCAAATCGACGCTCCTGCGCACCCTGGTCGGGCTGATCCGCCCGCATGCCGGCCATGTCGTTCTGGACGAGGAGCGGATCGACTATGGGTCGAAGGCCTCGCTGAAGCGGGCGCGCGACCGGTTCGCCATCGTGTTCCAGCAGTACAACCTATTCCAGAACATGACGGCGCTGCGCAATGTCACCATCGCGCCCACCATCGTGAAGGGCAGGGCGCGCGGCGATGTGGAGACGGAAGCGCGCGACCTCCTTGCCAAGGTCGGCCTGTCCGCCAAGGTTGGTGCCTATCCGGACGAGCTGTCCGGTGGCCAGCAGCAGCGCGTGGCGATTGCCCGGGCGCTCGCCCTGAAGCCGGATGTGCTGCTGCTCGACGAGGTGACCTCCGCGCTCGATCCGGAATTGGTGACGGAAGTGCTGGACACGATTCGCGCGCTTGGCCGCGAAGGCATGACCATGATCATCGTCAGCCATGAAATGGGCTTCGTGCGCGAGGTGGCGAGCCGGGTCGCCTTCATGGATCAGGGCAAGATCGTCGAGATCGGCAAGCCTGATCGCATCTTCGATGCGCCGGAGACCGAGCGCCTCAAGGATTTCACGGCCAAGATCCTGAGGCATTGAGGTGAGCGCCCTGATCGAGGACGACCTCATCGTCGGCGCCGTCGACTGCCATGTCCATGCCTGCCCCCATATCAATGCCCGCTCGCTCGACGTGATCGAGGCGGCGCGTGAGGCGCTGGCCGCCGGCATGACGGGCCTCGGCCTGATGGACAATTTCGCCAATTCATCCGGCTACGCGGCGCTCGCGAGGCGCGTGCTCGGGCCGGTCGCGCTCGACATCTGGGGCGGGCTGATCATGGAGCCGCCGGCCGGTGGTGTCTCGGCCGAGGCGGTGGCCATCGCGCTTGGCTATGGCTACGGGCCGGGGACTGGTGCCCGGTTTATCTCGCTGCCGACCCATCACACGCGCCATGTGGCGCGCGGCGAGGGGCGCTCGCCGCTCTATGTCGAGGCCTGTTTCGAAGTGCCGGAGACGGGGCCGCTGCCCGATCCCCTGCCGGAGATCCTCGACCGGGTCGCCGCCGCCGATGTGGTGTTCAATACCGGCCATGTCGCGGCGTCCGAGGCGGTGCGACTGGTGGGCGAGGCGAAGGCGCGCGGTGTCCAACGCATTCTCGTGCCGGCCTCGCACTATGACGACCAGGCGATTGCGGCGGTGATCGGGGGTGGCGCGGTGGCAGAGCTTTCCTATTTCTTTGCCTCGCCAGCCGCCGATGTGCCTCTGACCCATGTGGATGCCGAAGCTCATGTCATTGCCGGCGTCAGCATCCAGCGCATGGCCGCGATCATCCGGCGCCATGGCGCGGCGAACCTGATCGTCTCGAGCGATTGCGGCGTCGGCATCCTGCCGAGGCCTGTCGAAGGTCTTCGGCTGTTCCTCCGGCTTCTCGCGGAGCAGGGGATCGGACCAAACGATCTCCGGCGGATGATCAGCGACAATCCCGCCCGGTTGTTCAAGGTGGCGGCGTGAACGCTCCCCGCACGGAGCGGCGCACTGTCGTGCTCGCCGCAATCGCGATGACAACAGCCGTTCTGGTCTTCGTCATCATGGATTCGCTGATGCGGGTGGTCGCCCGCGAGGCCTCGGTCGCCGTTGTGGTCTTCGTGCGCAACGCGGTCCAGGTGGCGGCCCTCGTCATCTGGGCGCTGGCGACCGACTGGAAGCGCTTTGTCGTCACGCGCCATCCCTGGCTGCAGATCGTCCGGGGCCTGTGCCTTGCCGGAACGACGGTCTTCGCCGTGCTGGCGCTGATGCATCTCACCTTGTCGCAGACCTATGCGATCGCGCTGTCCGCGCCGCTGCTCGCCACCGCCATTGCCGGACCGGCGCTCGGCGAGCCGACCAAGCCGCTGCAATGGTTGTTCATCGCCATGGGCTTTGCCGGGGTGCTGATCGCGCTCGATCCCGGCGCGCCGTTCCTGTCGCTGGCGCTGCTGTTTCCGCTCGCCCTTGCTGGCCTCAACGCGATCTACCAGGTGCTGACCCGCCATACCGGCCGCACCGATCCGATGACGGTCCTGCTGTTCCATGCGAGTTTCTGGGCGCTGGTGGCCTCCGGGATCGGGGCCCTGTTCTTCCCCGGTCTGCCGAGTGCCTATGGCTTCGGGCTGCTGGTGATCTCAGGGCTATGCGGGGTTGCCTCGCACATCATGCTGGTCTGGGCCTTCACCCACGCGCCGGCCGCCGTCGTGTCGCCGATGAGCTACAGCCAGATCATCTGGGCGGCCAGCATCGGCCTGCTCGTCTTCGGCGAGGTGCCGACCCTGACGACGCTGATCGGCAGCGCGATCGTCGCCCTGGCCGGCATCCTGCTGATCGTCACCTCGGCACGACGGGGCGCCACACGGTCGGATTGATGGTCGCTCCGGCGGCAGGTGCCTGCCAGATCCTGGCTCTCATGGCCGCAAGTCTGCAGACGCGGCATGACCCTCCGGTACATCCGGTCTGGGTTCCTTGCTGCGATATCCCTGGCCGCCGGTCGATCACACAAATGGCGAAAGCCTGCCCGCGGCCGATCCTGGCGGATCAGGCCATAGCGCAATGCGGCCCGAATGTTGCTTGCTCCAAATACAACCTGCGGGATGCTGAATCCGGACCTTTGCAGGGCTGATCTGGGTGCTGACCGGCGCCTGATGGGCGCTGAAGGTCCAACCCGCTGGAGGAGTTGGTAGACGATGGTGTGGCCGGTGGCGTCGCAAAGTCGCAAGAGGGAGGGGCTCGCCATTGCCTCCGCTTGACCGCCTTGGCGCTCCGCTGAGCGACATCAGGGTCATATCCTGCGATGTCTTCGATACGCTTCTGCTCCGCGACGAGAGATCGGAGCGATCGCGGATCATCGCAGCCGAGCGCCGTTTCGCCAGCCTGCTGGGGGAACGCGGCTTCACCGTCTCGCCAGACTTGTTGGTCGACCTGCGGATCGAGATCCAGAAGCTGGCGTTCCGGGCGATGAATGTCGACGATCGCGGCGAAGTGCGGCTGACCGATATCGTCGCCCGCCAGCTTCGGGTTCTTGGCCTGCCTCAGGACCTGGTCGAGGCCCGGCTCGCCATCGAGATCGAGATCGAAAAGGCTTCGCTCTCGGCCAATCGGGCCCTGGCGGATGCGCTCCGCACTCAGAAGCTGGCGGGGCTCAGGATCGTGGCGGTCAGCGACACGACGCTGCCGGCCCGGCATGTCGCCGAGCTCATTCGCCATTTCCACGGCGACCATCTGATCGACCAGGTCTATTCCAGCGCGGATCAGGGCGAGACCAAGCGCCGTGGCGACCTGTTTCCAACGGTCGCCCGTCTGGAGGATGTGGCGCCGCGCCTCATGCTCCACATTGGTGATGACGCATTGGCCGATGTGAAGGCCGCAGCCGGGCAGGGCCTCCAGACATTGCATCTGCCGCGGAGCCGATTGGGCCATGCGGTGCGGCGCGCCCATGGGGGAGCGACCGAGATGGCGCGTCGGCTGCGCCGCCGCCTGCGCAGTTCGGCCAGGGGCATGCCGCCAGCGGCTGACCGCCATGGCTTCGGGCGTGACATTCTCGGGCCCATCGTCGCGCAATTCAGTCTGTTGATCTGGCTCTATGCCGATCAGGCGGGGTCCGATGGCGATGCGCGCCTCATGTTCTGTGCCCGCGGGGGCGTCGGCATACGCGAGGCTTTCGAACGGGTTCTGGCGAAGCTCGACCTGCCGCTGGCGGTCGGACGGGAGACGCTGATGGTCTCCCGGCTGGTGGCTGCGCGGTCCGCCGTGCTGGCGCGCAGCCCGGCGGCTCTGGAAGAGCTTTCGCGCGAGTTTCGCGGCAGCAGCTTCGCCGATGTCGCGAGGGCACTTGGCGGCGGTGATTATCAGCTTGCGCCGTCCTGGCATGAGCCCTTTGCCGCGGATATCCTGTTCGACCTGCTCTTTGGCGAGACCGGCCTTGCGGTTCTGGCCGATATCGAGACGCAGAACCGCTTGTTCACGCGCCATTTCGCGGAGTGCGCTGCCGGCGCGCGCCGGATCATCCTCTGTGACACGGGTCTTTATGGCAGTACCCAGCGCCTTCTGGCAGCTGGTTTCCCCGATCTGGCGATCGAGACGATCCAGTTCGCAAGGGCCAATTACAAGGGCCACAGCGAGGCGCATTTTCCCCGCGTCGCCGGCCTCGTGGTCCAGCAGAATCTCTACAATCCCCTGAAGCCGGAAACCGCGGTGCTGCGCTACTGGCATCTGGTGGAGAGCCTGTTCGAGCCCGCCGTGCCGTCGGTCAAGCTGTTCCACGCGGAGGCCGATGGCGAGGTTCGCGCCAATAGCGGCAACCTGGCCTATGGCGCCGTCGATCCGGCTGCCGCCAATGATCTGCTGGCGGGAGCGCTCGCCTATATCGATGGCCTGCCGCAGGGCGGCGGCGCAACCGTGCTGCGCGATGCGGAGATCGCATGGCGGCGCTTGCAGAAGGCGATCACGCGGCCAAGCCACCAGGAGGTCGCTTGCCTCGAGGTTGGCGAGAGATCGGTGGATTTTGGCCGGTCAGGCACGGTCCGGGTGGTGGAAACGGGCAGCCGGGCTGGGATCGGCGCGCGCCTTGCCTCCATCAAGGCCCAGCTCTGGCGGGAAGGCGCGATTGTCCGCGAATTTCCAATGACCAGGCCAGCGCTACTGGCGCTGCTGGAGACCTTGCATGCCCTGCGCGGGCTATCGGCGAGGCTCCAGCGCTGATGCCGATCCATGCCGGGGCACCATCATGAATGTCGCAATCCTGCTGAGCTGCGGGTCGTTCGAAGGCTTTTTCGGCCGTGTCCTCGGCCAGACGCGGGAGAGCTATCTCGCATCCTATCGGGGCGACTGGTCCTGGTATTATGCGGCAGGCCTGCTGCAGAACGGCATCAAGCCCATCCTCTACATCCCCTCGCTGGTCGAAAGCGGCCGCTATCAGACCGATGCCGGCATCGACGTGCGCTTCCTGCCGCTCGCCGCCTGGTATCAGCCCATCGAGAAGAGGCCATTGCTGAAGCGCCTCAGCCGGGCGACGCGCTTCTCGCTCTATGCCGACGAGCGCTGCAACACCCTGGCCTTCATGGCGCCGCTGGAACAGGGACTGGTGCAGGATGAGATCGGTGTTCTCTATGTGCAGGAATATTGGAGCGGCCGGTTCGACCACATCGTTCACCGGGTCGGCGTGCCCGTGGTCGCTGCCGACCATGGCGGCCTGGCGAAGGGTGTCGTGAAGTGGTTCAAGCGGCGCGCCTTTGCCAAAGCCGCCGTCATCTATTGCCAGACACCGGATGAGTGCGATGTGGCTCGGCAATATGGCGCGCCGGTGAAACTGCAGCCCAACGGGTGCGATACAACGCAGTTCCTGCCCAATAGCGGCGTGGAACGACGCAAGTCCGTGCTGACAGTCGCCCGTCTCACCAACAAGCAGAAGCGCACCAGCGATCTCATCCGCGCCATGGCGTTGCTGCCTGACGACTGGACATTGGACATTGTCGGGGCCGGGCCTGACATGGACATGCTCAAGCAGCTCACGGTGGAACTGGGCGTTGCGGGTCGCGTGGCCTTCCATGGTTTCGTCGGGCGTGACGAGGTGCAGCGCCACCTTCAGACATGCGGGGTCTATGCGATGCCGTCCTCCAACGAGGCGGTGGCGATTGCCGCGCTGGAGGCCATGGGGTCGGGCGCATCTGTCGTGCTGAGCCGGATCCGGGCCTTTGAAAGCCTGGTCGAGGATGGGGTCGATGGTCGTCTGGTGTCCGTGGGGGACCCGGCCGCGCTCGCCTCTGCCATCCTCGATGCCTGGGAGAACCGGCAGGCCAGAGGCGCCAGGGCTGCCGAGACGGTGCGTCGCCGCTTCGACACGACGACGCTTTACCGGGATCTGGCCCGATCGTTGCGCATGACGGTCTCCCCGTGACGAAGCCCTCCGGCACTTCGACTTGCACCCCGCCAATGGCCTGGCCGCAGCCTTGCCCGCGCAGGGTCAAAGGTGCTGACGACGTCAAGGTGATGGCATGCTGACCATGAAAGCCGTTCGCGGCGCCGGATGGCTGGTCTTCTCGCGCTTTCTGGGCCGTTTCATCGATTTCTTCACGCTGCTGATCCTGGCGCGCGTGCTGATGCCGGCGGATTTCGGCGTGGTGGCGCTGGCCCTGACCCTTGTCGTCGTCGTCGACACCGTGCTCGAGGTTCCGGTGACCCAGGCGTTGACGCGGTTGTCGGCCATCGACAAATCGCATCTCGATACCGGGTTCACGCTCGGTTTTCTGCGCGGCCTGGTGATCTCGGCGGTGATCGTCGCAGCCGCCTGGCCCTTCTCGCTCATCTACAATGATCGCGCTCTGATCCTGCTGGTGATCGCACTGGCCGCCGGCCCGATCGCGCGCGGCCTCTACAGCCCCGCCATGGTGCATTTCGTACGCGAGCTCAGCTTCCGGCAGGCGTTCATTTCCGAATTCATCGGCAAGCTCGCCGCATTCGCCTCCGCGATCGGCGTGGTCATGGCGGGCGGCGGCTATTGGGCGATCGTCGCCAATTTCGTCATGGCGCCGATGGCCGCGACTGTCGCGTCCTATGTGCTTGCACCCTATCGGCCATCCCTGTCGCTTGCCCGATTCAACCAGTTCTCCAGCTTCGTTGGATGGTTCAGTTCCGCGCAGATCGTCTCGGCGCTCAACTGGCAGTTCGATCGCGTGCTGCTCGGCGCCTTCGTCGACAAGACAATGCTCGGTCGCTACACGGTCGCAAGCGATCTCGCGGTGTTGCCGACCCAGAGCCTGATCGGTCCGGCCATGCAGCCTGTCATGGCCGCGTTCTCCAACATCTCGGACGATCCCGAGCGCCTGAAGCTAGCCTTCCTCAAGGCCGCGCGCTTTGCCATGCTGATCTCGGCACCGATCTGCATCGGGCTCGCCCTCACAGGCGATCTGGTCATCGTGCTGCTGCTCGGGGCGAAATGGCAGGAGACCGGTGAGTTCCTGCGGCTGCTGGCGCTGTCGGTCGTCACGATTCCCTATTTCCAGGCGCTCTATTCGTTCGCGCTGGCGATCGACCGGCCGGTGGCCATTTTCCGCATCAACCTGTTCGATCTCGCCATCCGCGTCGTCTTCGTCTCGCTCGGCCTCTACCTCTTCTCGGTTACCGGCACGATCATCGCCCGGCTGCTGACCTCGGTTGCGATGTTCGGCTGCTACATGATCTTTGCCCGGATGCTCGCTGGTGTCGGCCTCAGGGCGCAAATCAAGAATATCTGGAAGATTGGAGTCGCCTCCGCGGCGATGGCCGGCTGCGTGATGCTGCTGCGGGCAGCCGTCGCGCCTGTGATGCTGCCTGTGATCGTCGAACTGGTGCTGCTGGCCGCCTATGGGGCCGCCGTCTATGCGGCGACACTCTATGGCTGCGGCGTCCGGCTGATCATCGGATCGCGCAGGCTCGAATGGGTCGACCGCTGGTGATCTCCGCCATCGACCATCATCGGCCCCTGGCGGACGATGCTGCCGATGTGCCTTTCCCGTCTTACTGGCCAGGCACGCCTTGTCCGCGTCGCTGCGCTCTCGGCACGGTCACCTGGAGCACGTCGCCGGCCTCCAGGGCGGTGTCTTCGGTTGCCACCCAGGTGGCAGACCCGGTCGGCAAGGACCGCGTCAGCCTGTAGGTCGGTATGACCTCCTCGCTGTCGACGACGGATGCGGGGGAGCGCGCCTCGGCATTCTGCAGCAGCAATTCGGCGGTGCGGGCGCGCGCAGCGTTCTGGTCGAGCAGGGAGCGGGTCGCCGCGGAATCATCCAGCGCTTCGCGGCGATACCGCGCGCGCAGTTCGATCAGGTCGCGGCTCGCCCTGGCAAGGCTCTGGTTTGCCCTGAGGCTGGCAACCTGCACGTCCAGCCGGTTGCTTTCGACCTGAACCTGGGTGTTCTCGGCGGCGATCTGCCGGGGCGAGACCGTCAGGCCGCGGGCAAGCAGGTCGCCGACGAGGCGCAGTTCGCGCTTGTTGGCCTCGATCTGCCGGTCGAGCGAACGGCCTTTCTCGTCCAGCGACCTCAGTTCCTGCTGGAGGAGAACCTTCGATGCCTCGATCGCTTCGAGTTCCGCCAGCAGATTGGCCCGACGGGTGGTGAAGCGGAGCGTCTCTTCCTGCATCGCCTTGGCGACGCGCGGATCGGATGCGCGGCTCGTCAGGAACTCGGAGAAGATGGGTGCGGTGGCATCCGATATCTCGGCAGCCAGCCGCGCCATGCGCGCCTCAAGCGAGATCCTCTCGGCCTCCAACGTGCGGATGTCGCCGCCAGCCGACAGCATCTCGCGTTCGGTGCTCGACATCTCGCTTGCACGGGCAAGCCCCTGCGCCGTGCTCAGCGCCTGCAGGACGGTCAAGCCCGGCTGGAACTCGTATTTGCCCGGCTGCTGAACGGCGCCCAGCACGTAGAAGGGGCGGTACTTGATCACTTCCACCGACGCGGACGGAACCTCGGAGAGGTTGGCGGCCTCGCGCAGCTTCTGGCTGATTGCCTCGGCGAGATCGCTCGTGGTGCCGCCGGCGGCCCTGAGCTGGCCAACGATCGGAATGGACACGCTGCCATCTGCGCCGATCGAGAATTCACCGTTGAGCGGGACCCATGGCACCGCCTCGCCCATGCTCCGGCGCAGCGAATGCACACGGATCATCAGCCGATCCTGCGGCCCGAGCAGGTAGCGGGTCTGGGTGCCTTCGGCGGCATAGGTCTCGCCGGGCACAGCCATGGCCAGCGCCAGAGCCAGCAATCCAACCTGTTTCATGCGCTTGTCTCCTGCCGATGACCTGGGCTCAAGCGTCACGCCCCACCAGAGCTCTCAGCAAATCACGTGCCGATCTTCGACCGACATTGAACCGATAGGCCATCAATCGCTGCGCGCGCGCATTGGGCAGGAGCGCGGCGATGATGAAGAACACAGTGACGACAGCCTTGGTGCGGGTTGGAAAATATTCCAGCCAGAGGCACCGAATGAGGTGAGGCAGCCCGCGCAGGCGCGGCCGCCGACCGGACGCGATATCGAGGGCGAAGTGACGCTCGAGGAAGAAGAACGAGTCGTTGGCTGCGACCAGCTGGCTGGCGAGCCCGAAGCGGACGAGGAACGACCGCAGGTGTTCCAGCCGTTCGACAAAGCGCTGGATGTCGCGATTGAGCGAAATGGGGTCGGCTGGCCGTCCGAGGCCTGAATCATTGCGGCCATGGATGCGGTAGAGGCCGAGTTCTTCCGACAGGCTGACCACATCGCCCAG
Organism: Phreatobacter aquaticus; assembly: GCF_005160265.1. Taxonomy (NCBI): domain Bacteria; kingdom Pseudomonadati; phylum Pseudomonadota; class Alphaproteobacteria; order Hyphomicrobiales; family Phreatobacteraceae; genus Phreatobacter; species Phreatobacter aquaticus. The sequence goes on along the minus strand of NZ_CP039865.1, from coordinate 4,160,420 downwards.
AAACGGCGCAGCGAAGAGAATGATGCCGTCGACCGCCTTGTCGTAGGTTGCTTCGCGCAGCACCTCGCAGAGGTCGCGGCGGAACACATTGCCCGAGGTTGGAGGCGTCGTGTAGACGCCGGTCCTCAGCACCCGTGTTGCGAGGTCGGCGCGCGTGCGGAAGTCATCGAGCGGCGGCACGGCCCCGCTGATGATCGCGCCAGCGCCGTCGATGCGTGTCAGGGGAAACTGCAGTTTCGCGACATCGGGGTCGAGGCTGGCCATGATCGTGGCCAGCGCTCCCGGCTTCAGCTCATCATCGGCATCGAGGAACAGCACGAAGGGGGCGCTGGTCTGGTCGAAACCGAACAGGCAGGCCGCCCTCTGGCCGCCATTCTCGATCCGGAAGGCCTTCGCGCCGGTTCGGGTGATGGCGGCCCAGGAGCCATCGGTCGAGCCGTCGTCGATGACGACCAGCTCCCAATCACCGCGCCCCTGCATCAGGACACTGGCAATGGCCCGCTCGACATAGGCTTCGTAGTTGAAGCAGGTGATGACGATGGCGAGCTTGGGATGCGAGGCAGCACCGGATTGCTCCGACACAAGGGGAGCGGCGCTGGGAGCGTCGGAACCTGTCACCATGGTGTGCCCGGTCCTTGCCGGCACATCGCGTGGCCGGGAGCGGTCATCATGGCAGCCGCTTCATTCCGAGCGCCGATTCCGCTTCCTGCGTGGAGACACGCGCGGTCGGCTGATAGTCGAACCCGCCCTGGCGTCCGAAGGATTCAATGCCCATGGCCTTGAGGCTGCGGATCGCTGCCGCCGCCTGCTCGCTCGAGCCCTTGGCGTAGATCGGATAGGCATTGTCGAGGATGAAGCTGCCCTCGAGCTTAAGGTCGCCGACAAACAGGTTGTTGGCGAGGACATGGGCCCTGAACGCCGCTTCCTCATCCGGAATGGAATTGTCCTGGGGCTTGCCGATGACTTCGACCGTGAAATATTCGCGGTCGTTGGTCCGGCCATAGAAGTCCGAATAGACCGTGATGCGCTTCCAGGCGCCCTGATGCGAGAAATTGTAGAGCACCGACTGGTCGAAGCCGCGTCTCCCGGCAAAGCTGAAAAAGAGGCTGACCAGCGTGATGCTCTGAAGCGGTGCGGGCGACTTGTGGCCGCAAAGCTCGGTCGCATGGTTGAGCGGAATCGTCGAAACAGCCCTCGGTGCGCTCACCGTCCGGTCGCCGATCCTGAGCTGGAACTGGCCGTCCTGCTTGCCGAGCGCGCTGAGCTTGTCACCGAGCAGGAAGGTTGCGCCGCGCCGTTCAAGCCTCTCGCGCGCCGCCTGATAGAGATGGGCGAAGCCGGCCTTCGGCCGCGCCATCTGCTGGTTCGCCGGGCCTGATGGGGCAGGGCGGAGGAGGCGGCGGACAAGGTTGGCGATGGAGGCGTGCTCGCTGATCCACAGCATGCGCTTCTGCGCCAGTTCGATATCGATCCTGTCGGGCGAGACCCCGTAGAACCGCTCCATGTAGGTTTCCAATCCTGACCGGAACAGCAGATGGCCGCCGATCCAGTATCGGGCGAATTCCCGCGCATTGGTCATCCGGCGCTGGAACAGGCGGGCATAGGCTGCCGAGCCGAAGATCCTCAGCATCCCCACGGGCCCGGCCGCGATGATGTCGTCCCGGATCGAGATGGGATAGGCCGTGACCTTTCCCTGAGGGTTCAGGCGCCCCCAGGTCGGATAGATCGGCTCGTACAGGGCCAACAGCTCGGGAAAGTGCCGCAGCAGGGGGGAATCGTCCTGGAAGATGAAGCTGCCGACATCGAATGTGTAGCCGCCCACCGCCACGTCGATGTGATTGCCGCCGACATGCGCATATTGATCGGCAATCACAACCCGCTGGCAGCCTTGTTGAAGCAGGATCGATGCGGAGACGAGGCCGGTAATCCCGGCGCCCAGCACGATGGCGTCGTAAGACCCGTCCACCTCGGGATTGATGGTCTCCGCGGGCTCAAGATCCTGCATCACGATATCCGGGCGCTTGGGGGAAATGAGGTGCGGTCCTTGAGCCGGCGACAATCTGCTCCGGTCGAGACGGGACCAGGGCAGGTGACCGGGGTGGGCGCTGGCGATCAGGCGCGGGCATAAATGTCCTCAAGCCTCACGATATCGTCCTCGCCGGTATAGCTGCCGACCTGGACCTCGATCAGTTCGAGCGGAATCTTGCCGGGATTGGTCAGGCGGTGGACGCAACCGATGGGCAAGTGGACCGACTGGTTCTCGTGGACAATCGAGACGGTGCCATCGACCGTCACCTCCGCCGTACCGGTCACTACGACCCAGTGTTCGGCGCGATGGAAATGGCGCTGCAGGCTGAGCAGGCCGCCAGGCTTCACGCTGATCCGCTTCACCTGGAAGCGCGTGCCGATATCGATGCGCTGGTACCACCCCCAGGGTCGATAGACCCGCAGATGCTCGGACGCTTCGCGCCGGCCATCGTGCCTGAGCCTGGCAACGAGGGCCTCGACATTGGCGGCCTCCGAGCGAGGCGCCACCAGGACGGCATCCCGGGTGGTCACCACGATCATGTCGGTCAGGCCGATGGCAGCCGTCAGGATGTCGTCGCTCATGACGACGGAGCCGGAGCAGCCCTGGGTAACGACGGGACCTTCCAGGACATTGGCCTGGCCGTCCTTTTTCCTCACGGCGTGGATGGCGCCCCAGGCATCGACCGCCTGCCACGCGGCAGTGGGACTTTGGACCAGGATCGGTGTCGTACGCCGAACGAGAAGCGAGAGGAGCGATGCCGTGCCCGCACGCCGATAGGCTTCGCTGTCCAGCCGGATGAAGTCGAGATCCCGGCAGGCGCCGGCAAGCGCGGCTCGGCTTGCCGTGGCCATGTCGGGGGCCAGTGCGGCAAGCTCGCGCTGGAACTTGCTGGCGCCGAAGACCAGGCTGCCGCTATCGGCAAGTCTGGTGCCGAGTTCGCCGTCAGCGACTGCCAAGGAATTGGGCCTCTCGAGATATTCCCTGAGGGCGGCAAAGCCCGAGCGGTCGGATGGATCGACGGCCATCTGGGCGCCCGCTGCGCGACCCGACTGGGGTGGCAGCCCGACAGATACGATCTCGCCGGCCCGAGCCCGGTCGACGGCTGCCTGACAATCGGCAGAAAAAGCCGTGTCATCGCCGATCCAGTGGCTGGATGGCAGCACCAGGCAGATCGCATCGGCCGCCCGGTCGCCGGCAATCATGGCGCCGATCGCCGTCTCGGCCGCCGGCTTTCCCTGCTCAGGCGCGAGCACGATATCGCCGCTGATGCCCATGGCCTGCATCTGCTCTGCGGCAATGAAGCGGGAATCGTTGCTGGTGACGACGACGGGGCGGTCGAAATCGCCCCTTGCCAGCAATCCGAGTGTTGCCTGGAACGTCGAGCGGCCGTCGTCGAGCAACGGCATGAACGGCATCGGCATCGTGTCGCGAGCCAGCGGCCAGAGGTGTTGCGTCGACTCTGCCGCAAGGATGACGGGAACGATCAAGGGTTGTGCCATGGGCAGGCTCCGCTCGCGTCTGAAGTGGCAAATCAGGTTTCGGTGCCGGCTTGGGCTCGGCTCCCTAGGCACTGCACATTTGAACGACTGTTCCGGCGATTGGCCGAGAGCCAAGGCATCGCTGAGTTCTGCAAGGCACGAAGCGTGCCGCCGGCTTCGGAGCGCCTCAGTTGGCCGCCACCGGGCGTGGGCCGGCCGTGTCGCCTGCGACCTGCCGCAGGAGATGTTCGAAATGCTGCCGGTGGGCTCTCAGCGCCTCGAGCCGGCGGGTGGCGCCCATGAGCTGCCGTTCGGCTTCGCAGAGAAGCTTCTCGTCGGCGGCGTCGCGCTCACCGTCAAGCGCTTCCTCGTTGCCGGACAGGCCGGCAGCCTTCTGGGTTGCCTCAGCGAGACGGCGGCTGACGCCTGCCGCCTCCCGGTCAATGGATCCGATCGCCTCGTCGATGGCGGCCCGTACAGCCTCCAGCCTGGCCTGATCGGTCTTGCCGTCGCGATCTCCGGAACGGAATCGAAGGTGTCTGTCAGTCAATCGTAAGCGCGCGAAGAGGGTCAATGGCCGATCCCCGGGAAACGTCGATAGACGTTGCCAAGCAAGGGGCGTGCCCAGGATTGTCCCAGCGAAGGCGGCGTCAGCGCCAGTGAAGCTTGGTCAGAACCTCGTTGACGGCCTGGCTCAGCGGGCTGGATTCAGCGGATTGGTTGGGCTGGCGATAGGCGATCAGCACGGCGCCGGCGAAAACAAGAACGCTCGTGACAACCGGCGCAACGAGCAGGGCCAGCAGGATACCATGCGACCACAGGAGCGCCGCTGTGGCGATTCCGATCGCGATCGATGCAAGGAGCAGGACAACAATCATCGCGCTTCATTCATCCCCTGGCCGGTCATTCCCACGTTGCCGAACTGGGAAATCCCGTCCCGCTGGCCTTTTGGCAATCGATGCCATTGCGAAGGCTCTTGCCACTTCAGAGCAACATGATTGCGCTCAGGAGCGGTCCCCCGTCAGGGGGACCTCTCTATGACACTTTAGCAGTGGGACGTTAAGGGGACTTTAGAGGGATCGACGCCAACGCGGTTTTCTCGACCGGGCGAATGTGCCGCTAGCCGCGGCCCAGATCGGCCTCGGCCTCGGCCTTCATGAGGCGTGCCACATGGGCCCGCATCCGTTCCTCGAACAGCGCCGACGAGAAATTGCGCGCATGGGCGGCAATTGCCTCGGAATCGAGGGTCAGGCCGTCGAGCCTGCTGACAGCGTCGCGGATGGCATCCGATGTCTGCTCGGCGAAGAACACGCCCGTCACGCCGTCAATGACCGTTTCGGTTGCCCCGCCTCGGCCGTAGGCGATCACCGGACGACCGGAGGCCATGGCCTCGACGGGGACGATGCCGAAATCCTCTTCGCCGGGGAAGATCAGTGCCCGGCATCGTGCATAATGGTCTTTCAGGACCGAGAAGGGCTGCGGTCCCATGATGGTGACATTGGGCTTGGCGATCTTGCGCAGATGGGCAAGCATCTCGCCGCCGCCGATGACGACCAGCTTCTCGCCGCTGGCATTGAAGGCTTCGACGGCGAGCTCCGGCCGCTTGTAGCGCACCAGTTCGCCGGCCATCAGATGGAAGTCGCCGATCTTGTCCGATGGCAGCCGGTCGAAGGCATCGACGTCGACGGGTGGGAAGATCACCTCGGCATCGCGCCGATAATAGCGCCGGATGCGGGCGGCCACGGTCTGGGAATTGGCGACGAAATAGTCGACGCGGCTGGCGGAGATGGCGTCCCAGTTGCGGATGTAGTGGGCCAGGAGCGGCATGATCAGCCGGGTGACAAAGCCGGCACGGTCGCGATACTCGTGGAACATGTTCCAGATATAGCGCATCGGCGAGTGGCAATAGCAGATGTGGAGCGAGCCAGGCGGCGGAATGATCCCCTTGGCAGGTCCGGACTCGCTGCTGATGATCAGGTCGTATCCGCGCAGGTCCAGTTGCTCGAGGGCGAGCGGCATCAGAGGCAGATAGCGCTGGTAGAATTTCGGCGCCCAGGGCAACCGACTGATGAAGCTCGTTGCGATGCGATGCGCCCTCAACGCCGCCGAGGTCTTCTCCGGCACATAGACGTGGGTGAAGATGTCGGCATCGGGATAGAGGCGGCACAGAGCCTCGATCACCTTCTCGCCGCCACGCATGCCGATGAGCCAATAGTGGATGATCGCAACCCTGGGCGGGGGGGCAATATCCGACCGGTCACTCGCGAGGATTGTGCGCGTCAGGGCGTTCAACGGCCGCGATCCCGGGTTCGAATGCTATGGCCTATCGGCTCCCCCGCTGCATGAGCACGGCCGGAATGGTCTTCACGACGATCTCGGCATCCAGCCAAAGATTCCAGTCGCTCGCGTAGCGGCAGTCGAGAGCAACCCGGTTCTGATAGCCGCAATCGCTGCGGCCGCTGATCTGCCACAAGCCTGTCAGACCGGGCGGGACGGAAAAGCAGTGGGCGAACGACTCGCCGTAACGCGGGATTTCGTCGGGAACGATCGGGCGGGGGCCCACGAAGCTCATCTGCCCCATGAGGATGTTGAACACTTGGGGCAGCTCGTCGAGGCTGGTCTTGCGGAGGAAACGGCCGAAGCTGGTGATGCGGGGGTCGGATGACAGCTTCTGATGCTCGGCCCATTCAGCCTGCGCCTGGGGTGAACTGGCCAGATGGTCCTTGAGAGCTTGCTCGGCATTGAGAACCATCGAGCGGAACTTGAAGCATTTGAACGGGCGGCCGTTCTTGCCGATGCGGGTCTGCGAGAAGATCGCCGGCCCACCATCCGACATCCGGATGGCAATCGCGATGCCGAGCAGCAACGGCCACAGCATCAAGAAGGCAACGAGCGCACCGAGGAAATCAACGACGCTCTTGCAACCCGTGCATGCCAGATTGGAAATGACCGACCCGCCGGTGCGTGCGGCTGGGAAGGCAAGCGCGATATCATGGTTAGGCAGCGACTTAGACATGGAACGCAGGTCCTCGCAGAGCCGGTTTACCTAGTGTTAACCACGGATTTGCACTGCATCAAGCGGCCTTTGATGCGGTGCACAAAGTTTGTTCGTCGCAGGGGTTGCAAATAGTGCGTTGGCTCAAAAATGGTCAACGCGATGCCAGTCGTGCCCGAAAATCGAGCGGTCATTGACGTGTCATCTTGGTCGGCAAAGCATTCGCTGCACGGTCAGGCGTGGACGCGGTGCAGCAATCCTGATGCGCGGCCCCTGACCTTACGTAGCCCGTAAGGTTTTTGAGTCGTCATGTCCGCATGAAATCATGGCTCCGTGTAAGAGCCATGGTGAGTTGCCAGGACCGGCTGTCGCGTCGGCAGTTCACGCGCGAACAGTCGTGTCGATCTTCACAGAGACGTGATGTTGATTGAAGAAGACAAGGCTGATCCGGTTGTCTCTCTGCCCATGTGACGCAGCTGTCGTGCCCCGACGGGGCAGTGGAGGCAGTCAGCCAAATGCCATCTGGCATGATGCTTGCTGTATAAAATGCGCGGCGGCTCCTTTGGAATGGCATCGACCTGGTCGAGCGCCTGTTGAGACATGGAGATATCGCCGAACACGGACCATCCCATCATGTTGCGCGATCCGTTCGGGTGGGGTTTTCACCAGCTGCACCGTTGCGATCGCCACCGCCGGGCCGGGCGTCGCGGATGGCAATTCAAATCCAGTAATCCGCTCCACAGGGAGAGGTCGAGAAGCAATTGGAACGCGATCATCGTTCGACCATTCTGAAGATGGTCGACTAGCATCAAATATGACAAGTCGTATGCGTAAGAGGATCCACGATGGCTAAGATTTCAGTGCTCCTGGCGACCTACAATGGTGCACGATTCATCGAGGCCCAGCTTGAGAGCATTCGCCGTCAGACTGTTGCGCCGGCCGAGCTCTGGGTTACGGATGATGGTTCGACGGATGGCACCCTGCGTCTTGTCTCAAATTTTGCAGAGCGCGCCCATTTTCCGGTCAGGATCAGGCTCAACACGGAGCGGGTCGGCTATGGCGAGAATTTCCTGAGCGGCACGACGCTTTGCGAAGGGGAGTTCATTGCCTTCTGCGATCAGGACGACGACTGGCACCCGGAAAAGCTGGAACGCTGTGTTGCGGCCATGCAGCGCGAGAATGCCGTGCTCTGCGCCCACACCGCGACCTTGATCGACCCGGCGTCCCAATATGTCGGCTATTTCGCCCAGGGGATCGACCGCTCCAGGACTTTTGAGCCCCTGACGCTGCCGGCCTGGGAGGGGTTTCTCGGCATGACCATGGTGTTCCGGCGCGAGATCTTGTCGTGGATCGACAGCAAGTGGCGGGGCCCCGATATCCGGGATGCAGGCGTTCAGCTGGGCCATGATCTCTGGATCTACTTCCTGGCCCAGAGCTTGGGCCAAGTCGTGACGCTGTCACAGCCATTGGTGCGCCACAGGCGCCATGACACCAATGCTGCCGGGCCCAGGCTCCCGGCGATCTGGCAGCGGGCGCGCGGCAATGCGGTGCGGGCCGGCGAGCTTCTGGAAGGGCGCCGGGCCGCGGCGCTGTTGCGGTCACATCTTATGACGACCCTGGCGCTCGAGCGCCCGAATGGGCCGTTGACCGACAGGGCACTTGCGGCGGCGGCGCACTGGCGCCGGGTGAGCGATATCTACGCGCTACGCACGCGGCTCTATCGTGCCCCGACCTTTGCCGAGCGGCGGGCAGCCCTCAACCGGCTGGTGCGTCTTGGCACCTATCGGGGCGAGCAAGCCAGCGATCTCGACAATGCGATGCTGGCAAAGGATGTCACACTCGGGTTGTGCAGGCTGCCCTTCGCGCGCGAGCCGGTTTCGGCCGGGCCGCGGATTGAATCACGCTCCAGCGTCAGCGATCGCCCCTGACGCGAGCGCCTCATCGGCCCTTGGTGAGGGCCGATGCGTAGACGTCCAGCGTCTCACGAGCGACGCGCTCGATCGTCAAATGGCCGATATTGGTCTGGCTCCTGTCCCGCCAGAGTTGAAGATGTGCCGGCTTGGCAACAAGGTCGATCAGGGCGTCTGCGAGCCGTGCCGGATCCTTGGCCGGCACCAATATTCCCGCTTCGCCCTGTTCAAGCAGTTGCGGAATGCCGTCGACTGTCGTGCCGATCACCGCGCAACCGGCCTCACGCGCTTCCGACAGAACGAGCGGTGCCGGATCGGCGTGCGAGGGTAGAACGAAGATGTCGGCGCCTGCCATCCATTGGAACGGGTCTTCCTGTGCGCCGGCAAATGTCACGGCATCAGCACAGTCCATCTTGCTGACCATCTCGCGATAGGCGTCGAGATAGGGTCCTTCGCCGACGATATAGAGCCGGGCCGCGGGATGGCGTGCATGCACGATCGCAAAGGCTTCGAACAGATCCGGGAGGCCTTTGCGCGGATGCTGCCCGCCGACGAACAGGATGGACGGGGAGGCGAGCTCTTGCGGCACACGGCTGCGGCCCTCAAACCGCGCCGAGCCAATGGTGCCGTTCAGCACGACGCGCAGCCGCGCTGCTGAAATTCCGCGCTTCTGCATGGATTGACTGACCGCCTCGCTGACCGCGATCACCCGCGTGCCAAGCCCCATCAGGATGGCGCTGCGCTCGAACTCGTTGTGGACGGTGGTCACGAGAGGAATGCCGGCCAGCTTGCAGGCCGGCCAGGCCAGGACCGCGCTCGTCATCATGTGCGCGTGGACCAGATCAGCGCGCCAGGACCTTACGAGCCGGCGCGCGGCGTTGAGCGATCGTGCCACGGCCAGCGGTTTGCGCTGGTGCGAAATGACGGACGTCTCGATCCCCTTGCGCGCCAGCAGGTCGTCAAAGTCACCGCCTTCGCTGGCGATCATCACATCATGGCCGAGTGCGCTCTGGGCGCAGGCGAGGTCGACCGCCGCGTGGACGTGGCCGTTGAGGCGACGGGTGTGGTTGAGAAGGTGCAGGATGCGCACAAGAAATCCGACTATTCGAGGGGGCTAAAGCGCGACGCGAGCGCGCTCATGAGCGTGTCTGTGCGCCGTTGATGACGGCGCCGATCACATGGGCGCCAACGCTGCGCAGGGCGCGTGCCGCGTCCTTGACCTCGTCGATGGTCGTCCGTCCGGCCGCGACGACGATGATCACCGCATCGGCATGCCGCGCCAGGGCTGCGGCATCGGCGGTATCGGCCACCGGCGGCAATGCGAGGAGCACATCGCCGCGTGCGCGGAGTTGGTCCAGCAAGTGGCCAACGCTCCGGTCGCCGAAATCGACGGAGGCATCTGGCCGATCGTCGGGCGTCAGCGCCGGCAGGACGGCCACGCCATCGCGGTTCTGGAACTGGATGGCATGGAGCGGCGTATGGCTGGCGAGCACACCGACCAGCGAACTGCCGCCATGCGTATCGCCCCAGGACGGGCTCAGATGGGCACCCTGCACATCCGCGTCGACCACGGTGACCGGCTTGCCCAGCCTTCGAGTGAGTTCCGCCAGAGTCAGGCAGAGCAGGCTGCAGCCCGTATCCGGGGCCCATGACACCAGCGCGATGGTGTGGTTCTCGCTGCTCGTTGGCAGCATCGCTGACATCTTGATGGACATGCGCAGGTTGGATATCGCGCTTGCGAAGCGGCTGCCGGGCTCGAAGGCCGCGATGGGGTCCACTTCCATCGCGTTGCGTCGAAAGACACCGGACCTGTCGGCGATTGCGGGCACGACGGCGAGACAGGGCAACCCGGTTTCCCGCGTCAGGGTTGCGGCATTGCGCACGCGCCGATCGAGCGAACTGGCGAGCGCGATTCCAAAAAGTCCACTCATGAGGCCAAGGGCGCCGCCCAGTGCCAGAATGAGGGTGGATCGGGGTGCCGAGGGGCCGAGAGGCTTCAGAGCCGCGCCAATGACCCGCGCGTCGGCGTCAGGGATGGGCACGTCGGGGAGGGTGCCTGCTTTGACTGCGGCGGCTGCGGCGCGCGCCTGAGCGCCCAGGGCATCGACACGGCCCTGGACGAATTCGACGCCGCTGCGGGCCGCGTCGGCCTTGAACGCCACGGATTGCAGGAGATAGGCCGAGGCGGCGGCATTGGCCACGCGTGCGGCGAGGTCGGGGTCCGATGAGGAATAGGACATCTCGACCACATAGGACTGGCCGACACGCCGCGCCGAGAAGCGCTGCGCGAAGGCCGCGAAGGCCGACTGCCGATCCGCGCTGGCGGCAGTCGCTGCGCGCGTGTCAGTGGGCGCACCCGTGGGGCGCCGCATCGTTTCGATGGTGCCGAGCGGGTCGGACAGGAACGCCCGGACGGTGCCGATGACCCGACGAACGAAACCCGGCGGCCTTGGCTTCAGCTCCGCCTGGTTTGCCAGGTCAAGACTGTCGAAGACCTGGGTCAACAGGCGTTCGGATCGAATGACCTGCAGCTCGCTATCGGCGCGATTGAGGTCGAGGGACGGCGTCGGCGCGGTCTCGCGCCCTGAGGCCGCGATCTGCCGGCGCGGTTCGAGCAGGATTGTCGAGGTGGCGGTATAGGTGGAGGGCGTCGCGCTCACATAGGCAAAGGCTATCGCCAGGCAGAGCGCCGTCCACAGTGCCAGTTTCCACTTGTGCAGGCCGACCGCCTCAAGCACCGAGCGCAGGAGCGCGATCGGCCCATCGTCGGGGGCGTCTTCCTGTGCGTCGGGGATCGGCCAGAGCCGGATCGATCGACTGTCAGATCCGCGCATCGCGTCCATCGTCAGGTCCCCGTCTTCGGTTGAAGTCTGGCTGCGCGCTCAGGCTCGATGCGACCGCGCAGCACGTCAGCCAGGGCAAGGACATTGCCCCGCAGACGTCCGCGCCGATCAATGAATGGCTCCGGCCAAGGCGCTTTCGCGACATTGCTCGCAAGGTTGCGGAAGATGTGATCGGCAACCTGAGGGATGCTCATCGTGCCCTTGCGCAGCATGTAGACGGGATTTGCGACCTGGGAATAACCAAGCCGTTCCCCGCGCACGCGGCCACCCTTGACGCCCATATGGACACCCCGCGCGTCTGCACACTTGACCAGTCGTCCACCCTTGCGGGCCAGCGCTGCGGCAAAGTCGCGGTCTTCCAGCCATCCATAGAGGACAAGCCGACCGTCGAAGCGCAGGTCGCCGATGCTGCTGGCCCGGAACGCCATGTTGCAGCCATAGGGGCTGTAGGGCTCGATCCAGGTCCAGTCGCTCTTCGGATCGGCCGTCGCGACGATCCGCGCGGCCTCGTCGAAGGCGATGCCGGGCCCCTTGATGCCGTCGGCCAGCACGTGCCCGGTAAACCCAACGACGGTTGGTTCGTCGTGGAAGGTGCGCGCCGCTGCAGCCAGCCAATCCGCATCGGCAACGAAATCGTCGTCGAAGAAGGCGACGATGTCGGTGTCGGCGGGCAGGGCGTCGAGCGCCGTGTTGCGCTGGCGGGGCAGGCCCGTCGGGCCCGTCAGGATGGTGACACCGGCGAGGTCGGCGAGGTCGCCCGCGTCAGAGACGTCTGCACACGACACGATCACGGTCGAGGGTTTGAGCGCCTGGGTCGCGAGCAGGTGGCGAACCGTGCGGCTCACCACCTCGGGGCGCCCGAGCGTTGCAACAACTGCGGCAATGCGAGGTTCTGCAAGCGGCGAGGCGGGTTCAGCTCGCCGCGCCATGGAACGCCGGGGATCCTGCATCAGGCTGATATAGCCATTGGCTGTTGTGTCCCAGGAGAACAGCCTGACCCGCTCGCGGCCCCGGCCAACCATATCGTCGCGCAATTGCGCGCTCTCGGCGAGCGTGCGCACCTGCCGGATCCAGGCCGCGGGCTCGGCGGGCGAGGCCATCAGCGCCGCGTCGCCGCAGATTTCCGGCATGCTTGCCCGATCGGATGAGATGACGGCGCAGCCGCGCGCCATCGCTTCAACGATTGGAAGGCCGAAGCCCTCGGTCCAGGACGGAAAGGCCAGGCAAAGGGCGCGATCCATCAGATAGGCCAGATCATGGTCGCTGATCCGGCCGATCACCGTCACATTGGGCGCGGATTTCAGGGTTTCGGGCGCAAAGATGCCGGCATCCCCGCCGGCGATCACCACATCGATCCCCATGGCGGCAAGATCGGGGGCGATATCGACCAGAAGCTGCATGTTCTTGTGGCGCGCGCGCGATCCGATGGCGAGGACAAAGCGGCGCGGGTGGGATCCGTCTTCGATCACCGATGGCGCCAGTTCAGCCAATGAAGGGTCCCAGGCGAGCGCGTGCTCGTGGCCATTGGGCAGAACGGCAATGTCGGCGCTGTCGAGCGACAGGTAGCGGGCGATCTGGCGGGCGGAGGCGTTGGAGACCGTTGCGACCCGCGCGGCGCGGCGGGCGAGTTGCGGCTGCAGCAAGCCATAGAAGGTGCGGAAGGCGCGGCCGTAGCTCTCCGGCGCGGTAAAGACATTGGCATCGTGAATGCAGACGATCTGGTCCGCCTTCGCGACCGGGCCGGTATTGCAGAGGCTGAGCAGGCGATCCGGCCATCGCATCGCCAGGGTCAGTTGCTCCCAGGCATGGCCGTTCAACGGGCCGAGTTCGCGGCGGGAGATCGCGGCGTAATGCGGATCGGCCGTGCCGGCCGGCACAAGGAGCTCCGCTGACGCCCGAGCCGTTGCGAGAGAGCGGTCCATGGCCTCGACGACGTTGCGCGCATAGCGCTGGACGCCGGTGACGGGCTGGGTGAGGAAGCGCCCATTGATCCCAAAGTTTGCGCCTGCATTCATGCCGCAGCTCCCACTGGCGCGAAGCGGTCGTTGGAGGCCTGGCGCTCCGGCATGGCGGAGGCGATGCCGGCGAGCACGTAGAAGAACAGGCCCTGGTCGATGACCGGGCTGACCAGCAGGTCGCCAAGGATCAGGCCGAAGCAGGCGTTGCGGGCGGCGAGGCGGATATCAGCGGGAAAGCTGCGGGTATGGCCCCGGCTGCGCAGCAGCGCGGTCGCGGCGAACACGCCGTAGAAGATCGCTCCTGGCAGGCCGACATTGGCGAGCAGCGCCAGGAGGAAGCTGGACGCCCTGACCGTGCCGAGGCCAACGCCGATGCCCCAGGTGTCGAGGAAATTCTGCAACGCCACGGCATTCCAGGAGCTGCGCTCGACGCCCGAGTCCGAGGTCGCCTTGTCCAGGACGGCCAGATTTACATAGTCGATGATCATGGCCGAGGTGGTCGGATCGATGAACAGGATGAGGGCCAATGCGACCGCCAGCGGCGGGGCGCAGAGCACGGCCAGGCTGCTGTACCGGCCGCCACTTTTCACGCCGGATCGCCCCAGCGCCGTCCAGTAGAGCAGAAGCAGCACGATGGGAGCGCCGACGAGGCCGGTGGACGAGGTCGACAGGATGAGCAAGGCCAGCGAGACCAGCGCTATGGTGCCGGTCCACACGGGCTTGTAGGCGCAAAGCCAGAGGGTACCCGTCAGCCCGAGGATGCCGAGGGTGGAGCGGGCAAAGGACGAGGCCTCGGTGAACGAGCCGACGATGCGCTTCATGCCGCTGACTTCGACGTCGGTATGAAGTGTGTACTGGGCGTTGCGCATGAACCCGAGCAGATCCTGCGTGCCGGTCGCATAGGTGCCGAGATCGAGGAGGGCGAAGATGATGTTGCCCACCGAAAACGCCATCAGACCGGTCAGAATGGCGCGGAACCCGGATGCAGTGGAGGCGATCGCGACGGTCATGGCGAAGCACAGCAGATTGGCGCCCATATAGACGCTCTGCGTGAAGTTGCTGGAGACCGGGCTCAGTGGCACCGTGAACCCGGTGTCTTCGAATGCCGTGGACCCTAGCGGGATGATCTGGGTGGCACCGGCCAGGATGCGCGGCAGGAGGTAGGCGGTGAGCAGTCCGTAGAGGACAAGGCAGGCAAACCAGAACCCGGGTTCGCTGGGCGACAAGGCCCGCATCGCTGCCAGCGCCTCGCGCCGCCGCGTCAGCGTTGCCAGTGCCACGAAGGCCAGGAACATGTGCCCCGGCTGGATATTGGCGGAACCGATGATGAAGGCAGCGGCCGAGCCGAACAGACCGGCCGCCACCAGCGTAGTGGCCGCGACGCGATAGCCGAGCAACAGGCACACCAGCCCGATCAGCAGCGTCACAAGGCCGATCGGCTCGACGCTCATGGCGCAGGCCCTCGACGAACTGGTCCGTGCGGCCCCCTGGTTGCGACCGGGGTCATTCCGCCAGGACCATCAGTGAATAGCCGCCGAGCAGGCGCACCGCGAAATCGGCATTCATCGCATACATGAGCCGGCGTGGCAGGCGCATCACCCGGCTGCTGAAGGCCTGGTTGGGCAATTCCAGTCGGCTTGCCGTGTAGCGGTAGTCGACGACGCGGTAGCCGCAATCCTTCAGCGTGGCGAGGGCCGTGTCCTTGAAGAAGTAGTGGAGATGCCCCACGCCCTCGCGGAGATTCATGATCGGCCAGGCCCGGAAGACGGACTGTACGGACAGGTCGAGCGGGATGTGAAACACCTTGTACTGGCTCAAAGGCTTCAGGGCCTTGATGAATTTGACGTAGTCCTCGACATGCTCGATCACGTCGGCAATCACCAGCACATCGAACCGGAGATCCTTCTCCTCGAGCAGGTCGCCGAAGTGAAAGCGGACCGCCTCTGTCTCCTTCACTTTGGCGCGCTCATAGGCATGCGGCGAAATCTCGTAGCCCGAGAGTTTCGCAGCCGGAAAGGCGCTGGACAGGTTCAGAAGAATGTCGCCGGTGCCGCAGCCGACCTCACAGATGGTCGTCGGGGCGATCGCGTTGGACTTCAGGATCGTCTCGATATGCTTCGCCTTCCACGGTGCGTCTTCCTCGTGCCACGTGGGGTTCTTGTTGGCGTAGGTGTCGCCCTGATAAATCTCCTGCATACGCAACCATCCACTTGTCATGCCTTAGCGGCAGCTCCGCCTCGCGAAGAGGCGGCCGAGGAAAAGGTATGAATATTGCTCTCCTGTGCTGAAGCGAGCACTGGGGAGGTTTGGCGATGCACTGCAATTGATCCAGCGCCCCGGACGATCGGGCCGCCTGGAGAGACAAGCGAGATTCGGGCCAATTGCAGTCGCGAGGATTGGGCAGGTGTTCAATTCCGCCGTATCCGATGGCTTCACACCGGTTTGCCGGCTGCTCGCTCAGAGCACGTCCGTTCCGGGGACCGCCAAGAAGGAAGAGTAATGCGTTATCTGATCAAGGACGGTTTCAAGCGTCTTGTCTGGACCATCGCCGGGCTCATTGTCCGCCGGCCGTCGGCGCGGCGCTTCATGTTCAACACCATGCGGCTGCGACGTCCCGAGGTGACAGCTATCCGCGACATGGACGAGATGCGCTTCCTGTCGCGGGTGTTCAGCGATCTGCCCCAGTCGAAGTCGCAGATCGTGCAGGATCTCTGGGTCGTCTTCGAGCTTTCGGCCAAGCGGGAGGGCTTTTTCGTCGAGTTCGGCGCGACCAATGGCCTGGTCAACAGCAATACGTGGCTTCTGGAGACCGGCTATGGCTGGTCGGGCATCCTCGCCGAGCCCAATCCGGTCTGGCATGACGCATTGCGGGCCAATCGGCGCTGCGCCATCGAAACGCGCTGCGTCTATGCCACCACCGGCGATACGCTGACATTCATGGCGGCGGATGATCCCGAACTGAGCGGCTTGTCGGTCGAGGCGGATCATGACCACAACGCCGCGCGCCGGGCCGAGGGTGCTGCCTTCGATGTCCAGACTGTGTCGCTCAACGACCTGCTGGAAGCCCACAAGGCGCCCCCGGTCATCGACTATATGTCAGTCGATACCGAGGGCAGCGAGCTGGAAATCCTCCGGGCGTTCGACTTCGAGCGCTATCGCGTGACCCTGTTCTCCATCGAGCACAACTTCACCGCGAACGAGGCGAAGATCGACCAGCTCATGGCGGAGAAGGGCTATGAGCGACGCTTCCCGGAGTTTTCGCAGTGGGACGGATGGTATGTCCGCAAGCCGTCATGATCCGGACAGCGTGGTTTCGAAGCGCTTTTGATCGGCGTGGGCGGGCCACTCGCCGCAATCTGCTGAAAAGTGCGGCAGTCATGATAACGGCGGCGGCGCTTCCGTCGGTGCGTCCCGCGAGTGCCTTCACCCCGCCGAATGATCCGACTGCCGGCCGCTCGCTGATCTTCGACGAACCGTTCCATCGGCTGGATCCGGCGATCTGGAATGCCGGGCGGAAGGCGACAACCTTCGATGCCGGCCATTATGGCCGCGCGGCCTTCGCGCGGATTACCGGCGAGGAGGGCTTCAATCCCTATGCGATCGTCGACGACGCCAAGGCCGATGACGGCAAGGCCCTGCAGATATCGGTGCGCCATATCGGCCGGCCGATGAATGTCTATGCCTATTACGGCAATGGCCTGCCCGAATATCAGTGGGTTTCCGGCAATATCCAGACGGCGCGCTCGGACGGAACGATCCTCAAGGGCTGGCGGCAGGGCTATTTCGAGGCACGGATGTGGATGCCGCGCCATCCGCTGACCTGGCCGGGCTTCTGGATGATGAATGGGCGCAGCATCCTGCACCCCCAGACCAGCGTCGAGCTCGATATCGTCGAGCACAAGGGCAAGGAGCCAACCCTCTACGGCGCCTACCTCCATGAGTGGGGACAACCCGGCGAACACCACGAGGGCATCGGCGTCCCGACCGGGGTCGATGTGACGCTGGGGTACAATCTCTACGGCATGCTGGTGGATGGCGCGCATTGCGCGCTCTATTTCAACCGCAAGGCGGTGCTTGATCCGAAAACCAGCCGCCCGGTGGTCTGGACGATCGGGCGAGCTGCCGAACTGGACCGAAACGGCGATGTCTTCTGGCCGCTTCTGACCCTGGCTCTGCGCGACGACGAACCCTATCCACGGCCACTTCTGCCGGAACATCGGCTGGCCCATCTGCGGATCGACCATTTCCGGGTCTATGGCTAGCGCGTCCTGGGATGCGGGAGATGTTCCTTCCCCGAAGGACCGGAATGCCGCCATCCTTGCCCTGCGAAATTAACGATTGCGCTGGCGCGAGCCGCGTCGATAGTCTCATGCAACCGGTTGCAAAGGTATGGGGATTGTCATGACGGTTGTACGCTCGTCGAAATTGTCGCGTCGCGGTTTCCTGCAGGCTGGCGCATCCGGCGCGGCCATTGCAGCCGCCGGCTTGCCGGGCGGCGCATGGGGCCAGGCGGCGGGCGTCAACTTCACTTCGTGGTCGGCCGCCGTCGATCAGGTGAAGAGCCATATCTCGGCCTTCGAGAAGGCGACCAATCTCAAGGTCAATTACGAGAACTTCCCCTGGGCTCAGTACCGCACCTCGGTGGTCACCCGGCTCGTCGGCAATGCGCCGATGGATGTGCTGTGGGTGAGCGATGCCTGGTTGCCGGAATTCGCCGAGGCCGGCTGGCTGGCCACTATCGACGACATGCCGGAACTGACCAAGTACAATGCCGAGGCGGCGCCGTTCTGCACCCAGTCCATGCTCTACAAGGGCAAGCAATATGGTCTGGCCTATTACGGCGACCACATGTCCTTCGTCTACAACACCGAGATCCTCGCCAAGGCTGGCATCACCACGCCGCCGACGACATGGGCCGAGGTGGTCCAGCAGTCGCTGAAGATCAAGCAGGCGGGCGTCGTCGAATATCCGATGCTGATGGCGCTCGCCATCGACACCTGGCTGATCGAGTTCATGAGCGCGATGGTGTTCTCCCATGGCGGCCGCTTCGTTGATGCGGCGGGTGCCGCCATCATGGCGGAGCCCGGCAAGGGCGTGATCGAATCCGCCACCTGGATCCGTGAAGCGATCCATACCCACAAGATCGTCGCGCCGGGGGCCATCGAGACCTCCGAGATCAATGCGCTGAAGGCGCTGGGCGCGGGACAGCACGCCTTCTCCATCGTGCCGACCTATCGCCTGCGCGCGCTGAACGATCCGACCCAGGCGCCCGCCGCCGGCAAGCTCAGGCCCACGCTGATGCCCAAGGGACCGAACGCGACGGCCAGCGCCACCTGCGGCTGGATCCGCTTCTACGGCATGACGCCCGGCGCCAAGGCCAATGCGACGCGACGCGCCAATGCGGTGAAGTTCATGGAGTTCTTCGGCGGCAAGGACACCGGCGGCAATTACACGCTGCAGAAGCTGCTCTTGACCGATGTCGGCCTGCCGTTCTGCACCACGCCGCTCTCCAACGATGCCGAGGTCAAGGCGTTCTGGACGCGCTGGGCCGGCGGCGGCGACGTGATCGCCCAGCAGGCGGCGACCGCCGTCAAAAAGGACGTCATCGCGCCCTGGTTCGGCGAGTGGAACGAGACCGCCAATGCTGCCTGGCAGTCGATCTTCCTCAATCGTGCCACGCCGCAGGCGGCTGCCGCCTCCATGGCTGCCAAGTGGAAAGAGCTGCGCGGCAGCTGATCCCATGGCCACGAGCATGCTCGAGCGGCTCGGCCGCCAGTTCGGCTATGACGAGCGCAGCGCCGCGTTGCTGGTCTTGCCAGTCTTCGCGGTGCTGATGGTGGTTGCCGTCTATCCGATCATCTACTCGTTCTACACGAGCCTGTTCGACATCGTGCTGACCAGGCCCTGGCGGCGGCCCTTCGTCGGCTTTGGCAATTATGCCCGGATCTTCGCCGATCCGCTGTTCTGGACGGCAGTGCAGCGAACGACCGTCTATACCGTCGTCACCGTGTCGATCACCACGGTGATGGCGCTGTTCGTGGCCCTGCTGCTGAACGAGGCCTTCCCGGGACGGCGGCTGCTCTCGGCCCTGATCCTCTTGCCCTGGGCGACGCCGAGCATTGTCAACGGCCTGATGTGGAAGTGGATCTACGATCCCGGCTACGGCCTGTTGAACGGCATCCTCGTCCAGCTGGGCCTGCTCGAGAAATACATCGTCTGGCTGGGGGACCCCGACAAGACGCTGTTCATGATCGCCAATGCCGCGATCTGGAAGCAGATGCCGCTCGCCGCCATCCTGCTGCTGGTGTCGATGAAGTCGATTTCCAACGATCTCTATCGCGCGGCGACCGTCGACGGCGCCAATGTGTTCCAGCGGTTCCTGCATGTGACTCTGCCGGCACTGAAGCCCGGCCTGATGCTGGTCCTCGTTTATGAAACCATGATCTCGATCCGCCATTTCGACCTGTTCCTGATCATGACGCAGGGCGGGCCGGGGGACGCCTCCTACACCCTGTCCTGGCAGATTTATGTGGAGACCTTCCGCAACCTGAAATTCGGCATCGGCGCGGCGCTCTCCTATGTTCTGGCGCTGGCGACCTTCATCCTGTCCTACCTGTTCATCCGCGGCTTCGGGAGCAAGGCATGAGTGCGGCGACCGATGACGGCCGCAGGGCCATGATCGCCAAGCGCTGGGGCAGGGGGATCCTGATCACCCTGTTCTCGGCGCTGCTGGTGATCTATGTCGCGGGACCCGTCGCCTGGCTCGTCTCGTCCTCGCTGCAATCGGAAGCCGACATCACGGCCGTGCCGCCGAACTGGCTGCCGCCGAAAGTGACCTTCGGCAATTTCGAGGCGATCTTCTCGACCAAGACCCGCGAGGTCACCTACGAGACACGCCGGCAGGGCGATCCCGCCACGGGCAGCTTCCTCCCATCGGGCGCAGAAAACCTCCTGCCGGCGCTGTGGAACAGTTTCACGGTCGGGATGTGGGTCGCGATCCTCAATCTCGTCGTGTCGATCACGGCCGCCTATGCGATTGCGGTGATCCACTTCAAGGGGCGGCAGGCGGCGCTCTACACGATCCTTGTGACGCGGGTGATCCCCGATATCGCGCTGATCGTGCCGCTGTTCCTGGTCATGCGGAACCTCGACCTCGTCAACACGCGCTTCGCGCTGATCGTCACCTATCTCGCGGTCACCGTGCCGTTCACGATCTTCATCCTCATCTCGTACTTCGAGCAGATCCCGCGCGATCTCTATCGCGCCGCCAGGGCGGACGGCTGCTCGCATGTCCAGGCGCTGCGCCACGTCTATCTGCCGCTGTCGCTGCCAGCCCTGGTGGCCTCCGTGATGTTTGCGTTTCTCACCAGCTGGAACGAGTTCATCTTCGCGCTGATCCTGACCCAGAACATCACGTCGCAGACGCTGCCGATCGTCATTTCCGGCTTCGTGATGGATTTCACGACGAGCTTCTCGTTCGTCAATGCGGCGGGCGTCATCGCCATCGTGCCGCCGGTCGTGCTCGCCATGATGTTCGAGCGCTATATCGTTTCCGGCCTGACCGCCGGCGCAGTGAAGGGTTGATCCATGGCGCGCATCCGGCTCGACGGGGTCACCAAGAACTATGGATCGGTGACCGCCCTCCAGAAGCTCGACCTCGATATCCGCGACCGCGAGTTCATGGTGTTTCTCGGGCCGTCGGGCTGCGGCAAGACCACGACACTCAACATCATTGCGGGCCTAGAGGAGATTTCCGAGGGCGACATCTGGTTCGACGACCGCAAGGTCACCTTCATCCCGCCGCACAAGCGGGAAATCGCCATGGTGTTCCAGTCCTATGCGCTCTATCCGCAGAAGAGCGTGTTCGACAACATCGCCTTCGGGCTGAGGCTGCGCGGCGAGGATCAGGCCAGCGTCGATGCCAAGGTGAAGGCTGCCGCCGAACAGCTTGAAATCACCCATCTTCTGGATCGGAAGCCGCATCAGCTGTCGGGCGGCCAGCGCCAGCGTGTGGCGCTGGGGCGCGCGCTGGTGCGCCAGCCGAGCGTCTTCCTGATGGACGAGCCCCTGTCGAACCTCGATGCGGCCTTGCGCGTCTCCATGCGCTCGCTGATCAAGAAGCTGCACCTCTCGATGGGAACGACCTTCGTCTACGTCACCCATGATCAGGCCGAGGCGCTGACGCTCGCCGACCGGATCACGGTGATGCGCGATGGCGTGGTCCAGCAGCTCGATACGCCGGATGTGATCTACAACCGCCCCGCCAACAGGTTCGTCGCGAGCTTCCTCGGCAGCCCGCAGATGAACTTCGTCGAGGGCGAACTGGTGGACGACCCCGGCGGGCCGACATTCGTGCGGGGCGATTTCCAGCTTGCGGTCGATCCGGCTTTGGCGGCCGGGCAGGGTGGCCGGAAGGTCGTGCTGGGCCTGCGTGCCGAGGATGCGATCCTCACTGGCGAGGGCTCCGGTCTTGCCGGCGCGGTGACACTGGTCTCGCCGCTCGGGTCCGAGCAGCATATCGACCTCTCGGTGGCCGGTGTGGATCTGGTCGTGCGCGCCTCCAAGGACCAGAGCCTTGCGATCGGCGACCGGCTGTCGCTGGCGGTCGAACCGGCACGGCTGCATCTCTTCGACGCCACGAGCGAGCAGCGGCTCGCCTCGGCATCATGAGGGGGCCAATCCCCGACGATGGCACGCCGCGATCCTCGGGCGGCATCGGCGCGGATGTCCGGCGGAGCGAGGACGAACGCTTTCTCACCGGCCGCGGCCGCTATCTCGCCGATATCGCGGTGCCGCGCGCGCTGCATGCGGTCTTCGTCCGGTCTCCCTATCCGCATGCCGACATTGTCAGCATCGACGCGGCCGAGGCGCTGGCCATGCCGGGCGTTGTTGCGGTGTGGACCGGCCGGGATGTCGCGGCGCGCGCCTCGACCTTGCGCATGGCGCCGCCGATCGAGGGGCTGAAGCCGGTCGACGTGCCGCCCTTTCCGGTCGACAAGGTGCGCTTCGTCGGTGATCTCGCGGCTGTGGTCGTGGCCGAGACGCTCGCCATCGCCCGCGACGCGGCGGAGGCTGTCGTCATCGACTATGCCGAGCGCCCGGCGGCTGCCGGCATGGCGGAGACCGGCGAACCGGTCGATCCGGCCCTGCCGACCAATCTCGCCTCGCACCAGACCTTCGAAAAGGGCGAACTGGCGCAGGCCTTCGCCAAGGCCGACCGTATCGTCGAGGCGCGGTTTTCGCAGGCGCGCCAGACCCATGTGCCGATGGAGCCGCGCGGCATTGTCGCCGAATGGGATGCCGGCCGCCGCCACCTGACGGTGCGGACCGGCAACCAGGCGCCACATCCGCTGCGCTCGGCGCTGGCCGGCAGGCTTGGCCTCAGCGAGGGCCAGGTGACCGTTATCTCGCCCGACATGGGCGGCGGGTTCGGCCAGAAGATCGCGCTGCTCCGCGAGGAACTGACCATCGCGGCGCTCGCCATGGCGCTGGAGCGCCCGGTGCGCTGGCAGGAAGAGCGCGGCGAGAACCTGATGGCGGCGCTGCATGCCCGCGAGGAGACGATCGTCACGCGCGCGGCCGTCACCCGCGACGGGCGACTGCTCGGGCTGGAAGCGCGGATGGAGGCCGATGTCGGCGCCTATTGCTTCTTCCCGGCCAATTACATGGCGCGCGTGGTGGCCTTGATCCTGCCCGGGCCCTATCGCGTGCCGGCCTATGGCTATGACGTGAAGGTCTATCTGTCCAACAAGTGCCCCTCCGGACCGATGCGCGCGCCGATGGCGAGCGCCTCCTGGATCATGGAGGGCACGATGGACCATATTGCCCGCGATCTCGGGCTGGATCCGGTGACGGTGCGCCGCCGCAACACGATCACCTCAGCCGATCTGCCCTTCGTGACGATCACCGGCGAGACCTATGTCGACGTGACGCCGGCCGAGACGCTGGAGTCCGCCGTCGCCGCGATCGGCTATGCCGATCTCAGGGCCGAACAGAAGCGCGCCCGCCGCGCCGGAAGGCTGACCGGCATCGGCTTCTGCACGGTGGTCGAGCCCACCACCTATGGCTCGAAATTCTACAAGAATGCCGGCATTGCAGGCTCCGGCCACGAGACCGCAACGGTGCGGGTCGAGCCGTCGGGGGCGGTCTTCGTCTCCTGCGGCATCATGGGGTCGGGGCAGGGCTACGAGACGACGCTCGCCCAATGCGCGGCGGAAGGCCTCGGCGCCCGGATCGAGGATATCGCCGTCCAGCTCGGCCATACCGATATCGCGCCCTATGGCATGGGCAGCCGCGGGGCGCGGGGCGGCACGGCGGGTGGTGGCGTGGTGCTGATCGCGGCGCGCCGGCTGCGCGACAAGCTCCTGGCGATTGCCGCCCATCAGCTGAATCTCAACGGGTCGGAAGGCCTGACGCTCGCCGATGGCGCGGTGCTGCGGCTGGTCGAAGGTCAATGGACGGCGACTGGCCAGACGCTCGCCGGCCTCGCCCGCAGCGCGCATCTCGATCCGCTGAGCCTGCCCGAGGGCATGGAGCCGGGCCTGCATGTGACGGCAGCCTTCGATCCGCCGGCCATGACCTATGCCAATGCCACCCATGCCTGCCTGGTCGAGATCGAGCCGAGCACGGGCACCTTGAGCATCCTGCGCTATGTCGTGGCCCATGATTGCGGCGTCGAGATCAATCCCGCCATCGTCGAGGGGCAGGTGCATGGCGCCGTCGGCATGGGCCTGTCAGGTGCCTTGATGGAGCGCTGCGCCTATGGCGCCGATGGCCAGATGCTCGCGGGCTCGTTCATGGACTATGCGGTGGCGCGCGCCACCGACCTGCCTGATATCGAGGTCGTGCCGCTCAACCGACCGAACCGACTGACGCCCGGCGGTATGAAGGGCATGTCGGAGGGCGGCGTGATGGGGGCGAGCGGCGCGGTCTCCAATGCCATCAACGATGCGCTGGGGCCCGACAGGGCCTGGGTCTCAGAGCAACCGTTCACGCCGGAAAGCCTGTGGCGGGCGGTGCACGGAACCGCCGGCTGAGGCGGCTCACTCGGGCGCGTGCCGTACCTCGAGATCGGGCAGACCCCAGCATTGCAACCCCATATCGTGGGCCAGCACGCCGAAGCCTTCCGTTTCGATCTCGCCACGCCCCCAGAGCGGATGCTTGTCGCGGGCGGTCGGGCTGCCGGCGCCATAGCGGAAGGCCGGGAAGATCAGGCCGTCGCGGTGGAGATCAGCCCGCACCAGCAGCACCGTGCCGCCGACAGCATCGAGCCGGACAGGGCGGCCGGTGCCCCTCAGGTCGTGCATGGTCCTGGTGCCATTGTCGCGCCAGGCATTGAGGTCGAAGGTCTTGCCGCCCGGCTCGATCACGCAATGGGGATGGACGATGTCCAGCTGGTATGCGAGCAGCCGCTCGATCAGGTCGGCGGGATAGTCGACCACGTCGACATCCAGCCACAGAACCCAATCCTCGTCGCGCAGTGCACGGAACAGCAGCTGATTGCGGGCGCGGGCCAGATTGGCGCGCCGGATCAGCTGATAGGCCGGGGCCCAGCGGGGCACGCCCTCCGGCATGCGGAACCCATAGTCGCGCTTGACGAGGGTCATGCGGTTGAACCGCGCTTCCAGCCGAGGACGGGCGGCTTCCAGCGCCTCGAACGTCCCATCGGTGCTGTCGCTTTCCAGAAAGCCGATGGCCAGCCGCTCCTGGGGAACGGTCAGGCGTTCCACCAGATCGAGATAGCCTGGAAGATGGCGCGCGGCGTTCTTGACCGGCGTGAGAATGAGGAGGTTGGGCAGGCTGTCGGACATGCGGGGGGGCTACCTGGCAAGGTCGGATGCAAGAGGCGGGAAGAGGCCCGAGGGCGGATCGAAGCTGGTGAACACATGGTCCATGTCGATGCTTGCCCGATGGCGGAGGGACGGTGGCACGAGCGGCCAGATGGCGTCGATCCGATCCGGCCAGATCTCGACCTGCAGGTAGACATGGTTGTTGGCGATCAGCCGGGCCATGCCTTCCAGCGCCTCGGCCTCGTGGCGTTCGACGTCGAGCTTGATGAACAGGATATGGTCGCGGATGTCGAACAGATCGTCGAGCGCGACGGTTTCGACCGGTTCGCTGGCCGCCTCGTCGGTGGTCAGGTGAGCGGCGCCGCGGTTGTGGTCGGCCCTGTCGCCGGCGCGTTCCAGCCTGGCCGTGCCGGAGCGGTTCGACACCGCGCGGCGGTCAATCTCTATTGTATAGCCCGCCTCGTTGAGGAACAGCTGCGCCTCCAGCTGAGCGGCGTTCATCCGGTCGGGCTCGAAACAGATGATCCGGTCGAACAGGCCGAGGGCATGGGCTTTCAGCGCATAGAGCCCCCAGCAGGCGCCGATATCGAGGAAGATCTTGGGCCGGGGATCGCCGCTGAATGAGCGGGCGGCGGCCATCATCATGTCGATCTGCCGGGGCTCCCACGCATTCTCGATGAAGACATGCCAATCGACCAGCGAGCGGGTGTCGAGCAGCAGCTTGAGGCCGGCCCGCTCGGCGAGCACGCGGTGATGCAGATGCGCCATGTGGCCGGCAATCGAGGCGAAGCGGTCCCGTTCCGCCGCCAGCCTTGCCCGGTCCTTGAGCAGCGGCCCGAGCACGGGCAGGACATTGGCCGCGCGCCGCAGCCATGAACGGATGGTCAAGCGGCAGCTCCTGCGGCATGAAGCGCGGATAGTGCGAGGCGACCGGGACTTGCGCAAGCCGGATGGGCACCGGATCATCCGGCCGGGCAGGGGATATCAGCATATCATGGGCGTACCGACAGACGGCATCGGCCAAGCCTCGCCTGAAAGCCCGATGACCGGGACCGGGCAGGGCATCCTGGTCTGCGCCGGCGGCGCGCGCATGTTCACCAATGCCTATGTGCTGATCCGCGTGCTGCGCGACACGCTTGGCTGCTCGCTGCCGATCGAGGTCTGGCACATGGGAGCGGCCGAGATGTCGCCGGCCATGGCGGCGCTGCTGGCGGCGCATGGCGTGACGGTGATCGATGCCTCCGCAATGATCGCCACCGAGGGCGGGCTGATCCGGGACGGCTGGCAGCTCAAGGCCTTCGCGCTGGCGCGAACCGGGCTTGCCGAGGTGTTGATGCTCGACGCCGACCAGGTGCCGGTACGCGATCCCGCCCCGCTGTTCGACTGGCCGGCCTACCGGGAGACCGGAGCGGTGTTCTGGCCCGACATTGTCGATCTGCGTGCCGACAACCCGGTCTGGGCGCTGGTGGGCCTGCCGCCCCGCCAGATGCCGTCGTTGGAAAGCGGCCAGCTGCTGGTCGACCGCCGCCGACACGCCGGCACCCTTGAGCGGGTGTTGCGGCTGAACGAGCAGGCCGACCAGTTCTACGGGATCATCTATGGCGACAAGGACACGTTCCTGATCGGCTGGCTTCTGGAGGAGGCGCCGTTCGCGCGTGTGCCGCATGCGCCCTTCGTCGATCCGCGTGTGCTGTTCCAGTGCGATCTCGAGGGACGGCCGCTGTTCCAGCATCGCACCAGCGCCAAATGGAGCCTCGGGGACGCACAGGTGGCGGTTGCCAATTTCCAGCACGAGGCCGATTGCCTGCGCTATCTCCAGGAGCTGGAGCAGTTATGGAGCGGGCGCATCTTCCACGGGCCGCCGCGTGGGCCCGCAGCCCGGGCGCGCGAGGCGGAGCTCGCCGGCGGCCTGTTTGATCTCCATCTGGCAGCGGATCGCACGCTGCCGCTCCAATTGCTCGCCCATGGCGAGATCGGTGTTGGCCGCGATGCGGTCCTGCGCAACTGGGCGGTCATCGATGCCATGGATTCCGGCACGTCCTCACCCGGCGCGGCGCGCTTCTCCCTGGTGATCGAGGGCGGATTTGGCCCGACCCTCCTGTTGAACGAGGGTGAGCCCGGTCATTGGATCGGCCGCAAGCTGGGGCCGCCCGAATGTGCGGCCGAACTCAGGGCGGCCGGCGCGTCACTGCCGGCGATCGAGGGGCCAGGCCTGATCCCTGCATTTCTTGCCGCCGCCGGCTTTCCCGCCTGCGACGATGTGGCTCTGGAAGCCCTGCTGATCGTGCTCGACGGGGTCGAGCCGGGTGTTGCGCCCAGGCTTCGGCGTCTTGCGCTCAGCCTTCCGGAAGGTTCGCGGCTGGCCTTGCTGGCCGATCGGCTCGATGCCCGGCTGCCGGGCCGGCGCGATGTCGACAAGCGGATCGACCTGCTCACCATGGGCTATGTCGCGCATGGCGACGGTGCGGCCTGAGTGGGGGATCGCCTTGCATCCAGAAATCTTGCGCTGTCGGGACAGGTTCCGCTAATGGATCGCACCGGACCAGCAGCAACGCATGCGGATATTGGCACACCATGGCTTCGTTTGAGCGCGATCAGGTTTTCGTCGGCGAGGAAGGTCTGGAGCTCAGCCAGGTTCCGGACGGCTATGTCATCTACCAGGTGCGCCGCGACCGCGTGCATTTCCTCAATCCGACTGCCGTCGCCGTCTATGAACTCTGTGCCGAGGGCGTCGCGATCCCCGAGGTCGAGCGCTACCTGAAAGACGCCTATGACCTGCCGGAACTGCCTGTGGACATGGTCCGCGACTGCATCACCATGCTGGTGACCGAGGAGCTGATCCGGCCTTGCCCCCCCTCCGCGCCCGCAGCCTGACCCACGAATACCGGCTGCACGCCTCGGCGGCCGTCCTTGCCGTCCTTGCCGCCATCGAATGCAGTCCCGACATCGCGGACGCGGCGCTCGCCCCGGTGGATATCACGGTCGATTGCGCCGACGGATTCCTGTCGCTCAACCTGCCGGACGGTCACCGCATCCGCGCCACCGCGCAGCAGGCCGTCAATGAATGGCGGCGCTTCGCGCTTCGCCAGATCGGGGCCAGCCATCCCGGCCACGCTTTCCTGCCCGCGGCGTCGATCATCGGGCCGCAGGGACGCTTTCTGCTGATTGGCGACCAGAGGTGCGGGCGCACCACGCTCGCCCTCCACATGCTGATGCGCGGCTATCAGGTCGAGGGCGATGAACATGCGCTGATCGACTGGGGCGGCATCATCATGCGGCCCTCGCGGATGTTCGCTGCCCCCGATCTGGCGCGGCTGGTGCCGGCGGCCGGGGAGCTGTTCGTCAAGGCGCCGAAGCAATATGGCTGGTCTGGCCAGGAGACCGCGGCGATCGATCCGAGCCTGCCCGGAAGACCCTGGCGGATCCAGAAGGGACCGGTGGCCGGGCTGATCGTTCTGGAGCTGAACTCCGGCGGCCGCTCGGTACTCGGGCGCCTGTCGCCGGACAATATGTTCGCGCGGCTGATGGCTCTGGCGCTGATGCCGGACGAGGGAGTGGCGCTGGCAGTTGCACGCCTGCGGGCGCTCGTCATGGCGGTTCCGGCCGGCCTCCTGTCGCTCGGCGACCTTGACGGTGCGGCCTGGCATATTGAGCGGGCGACCGCCGCCCTTCGATGCTAGGAAGCGCCCGGAGGCCCTGTCCGCGATGATTCAGTCCAATCCCACACCCGATGGTCCGGCAGCAGCGGGCCAAATCTCGCGCGGCATCGTGGTCTGCGGCGGCGGCAAGCGCTATTTCACCTGTGCCTGGGTGCTGGTGTCACTGCTGCGCCACCATGGCTGCCTGTTGCCGATCGAGTTCTGGCATCGCGGGCCGGCCGAACTGGACACCGGAATGGCCGATCTCATCGCGGCCAAGGATGTGACCGTCCGTGACGCAACCGGAGTGTTCGCGCCGGGAATCGACCGCCAGCCGGAGATGCTGCGCCTGGGCGCCATCGCCGCCAGCGCCTTCGACGAGGTGCTGTATGTCGATGCCGATTGCGCGCCATTGACCGACATTTCGGTGCTGTTCGATTGGCCGGGTGTCGCCGAGCTCGGCCTGTTGCTTTTTCCCGGCCGTGGCGACATCGGCGAAGCCAATCCGGCCTGGCCACTGGCGGGCCTGGCGTCGCGTTCCGTGCCGTCCGTCGATCCGGGTCTGGTGGTCATCGACCGCAGGCGGCATCGCGACCTGGTCGCCCAAGCCATCCGGCTGGCGGGGGCGCTGACGCCTGCGGCGCTGCCTGGCCAGCGGCCGGCCTCGGCCCTGCTGCTGGCGGCTCTCGCGGCCGGGCGCCCCTTTGGCCTGGCGCCTTACACGCCGTTTGACGTCGAGCTGGACCTCATTCACCGCGACCTCCAGGGCGAGGCCATGGTGCAGCACCGGCGCACGTCCAAATGGCACCTTGGCGGCCAGGACCGGGAAACGCCGGATGACGCGTCCACGCGGGCCGCCCGGGACTCGCTGATCGAGCTCGGCCGGCAGTGGAGCGGCGCGATCTTCCAGGCCCCGGCTGATGCCGCTGTGGCCGAGCAGGATGCGCTCATCGCAACCGGGCGCTTCGTCTACCAGTCCGGCGATTCCCGCTGGCGGTTGCTCACGCTGCATCGTGGCGGCCGGATCGGCGCGGGGCGCGCCGAATTCGAGCAGCATTGGGCGGTTGTCGAGCGCGACGGCGAGCCGGTGCTGCAGTTCTATTCCGACATCCGCCTGGCGATCGAGTTCCGTCGTCTTGCGGACGGAACCTGGCGCGGCGCCAGCTGCGGTCCGCCCGGATTTGCCGCGCGGCTCGCCGCAGCCGACACTCCCGGCCTGACGGTTGCGCCACCGTGACACGGCCACGCCTCCTGTTCCTTGCGCCGACGTCGCCGTCGCCCGATGGCAATGGCCTGGCCATGCGCATCTTCCTGTTTCTGTCGGCCTATGCCGGCGCCTTCGACGTCGACCTCGCCGTTGTGCCGGTCGGTGGAGCGCCGCGGGTCGATCCGCGCGCCGCCGGCCTGTGCCGGCGCAGCACGCTGGTCGAACTGTCATCCGTGGATAGCCATTTTTCCCTGATCGCCTCGCTGCGCCAACCCGCCGACCGCCTCGCGGCCTTTGCCGGCTATGCCAATCCCTCGATGATCGCCCCGTTGACTGTCGCCGTGCGCGATGCGGTCAAGGCCTTCGCGGGTTCCGAGCGCTACGATCTGATCCATGTCTCGCGGACCTACCTCGCGGGCCTCGCGGATCTGCCCCTTGCGGGCGGGCCAGTCCCCATCGTCGTCGATTGCGACGAGGCGGAATCCGCCGTTCATCGGGCGTTGGCCCGGCTCCAGCGGCGGAGCGGCAAGCACCACGCTGCGCAATGGTCGATGGCCGAAGCCGTCCAGTTCGACAAGCAGGCGCGCCGCGACCTGCCCAGTGCCAGCCTGTGTTTCGCGGCCTCGGCGCGCGAGGCCACGCGGCTCGGCGCGTTCCTGCCAGGCGTGCCGGTCGAGACCGTCGGCAATCCGGCACCGGCTCCGGCCGCGATGACCGGGCGGCCGCATGCGCGGCACCGGGGCCGAGAGCGGGTGATCGTCGCTGTCGGCACGATGAGCTATCTGCCCAATTCGGAGGGGATCATCTGGTTCGCGCGCCAGATCCTGCCCCGCATCCAGGCCCGCAGCCGGCAGCCGGTCAGGCTGGTGATCGTCGGCATGTCGCCGCCCGATGCGGTCCGCCGGCTCGCCGCCCTCAGCGGGGTCACCGTCACCGGAACCGTGCCCGATGTCGCTCCGTACTATCGCGACGCCGACCTTGTGGTTGCGCCGCTGAGGGCAGGGGGCGGCACCCGGATCAAGCTTCTGGAGGCTGCCGGCCATGGGCGCCCCGCGGTCTCCACGCGGATCGGGGCTGAAGGTCTTGGCCTGCGTCATGGCCGCGATCTCCTGATCGCCGACACGCCGCAGGATTTCGCCAGCGCGTGCCTCGCCGTCCTCGACCGCCCGGATCTCGCCCGCCGCCTGGTCGTCAATGCCCGCCAGGCCGTGCGGCGGGACCACGATGCGAGGCTGCTCCGGACGCGGATCCTGTCGCTCGTTCAGCCGCTGGTGTCGGCATGAGCGGGGAGAAAAGATCCGGCGCGACCATCTCGCGCACGCTGACGCACCGGCTGACACTGGTGTCGCCCGATCCGGCGATGCAGGCGACACTCGGTTACCTGGCCTGCGATCCCGAGGTCGCAGGACCGGAACCCAGCGATTCGCTGGTCGAAGTGCTGCCGTCCGGCCGGCACTGGCGGATCGTCGAAGAGGGGCGTGCCGATATCGAGACGCTGGGCGTGGACGATACGCTGGCCGAACTGCACGGCCGGCTGTTCGACCTGTCGCTCTCCGACCGGCCGAGCGCGCCGATCCTCCATGCCGCAAGTCTGGTCCGGAATGGCCGGCGCATCCTGTTGGTGGGACGCAAGGGGGCCGGCAAGACGACCCTGACGCTGAGGCTCGCCCTCAGCGGGTTCACCCTGGAGAGCGACGAGAACCTGTTCGTGACGGGCGCCGGAATCGTCGCCCGACCCCGCGGCTGCCGGATCAAGGAATCATCCCTGCCGTGGCTGCCGCGAATCGCCGACGTGATCGAAGGCTCGCCGTTCATCGTGGATTACCGCGGCGCCCGGATCTTCAATCTCGACCCGCGCAGCGCGGGCGTGTCCTGGTCGATCGCCGAGGGGCCGGTCGACGCGATCCTGTTGCTCCGGTCCAACCATGGTGGGCTGACGACGGCGCGCGACATTCCATCCATGGCGCTGATCCGGGGCCTCATGGCGGAGATTGCCGTGCAGAAACAGGACAGGGTGTCGGCTTTTGCCTCGCTCGCGCGCCTCGCTTCGGCGAGCCGCGGCTTCGATGTGTCGCTCGGCGATCTTGATGGAGCGATCGCCCTGGTCGAGGCGATCACAGCGTCGATGTGCTGAGGCGTGACAGAATTACCACGCGACGCTGTTTCGCATGGGACGCAGGGTAAAGGCGGTTGTCTCGGATTGAACTTGTCAGTACTAGTGCAGTCCATGCATCCGTGAGTATGAGGTCCACCATGGTTAATGGGAACGGCAAAGGTTTCGAGGAGATCGACTCCGCGAAGCGTGCGACGCTCGACCGGCTCGCCAAGGGCACGGCTTTCGTTGCCCCGATCGTGGCATCCTTCGCCATGGATGGACTGAATATCTCGAAGGCCCAGGCGCAGGTCGCCAACGGCTCGGGCGTTGTGCCCGCTTGACGCATTCGACCTGGAGGGCGCTGTGAAAGAACTCAACGACAAGACCATCGGCCAGATCGACGCTTCCAAGCGCGAGACGCTGGATCGGCTCGCGAAGGGCGCGGCTTTCGCCACCCCCATCGTGGCGTCCTTCGCCATGGACGGACTG
Organism: Phreatobacter aquaticus; assembly: GCF_005160265.1. Lineage (NCBI taxonomy): Bacteria > Pseudomonadati > Pseudomonadota > Alphaproteobacteria > Hyphomicrobiales > Phreatobacteraceae > Phreatobacter > Phreatobacter aquaticus. The sequence goes on along the minus strand of NZ_CP039865.1, from coordinate 4,127,989 downwards.
AAGATCTCGAAGGCCCAGGCGCAGGTCGCCAACGGCTCGGGCGTTGCGCCGACCTGATGCATTCGCCCAGGAGGGCACCGTGAAAGAATTCAGCGACAAGACCATCGGCCAGATCGACGCGTCGAAGCGTGAGACCCTGGACAAGCTCGTGAAGAGCGCGGCGTTCGCCACCCCGATCGTCGCCTCCTTTGCCATGGACGGATTGAAGATTTCGAAGGCCCAGGCGCAGGTCGCCAACGGCTCGGGCGTCGTGCCCGTTTGACGCGTTCGCCTTGGGGGCACTCGTGAAGAAGTTCAGCGACAAGACTGTTGGCCAGATCGACGCATCGAAGCGCGGGACCCTCGACCGGCTCGTGAAGAGCGCGGCCTTCGCGACCCCGATCGTGGCTTCCTTCGCCATGGACGGACTGAAGATCTCGAAGGCCCAGGCGCAGGTCGCCAACGGCTCGGGCGTCGTTGGTCTCTGACGCATTTCGTCTCGGCCGCGTTTAGTGGATAATCCCTGCCTTGCGACACTGGCGTGATTGTCGTCCTGCGAAGTTTGTATTAGGTCTTTCAGACAGATCATCCGGACCGCAGGAATCAGCATGATGAACGACAACGCCAAGGGCCTTGAGAGCATCGACAGTTCCAAGCGGGCGACGCTGGACAAGCTAGTCAAGGGCGCTGCCTTCGCGACCCCGGTCGTCGCCTCCTTCGCCATGGACGCACTGGTCGTCTCCCGGGCCCAGGCTCAGGCCGCCAATGGGTCGGGCGTCGGGGGCAACTAACGAATAGTCCAGTCAGGCGTTGTTTTGGGGAATTGTCCGCGACTTGACGCGGGGATTGCTTCGCTTTCGCTTGTGTTGGTCATGAAGAGTCTCAATTCGCAATCGGGGTTGGTGCACGTGTCGAACACAGAGATTGGCAAGGCCCTGGAAGGCATCGACAGCTCCAAGCGGGCAACGCTGGACAAGCTGGTCAAGGGCGCTGCCTTCGCGACACCGGTCGTCGCCTCCTTCGCCATGGACGCACTGGTCGTCTCCCGGGCCCAGGCGCAGGTCGCCAATGGGTCGGGCGTCACCCCCGACTGACGAGCGGTCCCGACGGGTATCCTGTCGGGGGATCGGCAGCGCCTTGGCATGGACTCGATTGTGTTTCGCCTGGGTTGGTCCTACAGAGTCTGAATTCGGAAATCGGGGTTGGGGCACGTCATGAAGATCGACAACGGTAAGGCCCTTGAAGCCGTCGACAGCTCCAAGCGAGCGACGCTCGACAGCCTGGTCAAGGGCGCTGCCTTCGCGGCTCCGGTCGTCGCCTCCTTCGCCATGGACGGACTGGTCATCTCGAAGGCCTATGCGCAGGTTGCCAACGGTTCGGGTGTCGGCGCCGGCTGACCAGGCCCCGCCGGTCCTGCGGCGTGGTCTTCTGTCCCGCTGCTGATTGGTGACAGGCTGCGGATTGTCTCATGCGATTGTCCGCAACGCTCATCGTCAAGAACGAATCGCGCTTCATCGAGGATTGCCTGTCGTCGCTGGCCGGCATTGTCGATGAAATCGTCGTGGTCGACACGGGCTCGACCGACGATACGGTCGAGCGGGCCAGGCGCTATCCGGTCAAGCTCGGCTTCTTCCCCTGGTGCGACGACTTTTCCGCTGCCCGCAATGCGGCGCTGGAGCAGGCGACCGGCGACTGGATCCTCTATATCGATGCCGACGAGCGGTTCCGTCCGTTGACCGCGGACTGGCGCCAGCAGATCGACCGGCCGGATATCGCGGCCGCCCGCCTGCGGCTGCATCCGCGTGTCGGCTGGACTGCCTATTCCGAGCTCCGCCTGTTCCGCAGGGATCCGCGCATCCGCTTCGAAGGCGTGGTGCATGAGCGTGTCCATGGAACGGTGGACGCTGTCTGCCGCGCGGACGGGCTTCACGTCGGGATGTGCGACGTGGCACTCGACCATGTCGGCTACGAGGACGACCAGGCGGCCAAGGTGCCGCGCAACCTGCCGCTGCTGCGCCGCTATCTCGCCGAGGATCCGAACCGCGTCTATTGCTGGTGGCATCTTGGCGATCAGCTGAAGACGGCCGGTGACAATGAAGGCGCGGTGGAGGCCTGGCGCAATGGCATTGCCGCCATTGCCCGCCTGCCGGCCTCCGCGATCCGTGACAGCGAAAGCACGCCCTATCTCTCACTCATCCAGCATCTGCATGGGAGCGGCGAAGCGGTGGACGCCCTGCTGGCCGAGGCGCGTGCGCGGTTCCCCCGCCATCTCGCGCTGCAATGGATCGAGGCGAAAATCGCGCTCGAGCGGGGCGATATCGCCCAGGCCCTGCCGGTGTTCGAGCGGCTGGCGGCGATCGACGCCGAGACCTTCCACGACGAGGACCTCGCCTATGACAAGGCGATCTTCACCCATCTGGCGCAGGAATCGCTGGCGCTGGCGGCCTTCCGCAGCGGGCGTTTCGCGGATGCCGCGGTCCATTACCGGCAAGCGGCGCTGACCGCACCGAACCGGCAGGAGATGCTGGTCAAGGCGTCGCTCGCGTCGGCCAGGGCCGGTTCGCTTTAGGACGACCGGTCCTGCCGGCCGGCGATCCGCGACACGATGCCGAGGCCATAGCGGCCGAGGATCGATCCGGCCTGTGACAGCGCCGTCGCAACCGTCACGTCGCGCTCGTCCATCCGGTAGCGATGTGCCAGCGTCTCGCGGGCGAAGGCAAAGCGCAGCTGGTCGGCAATGAAGCCGATGCGCCGCCGCCAATAGGGATCGCTCGCCCGCGCCAGCGTGGCCTCGGCGTGGCGCCGGGCATCGGGGGTGATGGCGGGGCCGTCGGGGAGGGGCAGCCCGAACAGCATGCCGGCCTGCGCCACCCAGCTGCCGAAAGCCGCCGCCTGGCCGCGCGCCGCCATGTGATCGGCAAGCTCCTGCCAGTGGGCGGCGGGCAATGAGACGCCGAGGCTGGCAAATTCGAACAGGCCCTTGAGGGCCAGAATATGCCGGCGATGGCCCCGCTCGGCGATCTCGTGGTGCAGAAGTCCATGGAGCAGGTGCCATTGCGGGCGCAGCACCCGGAAGGTGCCGAAGGTTGCGACGATCTGTTCGCTGTGCTGCCAGGCCTCGGTAGTGGTCAGCACCTTGCGGCCGCCAAGCGCCAGGGCATCGACATGCAGTTCAACGGCACCATGACGACCGGTCAGGGCCATGGCGGGCGCATGATGATCAAAGGCCGTTCCCTCCTCGATCGCCTCATAGCCAAGCGTCCTGAGGGTGGAGACGGCCTCATCCAGCCGATCCGGGGCCACGCAGATGTCGAGGTCGCGCATGGAGCGCGCCGCGCACCAGGGCGACAGTGGCGCCACAAGGTGGCGCGCGCCCTTGAGCAGCAGCGGCTCGATGCCGAGCGGCGCCAAAGCCCTGATGATGGCTTCGATCTGGTCGGTCAGATCGGCGCGCCGGGTCAGATGGTCCCGGTAGGCCTGGTCGAGGCGGGTGGTGACATGGTTTTCGCGCTCGGCGGGACTGGCGGCGGCGCGCACCGGCAGAAGCAGGCCGTCCTGTTTCAGCGCGTGGATGAGCGGGACCAGCACACCCTGCTGGTTGGCGAGATCAATGAGGGCGGGCCAGGAGACATCCGGCTGCATCAGCCGGAGGCGCAGCGCCATGCGGCCTGCCGGAGCGCGGTCGAGGGCCAGGATCTCGCAGGCCAGGCGTAGCGAATCGGAATCGGCAATGGTCGGCGGCAGAAGCTCCATGGCCTCAGTCTAGGCCGTGATGGCAGCCGGACCTAGGGGGCTCAGCCTGCAGCCTGGTCGGAAGCGTGCTGCAGCCCGCGTTGATAGGCGTTGAGGGCGGCGACGATGCTCTGTCCGGCGGAGACAAGATGGCTGGCTGCCTCGACGCGGGCGGCCGGCTCCGAGTCACATTGGACCAGCGCCTTGCCGGCCTGCGACAGCTGATTGGTTGCCGCTCGCAGCGTTTCCAGCAGCAGATCATGGGGCTCGCTGGCATTGAGGGCGGGAGCCGTCGGGAACTGGATGATGGTCATGTCTCTATCCTTGTCTCGGCCAAGGTAGCGAGGACATGCTTAATGAAGCCTTCCGATCACCGTTGCATTTGTATTGGAGTACCTATGCGCAAACTGAAACAGAGGCCCGGTGCGGCGGCGCGTCCATAAGCCCGCACGGCATCCCGATGCTGCTGGCTCGGTCGGGCAGAGCTGGGACGGGACGGCGGGGGGTGGGCATCGCTGGTCTTGGCGACGTGATGAACGGACGGATGGCTCAGGTCTCGTCGGCGGAGAAACGCAGCTCCGTCACCTGCCGCGACCTTTCGCCGGGCCGCAGGATGGCGCTGGGGAACTGCGGCTGGTTCGGCGCATCGGGAAAGCGCTGGCATTCGAGGCAGAGCCCGCCATGGGGGCCGAACGGCGCGCCGAGGAACTTGCCGTCATAGAGCTGGATGCCCGGCTCGGTGGTCCAGACCTCCATCCGGATGCCGGAGCGCTGGCCCTGCAGCACCGCGCCCTGGACGAGGCCCGGTCTCTGCCGGTCTAGGGCATAGTTGATGTCGTAATGGATTCCGGCCTCGCCAATCAGCCGGGGCTTGCGGAAATCGAACGGCGTGCCCGCCACGTCCGGCAGTGCCCCGGTGGGGATGAGGTGGGAATCCACCGCGACGATCCGGTCGGCGGCCATGGTCAGCCTGTGGCCGAGGATGTCGCCGCCACCATCGAGATTCCAGTAGGCGTGCGAGACGAGGTTCAACGGGGTCGCCTTGCTGGTCGTCGCCTCGGTGGTGATGCGCAAAATCATCGGCGCGGGCGCCTCGTAGGTGACGCGGGCGTGGACCTCGCCGGGAAAGCCCATGTCGCCGTCGGCTGAGACGAGCTCGAGCGTCACGCGGTCGGCTAAGGCCTCGGCAAGCCGCCAGACCCGGCTGGAAAAGCCTTCCGGACCACCATGGAGCTGGTTTTCGCCCTCGTTCGGCACGGGCCGGTGGGTCTCGCCGTCGAGCGTGAAGCAGGCGCCGCCGATCCGGTTGGCATAGCGGCCCGCAATGGCGCCGACATAGCCCTGTCCCGTGACATAGGAGCCGACATCGGCATAGCCGAGGGTCACGCCGACCGGGCCGCGGGCGGTCTCGATTGTGAGGTCACGGAGAATAGCGCCATAGCTGATGATGCTGGCCGCGATGCCGGTGGCGCCGATCGGCGCCTCGACAACCGGCTGGCCGCGGACCTCGCCGAAGGGACGGGTCATGCGATCAGACCCAGCCGCCATCGACGACATAGTGCTGGCTGGTGCAGGCCGAGGCCTCCTCGGAGGCCAGGAACACCGTGAAGCGGGCGATCTCTTCCGGCTTCAGCCAGCGCTTCAGGCACTGAGCCTTCATGAGCTCCGCCTCGGCTTCCGGCGTCACCCACTTTTCCTTCTGCCGCTCGGTGAGAATCCATCCCGGCGCGATGGCGTTCACTCGGATGTTGTGGACGCCATAGTCGCGGGCAAGCGAGCGGGTGAGGCCGAGCACCGCCGATTTCGCGGCGGTATAGATCGCCATGCCGCCGGTGGACGACATCCAGGAGATCGAGCCGAAATTGACGATGGCACCGCCGCCCCTGGCGACCATGTCGGGCAGAACGGCCTGGGAGGCGAAGAACTGGTGCTTCAGGTTCACCGCGATCCGGCCGTCGAAGTACTCGGGCGTCACGTCCGGCGTCGGATGGCGATCGTCATGGGCGGCGTTGTTGATCAGGATGTCGACCGGGCCGTGGGCCTCGCGGATGCGGGCAATCGCCTGCCTCAGCGCCTCGATATCGGTGACATCGGCCTTCTCGAAACGCACATGGCTGCCGAGCTCGGCGGCGAGCGCGGTGGAGGGCGCCTCCGCAATGTCGATGAAGCCGACTTTCGCCTTCTGGCGCGCGAAGGCGCGGACAATCTCGGCGCCAATGCCGGAGCCGCCGCCGGTCACGATGACCGATTTGCCCTCGAGATCGGGATAGATCGCACCCTTGCCCGCCATGTCGTGCCTCCTGCTGCGTCGTGTCGTCGGAGCCGGATCGTGACCGGAGCCACCTGGCACCACAAGGGGACCTAACCGCCGAGGCGGCTCTCCTGTTCCTGATGCAGTCTCAGCGCGCGTCAGTCCGCGCGCTTGAAATAGTCGGGGCGGGGAATGGTCCACTGGTCACCCCAGACCTGGTTGCCGCCATCGACGACCATGACCTCGCCGGTGACGAAGGCACCGGAGGGTCCGGCGAGATAGGTCACGGCATCGGCGACATCGCGGGCCTGGCCATAGCGCTGCATGAGGTTGGAGCGGGGCAGGTCGCGCTGCGCTTCCTCGGAATAGACGTCCATGCCCTCGGTCGCGATGGCGCCCGGCGCCACGCAATTGACCCGGATGGCGAGCGGCGCCCATTCGATGGCGAGCGTCTTGGAGAGATAGACGACGCCGGCACGCGCCGCGCAGGTATGGGCAACGCCCGGCATGCCGCGCCAGATGACAGTGACGATGTTGATGATCGAGCCCGGCATCTTGGCGTCGCGCCAGCGCTTCGCGGCGGCCTGCATCATGTACCAGGGGCCGTTGAGATTGGTGTCGATGACGGCGTTCCAGCCCTTCACCGAATAGTCGATTGCCGCTTGCGGAAACTGGCCGCCGGCATTGTTGACCAGATGGTCGACGCGCCCGAACCGGTCCCAGACCTCGCCGTGGAGGCGGTCGACATCCTCGGCGTCGCGGATGGTGGCCGCGCGCACCATGACCTCGGCGCCGATGGAGCGGATGAGCTCGGCGGTCACTTCCAGCCGCTCGATCCGCCGGCCGCAGATCGCGACCTTCGCGCCGAGCCTGGCGCATTGGATGGCGATCGCCTTGCCGAGGCCGGAGCCCGCGCCGGAGACCAGAACCACCTGGTCCTTCAGCAGGTCTTCGCGAAAGGTGAGGGGGGCGGTGAGCAGGTCTTGGTCGGTCATGACGGACGGGTTCCCTTGGTGAGACCTGCCGCGATCTCGGAGGGCACCGGGATCGGCATGTCCATCAGCATCTGGGCGAAGGCCTTGCCCTGCGGATCGATGCGCAACGAGGCAACGCCGCCGCCGCCGAGGCAATCGTGCAGCACGAAGTTCAGCGCGTTCATGCCGGGCAGGTCGAAGCGTTCGACGCGGGTGACGCCGGTGTGCCGGAAGAACGTGCGGATCGCGTCCGGCGTCAGGGCGGCCTTGATATGCTGGAGATAGGTGGGTTTGCGGGCGATGATGCCGATATTGGCCGAATTGCCCTTGTCGCCGCTGCGTCCGACTGCAAGCGCGATCAGTGGGACCGGCGCCAAGGGGCCGGTGGCGGCTGGCTCGCCGGCTGGAAGAGCCGCCGCCGCGGAGGCTGGCATGGGCGTGCCGGTGGGCGAGGCGATGACCTCGCTATGGTCGCCGAGCGTCAGGGTCGCCGGGACGGCATCGGCCGGAACCAGGAACGAATAGCCCTTCATCACCGGCTGGACGCCCGGCCTGCCGGCATAGAAGCCTGTCAGCCCCTGAGCCATGGCGGTTGCGGCGGGTGCAATCTCGCGGGCGAGCATGCCGAGTGCTGCTTCGGACGGATGGCGGGCCGCGATCTTCAGCACGACCTCGCGCGAGCGGGTCGCCTCGATCCGCGCCGAAGCGCCATAGGTCGCTTCAGCTCCGAGCACTTCGATCGATGTCTCGGTGAAGGCCCCGAGGCCTGCCTCTTCGACCAGCCGGCTCGCCCGCTTGAGGATGGCCTCGCCCGCCCGCTTCGCCTTGGGGGCGGCATCCCGGCCGCCAATGGTGACGGTGCCGATGGTGCGGAACCCTTGAGGATAGGTGGCGCTGACCTTCAGCGTGCCGGTCGGTGCACTCCCGCGCGCGCCTTCGACCCGCACCCGGTCCGGCCCGTCCTGCACCATGGTGACACGTGAGAAGTCGCAGGCGACATCGGGCAGGAGATAGCGGGCGGGATCGCCGATCTCGTAGAGCATCTGCTCGCCCACCGAGAGCGGCGAGATCAGCCCACCGGTTGCGGGCGGCTTGGTGATGACGAAGGTGCCGTCGGGATAGCATTCGGCAATGGGGAAACCCATATCGTCCCAGCCGGGAACCTCGGCCCAGTCGGTGAACAGGCCGCCGGTTGCCTGCGCGCCGCATTCGAGCAGATGGCCGGCAAGGCTGCCCGCCGACAGGAGCGCGTACTCCGTCCTGTTCCAGGAAAACTCCTGCATCAGGGCGCCGAGCGTGACGGCGGAATCGACGCAGCGGCCGGTCACCACGATGTCGGCGCCAAGCGCCAATGCGCGGGCGATGGGCGTTGCTCCCAGATAGGCATTGGCGCTGGTCAACCGCTCCGGCAGCGGCTCGCCCGTGAACATCTCGCTGATGCCGGTGGCACGGAACTCTTCGATCCTGGGGATAAGATCGTCGCCGGTGATGACGGCGATTTTGGGATTCAGCCCAAGCGCTTGGGCGCGTTTGCTCAACTCGGCCGCAGCGGCTTCCGGGTTCATGCCGCCGCCATTGGAGACGACGCGGATGCCGCGCTTCATAATTTCCGGCAGGAGCGGGCTCAGGCCCTCGACGAAGTCCGGGACATAGCCGAGGTTGGGCTTCTTGGCGCGGATGCGCGCCAGCAGCGCCAGGGTGATCTCTGCGAGATAGTCGAAGACGAGGTAGTCGATCTCGCCACGCTCGACCAATTGCCGGGCGCCATGGGGGGTATCGCCCCAGAAGCCAGAGGCGCAGCCGATGCGGATGCTGGATTTCCCCGTCATGTCACAACCCAGTTCGGCTTGCGGCGCTCGTTGAAGGCCTTGAAACCCTCGACCGCGTCGTCGGTCTTGGCCAACAGCGGCAGCACACGCTGGGCATATTCGATACCGTCGAGATAGGGCATGCCGGCAATGGTGTTGAGGGCACGGCGGCCGAAGCGGATGGCGGTCGGCGCGCCGCCTGCCAACGCTTCCACGAGCGTGTCGATGGCGGCATCGAGGTCTGCCGACGGCACGGCCTCGTTGACCGCACCGATCGCCACCGCCTCGCTGGCCGAGACCGGCTTGCCGGTCATGCTGAGCCGCATCACGTCGCGGCGCGACAGCACACGCAGCATGGCGGGCAGGATCATCAACGGGAACAGGCCGAGGGTTGCTTCCGGCGTGCCGAACTTCGCGTGATCAGCCGCAATCGCCATGTCGCAGGCGCAGACGAGGCCGAAACCGCCGCCGAGCGCATGGCCGTTGACGCGGGCGATGGTCGCCACCGGACATTCGTCGAGGGCCTTGAAGAGCAGGGCGACCGGATTGTCGAGCCGGTTCGGATCGACGCGGAAGGGATCGCCATCGGCGTCCGGCTTGAGGTTGCCGCCGGCGCAGAACACCTTGGTTCCGGCGCCGGTGATGACGACGGCACGGATGCCGGGGCGGCGGCCGGCCTCCTCGACGCCCTCGCGGAGCGCCTGAAGGACGCCATCGTCCATCGCATTGCGCTTGTCCTCGCGATCGATGGTGAGCCACAGTGCCTGGCCGCGCTGGTCGACGCGCACGTCACTCATCGGTTTCTCCCCGTTGAAGTTCATTCATTTTTGGGTGACCCTCGCGGCAACCGCCCGGACGCACAGGGCGATCAGGGAGGATGCGATGTCGGAGGACGTGGTTGTCGTCAGCGTGGAGGGACCGGTCGCGACCGTTCGGCTCAATCGCCCCAAGCAATTGAACGTGCTGGATGTCGCGATGGGCGAGGGACTGGTCGCCGCGATGAGCGATCTTTCCGCCAATAAAAAAGTGCGGGTTGTCGTTCTGGCCGGCGCCGGCCGGTCGTTCATGGCGGGCGGCGATCTCACCCTGTTCCATCAGGACCTGATGAATGCACCGGCGGCCGCGACCCGGCTGATCGACCTGTTCCACAAGGCCATTGGCGCGATGCGGGCGATGCCGCAGCCGATCATCGCGGCGTTGCAGGGGCCGGTCGCCGGTGGCGGGCTTGGTCTCGCCATGGCCTGCGATCTGGCCATTGCCGCCGACAACGCCACCTTCCTGTCGGCCTATACCAAGATCGGCACGAGCCCGGATGGTGGCACGACCTGGTCGCTGACGAGGCTGCTCGGACCGCGCGTCGCCATGGAAATGATGCTCACCAACGATCCCATGGATGCCGCGACCGCGCTCCGCCTCGGTCTCGTCAACAAGGTGGTTGCGCCCGACCAGCTCGAGGCTGAAGCCCTGGCGCTGGCTGCGCGCATCGCGGGCGGTGCCAATGGCGCCAATGCCGCGGTGAAGCGGCTGGTGGGCCTGGCCACCACGGGCACGCTCGCCGACCAGCTGGCCGCCGAGAAGGCCTCGTTCATCGAGCGGGCCGGCAGCGCCGATTTCCGCGAAGGCATTTCGGCCTTCATCGAGCGCCGGCCGGCGCGTTTCGAGCCATAGGGCAGCCATTGCCGGGCTCAGCGCAGCAGTTCGCCGGCAATGATCAGCTTGCGGATCTCGGTGGTGCCGGCGCCGATTTCCAGCAGCTTGGAGGCGCGATAGAGCCGATTGACCTCGGTTTCGCGCATGTAGCCGGCGCCGCCGAAGATCTGCACCGCATCCGAAATGACGCGGGTGCAGCCCTCGGCCGCGAACATGATGGCGGCGGCCGTCACCTTGTGCACCTCGCCGCGCCCGCCATCGCCCTCGGCGAGGTCGTTGCACTGAGCGAGCGTGCGATAGCAGAGCGCCTTCATGGCCTCGACGGTGACATACATCTCCGCGAGCTTGCCCTGGACCAGCTGGAACTCGCCGATCGCCTTGCCGAATTGCTGGCGGGTCTTGGCATAGTCGATGGCGAGATCGAGCGCGCGCTCGGCCATACCGACATTGATCATGGCGACGATGGCGCGTTCCAGGTCGAGGCCGCTCATGACGACGGCGACGCCGCGATTCTCCGGGCCGACCATGTTGGCGGCGGGAACGCGGCAATCGTCGAAGGTCAGTTCGGCTGTAGTGGAGCCGCGAAAGCCCATCTTGTCGAGCTTCTGGGCGACCGCGAAGCCGGGCGTGCCCTTCTCGACGACGAAGGCGGAAATGCCCTTGGCGCCCTTCGACTTGTCGGTCTTGGCATAGACCAGCACGACATCGGCGACGGGACCGTTGGTGATGTAGAGCTTGCGGCCATTCAGCACGTAATGGTCGCCGTCGAGGCGGGCGGTGGTGGCCATCGAGCCGAGAGCGTCGGAGCCTGCGCCGGGCTCGGTCAGGGCGAGGGCGCCGATCTTGGTGCCGTCGCAGAGCCCGGGCACGAAGCGCTTCTTCACATCGTCGCCGCCGTTCCGGGCGATGTTGTTGAGGCAGAGGTTCTCGTGCGCCACATAGGAGAGCGCGACCGACGGGTTGTAGCGGGCCAACCCTTGCGTGATCAGGCCGGAGGTGAAGAAGTCCGAGCCCGAGCCGCCAAGCTCCTCCGGAACGGTCACCCCCAGGAACCCCATGCCGGCCAGCGCCGGCATAGCCTGAGGCGGCCACCATTCCTCGTTGTCCATCTTCGGCTGCAGCGGCAGCAATTCATCGCGCGAGAATTTCGATGCGAGATCAAGGATTTCCAGCTGGTCCGGCGAGAGATCGAAGGCCGAATAGGGGCTGTTCCGCCCAGCTGTCAGGGTGGTGGTCATGGTGTCCTCCCCAGGACGTTGTCGCCGCTTGTCGCGTGTTGACAGGTTTCAGTGAATGATATTCAGTATTGCGCACTTGGCAAGCGCCCGCTTCAATTCACAGAGGCGCAATCCAAGGAGGAAACGATGGTCCAGGTCGGCAGCGGCACCGCCGCGGCGAGGGCATTTCCATGCCCGTGATCTCAGCGAAACGGATGCAGGATCGGCACGATTCGATCCTCGGCGCGGCGCGTGAGGCCTTTGCGCAGCGTGGCTTCGAGGGCACCTCGATTGCCGACATCGCGCGCGCCGCAGGCGTCTCGGACGGCCTAGTCTATCGCTACTTCCAGAACAAGCGCGACCTGCTGAACGCGGTCCTGACCGAGTTCTACGAGCGGACCATGGTCGACCTCGAGGCGATCGCCGCCCGCGAGGCGCCGTTCGAGGTCCGGCTCCACGGCATCATCCACCGCCACATCGAAGCCTTCGTGCTGGAGGCCGATGCCTGCCGCCTGTTCATCTCGGAAGTGCGCACGGCGGCCGATTATCAGGGCTCGGCGGTGCAGCAGCTGAACCGCCGCTATACGTCCATTCTCGTGCGCATCATCGAGAGCGGGATCGCCAAGGGCGTGGTGCGCAGCGACATCGATATCCGGCTGGTCCGCGACGTCATCTTCGGCGCGATCGAACACCGGACCTGGGCCGCGGTGAATGGCCGGCCTCTCGACATCGACGCGACGGCGGCGGGCCTGGTCCAGCTGCTGCGCTTCGGCCTGATGGCCCGGCCGGAGGGTGAGGCATGAGCGGCTTTCCCTTCGACACGCTGCTGGTCGCCAATCGCGGCGAGATCGCACTCAGGATCATCCGGACCGCCAAGCGACTGGGGCTGAGGACCGTCGTTGTCGCCCACGCCGCCGATGCGGGCTCGCCGGCAACGCTTGGCGCCGACGAGGTGGTGGCGATCGAGGGCCGTACCGGCGTTGCCGCCTATCTCGATGGGGCGCAGATCATCGAGGCTGCGCGGCGCACCGGCGCAGGCGCGATCCATCCGGGCTATGGCTTCCTGTCGGAGAATGCTGGCTTCGCCCGCGCTGTAGCGGCTGCAGGCCTGACCTTCGTCGGCCCGACGCCCGAGGCGATCGACCTGATGGGCGACAAGATCCGCGCGCGCGCCTTCGTCGCCGAGCGGGGTTTCCCGGTCGCGCCCTCGGCGATCGAGGACGAGGATCCGGCAAGCTTCGTCGAGCGGGCGAGGGCGCTCGGCGCTCCGCTGCTGGTCAAGCCGTCAGCTGGCGGCGGCGGCAAGGGCATGCGGATCGTCCGCGACATGGCCTTGCTCGATCAGGAGATCGCCCAGGCCCGCAGCGAGGGCGAGCGCTACTTCGGCGACGGCCGACTCTATGTCGAGCGCTTCGTCGAGCGGCCCCGCCATATCGAGGTGCAGGTCATGGGCGATGGCCACGGCACGGTCGTCCATCTCGGCGAGCGGGAATGCTCGGTGCAGCGGCGCTTCCAGAAGATCGTCGAGGAGACGCCGTCGCCGGCGCTGACGCCCGAGCTTCGAAGCCGCATCTGCGAGACCGCGGCGGGCATCGCGCGGGCCGCGGGCTATCGCAATGCCGGCACAGTGGAGTTCATCTTCGGCGGCGGCGAGTTCTACTTCCTCGAGATGAACACCCGCCTGCAGGTCGAGCATCCCGTGACCGAAGAGGTCACCGGCATCGATCTGGTTGAGACGCAGCTGCGGGTGGCCGCCGGCGAGCGGCTGGCCTTCGGACAGGGCGATATCCGCTCCACCGGCCATGCGATCGAGCTCAGGATCTATGCGGAATCGGCGGCGCGCGGCTTCACGCCGACCACCGGCTCCGTGCTGGCGCTGAGGTTGCCGACAGGCGAGGGGATCCGCGTCGATATCGGCATTGCCGAGGGGCAGCGGGTGACGACGGCGTTCGATCCGATGCTTGCCAAGGTGATCGTGCATGGCCCCGACCGAGCGACCGCGATTGCGCGGGCACGCAAGGCGCTGGCCGGCTTCGCGCTGCTCGGCTGCGAGACCAATGGCGGCTTTCTGGATCGGCTGATGGCCCATCCCGACTTCGCGGCGGGCGCTGTCCATACCGGCTGGATCGACGAGAACCCGGATCTTGCCGCCGAGCCTACGCTCTCGGCCGATCTCTTGCGCCGGATCGCAGCGGTTGCGGCCCTTGCGACCCGCGCGGTGCGCGATGGCGCGGATGCCGTGCCGCCGCTTCATGCGGCCATCGGGGGCTGGCGGAACTGACATGCGGCACGCTTTCGACATCGACGGCACGGAAACCGAGGTCTGGCTCGCCCGCGATGGTCAGGCCTATCGCCTGGAGGGCGACGCGGGCCGTGCCCGTGTCTCGCTCGACGGCCAGGGCCTTGACCGCGAACTCAGCGTCGACAGCCGGCGCGAGCCGGTGCTGATGGTGATCGAGGGCGAAGTGATCCACCTGCATCTCGGCGGCCGCACCTATCAGGTCCGCCATCTCGATCCCGCCCGGCGCTTCGCCGATGCCGACGACAGCGCCGGTGGCGATGTCGCGCGCGCGCCGATGCCCGGCACCGTTGTGCGCGTCGATGTGGCTGTCGGCGATGCAGTGACGACTGGTGATCCGCTCGTGGTGATCGAGAGCATGAAGCTCGAGACGACGATCCGCGCCTGGCACGACGGGGTTATCGCCGAACTGCATGTGGCGGCCGGCCAAAGCTTCGACCGCGATGCGCCGCTGGTCACCCTCGGTTCGGGAGCGGTCTGACATGCGCAAGATCATCTCAGCCCTCGACACCCGATCATCCGAGTTCGCCGCCAACCGGGCGCATAACCAGGCGCTGGCGGCAGCCCTCAAGGAACGCCAGCAACAGGCCCGGCTGATCCGGCCTCAGCGCGATCTCGACCGGCTGGCCCGCCAGGGCAAGATGTTCGTGCGCGACCGGATCGAGGCACTGCTCGACCCCGGCACGCCCTTCCTCGAACTGTCGACACTCGCTGCCAACCAGGCCTATGACGGCGACGTGCCGGGCGCCGGCATCGTGTCCGGCATCGGCATCGTGTCGGGCCGGGAAGTCATCATCCACGCCGACGATGCTAGCGTGAAGGGCGGCGCCTGGTATCCGCTCTCGGTCAAGAAGATCGTCCGCGTCCTCGACATCGCCATCGAGAACCGGCTGCCGGTGGTCCATCTCTGCGACAGCGCCGGCGGCTTCCTGCCGCTGCAGGCGGAACTGTTCGGCGACCGCTATCTGGCTGGCCGGATCTTCCGCAACCAGGCGACGCTGTCGAAGATGGGCATTCCGCAGGTGGCCATCGTTCTCGGCCATTGCACGGCCGGCGGTGCCTATGTGCCGGCGCTCTCCGAGTATAATGTCATCGTCAACGGCACGGGGGCGATCTTCCTCGGCGGTCCGCCGCTGGTGAAGGCGGCAACAGGCGAAGAGGTGACGGTGGACGATCTCGGCGGCGCCGATGTCCATACCCGCATCTCCGGCACGGCGGACTATCCCGCGACCAACGAGCGGCACGCCATCGCGATTGCCCGCGAGATCGTCGGCACCTTCCCGAAGCGGCCGAAGGCTCAGGTGCAATGGGCCGATCCCGAGCCGCCGGCCTATGATCCCTCCGAGCTCTACGGCGTCATTCCGCGCGACATCAAGGTGCAGTTCGACATGCGCGAGGTGATCGCGCGCGTGGTCGATGGCTCGCGCTTCCACGAGTACCAGCCGGCCTATGGCACGAGCCTGATCTGCGGCTTTGCCAATGTCTGGGGCTGCCCGGTCGGGATCCTCGCCAACAATGGCGTGCTGTTCAACGATTCCACCCTCAAGGGTGCCCATTTCATGCAGCTCTGCGACCAGAACCGCACGCCGGTTCTCTTCCTGCAGAACATCACCGGCTACATGATCGGCCGGGAATACGAGCATCGCGGCATCACCAAGGACGGCGCCAAGATGATCATGGCCGTGGCGGGCCTCGAGGTCCCGAAGATCACAGTGGTGGTCAATGGCTCGTTCGGCGCCGGCAATTACGGCATGTCGGGCCGGGCCTTCGATCCGCGCTTCCTGTTCATGTGGCCGCAGAGCCAGATCTCGGTGATGGGGGCTGAACAGGCCTCCAACGTGCTCGCCGACATCAAGGTGCGCCAGCTCGCGCGCCACGGCGAGACGCTGGATGCCGCGGGCATTGCCGCCATCCGCGATCCGATCCTGGAGGAGTACCGCCGCCAGTCGAGCGCCTATTACTCGACGTCGGAGATCTGGGACGACGGCATCCTCGATCCGGTCGATACGCGCAATGCGCTGGCCATCGCGCTGTCGGCGGCGCTCAATGCGCCCGGCGGCGATCCCCATTACGGCGTGTTCAGGATGTGAGGCGGTGATGAACCCCACGAACTCCAGCATGCAAATCCTGTCCGACCGGCCGATCGTGCTGGCCTGCGACGGCATCGAGCGGTCGTT
This sequence comes from Phreatobacter aquaticus, assembly GCF_005160265.1. Classification (NCBI taxonomy): domain Bacteria; kingdom Pseudomonadati; phylum Pseudomonadota; class Alphaproteobacteria; order Hyphomicrobiales; family Phreatobacteraceae; genus Phreatobacter; species Phreatobacter aquaticus. Next base: position 4,111,902 of record NZ_CP039865.1, on the reverse strand, counting down.
CGGCGGCCTCAAGGCGCTGAAGGGGACCTCGCTCGACGTCCGCGAGGGCGAGATCTTCGGCCTCGTCGGGCCGAATGGTTCGGGCAAGACGACGCTGGTCAATGTCGTTACCGGCTTCTATCCGCCCAATGCCGGCACGGTGACGCTGTTCGGCGAGAACATCACCCATGTCGCGCCGCATCAGATCGCGCGGAAGGGCGTCGCCCGCACCTTCCAGAACCTCGCGCTCTTCAAGGGCATGAGCGTTCTCGACAACATCCTGATCGGCCGTCACACCCACATGCATCCCAGCGCGCTCGGCACGCTGTTCTACTGGTGGTGGGCCGAGAAGGAGGAGCTGGCGCACCGCCGCTTCGTCGAGGAAATCATCGAGTTCATGCAGCTCCAGGATATCCGCGACGAGCCGGTGGAGACCATCCCGCTGGGCTTGCAGAAGCGCGTCGAGCTTGCCCGCGCCCTGGTCGCCGAACCGCGCTTCCTCATTCTGGACGAGCCCATGGCCGGCATGAACCAGGAGGAGAAGGAATATATCGCCCGCTTCATCCTGGATGCCCGGGAATCGCGCGGCGTCACCATCCTGATCATCGAGCACCACATGGATGTGGTGACGGCGATCTGCGACCGCGTGGTGGTGCTGAGCTATGGCGAGATCATCTCGCAGGGCCGCCCGCAGGAGGCGATTGCGCATCCCAAGGTCGTCTCCGCCTATCTCGGCGAGCGGGGAGCCAAGCGCCACAATGCGGGGGTCGCGTCATGAACGCGCCCCTCCGCAGCCACCCCCTTCCGACGACCTGGCCGAAACATGCCGATGGCGAGCCGGCGACGCTGGTCGCAGCGCTTGCCCGCAATGCCGCTGACCATTCCGACCGGGTGGCCTTCCGCGAGCGGAAATATGGCGTCTGGCAGGAGCAGAACTGGCGCGAGGTGCTGGAGGAAGTCGCGGCGATCGCGGCAGGCTTCGAGGCCCGCGGGCTGACGCCCGGTTCGGCGCTGACCATCATCGGCGACAACCGGCCAAGGCTCTATTATGCGATGCTGGCCGCCAACATGGTCAGGGCCTTTCCGTCGCCGGCCTATCCTGACATTCCGCTGGACGAACTGATCGCCGCGACCCGCCACGGCGCGCCCACCGTCGCGGTCGGCGAGGATCAGGAACAGGTCGACAAGCTCCTGGAACTGCGGGCCAAGATCGGGCGGCCGACCACCATCGTCTATGACGACAAGCGCGGCCTCGACAGTTACGACGATGCCGGCATCGTGTCGTTCGATCAGATCATCGCCGAGGGCCGCGAGCGGCTGGCCCGCGATCCCGGTCTGATGGCCGAGCTGATCGGCAAGGCCGGGCCGGATGACGTGACGGTCCTTCTGCATTCGTCGGGCACGACGGGCCTGCCCAAGGGCATTCCACTCCGCCACAAGAACGTGACGCGCGGTGTGCTGAACGCCGCCCAAAGCGGCTATTTCCGCAAGAACGAAGAGCTTTTCGCCTATCTGCCGACAGCTTGGGTCGGCGATTTCGTGTTCACGCTGGGTGCCGGGCTGATGATGGTGGCCACCATCAACATCCCCGAGCGCCAGGAAACCGTGATGCACGACCTGCGCGAGGTCTCACCGACCTTCTATCTTGCGGCACCGCGGGCCTGGGACCAGATGCTCACCCGCATCCAGGTCGGCATGAAGAACTCGACGCCTTTGAAGCGTTGGCTGTTCGACCTGTTCATGCCTCGTGCGGTGGAGCTGGAGCGCAAGCGCCTGGCCGGCGGCACGCCGACGCTTGCCGAGGCGATCATCGACCGGATCGGCGATCTGATGGTCTATGCGCCGCTCCGCGACTATCTGGGCCTGACCCGCGCCGAGCGTGCCTTTACCGGCGGCGAGGCGTTGGGTGAGGACACGTTCCTGTTCTTCCGTGCGCTTGGTATCAAGCTCAAGCAGTTCTACGGCCAGACGGAGACCTGCGCGCTGACGGCGGCGCAGAGCGAAGGCCATGTGAAGCTGCACACGGTTGGCCGGCCGATGGCGGGTGTGGAACTCAAGATCGACGACAGCGGCGAGATCCTCGTGCGCTCGCCTTCGGTCATCGACGGCTATTTCGACGATCCCGAGGGGTCGGCCAAGGCGATCATCGACGGCTGGCTGCACACGGGTGACGCTGGCCTGATCGACGCGGACGGCGATCTGGTCGTGCTGGGGCGTGTCAGCGAGGTGGTGCGCACGGCATCGGGCGAGCGCTACATCCCGAATTTCATCGAGAACCGGCTGAAATTCAGCGCCTATGTCCGGAATGTTGCCGTCATGGGGGCTGGCCGCGACCAGCTGACCGCCATCGTCTGCATCGACTTCGACGCCGTCGGCCATTGGGCGGAGGAGCACCGCATCTCCTACACATCCTATGCCGATCTGTCGCAGAAGCCGGAGGTCGCGACGCTGATCGCGGGCGTGATGGTCCATGTCAACAAGCTGCAGCCTGAGGGGCTTCGCATCCGGCGCTTCGTCAATCTGCACAAGGATTTCGACGCCGACGACGGCGAGATCACGCGCACCCGCAAGCTTCGCCGCAACACGATCGAAACGACCTACGCGCCGCTGATTTCCGCCCTCTATAGCGGCGAGCGCGAGACCGTCTTCGACGCCGCGATCACCTATGAGAGCGGCGAGCGCGGCATCATCCGCCGAACCCTCACGATCAGCGAGGTTCCCCTCTGATGGACTATATCCTGGTCGCGGAACTTGCCCTCAGTGGCGTCTTTGTCGGGCTCATGTATGCGCTCGTTTCGCTCGGCATCGTGCTGATCTACAAGACGTCGGGCCTCGCCAATCTGGCGCAGGGCGCCATCGCCATGACGGGCGCCTATATTACCTGGGCGATCTCGGCAGGCCTCGGCGCTCCCATGTGGCTCGCCATCATGGCTGCGCTCGTCGTGATGTTCTTCGGTGGCGTGATGGTCGAGCGCCTGGCGCTGAGGCGCATGATCGGCCAGCCGGTGATCATGACGATCATGCTGACGCTCGGCATCGAGATCCTGCTGCGCGGCGTCATGCCCGGCGTGTTCGGGGCAGCGGTCAAGCGGCTCGACGTCGGTATTCCGCAGGCGCCGATCTTTGTCGGCGAACTGCTCATCAACCGCGCCACCATGATCGGCGGCGGCATTTCGCTCGCGCTCATCATTCTGTCGCTGGTGTTCTTCAACTCGCGCTACGGCATCGTCATGCGGGCTGTGGCGGACGACCAGACAGCCTCCTGGTCGGTCGGTATCCGGGTGGAACGCGCCATCGCGGTTGCCTGGGGACTTGGCGCGGTCACAGCGACCGGCGCCGGCATTCTCTGGGGCGCAACCCAGGGGGTCGACTGGTCGCTGTCACTCCTGCTGATCAAGGCGCTAGCGATTGCCATCCTCGGTGGCCTGGACTCCATTCCCGGTGTGCTGCTTGCGGGTCTGATCGTCGGCGTTGCCGAAAGTCTTGCGACCGGCGTGCTCGACCCGCTGGTCGGCGGCGGCACCCGCGACATCGTTGCCTCCGTCATCATCCTTCTGACCCTGCTCCTGAAGCCGCACGGCCTGTTTGGCCGCGAGCACATCGAGAGGGTGTGAGCCATGTTCTATCGTCGCGCCGGCATCCGCCACACCCGCTACCAGGACGAGCGCCAGCTGTTTCCGCTGGGCTTCGACCGCCTGCTGATCCTCGTCATCCTGGCCTTCCTGGTCACAGCGCCCTTCACCATCGACCGGCTCTATCTCGCCGGCTATCTGCTGCCCTGGCTGATCTGGTCGTCGGCGGCGCTGGGCTTGAACCTCTTGATGGGCGGGGCAGGGCAGATCCATCTCGGCTATGGCGCGGTGATGGCGATCGGGGCCTATGGCTCGGTGCACATGGTGCGCTTCGGCGTGCCGCTGGAAATCGCGATGATCGGTGGCGGGCTCCTGTCGGCCTCGATCGGGATCATCTTCGGCGCAGCGGCGCTGCGCGTGAAGGGCATCTATCTCGCCATGGCGACGCTCGCCATGCAGTATATCGTCGATTTCGTCATCTCTCAGACACCGGCCATCTCGGGCGGGTCACTGGCGACGCTGCAGGTGCCGCCGGTGCGCTTTCTCGGCGTCAGCCTGAGGGGCGAGGTCGAGACCTATTACTTCGCGCTCGGCGTCTGCTTTGTCATCGCGCTGTTCATGCTGAATGTCGGGCGCACCAGCTTCGGCCGGGCGCTCGCGGCAGTGCGCGAAAAGGATTATGCGGCGCAGATCCTTGGCGTCTCCACCTTCAAGTACAAGCTTCTTGCCTTCTGGGTGTCGTCGTTCATCGGCGGCGTGGCCGGTTCAGTCCTGGCGGTCTGCTATCTGCGCGCGGTGTCGCCCGACCAGTTTCACATCGAACTGTCGATCCAGCTGCTCGCCATGATCATTGTCGGCGGGCTTGGCAGCGTGCTCGGGCCGTTCCTGGGCGCAGCCCTCATCCTGTTCGCGCCGATCGTGCTGAACAACATGCTCGGCTTTGCCGCGACCTCGTTTGGCATGAACATCCCGATCGACCTGCGCGCCCATCTGCCGCTGATGGCCTATGGCGCGCTGGTGATAGGCTTCCTGCTCTACGAGCCTCTCGGGCTTGCCAAGGTCTACGGCAATGTCCGCAATTATCTGCTTGTCTGGCCGTTCCGCCATGCCCAGCGGTGACGGCACAAAAAACCAAGGGCGGAGGAAACACACCATGGCAGTCAACCGTCGCATTTTCGTCTCAGGCACGGCCGCCGCACTGGCGGTTCCGGCCATCAGCACCACGGGCGCCTTTGCCCAGGAAAAGGTGGTGCGCTTCACCCTCGCGCAGGATTTCACGCGCATCTACACGTTCGTGACCTCGGAATACAGCCAGGGTCAGCGCGACTACTTCACGCTGATCAACGAGCGCGGTGGCGTCGGCGGCTACAAGATCGTCGCCGATGTGTCGGACCATGCGAACGACCTGCCGCGCGCGATCGAAGCCTATGAGCGCGGCAAGCGCGAGGGCTCGGTTCTGATCGATCCGCTGTCGACGCCGGTGGCCCGTGCGCTGGTGCCACGCGCACTCGAAGACAAGATCAACATGATCACGGCCTATTCCGGCCGCTCGGACGCGGCCGACGGCACGGCCTTCCCCTATGTGCTGCCGCTGTCGATCAATTACTGGACCCAGGCCGGTCTGATCATCGACCACTTTGCCAAGCTCGAGAACGGCAATGTACGCGGCAAGAAGGTGGTGTTCGTTCATATCGACACCCCCTTCGGCAAGGAGCCGCTGCCGATCCTGCAGGTGCTGAGCCAGAAGATGGGCTTCGAGCTCGTCGCCTTCCCCTATACGCCGCCGGGCAACGACCAGGCTGCGATCTGGCCGCAGGTGCGGCGCGCCCGTCCGGACTTCGTCATCTTCTGGGGCGCCGGCGTCGGCCAGACGGTTGCGCTGACGGAGGCGGTCCGCAACGGCCTGCGCATGGATCGCGTGTCGTCGAGCGTCTGGATCTCGGAATCGGACATGGACGTGGTCGGCCGTGAAGCCGCCAAGGGCGTGATGAAGATCGAGCCCTGCGTCGGTGGCCGCGAACCGAAGATCATCAAGGACATCCTCGCCGAGGTGGTTGCCAAGGGGAAGGGCGCAGGCCCCGAGGCCAAGGTCGGCACCGGCTACTACAACTACGGGGTGCAGATGGCGTCCCTGATGGTCGAAGGCGTCCGCAAGGCCGCCGAGAAGGCGCCGAACGGGCCCGTCACCGGTCCCTGGCTCAACGAGGGCCTGCGCTCGATCTCCAATTTCACCGCCGAGGGCATGCTGCCGCCGACGACGGTGACCAAGGAAGATCATCAGGGCGGCGGCATGGGCCGCGTCGCCCGCTGGGATGGCGCGAAGTTCGTGCCGATCACCGACTGGTTCACGGCCAACCAGGACATCGTCTGGACCGAGATCCGCAAGTACTCGGAAGAGTTCCGCCGCACGGGCAAGTGAGCCCCAAAAGCCCATAGCCAATGACGGCCGGGCCGCATCCGTGCGGCCCGGACACCCGCCCGCGGAGCCCTCGCGCCATGTCCCTTCTGACGCTCAACAATGTCGAAGTCGCCTATGACCGCGTGTTCCTCGCGGTCAAGGGCGTGTCGATCGAGGTGCCGGAACGGGGCCTCGTGGCGCTGCTCGGCGCCAATGGCGCCGGTAAGAGCACGGTGCTGAAGTCGATCTCGGGCCTCCTGAAGCCGGAACGCGGCGAGGTCTCGCGCGGCGAGGTGACCTTTGCCGGCCAGGATATCCTGGCGCTCGATCCCCCGGATCGCGTGCGGCTCGGCATTGCCCATGTGCTGGAAGGCCGGCGGGTCTTCGGCCATCTGACGCCGCAGGAGAACCTGCTGGCTGCCTCCACCATGCATCGCGACCGCGGCCATGTCTCGGCGCTGGTCGATAGAATGTTCGAGACATTTCCGCGGCTTGCCCAGCGCGCCAAGGCGAAGGCCGGCTATCTCTCCGGCGGCGAGCAGCAGATGCTGGCCATCGCCCGCGCGCTGATGACCGAGCCGAAGCTCCTCATGCTCGACGAGCCGAGCCTGGGGCTTGCGCCGTTCCTGGTCGACGAGATCTTCGACATCGTGCGCGGCATCAACGAGACCAGCGGTGTGGCCGTTCTGCTGGTCGAGCAGAACGCCATCGCGGCGCTCGAGATCGCCCATTCCGGCTATCTGATCGAGAACGGCCGCATCCTGATGAGCGGCACGGCCGAAGTGCTGGGCTCCAATCCCGACGTCGCCGAGGCCTATCTCGGTGGCCATCAGCGCGTCGACTACCACGCCGTGAAGCACTATCGGCGGCGCAAGCGCTGGCTGGCCTGAGCGCTCTCCGGCGTTGGCCACAGGCGGAGGTTTCGTGGAACAGGACGGAGACCTCGCTCCGCCTGAAATGCTTGCCGCCCCGGTTCACAGCCGGAGGTTTCCTGGAACAAGCCGGAGACCCTTGCTTGCGCCCGGCGGCCCGCGCCGCAGCGACGATCTGCGGCAGGCATGCCCCCATGGAGGCATGACCGATCGTGCCATGCAACGGGGATATTGCTGCTCCGCAGCGCGCTGGCAGAATTGACATTGAATCAGGGTCGCCGTTCAATCATCGCCCGATACCACCGTATTTGCAGCCGATACGATGCCAATATGGCCTGGCACTTGCTCCGATCGGCCAGTGCAGGGGGGCTTGAAGGGAAATCACCATGGTCCAAGCAGCTGCCACAAGCCTGAATGAGATCACGGCACCGATCCTCGACGTCGATCCCTATAGCGACGCCTCGCTGAACTCGCCCTTTGCGACCTTCGATGCGGTCCGGGCGGCAGGCCACGTCGCCTATCTCAGCACCTACAATGTCTATGTCATGGGCCGGCATGCGAGCATCCATCCGGCCCTGAAGGACTGGGAGACGTTCTCCTCGACCGGTGGCTCGGGCCTCGGCGATATCCGCAAGCCAGGCGCCTGGCGACCGGCAAGCCCGATCGTCGAAGTCGATCCGCCGGTACACACCAAGGTTCGCTCCGCCCTGCAACGCATCCTGTCGCCGGCGCTGATCCGAGCCTGGCGGGAGGACTTCGAGCGGGAGGCCGATCGCCAGGTCGCGGCGCTGGTGGAGCAGGGGACATTCTGCGGCGTCCACGATCTCGCCGAGGCCTATGTCGCCACCACGTTCCCCGATGCGCTGGGCCTCGAGAACTCGCCGGAGCGGCGCGACAACCTGTTCCTGCTCGGCGCGCTGAACTTCGACGGACAGGGCCCGAGGAACGCCCGCTACGAGGACACCCAGCGGCGCGCCGACGGCATCCAGGACTGGTACCAGGCCATGATGCGCCGCGAGGCCATGGTGCCGGGCGGCTTTGGCGAGAAGATCTTCCAGGCGGCCGATGCCGGGGAAATCGAACAGGAGGTGGCGCCGCTGTTGGTGCGCTCATTCCTGCGCGGCGGGCTCGATTCAACCTCCAGCGCCATTTCCGCGGCACTCTGGTATCTCGCCCGCGATCCCGCCCAGTTTGCCCTGCTGCGCGAGGACCCGAACCGGGCGCGCGGTGCATTGGAAGAGGCGATGCGGCTGGAGACGCCGATCCAGAACGTCTGCCGCCAGACCATGCGGGATGTCGAGATCGAGGGCGTGACGGTGCCCTATGACAGCAAGATCCTGATGCTGCTCGGCTCGGCCAACCGCGATCCCGATCGCTGGGAGCGGCCGGACGAGTTCGACCTCAACCGGCAATTGCTCGGCCATGTGGCACTCGGCCATGGCGTGCACATGTGCGTCGGACAGATGGTCGCCCGGCTCGAGGGCGAGGCGGTGCTGAAGGCGCTGGCGCGCCGGGCCGCGACGCTCGAGATGGCGGGAGACACGACGCGGCGTCTCAACAACAATCTGCGCAGCCTGGCGACATTGCCGTTGCGGGTCACGGCTGCCTGATGGCGCGGCACTCGGCAACCTGACGCAGCCGGTCACCGGTTGCATGGAAGCCATGACGTTTTCGAAAAGGCGGGGTGTCGAATGATGTTTGACACTCTGAATGCCAGAAGAGCATAATTCAATATGATCGTATTGTTAGACGATACGTTCCTGCCACCCGAGAGGATCTGACCATGACGCATTTCTCCCGCCGTCACATGCTGAGCATCCTCGGTGCGAGCGTCGCCGCACCGGCCATCGTCCGGGCGCAGGATACCGGCCCGATCAAGATCGGCGGCATGCTGCCGCTGTCGGGAGGCGCCAGCATCGAAGGCCGCCAGATCATCCAGGGGCTGCAGTTCGCCGTCGAGGAATGGAACGCCAAGGGTGGCGTGCTCGGCCGCAAGATCGAACTCGTCATGGAAGATGACGAGAGCAATTCCACCAAGGGCGTGACGGCCGTGCGCCGCCTGATCGAGCGCGACAAGGTGCCCTTCATCATCGGCACCTACGCATCGGCGGTTGCCGCCGCGGCGTCCAAGGTCTCGGCCGAATACAAGGTGCCGATGCTTTCGGGTGGGTCGACCGGCGCGCTGGTCACCGACCAGAACACGCCGGGCGATCCGTGGTTCTTCCGCTCCTGGCCGGACAGCAACGGGCAGGGCGAGGATACCGCCAAGGCGATCGTCCAGCTGTTCAAGAAGACCAAGGTCGCGATCATCCACGACAACACCAATTACGGCCTGACGCTCGCCGAGCAGGTGACCAAGGTGGTGACGGGTGTCGGCGGCTCGATCGTCTCCAAAGACAGCTACAATGCCGGCGAGCAGGACTTCTCGTCCATGCTGACCAAGCTGCGCACCATTCGCCCCGAAGCGGTCTATATCGGCGGCTGGGCGGGCGACGGCGCCAATATCGTGCGCCAGGCGGCTGAGGTCGGCCTTCGCACCCAGTTCGTTGGCTCCGGCTCGATGATCTCGGACGATTTCATCAAGCTGGCGGGCCCTGCCTGCGAGGGCTTCGCGGTGGCGACCCTGTTCGAGGCCTCGACGCCCAATCCGGTGGGCAAGGCCTTTGCCGAGCGCTTCCGCCCGCGCTTCAACCAGGACGCCAACACGTTCTCCTCGCTCGGCTATGACTCGACCACCATTGCGCTGGAGGCCATGCGCCGCGTCGGCAAGCCGGACGGGCTGGAAATCCAGAAGATGCTGAAGAGCGGCATGAAGGACTGGCAGATTGTCCAGGGCCCGGCGGGCACGACAGCGGCCTTCGACGCGAAGGGCAGCGTCAATTTCCCGATGTTCATTGCGGTCATCCGAAACGGCAAGCGCATGCTGAACGCCGCGGGCTGATCGGGGCCCCTGGTGTTCGATTTTGATCTGTTCCTGCAATATATCGCCAATGGCGTCGTGATCGGCAGCACCTATGTGCTGGTTGCTGTCGGTCTGACGCTCATCTTCGGCATTCTGGGTGTGGTGAACTTCGCCCATGGCGAGTTCTACATGCTCGGCGGCTATGCCGGGATCATGGCGGTCACCGTTCTCGGCCTGCCGGTCCTCCCGGCCATCGGCTTCGTGCTGGCCACCTCGGCCATTATCGGGATCGCAGCGGAGGCGATCCTCCACAAGCCGATGAAGAACCGGGATGCCACCAGTTCGATCATCTCGTCGTTCGGCCTGGCGGTCGTGTTGCAGAACGCGGCGCTGATCACCTTCGGTCCGCAGCCCCAGCGGCTGCAGACCTCGCTTTCCACCATTCCCGTCGAGATCGGCCCGATCTTTCTGCCGCTGCAGCGGCTGATGATCCCGATCACGATGGTCGTCCTGATTGCCGTGCTCTATCTCGTCCTGCGCTACACTTGGACGGGCCGGAGCCTGCGCGCCATGGCCCAGCACCAGACGGTTGCCCGCCTCTGCGGCGTCCAGGTCGAGCGCGTCGCCGTCGTCACCTTCATGGTGGGTGCGGGCCTCGCCGGTGTTGCCGGCATGCTGATGTCGTCGGTCTTCCTGGTCTATCCGATCGTCGGCAACATGATCGCGCTCAAGGCCTTCACGGTGGTGATCCTGGGCGGCATGGGCAATGTCGCCGGCGCCGCGGTGGCCGGCCTGGTGCTCGGCATCGTTGAATCGCTGACGTCGGCCTATATCGCCAATTCCATGCGCGACGTGGTCGGCTTCATCGTCGTGATCCTGGTGTTGCTGTTCCGTCCCCAGGGCCTGTTCGGCAAGGCGGTCGACCGGTCATGAGGAATATCAGCCTGTCACTTGCCGTCATCGTTCTCCTCGCCCTGCTGCCATTCGGTGTCGGCGGCTACGAGGTCAATGTGGCGATGGTCATCCTGTTCTATGTGATCCTGGCCGTCGGCCTGGATCTGGTGGCGGGCTATTGCGGCCAGTTCTCCTTCGCTACCGGCGCGTTCTATGGGCTCGGCGCCTATACGGCGGCGATCATGAGCCGTGACCTCGGCACGTCGATCTTCGTCAACCTGCCAGCGGGTGCGCTGGTCGCCGGCCTGTTCGGGCTCCTCCTCGGCATTCCCGCACTGCGGCTGAAGGGCCACTTCCTGGCGATCGTCACCATCGCCTTCCAGACCATCGTCTATCTCGTCATCTCGCAATGGACCTCGTTCACCGGCGGCCAGGTCGGCCTCTCCATGGCGAATGTCGGCCCGGTCACAATGTTCGGCGTGACGCTGTTCGAGATTGCCAGCCTCAAGGCCTATTACTGGCTGACGCTGGTCATGACGGTCATCTGCGTCTTCGCCGCCTGGCGGCTCGCCAATTCCAGGCTTGGGCGGGAGTGGATCGCGATCCGCGACGACGAGACATTGGCGGCTGCCGTCGGCATCGACACGACACGCGGCAAGCTCACCGCCTTCGTGGCTTCGGCAGCGCTGGCCGGGATTGCCGGCGTGCTCACCGCCCATGCGCTGCGCGGCGTGACGCCGGACGATTTCACTATCTGGATCTCGGCGACCGTCGTCGCGATGATGGTGATCGGCGGGCGCGGCACCTTCATCGGGCCGATCATCGGCGCGATCTTCCTGGTGCTGATGCCGGAATTCCTCGGCCGCTTCGCCGAGTACAAGATGCTGATCTACGGGATCCTGCTGGTGGTCGCGATCACCATCATGCCCGAGGGCGTCATCGGCCGGCTCCGGCAGCGGAGCGCCCGATGAGCACCCCCATCCTCGAGGCCCGCGGCATCACCAGGCGCTTCGGCGGCGTCGTCGCCGTCAACGACGTGAACCTCGTGGTCGGCAAGGGCCAGATCGTCGGGCTGATCGGGCCGAACGGCTCGGGCAAGTCGACCATGGTCAATCTGGTCACCGGGGAGCTCAATCCGGACGAGGGCCAGTTCCTGTTCGAGGGCCAGGACATCACGGGCCTGCCGACCTATCGGCGGGCGCGCGCCGGCATGGCGCGGTCGTTCCAGTTGCTCCGCCTGTTCACGTCGCTGAGTGTGGAGGACAATCTCCTGCTCGCCCACCACATGCGCATGAAGACGGGGATCGTGGATTCGATCCTGGGGCGGGCGTCGGGGCTCGCCGAAGAACAGGCCGCGCGCCGCAGGGCCCGCGAACTGCTCGCCTGGTTCGACCTGGAGGCCTTCGCCGACAAGCCGGCCTCCGAGCTGTCGATCGGCCAGCAACGCATGGTGGAGCTTGCCCGCGGCATGATGAGCGAGCCGACCCTGTTCGTGCTCGACGAGCCGGCCGCCGGCCTGTCGCCGCCCAATGTCGACAAGCTGATCCTGCTGATCCGGCGCCTGCGCGACGAATTCGGCATGAGCATCCTGCTGGTCGAACATGTGATGCGCGTGGTGCGCGATCTCTGCGACCACGTCGTGGTGCTCGATTCCGGCGTCAAGATCGCCGAGGGCAAGCCCGACGCGGTGGTGAAGGATCCGGTCGTCGTGGAGGCCTATATCGGTTCGGGATGGAAACGCCGTGCTCAAGGTTGACAACCTCGTCGCCGGCTATGGCCGCACCCGCATCCTGCATGGCGTCAACCTGCATGTGCCGAAGGGCGGGCTCGTGGCCCTGCTCGGCGGCAATGGCACCGGCAAGTCGACCACGCTCAAGGCGATCGTCGGCCTTGTGAAACCCGAGGAAGGGCAGGTGCTGCTCGACGGTCAGCCGATCGATGCCATTCCGGCCGAGAAGCGGGCCGCCATGGGCCTCTCGATGGTGCCGCAGGGCAAGGAGGTCTTCGCCGCGATGAGCGTCGAGGAGAACCTGCTCATGGGCGCCTATCACCGCCGCAAGGACCGGGCCGGGATCGCCGCCGATCTGGAGAGCGTCTATGGGCGGTTCAAGCGCCTGCGCGAGCGGCGAAAGGTCAATGCCGGCATGCTCTCCGGTGGCGAGCGCCAGATGCTGTCGATCGGGCGGTCGCTGATGGCGAGGCCCACCATGCTGCTGCTCGACGAGCCCTCGGCGGCGCTGGCGCCGCGCATTGTCGAGGAGATCGCCGAGGCGATCCTCGGCCTCCGCGAGCTCGGGCTCACGCTGCTGCTGGTCGAGCAGAATGTCGGCATGGCGCTCGATATCGCGGACTACATCTACGTGATCCGCGGTGGGCGCATCGCCTACGAGCGCACCGTCGGCGATGGCATCGCCATGGAAGAGCTCCAGGAATTCTATCTGGGAGGCAAGGACCATGAGTGACCGGACCATGAGTGACCGTTTCACCGGCAAGGTTGCAGCCGTCACGGGGGCTGCCGGCGCGCTTGGCCGGGCGACCGCCATCTCGCTGGCGGCAGAGGGCGCCAGGGTCCTGCTGTTCGACCGCGACGAGGCGGGGCTGAAGGCGACAGCCGAGCATTGCCCGGGATCGATCATTGTCATTGGCAATTCGGCCTCCGCCGCCGATGTCGAGCGGGCGTCGAAGGTTGCCCGCGACCGGCTGGGTCCGGTGGAGCTGCTGGTCGTCGCCGCCGGAATGGTCGGACCGGCGCGCAACGCCGTCGACGTGACCGAGGCCGAGTTCGACGAGGTCTTCGCGGTCAACGTCAAGGGCTCCTGGCTCGCCGCCAAATACTTCATCCCGCAGATGCGCGAGATCGGGCGCGGCTCGGTGGTGCTGTTTTCCTCGACCGCCGGCATGGAGGGCTCGCCGGTGCTCTCGATCTATTCGGCGAGCAAGGGCGCGGTGACGCTGCTCACCAAGAGCCTGGCGCTCAACCACGCGACCGAGAACATCCGGGTGAACTGCGTCTGCCCCGGCACGATCGACAGCCCCATGAACGACCGCGCCATCGCCCAGGCGGGCGATGCGGCGGCCCAGGCGGCGCGCGCGCGGTTCCAGATGTCGAAGCACCCGATGAACAGGTTCGGCAAGCCGCAGGAAGTGGCCAATTCCGTGCTGTTCCTGCTGAGCGATGCCGCGACCTATACAACTGGCGTGGCCTTGCCCGTCGATGGAGGCCGTCTTGCCTGATCCGACACGGTTTGCCGGCAAGGTTGCCATCGTCACCGGAGCCGCCCGCGGTATCGGGGCGGGGGTGGCCGAACGCTTCGCCGCCGATGGCGCCAAGGTGCTGCTGGTCGATCTGCTGCCCGAAGTGCTGGAGACCGCGGCCCGCCTCGGCCAGGTCGGTCTCGTGAAGAGCGTCACCGACCGCGATGCCGGCGAGACCATTGCTCAGGCGGCCCTCAAGGCCTTCGGCCGCATCGACTTTCTGATCAACAATGCAGGGATCGGCGGGTCCAAGCGGCTACTTGATTCCGACGATGCGCTGATCGACCGGTTCCTCGACACCAATCTTGGATCCATGCTCAGGATCACCCGGTCGATCGTGCCGCATTTGCCGAAGCCGGGCGGGCGGATCGTCAACCTGTCGTCGATCTTCGGCATCACCGGCTATCCCGGCACCACGGCCTATGCGGTCGCCAAGGCCGGCGTTGCGCAGTTCACCCGCCAGCTGGCCGGTGAGCTCGCGCCAGACGGCATTCTCGTCAACGCGGTGGCACCGGGGCTGATCGAGACGCCGATGACCTCAGGCCACCTCCAGAACGCGCTCTATACCCGCCTCATGGTCGAGGGGACGCCAGTCGAGCGGCTGGGACAGCCAGCCGACATTGCCGGCCCCATCGCCTTCTTCTGTTCCGACGATGCCGCCTTCGTCACCGGCGTCGTCATGCCCGTCGATGGCGGGTTCCTTGCCGCACGCCACGGCCGCATCTGAGCCTGAAGGAGTCGAGACCATGCATGACATGAGCATCCGCTGGCCGAACGGCGCCCGCTGCGCCGTCATGCTGACCTTCGACTTCGACGCCGAGACGCTGTGGACCGCGCGCGACCCGGACAATGTCCATCGACCCGGTGTGCTGAGCCAGGGCCGCTACGGCGCCAAGGTCGGCGTGCCGAAGATCCTCGACACGCTGCGCGACGAAGGCATCAGGAGCACGTTCTTCGTGCCGGGCTGGACCGCCGAGAACCACACCGACCGGGTCGAGATGATCCTGAAGGACGGCCACGAGGTCGCCCACCATTCCTATTCCCACAAATGGGTCTCGGGCGATCCGGCCGCCGAGATCGAGGAGATGGAGAAGGGGCTCGAGGCCCTGAAGCGCACCGTCGGCGTGGTGCCGAAAGGCTATCGCTCGCCGGCCGGCGAAGTCTCGGTCGGGCTGTTCAAGCTCCTGCAGAAGCACAATTTTCTCTACGATTCCTCGCTGATGGATGACATCAATCCCTATCGGCACACCCTGCCGGACGGGTCAAAAGGGCCGATCGAACTGCCCTGGCACTGGAGCCTGGACGACGCGCCGTTCACGCTGTTCTCGGCCAAGACGCCGCGCCCGATCTTCACCAACGAGCACATGCTGTCGGTCTACAAGGAAGAGTTCCGCGAGATCTACAAGTGGGGTGGTCTGTTCGACATGATCTTCCACCCGCAGTTCGGCGGCAGGCCGAGCCGCATCGCGCTGATCCGCGAACTCATCGCCTTCATCCGGACGTTCCCGGGCGTCTGGTTCGCCACCGGCACTGAAGTCGCCGAGGCATGGTCGAAGGAATACGAGAAGGCCTGACCCATTGCCTGCCCGAGGAGGCCGACATGCCGACACTTGAGGAGCGCATCCAGCGCCTGGAAGATATCGAGGCGATCCGGCACCTCAAGGCGCGCTATGCCCGCTATGCCGACGAGAAGTACACGGACGACCATCAGAGGAAACCCCAGGCGGAACTGGACCGCCTGGCCGATCTCCAGGCCGGGCTGTTCACCGAGGATGCGATCTGGGATGCCGGCGAGCATTTCGGCGTGTGCAACGGCCGCGACGAGATCCATGCCTTCGTCCGAAAGGGCGCATGGTCGTTTGCCATGCACTATTTCCTCAATCCGCAGATCGACATCCACGGCGACACGGCAACGGGCCACTGGATGCTCTGGCAGGCCTGCACGCTGACCGCCGGCGACACGCCGTGCTGGATGGCGGCGATCGAGGATGACGAGTACCGGCGCACGCCGGAAGGCTGGCTGATGAGCCGGATGACCTTCACGCTGAAGTTCATGACCCGCTTCGACGTGCCGTGGACGCAGGTGAAGAACCTGCCGTTCCACCTGCAGACGCACGGCTGAGGCCGTTCAGACCACCGTGTTGATGTCGGAGCTTTCGAGCACCGGTTTGGCGTAGCCATTGCGGGCCACCGCGATCATCGCCTTGCCGAGTTGCTCCGTCGTGGTGACGTAGCCGGGAAAAAGGCGCAACAGCAGCGGATAGAGCGGCATGGTGGCGGAGTAGAGCGCCTGGTACCAGCCGGTCTTGGACCGGATGCCGTGAAGTGGCTGGATGGCTGCCGGCCGGAACGCATAGGCTGCCTTGAACGGCAGGCGCCGCAGGGCATTCTCCGTCCGTCCCTTGACCCTCGCCCACATGATCCGGCCTTTTTCGCTCGAATCCGCGCCCTGGCCGGTCACATAGAGAAAGGTCATCTGGGGATTGAGCGGCGCAAGGGCGCCGGCAACCGTCAGGGTGAGGTCGTAGGTGAGGCGGGTATAGTCGGCCTCCGACAGGCCGACCGATGTCACGCCCACCGTGAAGAAGCACGCATCGAAGCCTGTGAGGTCGGCCGCGATCGTGCCGATGGCATTGAGGTCCTGGAGGATGACCTCGCGGAGCTTCGCGTGGCTCTGTCCCGTGGGGCTGCGCACGACGATGGTGACGGCCGTGACCGACGGGTCGCCCAAACATTCGCGCAGCGCGCCCTGACCGACCATGCCGGAGGCGCCGAAGATGAGAACGTTCATGGACAGGGTCACCTTTCAGTTGGTCGGCGCCTAGAGAACGCTGCGGATCGCGAAGCTGGAATGGATGCGGGAAACGCCCGGCAGACGCGAGAGAATGTCCTTGTGGACCCGCTCATAGTCGGCGGCACTCGGAATTTCGACCCGCACGAGATAGTCGGACATGCCGGTCATCAGATCGCATTTGCGGACCTCGGGGCATTTGCGGATCGCTGCCTCGAAACGGTTCAGATAGTCCTCGGTCTGCCGCTCCAGCGTGATCTGGGCAATGACCACCGCCTGATTGCCGGTGCGGTTCTCGTCGATGAGAGCGGTATAGCCGCGTATCGTGCCGCTTTCCTCCAGCAGGCGGACGCGCCGCAGACAGGCTGACGGCGAGAGCCCGACGGCAGCCGCGAGGTCCGCATTGGACATGCGGCCATCCGCGCGCAGGTGCTGGATGATGCGGTGGTCGATGGCGTCGAGGGTGAGACGCATAAGATTCCAATTCGTGCCGGTTCGTTGCGCAATATGCCATCAGACAGAATATCCTGCGCAAAAATTCAAGCACATTCGACGTTTCCGCCGATATCTCTGCGCCGGGCATTCCCGCTAGGCGTGCGAGAAGCAGGCGGATGGGGCAATGAAGACGGTCATTCTTGGCGGCGGCGTGATCGGCGTGACCACCGCCCATTATCTGGCCGGTGCCGGTCACGAGGTGGTTGTCATCGAGCGCCAGCCGGCGACCGGCCTTGAGACGAGCTTTGCCAATGCCGGCGAGGTGTCTCCCGGCTATTCCGCGCCCTGGGCGGCGCCGGGCGTGCCCGTGAAAGCGCTGAAATGGCTGGCCATGAAACACGGCCCGCTGGTCGTTCGCCCCCATGCCGATCCCGCCCAATGGCGCTGGATGGCCGAGATGCTGATGAACTGCACCGAGGCCCGCTATCGGATCAACAAGGCCCGGATGGTGGCCCTTGCCGAATATAGCCGCGACTGCCTGATCGCCCTGCGTGCGGAGACCGGCATCGCCTATGACGAACGGGCGCGCGGCACGCTGCAGATGTTCCGGACCCAGAAGGACCTCGATGGCAGCGCCAAGGACATTGCCGTGCTGAAGGAGTCCGGGGTTCCCTTCGAGGTGCTTGATCGCGCGGGCGTTGTCGCCGCTGAACCGGCGCTGGGGCTGGTCAGCGACAAGATCACCGGCGGGTTGCGGCTGCCCAATGACGAGACCGGCGACTGCCACATGTTCACACAGCGGCTGGCGGAACTCGCCAGGGAGCGGGGTGTCCGCTTCATGCAAAGCCTGGCCATCCACCGTCTGGTCAATGAGGGTGACCGCATTGCGGCCGTCGAGACGAGCGAAGGCAAGGTGACAGGCGACCGCTATGTCGTCGCCCTCGGCAGCTATTCGCCGCTGCTCATGAAGACGGTCGGCATCCGGGTCCCTGTCTATCCGGTCAAGGGCTATTCACTGACGCTGCCGATCACCGACGAGACGGCGGCGCCTGTCTCAACGGTGATGGACGAGACCTACAAGATCGCCATCACCCGGCTCGGCGACCGGATCCGCGTCGGCGGGACGGCGGAACTCGATGGCTACAATCTGTCGCTGAGGGATGGCCGGCGCCGGGCGCTGGAACATTCGGTCGGCGATCTGTTTCCGCGGGGCGGCGACCTCTCCGCCGCGAGCTTCTGGGCGGGGCTCCGGCCGATGACGCCGGACGGCACGCCGCTGATCGGCGCCACGCGCTACCGCAATCTCCACCTGAACACGGGACATGGGACGCTTGGCTGGACGATGGCCTGTGGATCGGGACGGCTGATGGCCGACCTCCTGTCGGGCAGGGCGCCCGACATCGATCCCGCGCCCTATGGCATCGGTCGCGGTCACTGACCGCGACCGATCTTGCCGCGGCGATCAGGCCGTCGGGAAGGTCGCCTTCATGGACGGCCGCTCGGAGAAGCTGGCGAACCACTTGGCCAGCCGATCATGGCCCTTGCGCCAGTCGATCTCGGGGAAGCGGAAGTCGAGATAGCCGAGCGAACAGGCAACCGCGATGGTGCCGATGTCGACATTGGCTTCCAGATAGGCGATCGAGGCGTTGGAAAAGTCCTCGACTGTCGTCCGGATCTTGGTCTTCTGACCGTCGCTCCAGTCGGACCAGCGCAGGTTCTCCGGACGTGCGATCGCCTCGTAGCGGGCGAGCAGCGCGGCATCGAGCATCTCGTCGGCGGCCGATTGCAGCACAAGCGCCTGCCAGCGGGTCGAACCCTCGGCCGGGATCAGGCGCGGTGCCGTGCCCTGTGCGTCGAGATATTCGCAGATCACCCGGCTGTCGTAGATGGCCATGCCGTCATCGGCGATCAGGGTCGGGACCTTGCCGGTCGGATTGTGCTGCTTGATGTTGCCGTCCTGGTTGATCGGATGGGCCGCAGCCGACAGTTTCTCGATCCGGCCGTCGAGGCCGCGCTCGATGGCGCAGACCATGACCTTGCGAACGAAAGGCGAGGCTGGGGAATAGAACAGTTTCACGGCGGATATCCTTGCAGGGGAGCGTTCGGGTGGGCGGCCTTGGATCGTAGCGGGATCGCCTGGCCGGTGCATCCTGCCGCAGCTTGCCGCCGGGCACGACCTGCCGCGCCATCCGTCATCCGGCTGATCCTCAAGACAGGCGCGCCGGATCGAACACAAGAAAAGGCCACCTTGCCGGTCAGCAAGGTGGCCCTGTCATGTCAGGACGCTCGGGGCGCGTCAGATCAAGGTCAGGCCTTGGCCTTGCGTCCGCCCTTGGCTGCTGCCTTGCCCTTCACCGGGGCCGGGCCGCGGCGCTGCTGACCAAGACCGGATGCCTTGGCGAGGGCCGAGCGGGCGCTGGCGTAGTTCGGCGAAACCATCGGATAGGTCGGCGGCAGGCCCCACTTCGCCCGGTATTCGTCGGGGCTCAGATTGTAGACGGTGCGCAAGTGCCGCTTCAGCGACTTGAACTTCTTTCCGTCCTCGAGGCAGATGATGTAGTCGGGGCTGATCGACTTCTTGATCGACACCGCCGGGACCAGTTCGACCGGGGCCGGCGCAGGGGCCGCGCCCGACAGACCCTTGAGCGCAGCATCGACGCTGCCGATCAGGCTCGCCAGACTTTCCGGTGCAACCTTGTTGTTGCTCACATAGGCTGAAACGATGTGAGCTGTCAGTTCCAGCAGGTCGTCCGCATCGAGTTGCGTCTGGTCGTTCATGTCGGTTTCCCAGTCATCAGGATTGTGAGTGCACTGTGTCGACTCAAGTCGGGCAAATGTTGTGCCGTCAGGCTTCGTGATTGGCCTTGTGCGACTTGCACATTAAGGAAAGTCTAGCACGGATCAAGGATTGCTGCCGGCTAAATAGCAAAAGCCGGCGTTGCATGGTTTATCGACGGTGTGCAATGGCGCCGAGGACGTCGTCCATCGCGGTCAAGAAAAGATCGGCATTGTCGCGCGAAAAGACCAATGGTGGCCGGATCTTCAGAACATTGGCATGCGGTCCGGCGGCACTGATCAGAATGCGCTTTTCCCGCAACCCATTGACGAGATTGGAGGTTGCATCGGTTGCAGGTGCGCGAGTTAACCGGTCAGTTACCAGTTCGACGCCGATGAACAGACCGGTTCCGCGAACGTCGCCGATGAGCTCATGGCGTTCAGCGAGCATGCGGAGACCCTCCAGCATGTGACGGCCAACGGCCTTGGCATTGGCGATCAAATTTTCGCTTTCAATCACGTCCAAAACCGCCATTCCGACGGCGCAGGATACCGGATTACCGCCGAAGGTATTGAAATACCTGGTCGTTCTGCCGAATGATTCGAGGATATCCGGCCGGGCCGCCATGCCGGCCACGGGGTGTCCATTGCCCATCGGCTTGCCCATGGTGACCATGTCCGGCACCAGGCCGTGGCGGGCGAACCCCCACATGCCCTCGCCGGTGCGACCGAATCCAGGCTGGACCTCATCGGCGATGAACAGCCCGCCGGCTTCGCGGATGGCCGCGGCCGCCGGTTTGAGAAATCCTGCGGGATCGGCGAACACGCCGTCGCTCGAGAAGATCGTGTCGACGAGCAGCGCCGCTGGCTTGATGCCGTGGAGCGCCATGTCCGCGATTGCTCCGCGGACATGGGCCGCCAGGGTCTCGCCCACGTCGGCGCCGCCGGAGCGGTAAAGGTCCGGTGCCGGGACGGTGCGGATGTTGGGCCCAAGCGTGATGCCGCTGCCGAGCGACGGCGACATCTCCGAAATCGCGACCGTCACGCCGTGGTAGGCGAGACTGGTGACAATGAAGCCGGTGCCGCCGGTGAAGGCGCGCGCCGCCCGGTAGGCGAGGTCATTGGCCTCGCTGCCGGTGCAGGTGAACATGACATTGCCGATCGCCGCGGGAAATGTCGCCAGCAGGCGCTCGGCATAATCGAGAATGCCGTCGGTGATGTAGCGGGTGTGCGTGTTGAGGATAGCCGACTGGCGGGCGAGCGCCGCCACCACGTGCGGATGACAGTGACCGACGGATGCGACGTTGTTGTAGACGTCGAGATAGGCGTTGCCGTCAGGGTCGTAGAGCCAGACGCCTTCGCCACGTACGAAGTGGACGGGGTTGGCGTAGAACAGCCGGTAGGCGGGGCCGAGGAGCCGTTCGCGCCGGGCGATCAACGCGCGGTCGGTCTCGGAGACCTGATCGGCGGCGGCCGCGTTGAAGGCATTGATCATGGTCATGGGATCACCTCAGCCGATCCGCTCGGCAAGATAGGTCTGGGCCTCGCCGGGCGTGAGCAGGTCGAGCCGGGCAAGGCCGGTCCAGGCGGCCTGCTGGTTGCGCAGGATATAGGGGGCGTTGTCCGGGTGGCGGGCGGCGCGCCACGAACTGATGGCAATGGACAGCGCCATGCGGGTCGCGATCAGGCCGGGCAGGACCGCCATCTCGGCAGGCTCCAGCGGCAGGACCGCATGAAATCCGCCAACAAGATCCGCAGGGCCCGCCAAGGGGTGGCCGTCGGGCTGGATCTGATAGGCGCATGCGGTCGCCAGATCCTGGACCAGTGGCGCGCGGACCATGTCGCCGAAGTCGATGACGCCGGCGATCCTGTCGCCTGCAGTTGGGTCAGCGAGGATGTTGTGCGGGTTGAAATCGTTGTGGACGACCTGGGTTCGCAGTCCGGCCAGCGCCGGCAGGATGGTCGTCTCGAACCGGTCGAAGGCGCGGGCGGGCAGGGCGCGGCGCTCGGGATCGGGAATATCGGCGAGCAGGTCACGGGCGCGGGCCGCTCGCTTCAGGTCCCAGAGCAGATCATGGTTGTCGGCGGGGTGCCGGAAATCGGCGAGGGCCTGGTCAAGCCGCGCCAGGAACTGGCCGAGGGCCTGTCGCTGGGATGGGGTGGCGACCGTGAGGTGGAGCGGCTCGCCGGGCAGATAGGTATAGCAACGCAGCCGCCTGTCGGCCTGGCCTGGAACCCGCCAGACGACATCGTCGGTGCCTGTCAGCGGCGCCACGGCGCGCGGGGTAGCTAGGGTCCCGTTCCGCATCGCGACATGGCGCAGCGCCTGGGTCTGGAAATCCGTGACCGCAGGGTCCTCGGCGGGATGGACGATCTTCAGGACATATTCGCCGCCGCTGGTCTCAGCGATATGAAAATTGCGGTCGCGCTCGCCGGTCAATGCGCGGATCGTGCCCGACAGGCCGAAGCGGTCGCGGGCCAGTTCCGCGGCCTCTGCGAGCGTTGCGGGAGGCGCTGCCGTGTCCAAAAGGTCGCCCAGTTCGACCGTCAAGGCCATCGGCGTTCCATCCCATCCTACGCGCCGGCGCGCGCGAGCGGTCACGCCGCGTCCGAAGGCGGCGGATAGTGCAGCGCAGCAAGCCCCGGCGCAACGGCCGGAGCCATGCTGTTTCGCACGGGCTTGTCACCACCCGGACGACCGCGATTGCTGTTCGTCAGCGCTGCTGGACGTTGCCGATGCGCTCCGGCACGCCCATCTCGCGGTGACAGACCTCGGCGAGCGCCGCGACGCCCGCGCGGATGACATCGATCGGCGGATTGGCGAAGCAGAGCCGCAGACGCCGGCGGCCATGCCCGGCATCCACTGACCATTCCACGCCGGGGTTGATGGCGATGCCAGCGGCCGCCGCGACGGTGTAGAGCCGCGACGTGTCGACCGATGCAGGCAGCGTCATCCAGAGGAAGATGCCGCCGGGCGGCACCTCGAACTCGGCAGCCGTGCCGAAATGCTCGTGCAGGGCATCGACCAGCGCGTCGCGCTTAGCCCTCAGAGTCGCATTCAGACTGGCGACATGGCTTTCGAAGTGGCGATTGCAATATTCGGCCAGCACCATCTGTTCGAGCGCGCCCGAGCCGGCATCGGTCTTCAAGGGCAGGATGCGCGCAAGAATGTCCCAGTCGGCCACCAGGTAGCCGACGCGCAAGGCCGGCGCGATCGACTTGGAGAACGAGCCGATATGGATGACGCCGCCCCAGCCCTCGGTGCGGGCGAGCGCCATGAGGGCAGGCGGCCGGCCGCCCTCGAAGATCAGGTCGGAATAGCATTCGTCCTCGAAGATCGGCACACCGTGGGTCATGGCGAGCGCGAGCAACTGCCTGCGGCGCTCCAGCGGCATGATGGTCGCCGTCGGGTTCTGGATGGTGGGGATCGCGTAGATATATTTGGGCGTGATGCCACGGGACTTGAGGTCGTCTAGCGTCTCGGCGAGCGCGTCCATGCGCATGCCGTCGCCATCGAGCGGGATGCCGATGATCTTCGCGCCCAGCCGCTGCAGCCGGGTGATCGAGCCGCCATAGCAATCCTGCTCGATGATGACGGTGTCGCCGGGCCCGACCAGCAAGGCATTGACCAGATCGATGCCCTGGAGCGAGCCGGACGTGATCAGGATCTCGTCGCTGGTGCAGGATACGTCCGCGTCGCGCTTCAGCTTGCTCACAAGGAAATCGCGCAAGGGCAGATAGCCCTGCGGGCCGCTTTCCAGGCCATAGGTCGCAAGCGTGCGCCCCTCGCGGCGCATGACGGTGGTGATCGCCTCCAAGAGGCCGTCGACTGGTGTCGAGCCCGGGTCGTTATGGCCGCCGACAAAGTTGAAGGCGGGGAAGCCGGCATAGCGCGCGGCGGGGGCGGGGAGGCCGGTCCGCAGGAGCGAGGCGAGCGAGAAGGGCGTTGTCATGACGCGGTCTTTCCAGAGAGGCGACGACCGCGCCAGACAGGCTGTTACGGTCGAAATGCAGCTTAGCATTGCGCGACGGGCGGGCGCGGTCGAGTCGACGCAAAGTGGCATACCGGCCATCCGCCGATCTGTTATATTAATTGTATGATGTAAATCCGCAACATCGCCACTACCTAGTGGACTTGGAGCCTGCCTCTGCGAAATAGGAAAAGAAAGCTAGTTTGTATTTTCTTTGCCGGCGGCTCATTCAATGTACACATCAGAAACAATTCGCGATCTGCTGTGACGCAAGTGGTCTTGCCGCATTTCACGAAATTGTGAGCGCAATGGCAGCGTCATCCGGGCGCATGCGCATGTTGGTGTCCCCAAGGCCATGTCCTTGTCTCGCCATAATTGCGCCAAAATCACGGAAATGGAAGTATAGGGGCGGCATTTTGAGGCCGCATTCTATCGAATGGCATGCCGATTATCACAATTGTGTGCGCATTTGGGTGCGCATTTGCTTGCCTATGTGCGTCGCGAAATTGTGGAAAGCGGAGGTGTCTGCTAGGAGAATAGTCATTGGCGCGGGCGATCGATGGCCCGACTTCAATCCGTTGTTGGATGTCGGTCTTGCGCAATCGTCATAAGTCGGAGTGCATCTGCGCTTCGACGCTAGGTGAGGAGCATGGATCGGTCGTGGGCTTGATCGCGCGAGAACCCGAATTGCGACTGGGGGCGGCGGGTGATTTTCACTTCGCGCTGCCGCTGGCGGGTGAGCTGATCGACCGGTTCCGCGGCTCCTCGGTGGCGGTGCGGGTCGACGGATTGGCCTTCGATGTGACGGTCGACGAAGTCGTTGCCATTCCGACTTCGGCTCTCACGCTGCAGGAAGCGAAATATTTTGCGGCCGCGATCTCGTTTCAGGTGCTCGCAACCCTGCACGACAGCGGCAATGCCCGGGACGATCGGCCGATTTCGGCGCGCCTGGCGCTGGTTTCAACGGATTCCAGTGATTCCAGGGCCGCCTTGCCGGCCGCGAAGGCGGAACCCGCACCGGTGCCGGCGGCCGAACCCGTTTCGGCAAGCCTCACCTTCACCGAGCTTTTCGACCTCTGGAGCCGCCATCATCTGGCGGTCGGAGGCGCGCCGACCACGCCACCCTATTGGCGCACGCTGGTCGGTCGCTTCGAGCATTTTCTGGGACATGCCGATCCGGCACGGGTAACCGCGCATGATGTGCGGGCCTATCGAGATCATCTGATCCAGACGGGACGGCATGTGCGCACCGCGCGGGATTCCGATCTCGCCGCGCTGCGATCGCTGTTCCGGTTCGGCGTTGAGAACGATCTCGTTCCCAATGACCCGACATCCGGGGTCCGCGTGCGCAGCGGCCGGCTGGTGACATCGCGTAAAATGCTGGCTTTTTCGGATGAGGAAGCGGCGATTATCCTCAAGGCGGCGGATTGCGAGCGTATTGCCAGCCGCCGCTGGATTCCATGGCTGACCGCGCTGACCGGAAGCCGCGTTGCGACCATGGTCAATCTGCGTCGGGAAGACGTGGTGTGCGTCGACGGAATCTGGTGCGTGAAGGTGTCGCGCAAGGCTGGCCCGGTGAAAACCGCGGCTTCCGAACGGCTGGTTCCGCTTCATCCGGCGCTGATCGAGCGCGGATTCATCGCTTTCGTGCAATCGGGAACGTCGGAACGGCTGTTCATCCGATCCTATCGCAAGGTCGACGCGGCTGTTGTCGGCGATGCGGGTGCCGATCCCTATTATCCCGGCCGAACCACCTATAACCGGATGACCGAGTGGATCCATTCGCTTGGATTGGAGATCGGCCGTTCCGCCGGCAAGGATCCGAACCATGCTTGGCGGCACTGGTTCAAGGAAAAGGCCTTTTCGGTCGGAATCCCCGAGAAAATCACCGATGCCATCGTTGGCCATGCGCAGATCAGCGCGGCCAGGCGCTATGGCAATGTGACGTTGCGGCAGATGCACGAGGCGCTTTGCCAGATGCCGCTACCCTCGCCCGACCGGACCGATCAGCGCAACGCAGCTTGAGGGTTTGGGGCAGGGGGCTTTTCACTCGGGGCCAAGTGCGCCGGAATTGCCGGATCTCACACCATCATCAACGAAAAAACCCCGGCGATTGCTCGCCGGGGTTTCTTCAGATCGAGATCTGAGACGGGATCAGAAGTTCCGCTGAACGCGGAGGGTGGTGTAGAGGTTCTGATCCGAGGTCTTGCACGCGCCGGTGGCGGCGACGATGGCCGAGCCGACGCCGCACGAAGTCGCGGTGGCAGCGCCGCCGGCGTTCACGCCGGTACGGTTGATCGAGCCGTAAACAACCTCGAGGCCGAGGTCGAGGTTACGAACCGGCGACCAGACGAGGTTTGCACCAACGGTCCAGAGGCTGAAGTCCGGCAGGGTCGAAGCGAGCGGTGCGTCGACGCGAGCATAGGTACCAAACAGCGACGAGCGCAGGTTCGGGGTCCAGAAGTGACGGAAGCCGGCGGCAACGCCCCAGGCCTTCGACGTCTGGATCGCCGGGTTCACCAGACCGGTGTTCACGATCGCATCGCGATAGTTGTACACAACGCCGCCAGCCTGCGAGAAGTTGAACGGGCCAGAGGTGTTGTTGCGGTTGGCAGTGATGCCGTCGCCGTTGCCGTTCAGGATCACGTAACCCAGAGCGCCGTCAGCATAGGTCGCCTGCAACCAGAACTGATCGCCACGAGCGATCATGTCGAGGTTGAGACGGAGGCCGGCGCCGATGGCGTAGCCCCACTTGTCGCCAGCAGCGGCGGTCGGGATCGTGCCACCGGTAGCGGTGTTGGTCGAACCAGCGAAGCCGTAGTCCTTGATCTGGCGGAACGCACCCATCAACTGGGCCGAACCCCAACCCTGATCGACGCGCAGGTTGGCGACGATATCCGGGACGTCGTTGCGGCCGTAGGTGAGGCCACCGAGACCCGAGAGCGGACGGTTGCCGAGCGAAACGGACGAACCGTTGGTGCCCAGAACGGCAGCGTCGAGGTTGCCGATTTCGGTGATGCGGCGATCTTCGAGCGACACGGTCGCCGAGAAGCCCGAACCGAACGAGGCGGTGTAGGCCAGCAGGTTGGTGCCGGTGGCGCGAGCCGTGGTGGGGTTACCCAGCAGGTTCACGTCGCCCTGGTAGAAGTTGAAGAACGAGGCCGAGTAGCCGAACGTGAAGCCAGCGAACTGGATGAACGCGCGGTCCATGACAGCCAGCGTCGAGCGCGGGTTGTTGTTGTACGAGTTGAGGCCCGAACCAACGTAACCCGACGACTCACCGCGACGGATGGTGAACTGAGCGAACGAGCGCAGCAGACCATATTCCGTGTTGGAGCGGGCGTCGAAGTTGATCGCGAAGCGCGACTGGAAAGCCGACGAGTTGTCGAAGGCGGCGTTCGAGATGTTGCCAGCGGTGCCGTTGTTGCCAGCGGCCAGGATGTTGCTGGTGTGGTTCAGATAGACCGAGTAGTCGGCGCGAACGAAGCCGCCGATACGAAGGCAGGTGTCGGTGCCCGGGATGAAGAAGAAGCCAGCGCCGTACGTGTCGCAGATGCGGACGTACTCAGCGGGGGCAGCCTTGCCCGGAAGATCGGCAGCCTGGGCGCCTGCGATAGCAGCGAAGCCAGCGGCGGTGCCGAGAAGAAGGCTCGTTTCTTCGGCCGGACTCGCCACCCCGACTCGCCACCGGTCTGCGGGAGCGCCGGCACCGCCCTCCCGCCAGCATGATCGGCAAGCACAAAAGACCCGCACCAAACCGGCCATCTTGCCAAAATCGCAAAAATATTCTCTAGTAGAGCCACAAATTGGGCTTCTGAAATAATCTTATCCCACAAAGTGGGATAAAGAGGATTATTTTTCTGAGAACCGAGGATTTTTGACGTGGATGCCATCGACCGGAAGATTCTGACCATCCTGCAGGAGGACGCCACCCTCTCCATCGCCGAGCTGGCGGAGCGCGTGCACCTGTCGCAGACGCCCTGCTGGAAGCGCATCCAGAAGCTGGAAGCCAACGGCTATCTGGTGAAGCGCGTGGCGCTGGTGTCGCCGGAAAAGCTCGGCCTCGGCCTCACCGTCTTCGTGTCGATCGAAACCAACGACCATTCGCGCGAATGGCTTGGCCGCTTCGCCGAGACGGTGGCCGCCTTGCCGGAGGTGATGGAATTCTACCGGATAGCCGGCGATGTCGACTACATGCTGCGCGTCGTGGTCACCGACATGGCGGCCTATGACACGTTCTACAAGAAGCTGATCGAGACCATCCCGCTGAAGAACGTCACATCGCGCTTCGCGATGGAGCGGATCAAGTCGACCACCGCCTATCAGGTCCCCCCGATGCCAGCAGCCAAGTGAGACGCGCATAGGGCGCCATTCTATCGGATCTCGCAAAACAGAATATTCTTATTGCGATTGCCGCAGTCACAGCAATGCCGGTCATTATTTCAGGCGACCCGTTGCGGAAATTGGCATAAATTTTCTATGTAACGGGCAAATTCAGGAGTTCCCCCATGTTGCTCTCCCGCCGTGCCGCTCTCGCCGCTCCCCTTGTCGCCGCCTCCGGACGCCTGGCGCTCGCCCAGGCGCCCGTCACCGCGCGGATCGGCGTCATCCCGATTCTGGCGGCGGCCCCAGTCTTCATCGCGGACCGCGAGGGCTGGCTGAAGGACAGTGGGCTCGCCACCCGCTACACGACATTCGAGTCCGGGCCGAACATGATCCAGGCGCTGGCCTCCGGCACGATCGACGTCTATGTGGCCGGCGTTGCGCCGCTGGCGGTCGCCCGCACGCGCGGCATCGACATCAAGGTGGTCGCCTCGACCGCTGTGGAGGAGATGACAGTCGTCGTCACCCCGAAGCTCGCTCGCTTCTTCGAGCCGGGCGTCGCGCCGGCGGAAGCCTTCAAGCGCTATCGGGCCGCAACCGGATCGCCGGCGCGGCTGGCCACCCAGCCCGCCGGCTCGGTGCCGAATGCCACGCTGCAGCACTGGCTGTGGGAGGTGACCAAGACCGACCGCGCCGATGCCGCGATCATCGCCATGGGCATTGATGCCACCCAGCAGGCCATTCTGGTCGGCGCCGTCGAGGGCGGCACCGTGCGCGAGCCGGCGGTGACCATCGTCACGCAGCGCGATCCCGGCATCAAGGTGGTGGCTCTGGGCGGCGTGATGTTCCCGGACCAGCCCGGCACCGTCATCGCCGTGACAGCGGCCTTCCTGCGCGACCACAGCGACAAGGTGCAGGCCATCGTCAATGGCGCGGTCAGGGCCGTCCGGCTGATCGGCACGGATCCCGCGCGCGCCGCGGTCCATGTCGAGCAGGCACTCGGCAAGGGCATTGTTGACGGCGCGACCATCGGCAAGGCGCTGGTGTCGCCCTCGTCGAAGTTCACCGCCGATCCGCGCCGCATCATCGAGGCAACCGCTGCCCTCCAGCGCTATCAGGTCAAGATCGGCGCGCTCGACCGCGAGGCGCCGCTCGACGGCCTGTTCGACACCAGCTTCTTCCTGCGCGCCACGGCGTCCTGACGTGGCAACCACACCGCTCATGCGCCTTCTGCCGCCGCTCGGCCTGCTGATCTTCCTGGCGGTATGGGAAGCCGTTCCGCGGCTTGGTCTGGTCAACCCGGCCTTCCTGCCGCCGCCGAGCGTGCTGCCGGCCGCCTTCCTGCGCGAATTCACCTCCGGCGAATGGCTGGCCGCGATCTGGAATTCGCTCGGCCATTACACATTGGGCCTGGCGACCGGCACGCTGCTGGGCATCGCACTCGGCATTGTCACCGGCATGTACCGGCCGATGGAGCGCCTGACCTCCTGGGTGGTGCGCGTGCTGAGGCCGGTGCCGGGGCTCGCCTGGGTGCCGTTTGCCATCATCTGGTTCGGCGTCGCGCCCTCGGCCGCTGTCTTCATCATCGCCATTGGTGTGTTCTGGATCGTCTATTTCGCCGCCCATGGCGCCATCAGCTCGGTCGATCGCGATCTGATCGAGGTGGCCGATGCCTTCGGCTTCCGCTCGGGGCCCGAGCGCCTGATCAAGGTTCTGCTGCCGGCGGCGACACCTGGCCTTCTGGTTGGTGTCCGCACCGCCATCGGTCAGGCCTGGATGGCGGTGGTGGCCGCCGAGATCTTCGGCGTCGCGGGGCTCGGCCAGCGGATGATGCAGGCCTCCAGCCTGCTCGCGACCGATATCGTGGTTGTCTACATGCTGACCATGGCCGGGCTCTACGGCCTGCTCGATACGGTCTTCGTGGCTCTGCAGGGACGGCTGTTGCAATGGAAGGCGTGATCGATATCCGCGGCCTGTCGCTCACCTTCGAGCGCGATGGCCAGAAGACCCGCGTGCTCGACAATCTGGACCTGACGGTCCGGCGCGGCGAGTTCCTGGCCATCGTCGGGCCCTCCGGCGTCGGCAAGTCGACATTGCTGCGCGTGCTGATCGGCCTTGCCAAGCCAAGCGGCGGAACGGTCGCCGTCGCGCCCGCCTCCTCCGACGGTCCGGCCCTGGCGCTCGTCTTCCAGGATGCCCGGCTTCTGCCCTGGCGGCGTGTGATCGACAATGTGGGTCTGGGGCTCGAAAAGCTTCGCCTCACCCGGGCCGAGCGCCACCGCCGCGCGCTGGCCTCGCTGGCCCTTGTCGGCCTGGCCGATCTCGCCACGCGATTCCCCCACCAGCTCTCCGGCGGCCAGCGGCAGCGCGTGGCGCTGGCGCGCGCCCTGGCGGTTGAGCCGGATGTCCTGTTGATGGACGAGCCGTTTTCCGCGCTCGACGCCATCACCCGCGAGGCACTGCAGGACGAACTGACCCGAATCCGCCAGGCAACGGGCAAGACAGTGCTGTTCGTCACCCACGATATCGACGAGGCGACCTATCTCGCCGACCGGATCATCGTGCTGTCGGGCTCGCCCGGGCGCATTACCGGGCTACATAGCGTCGAACTCCAGCACCCGCGCCACCGCGCGCACGCAGACCTCAGAGCCGCCGGCCTTGCCGTCAGGGGCGCGCTCGAGGGCGAACTGGTGAGCGACGGCGCCGCCATCTAGGCCGCGCACCCGCCAAAAGGTACCGAGTCGCCTGTTCCCGAGCGCTCGGGGGACGGGGATTCGCGCTCGGCGGCATCCGGTCCAGGCGGTTGGTGCCGGCCACGGGCACAACCCGGTGCGCCGTAACGGTTAACGTCACCTAACGGTTTCGTGATCACCAATTCCGAAAATTGTCAGAACTATTCCAAGAGCTTAGAGTGGCTTGGCGGAGGCGCTCGGCGGTTAAGGCCTGCGTGACCTTCCTGCAACACTTGGGGGCAAAGCCTCGCCGGGAGGACGTGAACGGCGTTCTTTCGATTGATCGGCTGGATGCCATCGGTAATGGTGACCTTGCGACGAAGGGGGGCACCCCGGTCGCACCGCCTCTTTTGGGTTCGCACGGTTTCGCACCCCGGAGACAAAAAAGGCGGCTCGCGGGGAATAAAGGGCTCCTAAGCCTCGCCGGGAAACCGGCAAGTTAAAGGAACCCACGCTCCCTTTCAGGAGAAACTTTGGAGGTCTACAACATGAAGACGGTCAAGAGCCTTCTTCTCGGCACCGCCGCTGGCTTCGCTGCCATTGCCGGCGCTCAGGCTGCCGATCTTCCGGGCAAGGCTGCCCCCGCTGAATACGTCCGCATCTGCGACACGTACGGCGCTGGCTTCTTCTTCATCCCGGGCACTGACACCTGCCTTCGTATCGGCGGCTATGTGCGCGCCGACTACACGGTCTATCTGAACCACACGAGCAACACGCTCTCGAACGGCGCCGTGAACATCTCGAACGGCGCTTTCGACAACACCTCGGCCTTCCAGTCGCGCTTCGGCATCAACTTCGACGCCCGCTCCAACACGGAATATGGTCTGCTGCGCTCGTTCGCCCAGTTCACCATCCGTCGCGGTGAGTCGTCGGGTTACATGGGTTCGGGCCTCAACGCCGGTAACAACAACCCGCGCTCGACGCTGGCCATCATGGACCGCGCGTTCATCCAGTTCGCTGGCTTCACGTTCGGCTACTCGGCCTCGTTCTTCAACTTCTACCAGGGCGATGTGAACCTGCTGGGCAACCCCACCACGGCTCGCGCCACATCCACCAACCTCCTGGCCTACACCGCCTCGTTCGGTTCGGGCTTCTCGGCCACCCTCTCGATCGAAGATCGTCGTATCGCCGAAGTCGGCAACCTCGACACGTTCACGACGGCTGCCGGTCAGACGATCTCGCTCGGAAGCCGTCCGCTTTCGACGGTCAACGGCCTGACCTATGGCCGCCAGGACGTTCCGGACATCGTCGCCAACCTGCGCGTCGATCAGGGTTGGGGTTCGGCCCAGTTGATGGGTGCGTTCCGCCAGATCAAGGACTACGGCTACGCTGGCACGACCTCGGCAACGAACGGCGCGATTTCGCCGACCGCCGCCGCTGGCGACAAGTGGGGCTTCGCGATCGGCGCTGGTCTGCGTCTCAACCTCGACATGATCACCCGTGGCGATCAGTTCTGGTTGCAGGCGACCTACACGGACGGCGCTCTCGGCTACCTGATCAACAACAGCAACGGCGACGGCGTCACGTCCAACCGCAACAACACCTCCGGCCCGTTCAACTTCTCGCAGGGCGGCGGTCTCGTGATGAACTATCGCGATGCGATCGTGAACACCGCTGCTGGCAATGTCATCCAGACGACGAAGGCTTGGGGCGTTGCCGCCGGCTTCCGTCACTTCTGGACCCCGAACCTGCGCTCGTCGCTGTTCGGTACCTATGCCAGCGTCGACGCTCCGCTCGCTTCGACCACCCTCCCGGACTTCAAGCTCTGGACGGTTGGCGCGAACATCGTCTGGTCGCCGGTTCGTAACCTCGACCTCGGCCTCGAGGTTGTCTACGGCTCGATCAGCCGCTCGGGCGTGAACTCCGGCACCGCCACTCAGGCTGCCAACGCCACTTGCAACTCCAACGGTTCTGCCGTTGTCGCGAGCACCCTCGCGTGCAAGACCTCGGATCAGAACCTCTACACCACCCTCCGCGTTCAGCGGAACTTCTGATCCCGTCTCAGATCTCGATCTGAAGAAGCCCCGGCGAACAATCGCCGGGGTTTTTTCGTCGGGTGGCGCCGTGGTGTGCGGGCTTGTTGGGGATAGCCCCCGCCCAAAGTGATCAGCTCCTATCGACTCCACAGAATCTCGGCCATGTTCGACGCGGTCTGTGCCCGATTGTGGCTGCCGGGGAGGAGATGGGCATGTTTCCGCGCTGGGCTGTCATTGCCGGCCTGATCCCGCTGGCTGTTCTGGGCCTTTTGGCGGTGCGCGACGTGGAACCCTTGGTGTCCGAGGTGATTGCCGATCGCGCCTCGGCGCAATTGAAGGCCGAGAGCCTGACCTGGGCGAGGGTGGAGGTCTCCGGACGCGACGTCGTATTGGCCGGCGAAGCGCTGGAACTGGCGGCTCGCGCCTTGGCTGCGCCTTCGGTTGCGCGGGTTCCAGGCGTGCGGCAGGTGACTGACACCACCCGCCTGATGGCCGAGCAGAAGCCCTATCTGTGGTCGCTCGAGACAAGTGCCACGCGTGCTGTCGTGACGGGCTATGTGCCGAGCGACGCTGTCCGCAGCGACATCCTGCGCGCCATCGGTGCCGCCATGCCGGGCCGCGACGTTGTCGACCGCCTGCAATTCGGTCGCGGCGCGCCGGACGGTTTCGCCGGAACTGCTGCTCTTCTGGCGGCCAGTCTGGGCTCGGCAGTCTCCGGTACGGCGGTCATCAACAACGTTAACGTGTCTCTGCAAGCTATTGTTGAAAATGAAGAAACGGCTGGAATCGTCCGCCGCGCGATGGCAGCCTTGTCCGGCACCTACCGGCTGGCCGACCTGCAACTCGCACTGCCGCGCGCCGCGCCCTATCTGTTCGAGCTGGAGCGCGACGCGCAGGGTGTCGCCGCATCGGGCCATGTCCCGGGCGGCGCGGCGCGGGGCCGGCTGATCGCGGCGCTCCATGCTGCCTTTGGCCAGCAGGCGGTCGTCGACCGGCTTCAGGATGCCAGTGGCGAGCCGGCCGGTTTCGAGGCCGCCGCCTTGTTTCTTATCGAGCAGACGGCCCGGCTCAATTCGGCTCGCGCGTCGGTGCGCGACAGGGTCCTGGCGGTTGAAGGCACCGCGCCCGATGCCGGGGCCTACCGGGGAGTGGTCGCCGCCTGGCGTAATCGGATGCCGGCCGGCTTCACGGCTGGGGCAGTGTCGGTGACGGCGCCGCTGATTACGCCCTATCGCCTCGGGATCGCGGTTGAAGCGGATGTTGTCCGGCTGTCGGGTCATCTCCCGGACGAGCCGGCGCGCGATGCCCTGCTGGCGGCGCTCCGGGCCGGCGGTCCCAGCCGCTCGATCGATGACCGGATTCAGCTTGGGCTTGGGGCGCCGGCCCGCTTTGCCGAGGCGGCCGTTCAGGCGGGGCGGCTCGCCGTCCGCATGGTTTCGGGCGAGGTCGGGCTCTCCGACACACGTCTGGCGGTCGCGGGTCGCGCGGCGTCGTTTGACGACGATGAAGCGCTGAAAGCGGAGGCAGCGCGGTTGCCGGAAGGCTTCACGGCGGGGTCGCTCAGCCTTTCGCCGCCGCGAATCGCGCCGTTTTCGTGGACTGCCGAGCTCGCTGGCGGCGAGGTCACGTTGAAGGGGCATGTCCCCTCGGTCAGCGTGCGCGACGCTTTGCTGACCCAGGCACGGGCCGTGTTCGAGGGCCGCACGATCAGCGACCAGACACGGATCGCGGATGGTGCCTTGTCCGGCTTCGGCGCAGCCGCCGGTTTCGGGCTTGGCCAGCTGGCGCGCATGAGCGAGGGCAGGGTGGCGATCCTCGACGGCCGTGTGACTGTCACCGGCAAGGGACAGGCCGGAATCGACAATGCGGCGCTGGCGGCTGCGGGCGCGCGCACCGACGGCCTGCCGGCGGGATTCTCGCTGGCCGCGACAGACGTGGTGGCGGCCCTGCCGGTATCGCGGCCCTACATCATGACTCTGGCACTCAGTGACGGCCGCATCGCGCTTGATGGTGTCGCCATGTCGGAGGCCGAGAAGACCGCGATCCTGGAGGCGGCGCGGCTGGCATTGCCGGGCCGTGCGGTGGACGACCGGATCCGGATCGCAACCGGCCAGCCCGATGCGATCGACTGGGTGGCCGCCAATCGCTTCGCTCTCGCCCAGCTGGCGCGGCTCAGCACGGGGGCCGTGCGCCTGGAGGATGGCGCGTTCCGGATCGAGGGCCAGGCGCGGGATCGAGCGGGCTTTGTCGCGGTCAATCTGGCGATCCGGCAGGCAGCGCTTCCGGGCGGTGGGCGCCTCCATGCGGCGTCGATCCGTCCACCCATCGTCTCTCCCTATGGCTGGTTTGTCGAAAAGACGGCCTCCGGTGTGCTGCTCCAGGGCTATGCGCCATCGGACGCTGTGCGGGCGAGCAACCGCGACAACGCGATGCGGGCCTTTCAGCCGCTGGCGGTCCGCGATGCGCAGGAACTCGCGGAAGGCGCGCCCGAGGGCTTCGCGGCAGCGGCCCGGCTTGCCATCGAACTCGTGGCGCGGCTTGAGCGCGGACGGGCCGATATTGCCGACCGCAGCCTGGGCCTTGCCGGGCAGGCGGTGACCGGCGCCGAGATCGAGGCTGTGCGGAACAGTCTTCGTGACGGTTTGCCCACGGGGTGGCAGAGCCGCGATCAGATCCGGGTTCCGGCACCCGTACTGGTGCCCACATCGCAGCCGGTGCGCGCAACAGTTCCACCCGCCACACCGGACAATGCCGAACAATGCCAGGCGAAGGTGCGCGAGGCGGTGGGGCAGGGCACGATCACGTTCCAGCTTGGCCGGGACCAGCTTCGTCCCGAGGCCGTCGCCCTGGTCAACCGTATCGCCCTGGTCATGAAGGAGTGCCCGGCAACCGCCTTCACGGTCGAGGGGCACACGGATTCCGATGGCCCCAGCGCGCAGAATCTCGATCTGTCCGAGCGCCGTGCGCAGGCCGTGGTCAGCCTGCTGATCCAGCAGGGCATAGCGGCGGCGCGGTTGAGCCCCCAGGGGTTCGGCGCGAGCCGCCCCCTCGTGCCGAACGACAGCCTGGCGAACAAGATCCGCAATCGGCGGATCGCCTTCGTTGCCCGCCCGTGAGGATGCCATGGTGCTGCTGATCGAGATGTTGGCGTTGTGGCTGGCGGCGGCCGTCGCAATGGGCGCCGTGACCGGCGGGCTGAGCGCCGGGAGCAGCGACGCACGGGGGCTGCGCCCCGTGCTTGTTGCGGCCATCGCGATCGGCGGGTTTGCCCTGGCGTTGTGGTTCAGCGGTGTTGCCGAGGGACGGGACGCGCTCTGGCTCGACGTCGGGCTGTTGATGCTCGGGGCCTATGGGCTCGGCGCGCTCATTGGCCTCGTGGTCGTCAGGCTCGCCAATCGCGCCCCGGGACCGATACATGCCGAAGCGCCGCCGGTACCCGGGGTTGCCATGGCAGCCGCGCCAACCGACCCGCTGCCGGATGCCGTTCAGCCGGTCGCGGCATCGGGCGAGGCCGCCGTATCGGCAGAGAGCCCTGTCGCCGATGCCAAGCCGGCAAGGGCCAAGTCCACGAAGGCCAAGGCCGCGAAGCAGGAGCCCGCCGAGGCCAAGCCGGCAAAGGCCAAACCGGCAGCGGCCCGCAAGGCGCCTCAACCGGCAGAGCCTGCGGCCCCGGCGTCAGCGGCTAAGCGGCGCAAGCCGAAGGCCTGAGCGCGATGATCGGCCGCCTCTGACAGTTCCGTTTGAAGCGGGCGCTTCCTTCCGCTAAACGGACGCACAATCAAAAGTCAGGCCTGCGCTCCGGCGCATCGCCTTCATCGCTCTGCCGAGGCCTCCCATGCACCGCTACCGCTCCCACACCTGCGGCGAACTGCGCTCCGCCCATGTCGGCGACACTGTTCGCCTGTCCGGCTGGTGCCACCGCATCCGCGACCATGGGGGCATCCTGTTCGTCGACCTGCGCGACCATTACGGCATTACCCAGTGTCTCGCCGATCCCGACAGCCCGGCGTTCAAGGCGCTCGAGGAATGCCGCGCCGAATGGGTCATCCGCATCGATGGCAAGGTGAAGGCCCGCGACGAGGGCCTGAAGAACGGCAAGATCCCGACCGGCGACATCGAGGTGTTCATCACCGATCTCGAGGTGCTGGGTCCGGCGGCCGAACTGCCGCTGCAGGTGTTCGGTGACCAGGACTATCCGGAAGAGACGCGGCTCAAGTACCGCTTCCTCGATCTGCGCCGCGAGAAGCTGCACAAGAACATCATGACGCGCGGCCAGGTGGTCGATTCGATCCGCAACCGCATGAAGGGCGCCGGCTTCTTCGAGTTTCAGACGCCGATCCTGACGGCCTCCTCGCCGGAAGGCGCGCGCGACTTCCTGGTGCCGAGCCGCATCCATCCCGGGAAGTTCTATGCGCTGCCGCAGGCGCCCCAGCAGTACAAGCAGCTCCTGATGATGTCGGGCTTCGACCGCTATTTCCAGATCGCGCCCTGCTTCCGCGACGAGGACCCGCGCGCCGACCGCTTGCCGGGCGAGTTCTACCAGCTCGATCTCGAAATGAGCTTCGTCGAGCAGAACGACGTGTTTGCCGCTGTCGAGCCGGTGATCACGGGCGTGTTCGAGGATTTCGCCGAGGGCAAGCCGGTCACCCACAACTGGCCGCGCATTCCCTATGCGGACTCGATGCGCAAATACGGCACCGACAAGCCGGACCTGCGCAATCCGCTGGTCATGCAGGACGTGTCCGAGCATTTCCGCGGTTCGGGCTTCAAGGTCTTCGCGCGCATGCTGGAAGATTCCAAGAACCAGGTCTGGGCAATCCCCGGTCCGACCGGCGGTTCGCGCGCCTTTTGCGACCGGATGAACTCGTGGGCTCAAGGCGAGGGCCAGCCGGGTCTCGGCTACATCATGTGGCGCGAGGGCGGCGAGGGTGCCGGCCCGCTCGCCAACAATATCGGACCTGAGCGCACCGCCGCGATCCGCGAGCAGCTCGGCACGAAGGAAGGCGATGCCGCCTTCTTCGTCGCCGGTGACCCGGCGAAATTCGTCAAGTTCGCCGGCATGGCGCGCACCAAGGTGGGCGAAGAGCTGAACCTCATCGACAAGGACCGGTTCGAGCTCGCCTGGATCGTCGACTTCCCGATGTACGAATATGACGAGGAAGAGAAGAAGGTCGACTTCTCGCACAATCCCTTCTCCATGCCGCAGGGTGGCCTGGAGGCGCTGGAGACGCAGGATCCGCTGACCATCAAGGCGTTCCAGTACGACATCACCTGCAACGGCTATGAGATCGCGTCCGGCGGCATCCGCAACCATCGCCCCAAGGCCATGGTCAAGGCGTTCGAGATTGCCGGCTACAGCGAGGAGACGGTGATCGAGCGCTTTGGCGGCATGTATCGCGCCTTCCAGTATGGCGCGCCGCCCCATGGCGGCATGGCGGCGGGCGTCGACCGCATCGTCATGCTGATCTGCGGCACGCAGAATCTCCGCGAGATCTCGCTGTTCCCGATGAACCAGCGCGCCGAGGACCTGCTCATGGGCGGTCCGGCGGAAGCGACGCCGAAGCAGCTGCGCGAATTGTCGATCCGCATCGCGATCGATCCGAAGAAGCCGACCCCGTGAGCGAGAGCGCGGCCGGGCAGGGCTATGAGAGCCGCTTCATCACGTCGTCCGACGGGCTGAAGCTGCATGTGCGGGTCTATGGCCAGCCGGTCGCCGGCCGGCTGCCGCTGCTCTGTCTTGCGGGCCTGTCGCGCAATGCCGGCGATTTCGACGTGCTGGCGCGGTCGCTCGCGGCGACCCGGCAGGTGATCTGCCCGGATTATCGGGGGCGCGGCCAGTCGGACTGGGATCCCAACTGGCAGAACTACGCAGTGCCGGTGGAAGTTGGCGATGTGCTGGCGGTGACCACCGTGCTTGGCATCGAGAAGGCCGTGTTCCTCGGCACGTCGCGCGGCGGCCTCATCACCATGGTGATGAGCGCGGTCCGCCCCACGCTGATCGCGGGCGCTGTTCTCAACGATATCGGCCCGGTGGTGGATGGCACCGGGCTTGCCCGGATCAAGTCCTATCTCGGCAAGATGCCCCAGCCGAAGAGCTTCGATGAGGCTGTCGCCTTCATCAAGAGCATTGGCGCCGCGCGCTTTCCGGCCATTTCCGACGAGGACTGGATGCGCCAGGCGCGCTCGATGTGGAACGAGACCGAGGGGCGCCTCGTGCAATCCTTCGATCCGGCACTGACCAAGCCGCTGGAAGCGGTCAATTTCGACCAGCCCATGCCGACGCTCTGGCCGCAATTCGACGGACTGGCCGATGTTCCCGTTCTCGCCATCCGGGGCGAGAATTCCGACATCATCGCGCCGGAGACGCTGGACGCGATGGCTGAGCGGCACAAGGGCCTGGAGACGTTCATCGTGCCGGGGCAGGGCCACGCGCCCATGCTGGTGGATCAACCGTCGATTGAGCGGATCGCCAGCTTCGTTGCGACTTGTGATAGCGCAAAATCTGCCTGAAACCTGGGCATTCACCTGTTCGGCTGCCTTGGCAAGGCGGGGGGCGACCCCTAGGCTCTCCCTCCCTCTGGCTTAGTCGGTCCGGCTCACCGTGAATATTCCGAATCTCCTGACGATCCTGCGCATCCTGCTCGTGCCGGTGGTCGTCTGGGCGATCTCCCAGGGGCAGATGAGCCTGGCGCTGGCCGGCTTCGTCATTGCGGGGGTCACCGACGGTATCGACGGCTATATCGCCAAGCGGTTCGACCAGCGCACCGAGCTTGGTGCCTATCTCGATCCGCTGGCCGACAAGACGCTGATCGTCTCGATCTATGTGTCGCTGGCGATCTTCGGCTTCATCCCGCCCTGGGTGGCGATCCTGGTCGTGTCCCGGGACTTCATGATTGTCGGGGCGGTGCTTCTGTCGACCCTGATGGGCAATCCGCTGGTCATCCAGCCGCTCTATATCTCGAAGGCGAACACGGCCGCCCAGATCCTGTTCGCGACCCTGGTTCTCGCCTCTCTCGGCCTGAAGCTCGACCTGGCATGGCCGATCACGGTCGTGATGTGGTCGGTCGCCGCGCTGACTTTGTCGTCGGCCGCGGCCTATCTGGTGGCCTGGACGCGCCATATGTCGGCGCCCGGCGGCGGGTCTTGACGCCTCGCGCCATATCAAGGCCTTGAAAGCCGCGTCAGGTCTTGCCACGGTGATAAGTCGTCAGCGAAAGGGCTGTCCTTGACCCTGCAGAAACAGGTCGGCTTCTGGATCGGTGGGCTCCTGGTCCTCGTGCTCACGCTCTACGTGCTGCGCGGGATGCTGCTGCCGTTCGTCGCCGGCCTGGCGCTCGCCTATTTCCTCAACCCGCTGGTGACCCATCTCGGCCGTGTCGGCCTGCCGCGGGTGATCGGCACGATGCTGGTCATCGGAACGTTCATCGTCATCTTCATTCTGCTGACGATCCTGATCATCCCGCTTCTCGGCAACCAGCTGACGGCCTTCGTTGCGCGGCTGCCGGGCTATGTCGTCCAGTTGCAGGCGCTGGCGACAGACCGCAACCGCGAATGGCTGCAGGCGGTGTTCGGCGAGCGGCTGCCGGATGTCTCGCGGTCGGTCAGCGAACTGGTCACCCAGTCGATCGGCTGGATCGGCGGTTTCCTGCAGGGGCTGTGGTCCGGCGGGGCCGCCTTCATCTCGCTGTTCTCGCTGTTCGTGGTGACGCCGGTCGTCGCCTTCTATCTGCTGCGCGACTGGCCGCGCCTGATGAACAAGATCGATTCCTGGCTGCCGCTGCGCCAGCGCGAGACCATCCTGGAGCTGATGCGCGAGATCGATGTCGCGCTGGCCGCCTTCGTGCGGGGGCAAGCCTCGGTCTGCCTCGCGCTGATGATCTTCTATTCGGTGGCACTGACGGGAGCCGGGCTCAATTTCGGCCTGCTGATCGGCCTGTCGACCGGAGCTCTGTCCTTCGTGCCCTATGTCGGCTCGCTGACCGGCATGATCCTGGCGGTTGGCGTGGCCATCGTGCAGTTCTGGCCGAACTGGACGATGGTGTTCATCGTGCTCGGCATTTTCGTCATCGGCCAATTCTTCGAAGCCTATGTGCTTTATCCCAATCTGGTGGGTGAATCGGTCGGATTGCATCCTGTCTGGCTGTTGTTCGCGCTGTTTGCCTTCGCCGCTCTGTTCGGTTTTGTCGGCCTGCTGCTCGCGGTTCCGATGGCGGCTGCCATCGGTGTCTTGACGCGGTTCGCCATCCGGAAATATCTCGCGAGCCCGCTCTATACGGGCGTGCCGCGAGCCGAGGTCGCGGCGTCGACGAGAGACTGATGATGAGTTCCGAAGCGTTCCGTGCCGGGCCGCGCCAGATGGCGCTCGATCTGGCTTTGCCGGAAAGCCTGGCGCGCGACGACTTTCTTGAGGCCGATTGCAATGCCGAGGCGCTGGCCCTGGTGGAGGCCTGGCCGCAATGGCCGGCACCGGTGGTGGCGCTCGTTGGACCTCCGGGCGCCGGCAAGAGCCATCTCGGCTCCATCTGGGCAGATCTCTCCGGTGCGCGCCGCCTGGCGGCCCGCGATCTCGCCGGTGTCCAGCCCTCCGATGCGCTGGCGACCGGTGCGCTGCTCCTGGAGGATGCCGGCCCGCGCACCTCCGAGGTGCCGCTGTTCCACCTGATCAATGCCGCGAAGGAGGAGGGGGCCTTCGTGCTGATGACGGCGCGCGAGGCGCCGGTCTCATGGGGGACGAGCCTGCGCGACCTTGGGTCGCGGCTGCGCGCCCTGCCGGTCGCCCGGCTCGCCGAACCGGAGGACGGGCTCCTCAGGGCGGTCCTGGTCAAGCTCTTCGCCGACAGGCAGATGCTCTGCGACGTCGAAGTGGTGGAATATCTCGCCCGGCGCATGGAACGATCGCTGGATGCCGCGCGTAGGCTGGTGGCCGCGCTCGATCGCGAGACGCTGGAGACCGGTCGCAGGCTCACCCGGCCGCTGGCGGCGCAGGTGCTCGAACGGGTGATGCAGCCGACCCTGATTTGACGCCCGCCCTGTGACAGCCGTCATAGTACCGTCACGTTAGCGACGGAAGGGTGGTCCGTTCATATGAGAGGGTCAACGATGTCGACGGTCGAGACGAGTGACGAGGGCCAGCGCCGTGCCGCCACGCAGGACGCGAACGGCGAGCATGGCTCGCTGCATGGTTCCGGTCATGCGGCCGAGGGGCGGGGCGTGGTCCATGTCGGCGCGCCAAACCCGGTGCGCCACGAACCTGGTCGCTTCATCAACCGCGAACTCTCCTGGCTGCAGTTCAACCGGCGCGTGATGGAGGAGGCCTCCAACCGCAACCATCCCCTGCTCGAACAGCTGCGCTTCCTGTCGATCTCTGCGAACAATCTCGATGAGTTCTTCATGGTGCGTGTCGCCGGCCTGATCGGCCAGGTGAAGGAGGGCGTCGGCACCATTTCGCCCGACGGCCTGACGCCTGCCGAGCAATTGGTGAAGATCGGCGAGGCTGTTGCGAGCCTTGCCTCCGACCAGCAGACCCGCTGGAAGGAGTTGCGCGACGAGCTGCTCCATGAAGCGATCGTCCTGGTGGATGCGCCCGAGATCACCAAGGCCGAGCGCGCCTGGCTCGAGGACCATTTTCTCGGCTACATTTTCCCGGTCCTGACGCCGCTTGCGATCGACCCGGCCCATCCGTTCCCGTTCATTCCCAATCTTGGCTTCACGGTTGCGCTGGCGCTGAAGCGCGCGGTCGACGGCCGCGCCATGCGAGCGCTCATTCGCGTGCCGGCCAAGATCGACCGCTTCATCAAGCTGCCGGACTTTGCCGAAACCGGCGCCCGGCGCTTTGTCACCCTGGAACAGGCGGTGGGCCTGTTCATCGGGCGGCTGTTCCCCGGCTACAATGTGATCGGGCAGGGCGCCTTCCGCGTCATCCGCGACAGCGATCTCGAAATCGAGGAAGAGGCCGAGGATCTGGTCCGCCATTTCGAATCGGCCCTGAAGCAGCGCCGGCGCGGCACGGTGATCCGGCTGGAGGTCGAGGCCTCGATGCCCGAGGACCTCAGGCTGTTCATCGCCCGCGCGCTGGCGGTGGCCGATGACGAAGTGTTCCGCGTCGATGGGGTGCTGGCGCTCAACGAGCTGTCGCAGCTGGTCTCGCTCGACAGGCCCGATCTGAAGTTCGTGCCCTATGCCCCGCGCTACCCCGAGCGCATCCGCGAGCAGGGCGGCGATTGTTTTGCTGCGATCCGCCAGAAGGATCTGGTCGTCCACCACCCCTATGAGAGCTTCGACGTGGTGGTCCAGTTCCTCAACCAGGCGGCCCGCGACCCCAATGTGGTGGCGATCAAGCAGACGCTGTACCGGACCTCGTCGGATTCGCCGATCGTGCGCGCGCTCGCCGAAGCGGCCGAGGCCGGCAAGTCGGTGACGGCGCTGGTGGAGCTCAAGGCGCGGTTCGACGAAGAGGCCAATATCCGCTGGGCACGCGACCTCGAACGCGCCGGCGTGCAGGTGGTCTTCGGCTTCGTTGACCTGAAGACCCACGCCAAGCTGTCGATGGTCATCCGCCGCGAAGGCGAGGCGCTGGTGACCTATTGCCATGTCGGGACGGGCAATTATCACCCGATCACCGCCAGGGTTTACACCGACCTGTCCTATTTCACCGATGACAAGGTGATCGCCCGCGATGTCGGGCGCATCTTCAACTACATCACCGGCTATGCCGAGCCGCAGGAGCTCGAGGCCATGGCGGTGTCGCCGGTCAATCTGAAGAAGCGCCTGCTCGATCACATCGCGCAGGAGGCCGAGTTCGCCAAGGTTGGCAAGCCGGCGGCGATCTGGATGAAGATGAACTCGCTGGTCGATCCCGTCATCATCGACGCGCTCTATGACGCGAGCCAGGCA
Organism: Phreatobacter aquaticus; assembly: GCF_005160265.1. Taxonomy (NCBI): domain Bacteria; kingdom Pseudomonadati; phylum Pseudomonadota; class Alphaproteobacteria; order Hyphomicrobiales; family Phreatobacteraceae; genus Phreatobacter; species Phreatobacter aquaticus. Next base: position 4,068,134 of record NZ_CP039865.1, on the reverse strand, counting down.
GGCGTTGCCATCGATCTCGTGGTGCGCGGCATCTGCTGTCTGCGTCCGGGCGTGCCCGGTCTGTCCGACAATATCCGCGCCAAGTCGATCGTCGGGCGGTTCCTGGAGCACAGCCGCATCTATGCCTTCGGCGGCGGTCACGGCCTGCCGAGCCCCAAGGCGCATGTCTACATCTCGTCGGCCGATGCCATGCCGCGCAATCTGGACCGCCGCGTCGAATCGCTGTGCCCGCTCGCCAATCCGACCGTGCACGAGCAGGCGCTCGATCAGATCATGATGGCTAACCTCAAGGACAACCAGCAGAGCTGGCGGCTCTTGTCGGATGGGACCTCGGAGCGTATCAAGCCGGCCGAGGGTGAAGAGGCCTTCAACGCCCACAAATATTTCATGACAAACCCGAGCCTGTCCGGACGTGGAAAGTCGCTCAAGGAATCCTCTCCCCGCCGCCTCGCCCGACGGAACGAGCGTGCGGGCGGCTGACGTTTTCGAGGTTGCGCCGGGGCGGTTGCAGACCGGCGCGACCATTGCCGTTGTCGATATCGGGTCGAACTCGGTTCGACTGGTTGTCTACGAGGCGTTGAGCCGCTCGCCGACGCCGATCTTCAATGAGAAGGTTCTGTGCGGCCTCGGCCGCAATGTGCTGACCACCGGTCGGCTCGCCGACGAGGCGGTGGCCAAGGCGCTGGCCGCCATGCGCCGGTTCCGGGCCCTGTGCACACAATTGCGCGTCGGCGCCCTGCATGTGCTGGCGACAGCCGCCGTGCGCGACGCCCAGAACGGTGCCTGGTTCACCGCCGAATGCGAACAGATCTTCGGCGTACCGATGCGCGTGCTGACCGGTCGCGAGGAGGCAATGTTCGCCGCCCTCGGCGTCATGTCGGGCATTCACAATCCATCCGGCATCGTCGGCGATCTCGGCGGCGGCTCGCTGGAACTGGTCGATGTCCAGGGCCAGATCATCAGCGGCGGCATCACCCTGCCGCTCGGCGGCCTCGCCCTGCAGGACACATCGGGACATTCGGTCAAGAAGGCCGAGCGGATCGCCGCCAAGCTGATCGGCAAGGTGGACATTCTGAAGAAGGGCAAGGGCCAGACCTTCTACGCGGTTGGCGGCACCTGGCGGTCGCTTGCAAAGCTGCACATGGCGCAGCGCGGCTATCCGCTGAACGTCATGCATGGCTATGCCCTGTCAGGGCGGGAAGTCGCCGATTTCTGCTACCTCGTCACGCGCCAGCCGACCGATACGATCTCCAGGATCGACGTGGTGGCGGAAAGCCGTCGCCCGCTGCTTGCCTATGGTGCGCTGGTGCTCGAGGCGGTGGTGCGCGCCTCCAAGGTCGACAAGGTGGTCCTGTCGGTCACCGGCGTGCGCGAAGGCCTGCTCTACTCGCTCTTGAGCGACGCGGACAAGCAGAGCGACCCGCTGATCGAGGCGGCGCGCGAGCTCTGCCTCTTGCGCTCCCGCTCGCCGCGCCACGGTGACGAACTGGTCGCCTGGACCGACAGGTTCATGGAGGTCGCGCATCTCGACGAGACGGCCGAGGAGTGCCGCCTGCGCCGCGCCGCCTGCCTGCTCGCCGATATCGGCTGGCGCGCCCATCCCGACTACCGCGGCGAACAGAGCCTCAACATCATCGCCAACGCCAATTTCCTCGGCGTCGACCATCCCGGGCGGGCCTTCCTGGCGCTTGCCGCCTTCTATCGACACGAGGGCCTGCTCGACGAGTTCATGTCGCCGCGCATTCGCGAACTGGTCAGCGTCCGCCTGCTCGATCGCGCGCGCATTCTCGGCGCGGTCATGCGGGTTGCCTATCTGATCTCGGCGGCCATGCCGGGCGTGCTGCCGAATGCGCCACTGAGCATCGAGGGGCGGCGCCTGGTCTTGACGCTCGCCGGCCCGCTCAGCGGGCTTGCCGGCGACCGTCTGGCAAGCCGGCTGCGCACCCTTGCCCGGGTTGTCGGGCGCGACAGCGAGTTGCGCGTCATTCCGTGAAGGTTGCGGCGCGGTCGTGAGCGGGGGCGGCGGCCGGCATCGCGCGGTCGTCGTGGGGCTTGCCGTTCATCCTGTCGAAGCGGGCGCGGGCTGCATCCATCTCTTCACGATGGGCGAATGCCCAGTCCCCAAGCGCCTGGATCGGCCCCATCAGGGAATTGCCAAGTGGCGTCAGCGCATATTCGACCTTGGGTGGAATGGTTGGATAGGCCGTGCGCGTGACAAGGCCATCGCGCTCCAGCCCGCGCAGGGTGAGGGTCAGCATGCGCTGTGAAATGGCGCCGATCTCGCGCCGCAGCTCGTTGAACCGGCGTGGACCCTTCCTGCCGAGGAGCCGGACAACGAGTACGACCCACTTGTCGCCGATGCGAGCGAGCACCGGCTTCACCGTTGCGCAATCCTCGGTCACATCCATGTGCCTGACTTCCCTCGAAGTGCCTTCTTGTGCGACGCGGCACAAGTTACCTAAATAGCCTCGGTTACAAAGAGTAACTTGGTTGCCGCGCCACGCTAGGTCAAGCGTCGGACCGTCGGCAGCGTTTACGGAGATTCCCATGAGCTTCAAGCTCCAGACCATCATCACCTCGACGCGTCCGAGCCGGGCGGGCGTGCCCGTCGCCAACTGGTTCCACGATCTCGCCCTCAAGCACGGCAAGTTCGATGCGAGCCTCGTCGATCTTGCCAGCTTCAACCTGCCGGTCTTCGACGAGCCGAAGCATCCTCGCATGGGCCAGTACGAGTTCGAGCACACGAAGAAGTGGGCGGCCAGCGTTGCGCAGGCGGATGCATTCGCCTTCGTCATGCCGGAATACAATTATTTCCCGCCGTCCTCGTTCATCAATGCGCTGACCTATCTGGCGTCCGAGTGGAACCACAAGCCGGTGGCCTTCGTGACTTATGCCGGTATTTCCGGCGGTCTGCGGGCGGCGCAGGTGGCCCGCTCGCTGGTGACCACGCTCAAGATGGTGGCCATTCCGGAAGGCGTGCCGGTGCCTTTGTTCTCGACCCTGATCGGTGAGGACAAGGTGTTCCGCGGCACCGAGCCGATGGCGCAGGGCGCCAACCTGGTGCTCGACGAATTGCACAAGTGGACGACTGCGCTGAAGCCGATGCGCGCGGCCTGATCGGCAAATCTCTCGGATGTGATGCGAATTGGCACGGCGGTTGCGACTTTCGTCGGGGCCGTCGTCCGATTAGCTGAGTGGACGGGCGGGCCGACCTGGCTCTAATAGCCGGCAGACCGCTGGCTCCGCGCGTATTCCGAGAGTTTTCCGCATGTTCAAGAAGATCCTGATCGCCAATCGCGGTGAGATTGCCTGCCGCGTGATCAAGACCGCGCGCAAGATGGGCATCAAGACGGTTGCCGTCTATTCCGACGCCGACCGCGACGCGATGCACGTGGAAATGGCAGACGAGGCCGTTCACATCGGCCCGCCGGCGGCCTCCGAGAGCTATCTCGTCATCGACAAGATCATCGCCGCCTGCAAGCAGACCGGCGCCGAGGCTGTCCATCCCGGCTACGGGTTCCTGTCCGAGCGCGAGGCCTTCGCCCAGGCGCTGAAGGACAACGGGATCGTCTTCATCGGCCCCAATCCGCATGCCATCGCCGCCATGGGCGACAAGATCGAATCGAAGAAGGCGGCCGCCGCGGCCAATGTCTCGACGGTGCCGGGCTATCTGGGCGTCATCGAGGACGATGTTCACGCCACCAAGATCGCCAACGAGATCGGCTATCCCGTGATGATCAAGGCCTCCGCCGGCGGCGGCGGCAAGGGCATGCGCATCGCCCATTCGGCAGCCGAGGTGGCGGAGGGCTTCAAGCTCGCCAAGTCGGAGGCGAAATCGTCCTTCGGCGACGACCGCGTGTTCGTCGAGAAGTTCATCGTCAATCCGCGCCATATCGAGATCCAGGTGCTGGGCGACAAGCACGGCAACGTCATCTATCTCGGCGAGCGTGAGTGCTCGATCCAGCGGCGCAATCAGAAGGTCATCGAGGAAGCGCCGTCGCCACTGCTCGACGAGAAGACGCGTCGCGCCATGGGCGAGCAGGCTGTCGCTCTGGCCAAGGCTGTGCAGTACGATTCGGCCGGCACGGTGGAATTCGTCGCGGGCCAGGACAAGTCGTTCTATTTCCTCGAGATGAACACCCGCCTGCAGGTGGAGCATCCGGTGACCGAGATGATCACCGGCGTCGATCTCGTCGAGCAGATGATCCGTGTCGCCTATGGCGAGAAGCTGAGCCTCACCCAGGCGCAGGTGAAGCTGAACGGCTGGGCGGTGGAGAGCCGCATCTATGCCGAGGATCCCTATCGCAACTTCCTGCCGTCGATCGGCCGACTCGTGACCTATCGCCCGCCGGTCGAGGGCAGGGCGGGCGACGCCGTTGTGCGCAACGATACCGGCGTCTTCGAAGGCGGCGAGATCTCGATCTACTATGATCCGATGATCGCCAAGCTGGTCACCTGGGCGCCGACGCGCGCGCAGGCGATCGCGGCCCAGGCCGATGCGCTCGACGCCTTCGCCATCGACGGCATCCAGCACAATATCCCGTTCCTCTCGGCGCTGATGCAGCACGGCCGCTGGCAGAGCGGCAATCTGTCGACCGGCTTCATTGCCGAGGAATATCCCGACGGGTTCAAGCCGCGCGCGCCGGAAGGCGAGGCGGCAACCGTGCTGGCGGCGGTGGCTGCCGCCATCGACCACGTGCAGAACCTGCGCAAGCGCAAGATTTCCGGCCAGATGCGCAATGGCGCCAAGGTGCAGTTCGACCGCGATCGCGTGGTGATGCTGGGCGACAGCCGCCACGATGTCGAAGTGGTGGACGAAGAGGCGACGATCGCGGTGAGGCTGTTCGACGGCGCTGGCGGCGCCGAGCACGGCACCCATGTGGTCGCCTCCGGCTGGGTGCCGGGACAGCCGGTCTTCGCCGGCACGGTCGATGGCAAGCCGGTCAATGTGCTGGTCCGCCCGATGCCGAATGGCGCGGCGCTGGCCTATCGCGGCATCGCGGTCCGCGCCCATGTCTATACCCGGCGCGAGGCCGAGCTGGCCGCGCTCATGCCGGTCAAGGTCGCGGCCGATACCGGCAAGAAGCTGCTTTGCCCGATGCCGGGCCTCGTCAAGTCGATCGCGGTGGCGGTGGGTCAGGAGGTCAAGGCGGGCGAGGCCCTGTGCGTCGTCGAGGCCATGAAGATGGAAAACGTGCTGCGCGCCGAGCGCGACGGCAAGGTCAAGTCGATCGGCGCCAAGGCCGGCGACAGCCTGGCGGTGGACGCCGTCATCATGGAATTCGAGTGACCCCCAGAGAATGCGGCAGTCACGGCTTGCGGCGGCCAAACCGCTCTGCTAGACAGCCGCTCTCGCCGGGCCGCCCCCGGCGATAACGCGGTCGTGGCGGAACTGGTAGACGCGCTACCTTGAGGTGGTAGTTCTTAACCGAGTGGAGGTTCGAGTCCTCTCGACCGCACCAATTCTCTTCCGGGAGTCATTCCCCGGCAGGGTCCAGACGGGAGCTCCGGTTCGCCGGTTTTCCACCCAAAGGCGAGCCTCAGGCTCGCCTTTTGTGTTTCAGACGGGCGTGCGCCCCGACGAGGTCCTCATGCAGACGACTGTGCGTCCGTTCCTGATGTTCCAGGGTCGCGCCGAAGAGGCGATGGAGTTCTATGTCGACCTGTTCGATGACGCGGCGATCACCGAGATCGTCCGCTATGGCGCGGGTCAGCTGGGGGCCGAGGGATCGGTGATGCGCGCGGTGCTGGAGATCGGCGATCTCGCCATCATGTGCATCGACAGCCCGGTCAAGCACGCCTTCACCTTCACGCCGGCCTCGTCGCTCTATGTCGAATGCCCGTCCGAGGCCGTGCTCGAGCATGTCTATGAGGGCCTCACCGAAGGTGGCAAGAAACTGATGCCGCTCGACGATTATGGTGTCAGTCGCAAGTTCGCCTGGGTCACCGACCGTTTCGGCGTGTCCTGGCAGCTCAACCTGGCGTGAGCCGCGGCCAGGGCGCGGCCGGGCCGCATGGCCGGTGTCCGGCTCAGTGCTTCTGCGGGTTGACCGGGGCGGTCGCCATCTGGATGGCGGTGGCTTCGGAATTGAAGAAGCACTTGATGTTATAGGCCAGCCCGTCGCGGACCGAGATGATATCGCAGCGTTCGCTCTCGATGAGCATGCCGCTGCGCACATGTTCCGACGTCACGTGCAGGTGCACCATCGCCTTGTCGTCGTTGGTCAGCATGTCCTCGACCAGCATGTCGATGGGCTTGAGCTCGGCGAAATAGGCCTGGTGCGCGCGGACGATGTTGTGCCGTCCCTTCCATGTCCCCGCATAGGGATTGAGCAAGGGGTTGCCGAGGATGGTGAACACGCAATCCTCGGTGCAGAAGGAGGTGACGTAGTCGGTTCGACCGTTGCGGAGGTCGTTATAGACCTGCCTCAGCTTCTCACGAATGCTGAGCCCGCTATGGACAAGCTTCGCCGTCATTGCATGCTCCGGAATGGCTGGGAGGCGACAAGACCGCCGGCCTGATCGGCCAAGTCGTGTGCGTGCATTGCCGTGTCAGGTAACCCGACGGAAATTAGGCTGGCCTGTCTGCAAAAGCAAACAACGACGCGCGACAAAAGCACGCAGAGCGTGCCAGGTCAGGCGGCACCGCGGGCCGGTTCCATGTGCACGACCTTGTATGCGCGGCGCTTCAGTTCACGCAGGAAGGCCGGGATCATCGCCGCCGTCTGGGGGCGGGGGTCGTGGAACAGGATGATGCCGCCGCCGGTTTGCTCCAGTCGGCGCAAGGTCAGCGCCAGCTGGTGTTCCGGCGTCATGTCATTCCAGTCGGAGACCCAGAAGTCGCAGCCGAACACGCCGATGCCGCGGCCGGCGAGGTGGTCAAGCAGCGGCACGGATGAGCCAAATCCTGGAAAGCGGAAGAAGGGCGTGCGCGGCGCGCCTGCATACTGGCCATAGAGCGCATGGTCGACGGCCGAGAATCCCGCCTCGATATCGGCGAGCGCGCGGGGCAGGGGCAGGTCCGCCAACGTCATCGGATGGGTCATCGAGTGATGGGCGACCGTGTGACCCTCGGCCAGCGTGCGCCGCGCCAGGGCCGGCGCGCCCTGGGCCATGCGCCCGATCAGGAAGAAGGTGGCGCGCACGCATTCACGGGCGAGAGCGTCGAGCACATGGTCGGTGGGGCCTGGATGGGGACCGTCATCGAAGGTCAGCACCACTTCCCGCGGAGCAAGGTCGAGCGTCTGCGCAAAGCTCTTCCGGCCGACGCGCAAGCCGCCCGACAGATCGATCTTCATGACGCGGTGGGTGCCAAGCGCATCCGACAGGCAAGCGGTGCGGCCGAGCGCCAGAGCCGGCGTCGCTAGCAGGCTGACAGCGCCGATCAGCGCCCGTTTGGAGACGCGGTTCTGCAATGTCATCGCGCCGTCGTTCCCGGCTTGCCAAAAGCATCCGTGCGCTTCAAGAAGGCGCAGACCTCAGCCATCATTCCAGCAGTCTCCGAGAGGCGTCCATGGCCGAAACCAGCGCGCCGATTCCCCATGTCGAAGATTGGCGCGATGATGAGGGCGAACTCAAGACAGAGCTTGTCCGGGCAGTCTCCGACGCGGTCGAGGCGGGCGATGCCGTCCGGCTGAAGGACCTCGTCGGCGAGGCGCATGAAGCCGATATGGGCGACCTGATCGCCCAGCTGTCCAGCGACGAGCGGACCCGGCTCGTCGAACTGCTCGGCGCCGATTTCGACTTCAATGCGCTGATCGAGGTCGATGATGCGATCCGCGTCGAGATCCTCGAGGACCTGTCGCCGGAGCAGGTCGCGGAAGGCGTCGCCGATCTCGACAGCGACGATGCGGTCGCCCTGCTTGAGGATCTGACCGAGGAGGATCGCACCGAGATCCTCGACAAGTTGACGCCGATCGACCGCGTCGCGCTGAAGCGGGCCTTCGACTATCCCGACGATTCGGCCGGCCGGCGGATGAAGGACGACTTCATCGCGGTGCCGCCGTTCTGGACAGTCGGTCAGGTGATCGACCATCTGCGCGAGGCCGATGACCTGCCCGAGGATTTCACCGAAATCTTCGTGGTCGATCCGGGCTATCACCTGCAGGGCCATATCCGCCTCGATCGCATCCTGCGCACCAAGCGCGGCGTGCCGGTGACCGAGGTGATGGAGGAGGATGTCCGCACCGTCGAGGCGGGCGAGGACCAGCACGACGTGGCCCTGATGTTCGAGCGCTACAACCTGCTCTCGGCAGCCGTTGTCGACGATGCGGGCAGGCTGGTCGGCGTGCTGACTGTCGATGATATCGTCGATGTCATCGAGGAGGAGGCGGACGCCGAGATCAAAGCGCTCGGCGGCGTCAAGGCGGACGAAGAGATCTCCGACAGCGTGTGGACCACGGCCAAGGGCCGGTTCGGCTGGCTGTTCATCAATCTGATCACCGCCTTTGTCGCCTCGACGGTCCTGAAATCCTTCGAGGTCGAACTGGAGAAGATGGTGGCTCTGGCGGTGCTGGCGCCGATCGTTGCGAGCCAGGGCGGCAATGCCGCGACCCAGACCATGACGGTGGCGGTGCGGGCATTGGCGACCCACGAACTCGGGCCTCACAACGCGCTGCGCATCATCATCCGCGAGGTGATGGCGGGATTCATCAACGGCCTGGCCTTTGCGGTGATCACCGGCCTGATCGCCGGATTCTGGTTCGGCATCGCGGATCTCGGCCTGGTCATTGGCCTCGCCATGATCTGCAACCTTGTCGCGGGCGCGATGGGTGGCATCCTCATTCCGCTCGCTCTCGACCGGCTGAATGCCGATCCAGCGGTATCATCGGGGCCCTTCGTGACTACGGTCACCGATGTCACCGGATTCCTTGCGTTTCTTGGAATCGCGACCTGGTGGTTCAAGATATAAGATAGATGACTATAGGTAATGTTTGGGTTGTTTCTATTGTGACGACCGTGTGACAACGACATGTTGCCGGCTATCATACACGGCAGGCCAAGTCCTTACTTCTGTTAATAATATTACGAAAAGAATTATTCATTTCTGCCCCGCTAGGTTCCTCGCAACGACCGTGTTTTCGGTCACGCATGCGAGATGTCGCAATGACAGTGTCGACAAAGCATCATGCCGATGCGGCGCTCAGCGGCCATGTTCTGGCGGTCGCTGCTGCCATCGTCCTGACCATCGGATTGATCTGCGTGCTCGGTGTGGTGTCCGATCACGCGGTCCGGCAGGTCTTCGGCGCTGACGAGACGGGCTTCCGCAATATCACCATCCTGGCCCTGGTCTCGTGCATGGCGGCCGGGGGATTGCTGATCAGGCTGCGGATCGCCCATGCGCGGGTGATCCGGCATGCCCGGTTCCTGCTGCCCGTGGGCACGGACGACCTCACGGGATTGCTGAACCGTGCAGCCTTCTACCGGGCCTTCGACCGGGTTCTGGAGGCAGCCGATCGCGGCCAGCCGTTCACGCTGCTGCTGCTGGACCTCGACCACTTCAAGGACGTCAACGACACGTTCGGTCATCATGCCGGCGATGCGGTGCTGGCGCGTGTCGCATCCCGCTTGCGCAATGTCTGCGGGGGAGAAGCCGAGATCGCGCGGCTGGGCGGCGACGAGTTCGCCGTGATCATTCAGACCGTGGCCAGTGGCAACCATGTCGCGCGCGCCTGCCAACTGATCATCGACGAGATCAGCAAGCCGATTCCCTTCGACAGCGACAATCTGCTTGTCGGAGTCTCCATTGGCTATCTTGAGGTCAATCAGCCGGACGCAGGCCGCGACGACCTGATGCGGCGCGCCGACAAGGCGCTCTATACCGCCAAGGATCGCGGCCGCGGGCATGCCGTCGCCTATGACGGCAATATGGACAAGGATGTCAGCCAGCGCCGGTTCTTCGAGCGCGAATTGCGCGGGGCGGTGCTCACCGGCGAGATCGATGTGCATCTGCAGCCGATCATGGCGGCCGATGGCAGGCGGGTGGTGGGCGTCGAGGCGCTGGCCCGCTGGAACCACAGCTATCGCGGGCTGATCATGCCGGGCGAGTTCATTCCCGTCGCCGAGGATACCGGCCTCATCCATCAACTGGGAGCGACAGTGCTCAAGCGAGCCTGCCAGGCGGCCGTCGCCTGGCCTGACCTGTTCGTGACGGTGAATGTCTCGCCGCTGCAGATGCGCCGCGGCGATTTCCCGGCCCTTGTCCAGTCGGTTCTGAACGAGACAGGGCTTTCGCCGGGGCGACTGGTGCTGGAAATCACTGAAGGCATCATGATCGACGACCCGGAGAAGGCGCTCGTTGCGATCCGGGCGGTGCGCAGCCTCGGGGTCAAGATCGCGCTTGATGATTTCGGCACCGGCTTTTCATCGCTGTCCTATCTGCGCAAGTTCCCGATCGACAAGCTGAAGGTCGACCGGTCCTTTGTCCGCGACCTCGACATGGGCGCCGAGGCCGGCGCGATCCTGCTCTGCGTCATCAATGTGGGGCGGGCCCTCGGCCTGGAGGTGATCGCCGAGGGCGTGGAGACGGAGGAACAGGCCACGTTCCTGCGCAACGCCGGCTGCGACCAGATGCAGGGCTTTCTCTTCGGGAGACCGATGGAGATCGGAGAGGCGGGAAGAGCCATCCGGCGTGGCCGGACGGTGCATGTGGAGGCCGCCTGAGGGCCAGCTCTCACCAGGCTCCCAGGAAGCGCGCTCGACACGGGCGCCGAGGTCGGGCAGTTTCCGCAACCTCTGATCCACCTTCCTGACCCAAATGAGTCCTCAGTCATGACCGACGTCCTGCCCCTCGATCCCGCCATCAAGGCCAAGCTTGAGACCATCACCACCGCGACTCTCACGACGGTGCTGCTCAAGAAGGGGCTTCGGAAGATCTGGATGGCGGGTACGCAGCCCTTCTCCCATGCCGGCAAGCGCACCGTCGGGCGGGCGTTCACGCTGCGCTTCGTGCCGGCGCGCGAGGATCTCGCCACGCCCGCCAGCTGGTCGCACCCGATCTCGACGCGCGGCGCCATCGAGGCGATGCCGGAGGGCGTGATCGCCGTCGTCGACGCCATGGGCTCGAAGGATGCCGGCATTTTCGGCGACATCCTGTGCGCCCGCATGGCCAAGCGCGGCGTCGCCGCCCTCGTCACCGACGGCGTGGTGCGCGACGCCGAGGGCGTGCGCGGCACCAAACTGCCGGTCTGGTGCTCGGGCGCGGCTGCGCCTGCCTCTGTCGCTGCGCTGACCTTCATCAACTGGCAGGAGCCGATCGGCTGCGGCGGCGTCGCGGTGTTCCCGAACGACATCGTGGTCTGCGACGGCGACGGCGCCGTTCTGATCCCGCAGGACATGGTCGACGCGGTGCTTGAGGCGGCCGAGGCGCAGGAGCACCTCGAGGGCTGGCTGATGGGCGAGGTCGAGAAGGGCGTGCCGCTGCCGGGCCTCTATCCGCCGAATGCGGAAGCGAAAGCCCGTTACGAAAAGGAAACGGGTCGTAAAGCATAAGGGGCGCTTGCTCCCGGCCATCCCCCGGCCATCATTTCTGGTCAAAGCGCTCGATCCATGGTCCGCTCAGCCGTCCGCTTCGCCCTGATCTCCGCTGCCGCGCTGGCTTTGGCCTCCTGCGGCAGCGTTCCCATGGAAACGGCCGCGCCGTCGAGCGACCATCCGTTCCCGACACTGACCCAGACCACCGGCCATTCGGCCCACGAGATCCACGGCATCGACGTCTCCAAATATCAGGGGACGATCGACTGGGAACAGGTGAGGGCGGCTGGCGTGTCGTTCGCCTTCATCAAGGCGACCGAAGGCGGTGACAGGGTGGACGACCGGTTCCGCGAGAACTGGGAGGGTGCGCGCCGTGCGGGAATTGCGCGCGGCGCCTATCACTTCACCTATTGGTGCCGGCCGATGGCCGATCAGATCGAATGGTTCAAGCGCCACGTGCCGAACGAGCCGGATGCGCTGCCACCCGTGCTCGATGTCGAGTGGAACTTCGAATCGCCGACCTGCGCCCGCCGCATCCCGATCGCTTTGGCGCAGGCCAAGATGCGCGAGTTTCTCCACGCGATGGAGCGGCATTACGGCAAGAAGCCGATCATCTATGCCGACATCATGTTCCACCGCGAGGTCCTCGCGAACAACGAGTTCGCGCAATATCCGTTCTGGGTGCGGTCGGTCGCGGCGCTGCCGCATGTGCGCTATCCGGGCCGCCGCTGGGCGTTCTGGCAGACGACCGCCACGGGCCGCGTCGCGGGTATCAACGGCAACGTTGACCGCAACCTGTTCGCGGGCACCCGAACCCAGTGGCAGCGACTGGCCCAGTCCAGTTTCCGCCATGGCGCGCCGACAGCAGTTGCGGCCGCTCCATCGCCTGTGCCTGAGCCCGCGGCGGCACCTCAGCCTGTCCTCGCCTCGGCCACCCAGGAACCCGCGGCCGCTCCGCAATCCGTGCCGACTGCCGGGACTGTGCCGCCCACCGTGCCCGTGCCGGCGGGCGATACGCCGACCATGATCGCGCCGCTGCCGGTGTCGCGGCCGCGTCTCTGATCGTTTAGAGCCAGCGGCGCACGCGCGCTGCATAGGCCTGCCATTGCTCACCGAAGCGTGCGGCGAGATGGGCTTCCTCGCGCCGCACGGCCAGGCGATCGTCCAGGATCAGGCAGACGATGGCGGCAAGGTCGTACCAGGGCGAGGAGGACATTCCGCCGAAGCCCGCCATGATCAGCGCATTGGCGAGATAGATCGGGTTGCGCGAGAACGCGAAGGGCCCATCGGTGACGAGATGGGTGGTGGCCCGGTTCGGCAGGAGGGTGGTTCGCCCGCGCAAGAGCGCCATGGCGGAGGCCGAGACCAGCGCGAGCCCTGCGCCGAGCATCAGGGCACCCTTCAGGCGCATGAGATCGGGCGGCAGATAGGCCGGCAGCGGCCAGAGCACGCTCAGGCCATAGGCCGCCAGGAGGCAGGTGACGAAGATGATCGGCGGCAGCGGCAGCCGGTTCGGACGGTCGAAATAGGGATCGTGTGGTTCGGGTGAGGCGGCCATGGCTGGTTCCTGCAGGCGGTGCTGGCCGCTTGGCTGATCATGACAGAGGATGGCCTCGCTTCTATAACAGCGTCAAACCGCTGATCCGGGAGATCATCATGCTGCCCAACGCGCCGCGCCCGTTCGATTTCGACCTTGGCGAGACCGCCGACATGCTGCGCGACACGGTGTTCGCCTTCGCGCAGGCCGAGATCGCTCCGCGCGCTGCCGAGATCGACAAGACCGATCAATTCCCGATGGATCTCTGGCAGAAATTCGGCAACCTCGGCCTCCTGGGCATGACCGTGCCGGAGGAGGATGGCGGCACGGGCCTCGGCTATCTCGAGCATGTGGTCGCGATGGAGGAGATCTCGCGCGCCTCGGCGTCGGTCGGCCTGTCCTACGGCGCCCATTCCAATCTCTGCGTCAACCAGCTGCGCAAGAACGGCAATGCCGAGCAGAAGAAGCGCTACCTGCCGAAACTGATGAGCGGCGAGCATGTCGGCGCGCTCGCCATGTCGGAGCCAGGTGCTGGATCCGACGTCGTTTCGATGAAGCTGAAGGCGGAGAAGCGCGGCGATCGCTATGTGCTGAACGGCACCAAGATGTGGATCACCAATGGCCCCGACGCCGATGTTCTCGTCGTCTACGCCAAGACCGATCCGGCGGCAGGCTCGCGCGGCATCACCGCCTTCCTGATCGAGAAGAGCTTCAAGGGCTTCTCCTGCGCGCAGAAGCTCGACAAGCTCGGCATGCGCGGCTCGCACACTGGCGAACTGGTGTTCCAGGATTGCGAAGTCCCCGAGGAAAACGTGCTTGGCTCGGTCGGGCGCGGCGTCAATGTGCTGATGAGCGGCCTCGACTACGAGCGCGCCGTGCTCTCCGCCGGTCCCATCGGCATCATGCAGGCCTGCATGGACGTGGTCATGCCCTATGTCCATGAACGCAAGCAGTTCGGCCAGGCGATCGGCGAGTTCCAGCTGGTGCAGGGCAAGCTCGCCGACATGTATGTCTCGATGAACGCCACGCGTGCCTATGTCTATGCGGTGGCGAAGGCCTGCGATCGGGGCCAGACGACCCGCGAGGACGCAGCCGGCGCCATTCTCTACGCGGCCGAGAACGCTACCAAGATGGCGCTCGACGCGATCCAGCTGCTCGGCGGCAATGGCTATATCAACGACTACCCGACCGGCCGCCTGCTGCGCGACGCCAAGCTCTACGAGATCGGGGCCGGCACATCGGAAATCCGCCGCATGCTGATCGGACGCGAGCTGTTCAACAAGACGACGTGACGGCTCGCGGCCTCACTTCCGCCGCCCGGCACGGCGATAGGCCGCCTGGGCGGTGATGCCTGGCCTGAGGCGGAACCGATGTTCTTCTATCTCTCGAAAATCGTCTGGTGGGTGGCAGCCCCCTCCAATGTGCTGATCGGTTTCGTGCTGATCGGCGCGGTGCTCCTGTTCACGCGCTGGAGCCGGAGCGGGCGGCGCATGGTCGCCTTCGGCGCACTCGGTCTGCTCGTGTGCGGCATGGCGCCGGTCGGCATCATGCTGGCGCGGCCGCTGGAGGCGCGCTTTCCGGTGCTGTCACAGGAGATGGCGCCGCCGACGGGGATCATCGTGCTCGGCGGCTCGATCGACCAGATCACCACGGCCGCGCGCGGAGGGCAGGTGGTCATCGGCGCGGCCGGTTCGCGCATTACCGAGGCGGCGGCGCTGGCCCATCGCTATCCGCAGGCGCGGCTCGTCTTCACCGGGGGCTCGAATGCGCTGTTCGCGCAGGATGCCGAGGACGAAGCGGCGGCCGCTGCCAGATTGTTCGCCCAGATGGGCATTGCCACCGCGCGCATCACCATCGAGCGGGAGAGCCGCAACACCTGGGAGAACGCGGTCCTGACCAAGGCCATGGTCAAGCCGCAGCCCGGGGAGCGCTGGCTGCTGGTCACGTCCGCCTGGCACATGCCGCGCTCGGTCGGCATCTTCCGGGTCGCCGGCTTCGACGTGATTCCCTATCCCGTCGATTTCGAGAGCCGCAACACCGACCGCGAGATCCGCCGGCCGGTGCTGCCGATGAGCCGCGGCCTCGACCTCGTCGACCGGATGGCGCGGGAATGGCTGGGACTGCTGGCCTACCGGGTCGGCGGGCGCACCGATGCGCTATTCCCGGCGCCAGGTCCTGCCCGGCCCTGATCAGGCGGCGACCGTCGCCCGGCTGTCCGGCCCGATGGCAAAATCCTGCGAGAACACACTGTTGCTGCGGTGAAGCGCGACGACCTGCCGGTCATTTTCGTCCTGAGACAGGGAATAGACCGCATATTCCCGCGATTTCTTGAAGGTGATGCCATATTCGGTGTCGAGAGTGACCTGGCGGTTGGGATTTCCGGTCAGCGAGATCACTTGATAGGAATCATCCTCGTATGCTGGCTTGTCGGTCGTCGAGGCCCGGTCGCGGTAGTAGATGCCGAAGCGCTTCATCGCCTCGCTGGCCGCCGAGCGGAAGGCTTCCTCCTCCAGGAGCGAGACTTCCTCGCGGAATGCAGCGATCTCCGCATCGTCGTAGAGCATCCAGCCTTTCGGGTGGTTGGTGAAATAGCGGTCCAGCATCAGGAGCCGCGACAGGTCGACATAGACGGCCGCCATCTGGTCCAGCCGCTCGCGGTCGGTCTTTTCGTACCGCGTGCAATGGCGCGTGCGCACGATGTCGAAGTCGGCAGCGCGAGGATATTGCGCCTTCAGCGCATTGAACTGCTCGATCTTCCAGCCGTCGCCGGATTCTCCCGCCTCCATCTGCCACTCCAGCGCCGCATAGAAGGCGCGCCCGAACAGCGCGATATCGGCAGCCAGCAGGATGTGGGCGATCTCGCGCCGGAGCAGCCGAAGATAGGCGGTCTCCGCGCTGAAATAGCGGCTGGCGAGGGCATTGCGATCGGGCTGCCCGCGCTCCTGCCGCGATCGGTGGGCGAGAAACAGCAGCGGATAGCCGAGAACCAGGGCGGCGATCACCAGATAGAGCAGATATTGCATCGCAGCGTGCTCCGGGCGAGGGGCTTGATCAGCCCCGGGGGCGGCCTGCACTTCGTCCATCGTGGAAGGCGCGCGCATTCGCTCGCGCCGGCCAGCGACCGCACCGCAACACTGCAACTTACTCAGCGAATCTGTAGATGCTGAAGGCTAACATTCATGGTCGAACCGCGTAAAGCGCGATCCTTGGCAAAGCCGCGCGGGCGCTAGGTTTGTGCGACCTTGGCGAGCTCAGTCCTCGCGCGGGATGGTCAGCCGGTAGACGCCCTTGAAATCGGCCGGGTCGACCGGCTTGCCCTTGCGCAGGATCAAGAGCCGTCCATCCTTCGCAAGCTTGACCGCGGCCCGCCGCGCCGGCTGCATCAGGCTGTGCCAGTCGAGGTCGCGAGCACCTGCAACATGCTTGGCGGCTTCGGACGGGCAGATCGACTTGGACACACCGCGTTCGCGGGCCAGCTCAAGGATCGAGGCTTCGAGATCGGAATCGACGGATTGGGTCATGAGCCCGT
Organism: Phreatobacter aquaticus; assembly: GCF_005160265.1. Lineage (NCBI taxonomy): Bacteria > Pseudomonadati > Pseudomonadota > Alphaproteobacteria > Hyphomicrobiales > Phreatobacteraceae > Phreatobacter > Phreatobacter aquaticus. The sequence continues at coordinate 4,051,596 of NZ_CP039865.1, read as the reverse complement.
CATGACGCCTTCGGCCACGCGCGTCGAGACCTGACGGCACGAAATCGAAACGCGGGGGCGTCAATCTGCCGGAATTGACGAGCCGGGGGAGTGCATGCGGAAGGCAATCTGGTGCGGAATGGCCATGGCATTCGCGCTCGCCACGGGCGAGGCCCGTTCCCTGGACGCCGGCCGGCCGCTCGGCGACATCACGGATGTTCGCGTGCTGCAGGCGCTGGAGGAGCGCGGCTTCGGCTTCGGGCGGACCTTCGAGGTGACGTCTACGGGCAGCAACGAAGCGCTCAGCCGCGGCAGCGAAGCCTATCGCCGGATCGTCCAGACCGTCACGGCCGATGTCGGCGCCTTGCGCGCCGAGATGGCGGCAACCGGGCGCCGGCTCTACGAGATCACCGATGGCAATGTCGGCCGCGTGTTCGAGCTCGCCTGGCTGACCTCGCCAAGCGCGCGGTTCCGGCTGGTCGGCCTGGTCACGCGCTTCGACCGGCGCGATTTCGCTGATGATCCGGCAAGCTGCGGCGAAGTGCGGCTGATCTACCGGCTCGCCTATCGGATCGAGCGGGGTGGGCGGGCGCTTGCCTCGCGCATGCCGTTCTCGGTCAATGTGGTCCATGATCTTGGCAAGCCGGCCGAGGGGACCTGCGCGGATGTCGTGCGCCGGTTCGCGCCTGATGCAGGCGGCGCCAGTCCCGCTGGGCAGGCGGCATGGCTGGCGAATAGCCCGCTCGCCGGGTTGGCGCTTCGCCCCAAGCAGATCGAGATCAATGCGCAGATCGTCCGCTTTCCCTCCGGCCAAGAAACGACGTTCGGGGGCCAGGCCGCCTATCTCATGCGGATCTTCGGCGTGGAGGCGGGGACCTCCGCCGTCAGGCTCTATGAGAAGGTGCTGGAAAACACGCCGGATGTCGCCCGCTTGCAGGCGGATGCGGCCTTGCGCGGCCAATTGGCCGCGTTCCTCACCGAGCGCGCCGGCGATGTCGATCGTGGCGTGTTCGTGGTGCCGGAGCGATTCCTTGCCACCAAGGTCATTTCCTATTCGACCTATGGGTCGGCGAGGCTCGCCAACAAGCCCTATACCCAGCTGTTCGGCGCGGCCGGCCAGGCCCTTGCGGGGTCGACGGGGGCGCTTGCCTTCGCCCGGTCCGGGCCTGCCTTTCTGGAGCGGCTTGATACTGCCACGTGTCAGGGCTGCCACCAGTCCAATGCGACCGCCGGCTTTCATGTGATCGGCGAGGATGATCCGACGATCTCGCCGCTCAACCGCGTGCTGGTCGGCGTCTCGCCGCATTTCGCCGCCGAGCGGCCGCGCCGCGCCGCCTATGCCGAGGCGATATTGGCGGGACGCGAGCCCAACCGGTTCCGGCCCCTGCCGATGGCGCCGCCCGCCGACTGGTCCGCCGCGCCCGCCTATCGGCAGGCGACACTCGGCCAGACCTGCATGCCGGACGCGACGCGCCGCCAGTTCGGGGCTGGCTGGACCTGCGGGCCGGGCGCGAGCTGCGTGTCGCTTTCGAGCAATGATGCGGTCGGGCTGGAATTCGGCCAGTGCCTGACGACCGAGAAGCGGGCGGAATATTCCGGTCAGGCCTGCCTTGCCGGCCGCATCCAGACGGTTTCGGCGGCTCAGCCGTGGCGCGACCGGTTCACGGTGACGGCGCAGCTCAACAGCCGCGCCACCGCGATCAATTTCCGCGACCATACCTGCCGTCCGCCGGTCGGCGGCGCGCCGGCAGGCCTCGCCTATCGCAAATGCACCGACGAGGACCGCCGCTTTTCAGGCTTCCGCCCTGGCCAGCCGGCGCCCAACGAGATCTGCGGCTTTGCGGGCGGGCGCGCCTTCGACATCTGCGTCGCGTCGAACGATTTCGCCTCGTGCCTTGGCGATTCCATCGTGCGCGGCATGCGCGCGACCTGTTCGGCGGAGCGCATGTGCCGCGAGGATTTCATGTGCCAGGCCTTGCCAGCCGATCTGCCGGACGTGGGCAAGGTTGCGGGCCTTGGCTACTGCTCGCCAACCTATTTCCTGTTCCAGATGCGGCTCGACGGCCATCCGGATCCAAGACCAAGCGCTACTGCACAGCCCGCAGGCTCGCCGAGGCGAACTGGCGCCGGTAGATGACGAAAACGACCGCCGCGGTCGTCACGATGAAGAGATAGGGCCCGGCGAACCAGCCGAGATAGCCGAGCGCGAAGAAATAGGCGCGCTGACCGCGGTTGAAGTGGCCGGCGGCTATCGCATTCATCCGGGCGGCGCGGTCGGCCATGGCCTTGGCTTCATCGCTCATCCGACGGTCGCCGTCCGGCGTCGCGCCGATGAGGATCGCGCAATAGTTGAACAGGCGGTAGGCCCAGGCGAATTTGAAGAAGGCATAGACGAAGATCAGCGTCAGACCGGCGACCTTCACCTCCCATTGCGCGCGGTCCATGGGCAGGCCGAAGGGCAGGGTGCGCACGATGTCGACTACCCGTTCGGTGGCACCGATCAGGGTGAGGCAGGCGCCGACCGCCAGCAGGGAGGTGGAGGCGAAGAAGGCCGTGCCCTGCTGCAGGGTCATGTTGATCTGGCCGTCGATGATCCGGTTCTGCCGCAGCCGCATCTCGTCCATCCAGCGCTGGCGATAATCGGCCATCACGGCGGTGAGCCCGCGCGTCTGGCGCGCCCGGGAATCGACCAGCCACGCATAGCCGATCCAGGCCACGACGAAGAAGGCGAGCGAAACGGCGTCGAGCGGTGTCAGTCCGAGCATGGGACAAGGGGTAGCGCGGGCGGGGGCCGGACGTCGAGAGCCATTCGCTTGGAGGACTACTAAGGCCTGGGCTTGCGGTGCTAGCGTCACCGTCCGACCTGCCCGTGACGGGCGCCCCATCCGGAGAACGGCGATGCCGCAGACGATCACCAAGGGCTACAAGGCCCTGCTCGAAGAGGCCAACAACGAGGTCAAGACCCTGACCATCGAGGAGGCCAAGGCGCTGCACGGCCATGCGGATGTCGTGTTCGTCGATCTGCGCGATCCCCGCGAGCTGGAGCGCGAGGGCAAGGTTCCCGGCGCGTTCCATTGCCCGCGCGGCATGCTGGAATTCTGGATTGATCCGGAAAGCCCCTATGCCAAGCCGATCTTCCAGGAGGACAAGCAGTTCGTGTTCTTCTGTGCCGGCGGTCTTCGCTCGGCGCTCTCGGCCCAGACCGCCCAGCGCATGGGCCTGAAGCCGGTCGCCCATGTCGAGGGCGGCTATGGCGCCTGGAAGAAGACCGGCGGCCCGACGGAGGAATGGGTGGCCAAGCACAAGGCGTGAGCGTCCATCACGCTTGCGAATGATCCGATCACGGCTTTTGGCTGGTCGCCGGGCTCCGTGATCGGGCACTCTCCGCCGATGTCTCGGCGGAGGATGACCCCATGAAGCTCCTGATCGGCAACAAGGCCTATTCGTCCTGGTCGTTCCGGCCCTGGATCCTGATGCGGCACCTTGGGCTGCCGTTTGAGGAGGAGGTGGTTGCGCTCTACCAGCCGGACACGGCCGAGCGCGTCCGGCGGTTCAGCAAGGCGGGGAAGCTCCCCGTTCTCGTCGACGGCGATATTGTCGTCTGGGAAAGCCTCGCCATCATCGACTATCTGGCCGATCGCTTTCCCGACCGGCCGGTCTGGCCCGCGGAGCGGGCCGCCAGGGCCCATGCGCGCTCGGCATCGACCGAGATGCATGCGGGCTTCCAGGCGCTGCGCAATCGCTGCGGCATGAACATGCGGCGGATGCCGAAGGCCATCGCTCTCGCCGACGACGTGAAGGCCGACATTGCTCGCATCGTCACGCTCTGGACCGAGGCGCGCGAGCGGTTCGGCGCCGGCGGGCCGTTCCTTTACGGCGCCTTCTCCGCCGCCGACGCCATGTATGCGCCGGTGGTCAACCGCTTCCATGCCTATGCGATCGACGTGCCGCCGGTGGTGGCCGCCTATATGACGGCGATGATGGCGCTGCCGGCCTGGCAGGACTGGCAGAGGGGCGCGGATGCCGAGCCCTGGTTCCACCAGCCCTACGAGGTGGTCGAGTAACCGTGCGGCGCGGTTCGCTTCCCTCCGGATGCGAGTTGGGCAAGGATGGCGGACACGGTCCAGCACGGAGGGCACCGCATGTTGCGGATTTCAGCACTCGTCTTCGCCATGCTCTCGCTGGCAGCACCGGCCTCGGCCGCCGAGATCCGCCTTCTGGTCAGCGGCGCGTCCAAAGCGATGATCGCGGGGCTCGCCGAGCGCTTCGCGGCCCAGACGGGCCATCGCTTCGTCACGGCCTCCGATACGGCAGGTGCGATCCTTAGGCGCATGCAGGCCGGTGAAGCGGTCGATGTCGTGGTGGTGACGCCGGTGGTGATCGACCAACTGGTCGGGGCAGGGCGGATGGTCGCCGGCTCGCGGCGCGACATTGCGCGGACCGCTCTTGGCGTTGGCGTCGCGGAAAGTGCGGCGGTTCCCGATATATCGAGCGTGGATGCGGTGAAGCGCCTGATCGCCGCCGCGCGCGGCATTGCCTATTCCGATCCGGCGGCGGGCGGCACCAGCGGCACGCATTTCGTCGCGATGGTCGAGCGCCTCGGCCTCACCGCGGAGTTGGGCAGGAAGGCGCATCCGAAGCGCGGCGGTTATGCGGCGGAGTTCGTGGCGAGCGGCGTCGCCGATGTCGTGTTCCACCAGATCAGCGAGATCCGCCCCGTCGCCGGCGTCCGCATTGTCGGCCCGCTGCCGGCCGAGATCGGCCTCGTCACCACCTATTCGGCCGGTCTTTCGACGGTGGGTGCCGAAAACGAGGCCGCGCGTGCGTTTCTGGCCTTCCTCGCCAGCGCCGAGGCTGTCCCCGGCATCACCGCCGTCGGCATGGACCCGGTGGCCGCCCGCTGAGCGCCATCCGTCTTGTCGCCGGATGACAGGGCGGGCCCGACGCTATAACCAGAATGCCCCAGTCGTGGAGCATGCCTGTGGCCGTTCTGAAATCCTCGTTCCAGCCGTCCAGCCCTGACGCCAAGGCCAATGCCAGCGCATGGCAGGAGATTGTCGGCGATCTGCAGGCCAAGCGCGCCGAAGCAGCCCTTGGCGGCAATGAGCGTGCCCGCCAGCGCCATGTCGCCCGTGGCAAGCTTCTGCCGCGCGACCGCGTGATGCAGCTGATCGATCCCGGCTCGCCGTTCCTGGAACTCTCGCAGCTCGCCGCCAACGGCCTCTATGGCGAGGCGATCCACGGCGCGGGCCTGATCACTGGCATCGGCCGGGTGGAAGGCCGCGAGGTGATGATCGTCTGCAACGATTCGACCATCAAGGGCGGCACCTATTACCCGATGACGGTGAAGAAGCATCTGCGCGCGCAGGAGATCGCGCTGCAGAACCGGCTGCCCTGCGTCTATCTCGTCGATTCTGGCGGCGCCAACCTGCCGCACCAGACGGAGGTCTTCCCCGACCGCGAGCATTTCGGCCGCATCTTCTTCAACCAGGCCAATCTTTCCGCCGCCGGCATTCCGCAGATCGCTGTGGTGATGGGATCATGCACGGCAGGCGGCGCCTATGTGCCGGCCATGTCGGACGAAACGATCATCGTGCGCCGCCAGGGCACGATCTTCCTCGGCGGGCCGCCGCTGGTGCGCGCCGCTACCGGCGAGATCGTGACAGCCGAAGATCTCGGCGGCGCCGAGGTTCATGCCCGCCAGTCGGGCGTTGCCGATCACTATGCGGTGGACGACACCCACGCGCTGGCGATCGCCCGGCGCATCGTCGCCAATCTCAACACGGTGAAATCGGTCGATATCGCGCTGACAGAGCCGCGCGAGCCGGTCTATGACCCGAGCGAGCTTGAGGCGCTGGTGCCGACCAATCTCAAGGTCCAGTACGATATCCGCGAAGTCATCGCCCGCCTTGTGGACGGGTCCGAGTTCGACGAGTTCAAGGCGCTCTATGGCCAGACGCTGGTGACCGGCTTCGCGCGCCTGCACGGAATGCCGGTCGGCATCATCGGCAACAACGGCATCCTGTTCTCGGAAAGCGCCATGAAGGGCGCCCATTTCATCGAGCTGTGCTGCCAGCGGCGCATTCCGCTGCTGTTCCTGCAGAATATCACCGGCTTCATGGTGGGCCGGCAGTTCGAAGCCGGCGGCATCGCCAAGGACGGCGCGAAGCTCGTGACGGCGGTCGCCTGCGCCAAGGTGCCGAAGATCACGCTGCTGGTCGGCGGCTCGTACGGCGCCGGCAATTACGGCATGTGTGGACGGGCCTATTCGCCCCGCTTCCTGTTCGCCTGGCCGAATTCGCGCATTTCCGTGATGGGCGGCGAGCAGGCGGCAAGCGTGCTAGCCACCGTGAAGCGCGAGAATTTCGAGGCCGAGGGCAAGGACTGGTCGGTGGAGGAGGAAGAGGCCTTCAAGGCGCCGATCCGCGCCAATTACGACACCGAGGGCCATCCCTATTATGCGACGTCGAGGCTGTGGGACGACGGCATCATCACGCCGTCGGAGACCCGCCGCGTGCTGGCGCTGGCGCTGAGCGCGGCGCTCAACGCGCCGATCCCGGAGACGAAGTTCGGCGTATTCCGGATGTGAGGGCGCGGTCCTCAAGCGCGCATACCCCTCCGCGTCATGACCGGGCTTGTCCCGGCCATCCACGACTGGAACACTCTGGTTTCAGGGACAAGACGTGGATGCCCGCCAGAAGGGCGGGCATGACGCAAGAACCGGCGCCGACCAAGGCCCGGCAAGGGATGGAAACGCATGAGCATCGAGAAACCCGCAGCCCTGGTCACCGGCGGCAGCCGCGGCATTGGCGCCGCCATTGTCCAGAAGCTGCTCGCCCGCGGCATTCCCGTGGTCATTCTCGACCGTGAGGCGCCGGCGGAGCAAACGGATGCGCGTTTCGTCCGCTGCGACCTCACCGATCTCGCAGCGACCAAGGCAGCACTTGCGGAGATCGCCGCCACCAACGCCATCCTCTGGCTGGTCAACAATGCCGGCATTGCCGCGCCGGCCTCGCTGGAAGAGACGACGATCGAGGATTTCGACAAGGTGGTGGCGATCAACCTGCGCGCCTGCATCCTCAGCGCTCAAGCCGCGCTTCCCGCGATGAAGGCTGCGGGCAAGGGGCGGATCGTCACCATTTCCAGCCGCGCCGCGCTCGGCAAGGAGCTGCGCACCGCCTATTCGGCGACCAAGGCCGGCGTCATCGGGCTGACCCGCACTTGGGCGCTGGAACTGGCGCCCCACGGCATCACGGTCAATGCCATCGGCCCGGGGCCGATTGAGACCGAGCTGTTCAAATCAGCCAATCCGCACAACAGCCCCCGCACCCAGGCGATCATCCGCGGCGTGCCGGTGCAGCGCCTCGGCCAGCCCGAGGACATCGCGCATGCCGCCGATTTCTTCCTGTCGGATGGGGCAAGCTTCGTCACGGGCCAAGTGCTCTATGTCTGCGGCGGCATGACGGTGGGTGTCGCGCCGATTTGAGGCGAGCGCATCACCGGTCGTGACACCTGCACGAAGGAAGTCCGGTGCTCGGTTTCACCTCTCCCCGAGGGGGAGAGGTCGGCATCGTCAGATGCCGGGTGAGGGGGCGAGCTGTCCCCGGTAAGAGCGCTCCCCCTCTCCCGATCCTCACATGCGTTCGGATCGACCTCTCCCCGTCGGGGCGAGGTGAAGGTCTGCGCTGGCGGCGGTGTCGCCTCCATCGTTCGGGTTCGTCCCGTCATGGCCGGGCTTGTCCCGGCCATCCACGACTTCATTGAAGCCCGTAGGTCAGGCGTGGATGCCCGCCACAAGGGCGGGCATGACGATCTGACGGGCTATCCTCGACCTGTCACCCCAAAGGCCAGGCCTTCTGCTCCGGCCGCAACTGCTCCAGCACGCGGCTCATCCGCATCACGCCGATATCGTCGAAGCGCCGCCCCGACACCTGCACGCCGATCGGCATGCCGTCGGAATGATAGGTCCAGTTGAGGCTCGCCGCCGGCTGTTCGGAGAAATTGTAGGCCACCGTGAAGGGGATGTGCTCCAGCGCCGTCTTGTAATCGTTGGTCGGCGAATGATGCTCGGCCGGATAGCTGACCGGGCAGGTGCAGGGCTGGATGACGAAGTCGAAGGGTTGGGTTGCGAGCACCGCCGCCTCGCGCATGGCGACGACCTCGCCATAGAAGCGCATGACATCGGCGCCGGTGAAGTCCTTGGCCCGCCAGGTCGCCCAGTCGACGATATAGGGCAGGAGCTTCTTTTTCTGCGCCGCCGGCAGCTTTGAGATGTCGTTGTAGGAGCGCTGCTCGAAGAAGCAGGAAATGCCGTCGAGCATGGAGGGGGTCACGAAGCCCTTCAGAACTTCGACATGGGCGCCTTCGGCTTCCAGCGCCTTGGCCGCTGCTTTCACCGCCTTGATGATGGCGGGATCTGCCGGCAACCCGGAGGGCATTTCGGTGAGCAGTCCGATCTTCAATCCTTTCACCTTCAGCTTCGACAGGCCCTTGGCGTAGTCGACCGGCTGGTAGGGCAGGCTCATGTGGTCGCGAAAATCCGGCCCAGTGATGACATTCATCAGCAGCGCCGAGTCCTTGACCGTCCGGGTCATGGGTCCCGCGACCCGGCCGAGATAGGGCGGATAGAGCGGCACGCGGCCGAGCGACGGCTTCAGGCCGAACAGGCCGCAATGGGCGGCGGGCAGGCGGATCGAGCCGCCGATATCGGTGCCGATATGCAAGGGACCATAGCCGGCCGCACCCGCCGCGCCGGCGCCCGACGACGAGCCCGCCGTGTTGCGTGTGGTGTTCCAGGGATTGCGGGTGACGCCGTGGAGCGAGGAGACGCCGGCCGAGAGCATGCCGTAATCGGGCATGGTGGTCTTGCCGAGGATGACGGCGCCGGCCTCCCGCATGCGGGCTGAGACCGGCGAATCCACCGCGCGCGGCGTCATGTCGGCAATCGGCACGCCGACCGGGCAGGGGTCGCCGGCGGTTGCCATATTGTCCTTGATGGTGGAGGGCACGCCATCGATCACCGAGAGCGGCTCACCCTTGGCATAGCGCTTCTCGGCGGCCCTGGCGGCCTTCAGCGCCTGGTCCGCGCTGACGATATACATGGCGTTGAGCTTCGGCTCGCAGGCCTCGATCCGCTTGAGCGCCGCCTTGGTGGCCTCGACAGGCGAGAGCGTGCGCGCCTTGAAGGCCTTGGTGAGGTCGGCGGTCGAGAGGTCGGCGAGGTCGGTCATGGGTCCGCTCCGGGATGCTGCATGGCACCATCGGCCGGACATTGGCCCTTTGCCAAGGATGGCACGCGCGCAAGCGCCATGCGACCGTGCATGAACAGGGCGCGATCGGCCAAGGGGCGCATTGGCCTGAGGCCTCGAAGCAGATAGCTTCAACGCCCGGTCACAGGTCAGGTTGCGGGTGTTCCATGCTGTCTTCCGTGCTCATCGCCAATCGCGGCGAAATCGCCGTTCGCGTCATCAGGACGGCGAAGCGGCTGGGCTTGCGCACCATCGCGATCTATTCCGAGGCTGATGCCGGCGCGATGCATGTCCGCCTCGCCGACCAGGCCTATTGCGTCGGGCCGGCGCCGGCGCGCGAGAGCTATCTGGTGATCGAGAAGATCATCACGGTCGCCAAACAGGCGAAAGCCGAGGCGATCCATCCCGGCTACGGTTTTCTCTCCGAGCGCGCCGAATTCGCCGAGGCCTGCGCCGCGGCCGGGATCGTGTTCGTCGGGCCACCGGCCTCCGCCATCCGCGCCATGGGGCTGAAGGATGGCGCGAAAGCGCTGATGCAGAAGGCCGGCGTTCCCGTGGTGCCCGGCTATCACGGCGCCATGCAGGAGGCGAAATTCCTCAAGGAGAAGGCCTACGAGATCGGCTATCCCGTGCTGATCAAGGCGGTCGCCGGTGGCGGCGGCAAGGGCATGAAGCGCGTCGACAAGGCGATGGATTTCGACGAGGCGCTGGCCTCTGCCCAGCGGGAGGCGGCGAGCTCCTTCGGCGATCCCCGCGTGCTGATCGAGAAATACATCACCGCGCCGCGCCATATCGAGATCCAGGTGTTCGGCGACAGCCAGGGCAATGTCGTCCACCTGTTCGAGCGCGACTGCTCGCTGCAACGCCGCCACCAGAAGGTGATCGAGGAAGCGCCGGCGCCGGGCATGCCCGAGGCGATGCGGGAGGCCATGGGCAAGGCGGCGGTCGAGGCGGCGAGGGCGGTCGGCTATGTCGGCGCCGGCACCGTGGAGTTCATCGCCGATGGGTCGGCGGGGCTCGATGCGTCGAAGTTCTGGTTCATGGAGATGAACACCCGCCTGCAGGTGGAGCATCCGGTGACGGAGGCGATCACCGGCCAGGATCTGGTCGAGTGGCAGCTCCGGGTCGCTTCCGGCGAGCAACTGCCGCTGTTGCAGGACGAGCTTGCGATCCACGGCCATGCGGTGGAAGCCAGGCTCTATGCCGAGGATCCAGAAAAGGGCTTCCTGCCGTCAACCGGCAAGCTCTGGCGGCTTTCCTTCGGCGAAGGCGACGGCGTGCGCATCGACACCGGCGTTGAGGAGCAGGCCGAGGTCTCGCCATTCTACGATCCGATGATCGCCAAGGTGATCGCCCATGGCGCGACGCGCGACGAGGCGCTGGACCGGCTGGGTCAGGCGCTGGCCGGCACCGTGGTGGCGGGGCCAAGGACGAATGTTCGGTTCCTGAAGGCGTTGACCGAGGCCGAGGGCTTCCGGTCCGGCGATTTCGACACGGGGTTCATCGACCGGAATGTCGAGGCCTTGGGGGCCGTGCCTCAGCCGATGGATGCCGAGGCTGCGCGCCTCGGCATGCTGAAGCTGATCGACGGCGACTGGAGCCACCGAACCTGGCATGAGAGCCGGTTGGGCAATGAGACCACATCGCCCTGGCAACATGTCGATGGCTTCCAGCTTGGCACGGCGCGCCGAACGCTGCGCCAGTTCCTGGTCAATGGAGAGCTGTTGAAAGCCGAACTCGTCTGGCCTCATCCAAGGCCCGGGCACGGCAATCCGAACGTTTCCGTGCATCTTTCCAGTGGCGTGTCCCGTTTCCTGGACGATTATCTCCCGATCTATCATCTCCCGATGTTCGTGCAGACGGCACAGAGCCTGTTCGTCATCCGCGACGGCCGCCAGACCGAAATCCGCGCCTTCGATCCGCTCGATGTCGATCTCGACCATCTCGATGGCGGCGGCGCGCTGAAGGCGCCTATGCATGGCAAGGTCATTCAGGTCTTTGTCGAACCAGGCCAGCAGGTGGCCAAGGGCGACCGCATCGCTGTGATCGAGGCGATGAAGATGGAGCACACGCTGGTCGCGTCCTCGGATGGCACGGTCACCTCGGTGACGGTGCTCGCCGGCGAACAGGTGGCCGAGGGGGCGCCGGTCGCGACCATCGAGGCGGCGGCGGCCGAGGCGGCCTGACATCTGGAACCGCTGGAGGCGGCCGTGACGGAGAACCTGGGCCAGGGCGACTACACGTTCCGCGCGGCGCCGGACTGGGCCAAGCTGCCGGATGGCATCGTGCTCGGCGACGTCGCCGGCATCGCGGTCGATGGCCGGGATCGCGCCTATCTGTTCAACCGCGGCGATCATCCGGTCGTCGTGCTGGAGGCCGATGGCTCCTTCGTCACCTCCTGGGGCCATGGCGTCTTCACCAATGCCCATGGCGCCCATATCGGGGCCGACCAGGCGATCTATCTCACCGACAATGGCGACCACACGGTGCGCAAGTTCTCGCTCGACGGGCGGCTTCTGCTCACAATCGGCGAGCCGGGCAAGCCCGCGGTGCCGATGAGCGGCCAGCCGTTCTGCCGCTGCACCCATACGGCGCTCGCCCCGAATGGCGACATCTACGTCTCCGACGGCTATGGCAATGCGGTGGTCCACAAGTACGATCCCGCCGGCCGCCATCTGATGAGCTGGGGCAGGCCGGGCACGGGTCCGGGCGAGTTCAACCTGCCGCACAATATCTGCTGCGATGCTGATGGCTTCGTCTATGTCGCCGACCGCGAGAACCACCGCGTGCAGATCTTCGACGGGAACGGCCGCTATCAGGCGCAGATCAACAACATGCACAGGCCGAGCGGCCTCGCCATCACGCCCGGCCCCTGTCCGCATTGCATCGTCGGCGAGCTCAAGGCCTATCAGCCGGTGAACCGGACGACGCCCAATCTTGGCGCGCGGATCAGCATCCTCGATCAGAAGAGCCAGCTCGTGTCCCGCCTCGATCGGGGCGAGGGCGCCGGAACCGGCCCCGGCCAGTTCGTCTCGCCCCATGCCATCGCGCTCGATTCCAGGGGCGACATGTATGTCGGCGAGGTCGCGGCCACCGACTGGGCGGCCGTCTTCCCCGAGACGCCGAAGCCTGAGGTGATCCGGCGGTTCCAGAAATTCACGCGAGTCAGGGAGCAAGCCACGTGATGGTCCGGATCCTCGCGCTCGCAACCGTCGCCGTCCTGTCTGCCGGACCGGCCATGGCCCAGACCTGCCAGTGCTTTCCGCAATTCCGGCAGGGCGATATCGAGCGTGAGGCCGATATCGTGGTCGAGGGCGTGGTGGAGAATGTGGTGCGCGCCCGCCGCGAGACGCAGGTGTCGATCCAGGTCAACCGGATGATCAAGGGGCCCTACATGATGTCGGCGATGGTGGTGACGCCGGCCGATGCGGCAACCTGCGGCGTGCGTTTCGACATTGGACAGCGGGTGATCATCGCGGCCAAGCGCGACGGCGAGTTCTACCGCACCAATACCTGCATGAATCTGGGTTTCACCGTGCCGCCCGTTGTCCCCAGCAGATAGGCGTCCGGGCCTTCGGCTCAGCGGCCGGCCGGTCTAGAATGCCGCCCATGGCACTCAATCTCATCAAGCTCTGTGTCGGTGCGGATTCGATCGACGATCTCCAGCAATGGGTCGACTGGCGCATCAAGACCTATGGCGAACAGGTCCATACGACCCGGATGCAGCCCAAAAGAGCCGATGAACTGATCGGCGAGGGCTCGCTCTATTGGGTGATCAAGGGGCAGATCCTGTGCCGTCAGCGGCTCATCGGCATTCGCCCGTTTACCGATGACGAGGGGATTTCGCGCTGCGACCTTTTGCTCGAGCCGGTGATCGTGCGCACCGAGCCGCGCCGCCGGGGCCCGTTCCAGGGCTGGCGCTATTTCGAGACCAAGGATGCGCCGCCCGATCTCGGGACCGGCCAAACCAAGGGCATGCCGCCGGAGCTCGCGACGCAATTGGCGGAGCTGGGGTTGCTCTGAGCTGAAGCGATCGCAGCGCGACAGCTTGAGGTCTCATGCATCCGTCATGGCCGGGCTTGTCCCGGCCATCCACGACTTCTGCTGCCGACCCGCGGAGATGAAAGGCGTGGATGCCCGCCACAAGGGCGGGCATGACGATTTGTGGGCGTTTCCGTCAGCGGCATCGGCGCCCATTGCTCTGAACGTCATCCCCGGCGAGCGAAGCGAGGGAAGGGGATCCAGACTTCCCTTCCTGGTTCCAAACCATCCATTTCCTGGACCCCCTTCCCTCGGCCTGCGGCCTCCCCGGGGGTGACGTCGCGCGTGCGGGGGCATTCAAGCTTATCAGTCGCCAGCGGCGGAGATCGGCTGGTTCAGACCTTCACACTCCGAATCCGGAAGCCATTCCAAGTCCCTAATCCCGGATTCGTTTCTGCCTCTGCCGATCACACCGCGATGTTGTCGATCAGCCGTGTCTCGCCGAGCGTGGCCGCCACCAGCAGGCGCATGGGCTCATCCGGCCGGGGCATGCCGAGATCGGCGGCATCGCGCAGTTCCAGATAGTCGAGTACGAAACCGGCGGACCGGATCGCTGTGCGCGCTGTCTCCAGCGCCGCCTCTGCGTCCGTTCCCGAACGGATCGCGGCCGCCGCCTCCTGCATCACCCGGTGGAGGGCGGGTGCGATCGCACGGTCGGACGGCGTCAGGTAGACATTGCGCGACGACAGGGCGAGGCCGTCGGGATCGCGCAGGGTGGGTGCCCCGATCACGTCGACGCCGAGATCGAGGTCGGCCGCCATGCGCCTGACAACGGCGAGCTGCTGGAAGTCCTTCTCGCCGAAAATGGCCAGATCCGGCCTGGCTTGCGTGAACAGTTTTGCCACGATGGTGGCGACGCCGTCGAAGTGGAATGGGCGCGACACGTCGTCCAGCCCGGCGGTCGCAGGGCCGGCCACCTTCACAATCGTTGCGGCGCCCGGCGGGTACATGATCTCAACGGTTGGGGCATAGACGGCGTCGGCGCCGGCCTCGGCCAGCTTGGCAAGATCGCTGTCGAACGTTCGGGGATATTTGGAGAAATCCTCGCTCGGTCCGAATTGCGTCGGGTTGACGAAAATCGAGACAATGACCCGCGCGCCGCGCGCTTGGGCCATGCTCACAAGCGACACGTGGCCGGCGTGCAGCGCGCCCATGGTCGGCACCAGCGCCACCGGCCGCCCTTCCGCCCGGTAGATCGCGGTCAGCGCGCGCAGGGATGCGACATCGCGAACGATGGTCGGAGCGGGATGGGCCATTTTCGGCCTCCTTGGTTGATCAGGGGCGTGTCAGGCGGCGTCCTGGGGATCCGGGCGTGCCATCCACCAGATGATCAGCATGGCGACCGGGATCCAGGCAAAACCAGCCAGAGCGTAGAACAGCGGCTCGCCGATCAGGCCGAAGGCGCGCGCCGGCTTGTACATCGTGGCCATCACCATCAGCGCATAGAAGATCACCCAACCGATCAGGAGGAACGTGCCGATCAGCTTGCGGGTGCGAATGCGCATGGGACCATTTCCGTGGACAGGATGCCGCCTTGCCGGGCACCGGGCTGGTCTATATCTCTCCGCCCATGTGCTTCACAAGCCGAGGGATTGCCGCATGACGGCCGGTTCCAGTCTTTCTGCCGCGGCGAACCATGATCGGGCCATCCGGATCTGGCTCCTCGCTGTCGCAGCCCTGGTCTTCGTCATGGTGGTGGTCGGTGGCGCCACGCGGCTGACCGATTCCGGCCTGTCGATCACCGAATGGAAGCCGGTGACGGGCTCTCTGCCGCCGCTCAGCCATGCCCATTGGCTGGAGGAATTCGCCAAATACCGGGCAAGCCCGCAATATCAGGCGATCAACCAGGGCATGAGCCTGGCTGATTTCCAGTTCATCTTCTGGTGGGAATGGGGCCATCGGTTCCTCGGGCGGCTGATCGGGGCTGCGATGCTGCTGCCCTGGCTGTTCTTCGTGGCGCGAGGCTGGCTCCGTGGCCGGCTCGCGGCTGTGACCTTCGGCATCGGCCTGATGATCGGCCTTCAGGGACTGGTCGGCTGGATCATGGTGGCATCCGGCCTCAAGCCGGGCATGGTGGCGGTGGCCCCGGTCAAGCTGATGACGCATCTGGTGCTCGCCTGCCTGATCCTGTGCGCGCTGCTCTGGGTGGCGCTGAGACTGATGCCCCCCCGCGCACGTGAGACCGCCCCGCCAATTGTCAGAGCAGGGGCGATCGCGCTGTTCGTCACCATTCTCGTGCAGATCATGCTGGGCGCGCTGGTGGCGGGCAATCGGGCGGGTCTGCGCTTCAACGATTGGCCGCTGATGGATGGCAGCCTCATTCCGCCGGCCGGGATCCTGTTCGACCGGCCGACAATTGCGGAGGCCTTCATCGACTCGCTGGCGCTGACCCAGTTCAACCACCGGCTCGTCGCCTATGGGCTGCTGGCGCTGGCCTTCTGGCACATGTGGACGGCCCGCGGATCGGCCTTCGCCAAGGGGGCGGTGGTCCTGTTCGGGCTGGTCGTGGCGCAGGCGGTAATCGGGATCGCGACGCTCATGCTGGTCGTGCCGCTCTGGGCGGGTCTGCTGCACCAGGGCTTCGCGCTGCTGGTGCTTGGTCATGCGGTCGCGCATATGCACGGCGCGACGCGGGGAGGCGGGGCTGTGGAGCCCAGCCGTTTCGTGCGGCCGGTTCCGGCTGAATAGGGCGTCCTCGCAGCCGATGATCAAGCTGTTGATCGAGGTAGCGCACGCGTACCGGAAGCGGAATGCTTCACCTCGCCCCGTTGGGGAGAGGTCGACCGAGGCGTAGCCGAGGGCGGGAGAGGGGGATCACTCTCTCCGGCATCAACTCGCCCCCTCACCCGGCGCCCATAGCATCGAGCGAACGCGAGATGCGTTCGCCTCTCGCTATGCAAGCGCCGACCTCTCCCCAACGGGGAGAGGTGAAGATCAGCCCGGCCTTGCTGGTGCGCTCGCACGCAATTCCTCGAAACCTCACACCGCCGCGAGCGATTCCTCGAGATCGGCGATGATGTCGTCTGAATCCTCGATGCCGATCGACAGGCGTACCACTTCCGGCCCAGCGCCCGAGGCGCGCTTCTGGTCGTCCGAGATCTGCCGGTGCGTGGTGGAGGCCGGGTGGATGATCAGCGAGCGGGTGTCGCCGACATTGGCGAGGTGGGAGAACAGCTTCACCTCGGAGACGAGCTTCACGCCGGCCTCATAGCCGCCCTTGAGGCCGAATGTGAAGACGGCGCCTGCGCCATTCGGGCAATATTTCTGCGCCAGCGCGTGTTGCGCATGGCCAGGCAGGCCCGGATAGTTGACCCACTCGACCTTCGGGTGCTTCGACAGCCATTCCGCCACCTTCAGCGCATTGCCGCAGTGCTGCTTCATGCGAAGTGGCAGGGTCTCGATGCCGGTGAGGATCATGAAGGCGTTGAACGGCGAGAGCGCGGGCCCGAGATCGCGCAGGCCCAGAACCCGGCAGGCGATGGCAAAGGCGAAATTGCCGAAGGTCTCGTGCAGGACGATGCCGCCATATTCCGGGCGCGGCGCCGACAGCATGGGATAGCGGCCGGACTTCGACCAGTCGAACGTGCCGCCATCGACGATGATGCCGGCGATCGAATTGCCGTGGCCACCGAGGAACTTGGTGGCGGAATGGACGATGATGTCGGCGCCGTGCTCGAACGGGCGGATCAGATAGGGCGAGGCCAGCGTGTTGTCGACGATCAGCGGGATGCCGTGGCGCTTGGCGATCGCCGCAATGGCCGCGATATCGGTGATCGAGCCCGCCGGATTGGCGATGCTCTCGATGAAGATCGCCTTGGTCTTCGGCGTGATCGCGGCCTCGAAACTCGCGACATCGTCCGGATCGGCCCAGACCACGCGCCAGTCGAAGTTCTTGTAGGAATGGTTGAACTGGTTGATCGAGCCGCCATAGAGCTTCTTCGAGGCGACGAACTCGTCGCCTGGCTGCATCAGGGCATGCATGACCAGGAATTCGGCGGCATGGCCTGAGGCCACCGCCAGCGCCGCCGTGCCGCCCTCAAGCGCTGCCACGCGCTCTTCCAGAACGGCATTGGTCGGGTTGCCGATGCGGGTATAGATGTTGCCGAAGGCCTGAAGGCCGAACAGCGCGGCCGCGTGATCGACATCGTCGAAGACGAAGGACGAGGTCTGGTAGATCGGCGTGGCGCGGGCGCCGGTGGTCGGATCGGGCTGGGCGCCGGCATGGATGGCCAGCGTCGAAAAGCCGGGAACGCGGTCGGACATGGTTTCCTCCTGGCGCCGGCTGATCGGCGACTTTTTTACGAACAGTCTGTTCGTTTTAAAGAACGATACGGTTGCTCGTCAAGCGAATAGGATTTTCTACTCGTCCGCTTTTCTGGAACCAAAGGTCGGTCTGAGGCCCAGTTTCTGGAACTTTCCTTCCTTGAGCTGCGGTGCGCGCTTCGACGAGATGGTGCGCGAGTTGACGCCCATCCAGGCGATTTCCGACGAGAGGCGCCCGAGCTCGATCTTCGGGCAGCGGTCCATGACGACCTTGATGCCGGCGGCTTCGGCGCGGGCGGCGGCCTCATCGTTGCGCACTGTGAGCTGCATCCAGATCACCTTCGGAAGCGGCGAGAGCGCCAGCGCCTCGTCGACCACCGCGCCGGCAGCCTCCGAGTTGCGGAAGATGTCGACCATGTCGATCGGCTCCGGCACGTCCTTCAGGGAAGCGAGAAACGTGCAGCCCAGCACCTCGCGCCCCGCCTGTCCGGGATTGATCGGGAAGACGCGATAGCCACGGTCGAGCAGGTATTTCAGCACGAAGAAGCTCGGGCGGGCCTCGTTGGCCGAGGCGCCGATCATCGCCACGGTCTTCACTGAAGAGAGGATGCCTCGGATGTAATCGTTGGAATAGCTGTCGTGGTTCACCGGTCCTCCCAGTGCGCCGGGCGCTTCTCGATGGTGGCGGCGATGCCTTCCTCGGCGTCGCGGGCCAGCATGTTGTCGACCATCACGGCGGCGGCATAGCGATAGGCATCGCCGAGCGCCATCTCGCGCTGGGCATAGAAGGTCTTCTTTCCCGTCGCGACGGTCAGTGTCGATTTCGACGCGATGGTGCGAGCGAGGCTTTGCGCCGCCGCCAGTTCCTCGCCGGCCGGCACGACGCGGTTGATGAGGCCCATGCGGAAAGCTTCGTCGGCCGGCACCATCTCGCCCAGCAGCAGCATTTCCATCGCGTGCTTGGGCGTGACATTGCGGGACAGGGCCACCATGGGGGTCGAGCAGAACAGGCCGATATGGACGCCGGGCGTGCAGAACTGCGCCTTCGCGGAGGCGACCGCGAGATCGCAAGTCGCGACCAGCTGGCAGCCGGCGGCGGTCGCGGTGCCCTGGACGGCGGCGATCACCGGCTGGGGGAGCGCCACGATCTGCTGCATGACGGCGGCGCAGGCGTCCATGACTTGAGCGAAATAGGCGCGACCCCGATCGGCATCGGCGCGGCGGGCGGTCATCTGCTTCAGATTGTGGCCGGACGAGAAGACCGGGCCCGTGGCGGCGAGCACGACGGCGCGCACCGAGCGGTCGGCTGCGATGGCGCGAAACGTCTCGCCCAGCGCCGCCAGCATCTCCTCCGACAGGCTGTTGCGGCTTGAGGGATCATCGAGCGTCAGCGTCGTGACGCCGGCATCGTCGACGCGGGTCAAAGGAGCCGGCTTGGCGGCGGCCAGAGGGACAGCAGGGGCAGGGGACATGACATCCGTCATTCGCAAGAGGGACGGGCGCGACCTTGGCCCGCTATCGTCGGCGCTTCAAGGCAGCCGAACGGCGGCCAGCCGAATCCGGTGCCGATGTCCGACATGACGACAATCCCCCCGAAAATGACCGCCGTCGAGATGGAGAGCTTTCTCGAACGCGAGTTCCCGCAGGTGTTCGGCGCCGCCAATATCTATGTGGTGGAGGCGGTGGCCCATCGCTTCGCGCGCATGCGCTGCCGCTATCACCACAGCCAGCTTCGCCCTGGCGGCACGATTTCCGGTCCCACCATGATGACGCTCGCCGATACCGGGCTCTATGTGGCGATCCTCGCCTCCATCGGGCCGGTGGCGCTGGCGGTGACCACCAATCTCAACGTCAATTTCCTGAAGAAGCCGGAGCAGAAGGACCTCATCGCCGAATGCCGGCTGATCAAGCTCGGCCGCCGGCTGGCGGTGGGCGAGGTGGCGATCTGGTCGGATGGCGCGCCCGACGATCTCGTGGCCCATGCGACGGGAACCTATTCGATCCCGCCGGACAGGTGACGATCAGCCCTGGCGGCGCGCCAGCCGCTGCAGGCGAGGGCGGAGCGGCAGGAAGGCGCGATAGGCGAGATCCAGCAGCGCGCCCAGCGGGCCCGAGCGGAAAAATCGGCCGATCCAGGCAAAGGCTGGCAGCACCGCCCAGAGTTCGGCAAAGGCGCGGCCGCCGCTGACCAGGGTGCCGTCGGGGCGCCGGACATGAAACCGCGCCATGGCTGCGCTGCAGGACAGGCCCGGCGCGACATCGGAGGCTGCCTGGCTGACATCGACCCAGGCGACGGCATTCGCGCCCTGACGTCGACGGTAGAAGCCGATCTCGCGGATGCAGAGCGGGCAGGAGCCGTCATAGAAGACGGTCAGCGTCGGCGCCTCGGCCATGCTGTCATGTGTTGCCGTCACCATGGCAGGACCTCGCCGCGATAGTCGAAAAAGCCGCCGGACTGGGCCGGCGTCAGGCCGTCGATCACGGCCAGCAGGCGTTCAGCGGCCTGATCCGGTGTCTGGACATCCAGGCCCGCCTTGCCGAAAGGCTGGGACAAGCCGCTATCGACGGTGCCGGGATGGAGCGCCACGCAGATCGCCTGAGGCTTGCGGCGCTTCAGTTCGATGGCGGCGGTGTGGACCAGCTGGTTCAAGGCCGCCTTCGACGCGCGATAGGCGTACCAGCCGCCGAGCTGGTTGTCGCCGATGCTGCCGACCTTGGCCGAGAGCGTCGCGAAGACCGAGCGGCCATCGGGGCTGAGCAGCGGCAAGAGGTGCTTCATCAGCAGAGCCGGCCCGATGGCATTGATCGCGAAGGCCCTGGCCATATGGACGGGATCGATCTGGTTCAGCGCCTTTTCCGGCAGGAAGCCCCCGCCATGCAAGAAGCCGGTCGCATCGATGACGAGGCGGACGGGCATTCCGATGCTGGCGACATGAGACGCGGTGCGAGCAATCGAGGCTTCGTCCAGGAGGTCCAGGGGCGGGCTGGACGCGCGGTGCAGGCCGATGATCGAACCTGGCCGCGCTCCGACAGCCAGGCGCGCAAGCAATGCGCCGCCGATCGCGCCCTGGCTGCCGACCACGACAGCGCATCCGTCGTTCTGCAGCAGTGCAAGGGGCAGAATGGGTGATCCGACAGGCATCGACGCTCTCTGGGTGACAGGGCTGTTACGGCGCCGGGCTGATTGCGGTTCAGCTGCTCACGAGAAAGTTCGATATCAAATGACTTGACGCCTTTTGGTTTGATGTCTTATTCAATAGTACGACATCAAACCAAATGGGAGTTTTCCGATGAACCGTCGTCTCTTCCTCGTGTCCGGTGGCCTTGCCGGCCTGTCTGTTGTCGCCGGTCTTGGCGCCTTTGCGGCTACCCGCCGCCCGGCCGCGGCCTTGTTGCCCTGGGAGCAGGCGGGCCTATCGCGCAATGATCCGCGCCGCTACGTCGTCGAACATGCGATTCTCGCCCCCAATCCGCACAATCGTCAGCCCTGGATCGTCGAACTGATCGGCGAGGATCGGATGCGCCTGTTCTGCGATCTTGACCGCAGGTTGCCGCACACCGATCCGTTCGACCGCCAGATCGTCATCGGTCTTGGCTGTTTCACGGAACTGGCGAGCCTCGCCGCCTCGGCGCTCGGCTATCGCCTGGACGTGGTCCCGTTCCCGGAGGGCGAGCCACAGCCGCGCCTCGACCAGCGGCCGGTCGCCGATTTCCGCATGGTTCGCGAGGCGGGCCTGCGGGTTGATCCCTTGTTCGCACATGTGAAGGCCCGCCGCTCGACCAAGCGGCCCTATGATCTCGACCGGGCGGTTCCCGCCGCAGCGCTCGCGGAGCTGGCGCGTCTGTCGACTGGCGATGTCGCGGTGGTCGGCCTTGGCGATGCCGTGCAGGTCGAGCGTCTGCGCGCGCTCACCTGGGAGGCCTGGGGGATCGAATCGGCGACCGCCCGCACCCACAAGGAGAGCGTCGACCTGATGCGGATCGGGCGCAGCGAGATCGAGGCCAATCCCGATGGCATTTCGCTTGGCGGGCTCTTTCTTGAGGGATTGGCGCTGACCGGCCAGCTCACACGGGCACAGATGATCGATCCCACCTCCTCGGCGTTCCGGCAGGGGCAGGACATGTATCGCGCCATGCTGGCGGCAACGCCGGCCTATCTGATCGTCGTGGCAAACGATGGCGGCCGTGCCGGCGAACTGGCAGCGGGGCGCGCCTATCTCCGGGCCAATCTGGCCGCGACCGGTCTCGGGCTCTCGATGCAGCCGGTCAGCCAGGCGCTGCAGGAGTTCCCGGAAATGGCGGGTGCCAAGGCGAAGGTGGAGGAGGCTGTCGCGATTGCCAGCCCGAAAAGGCTGCACATGCTGGCGCGCTTGGGTTACGGTCCGGCCGTTGACGAAACGCCGCGCTGGGCGGCGGCGACCCGCATTCGCCAGGCATGACCGACAAGCCTCCCGCCGCCTCCGCCATCGCCTTCCGGGTCCTCAACGAGATCGGCATCATCAGCCAGCTCGCGACGACCGCCTTCGAGCGCGCCATGCCGCAGGGCATGACGCTGGCCCAGTTCACGGTGCTCAATCATTTCGTGCGGCTTGGGGGCCTGAGGCGGCCGACCGATCTCGCCCGGGCGTTCCAGGTGACGAAAGCGACGATGACCTCGACGCTGCAACGGCTGGAGAGCAAGGGGCTGGTGGCGATCGAGGCCGATGCGGCGGATGGGCGAGGGCGCCTCGTCGCCATCACCGACGCCGGTCGGGCCCTGCATGCCGACTGCATTGTCAGGCTTCAACCCAGACTGGCCCACATGGCCGCAGCTGTCGGTCCGGATGCGCTGGCGGCGCTCGTGGAGCCGCTGAGCGACCTCAGGGCGACGCTCGACACGATGCGGGACTGAAGATGCGGGCACGCCAAGGCCAGCAGAGGTCCCAAGTCCTTGCAAAATCAGCCCAATGCAGAGGGTATTAAAATACCTATTTTATAAGCTGTTGAAATATCGATGATTTTTGCGGTGCGCGCACGTTGACGCTGCGCGCGCCATCGCCTATAGCCTGCCACCTCAACGCGGGGACCTGTGGTCCACGGGTTCCGATCTCTCGAAATTCAAGTGAGACCATCATGAAGACCTATGTGGCGAAGCCCGCCGAGGTCGACAAGAAGTGGGTTGTGATCGACGCGAAGGGCCTGGTTGTGGGCCGTCTCGCGACGATCGTGGCGATGCGCCTGCGCGGCAAGCACAAGGCCACCTATACCCCCCATGTCGATTGCGGTGACAACATCATCATCATCAATGCGGACAAGGTGGTTCTCACCGGCCGCAAGTGGGACCAGAAGACCTATTACCATCACACCGGTTATGCCGGCGGCATCAAGGCGCGCGTCGCCAAGACCATCCGCGACGGCAAGTTCCCCGAGCGTATCGTGGAAAAGGCCGTTGAGCGCATGGTTCCCCGTGGCCCGCTCGGCCGCAAGCAGATGTCGAACCTGCGCGTCTATGCCGGCGACAAGCACCCCCATGAGGCGCAGATGCCGGTCGCTCTCGACGTCGGTGTCATGAACTCGAAGAATGTGAGGATCTGACCATGGCCGAGACCGTCTCGTCCCTCGAGGGCCTCGCTTCCCTCAAGCCGGCCACGCCCGATGCTCCGCGCCATGTGCAGAAGCTCGACAAGCTCGGCCGCGCCTATGCCACCGGCAAGCGCAAAGATGCGGTTGCCCGCGTCTGGGTGAAGCCGGGTTCCGGCAAGATCACCGTCAACGACCGCACGCTGGAAGTCTATTTCGCCCGTCCGGTGCTGCGCATGATCCTGCGCCAGCCGCTGGTTCTGGTCGGTCGCGACACCCAGTACGACATCAATGTCACGGTTGCCGGCGGCGGTCTTTCGGGCCAGGCCGGCGCGGTGCGCCACGGCATTTCCAAGGCTCTGACCTATTACGAGCCGGATCTGCGCGGCGCGCTGAAGAAGGAAGGCTTCCTCACCCGCGACAGCCGCGTGGTCGAGCGCAAGAAGTACGGCAAGGCCAAGGCCCGTCGTTCCTTCCAGTTCTCGAAGCGCTGATTTCGCTTCACTCTGCGGATTTTCGGAAAAGCCGGGCCCTGCGCCCGGCTTTTTCATGTCCGGCAGAGCGTCGTCGTTGTCGGCTGGCACCGCTGGAGCTATCGTCCGGGTCCAGGAGAATGTCCCATGCGCCGAGCCCTGTCAGCCCTCACCATCATGCTGGCGCTTGCCCTGGCGGCCCCCGCGACGGCGCAGACACTCTCGCTGGTCGGCATTGCCGACCAACCGATCATGCTCGATATCGCCGCCATCGAGGCGCTGGGCACCACCGAGATCACCGACAGCCGCGAAGTCAGCGGGGCCACCGGAACCGAGCGCATCTCCATCGTTTATCGCGGTGTGGAACTGGCCAAGCTTCTGGAGGCGCAGGGCATCGCCCGGCTCGATCGCCATGGCCTGCGCGCCGCCACCATCATGATCACCGCGAAGGACGGTTATCGCGCGAGCTTTTCGTGGGGCGAACTGTTCATCACGTCGGGCGGCAGCCGCGTGCTGCTGATCACCGGCGAGAACGGCCGCGCCAATCCGGCGCGGGAAGGGGCCTTCAGCCTCAGGGCCTTTGCCGACCTCAGGCCCGGTCCGCGCCATGTCCGCGATGTCGCCGAGATCCGTGTCGTCCTGCCGCGCTGAGCAGGCCTGGCCTTACTGGTTCGAGACCAACGGGCGGAGCACCTGGAACAGGCGGTCGCCATAGCCCTTGGCGGTTCGCCGGTCATATTCGCGCAGCAGCAGAAGAGCGAGATCGACCGAGCGGTAGCAGTCGTAGACGATGACCGCCATGCGCAGGATCTGATCGTCGGTCAGGAGGTCGAGACGGGTGACGTCGCGGATGAAGATGGCATCGGCCCAGAACACCTGGCTGTGGCCGGTATAGGGGTCCTTGCCGAGCAGGATCGGCGCGTAGTCGCGGGTGACCAGCGGTTCGAGTTTGTGGATCATGTAGCCCTGCGCCCTCAGGCACATCTCGATTTCCGAGAACAGCGGCTGGCCGTGATATTGCGGCAGGAATTCCACTTCGGTGTGAACAACCAGCCCGCTTTGCAGCCGCGACAGGCCGTTCTGGAACACCATCAGCTCGCCGCCCTGGATATCGATCTTGAGCAGATCGAGGCCGGCCGTCTCGTTCACATCGTCCAGCCGGACCGTGTCGACTTCCTCCCGGCGCGTGACCTTGGACCAGGCGGTGAACTGGGAGAACAGCGAGAAGATCGCCGGATTGGGCTCCAGCAGGGAAGTCAGCCCGGGCATGGCGCAATGATGGAGCGTGTGGCGCTGCCCATCGGCCACCGCGTGGGGCAGATAGGTTTCGCCGGGGCCCTTCACCTGATTGAGCTTGGCAAGCGCCTCCAGATTTGGCTCGAAACCAACCACCGTCGTCTGGCCGCCCGCCAGCAAGGGCGCATAGGGAGCAGGGCCATCAATCGGATTGGCGCCGATGTCGACGATCTTGATCGGGCAGTCGATGTTCAGGAACTGGCGAAGTCTGGGCGGGAAGGAACGTTTGACGGTTTCAATATAGGCAGCTTCATCGAAACCAGACATGTGAATGATCGCGTCCCAATTGCATGTCCGGACGGGTTCGTGGACATGGGCCAGGCGGGCGAGGCAAGCTGGCGCACCGGATGATTCAGTCAATCCGAGAATCACCCCGAAAGATAGGCCACGCGCCCCGGTCTCCACTGCTGAGCCGGGTGCCGGTGACCACAGGACCCTGCCATGTCGCTCGATACGCCCGTTGCCCAGGATTTCCGCGATGCCGCCTACAACAATGGGGCGGCAGTGCCCTCCTGGACCGAGACTTTCGCGCGCTGGACCGAGCAGTCGGCGGTGATCCGCGCGCGCCATGCCGCCACCATGGATCTGCCCTATGGCCCGGGCGAACGCACGAAGATCGATCTCTTTCCCGGCACCAACCCGGAGGCGCCATGCCTCGTCTATTTCCATGGCGGCTACTGGATGCGCAATTCGCGCGAGATGTTCGCCAATCTCGGCGAGGGGGTGAGAGCGCATGGCTGGTCGGTGGCGATCCCCGGCTACACGTTGGCACCCGAGGCCAGCCTGCGCGAGATCGTCGCCGAGTGCGAGGCGGCGCTCGACTGGCTCCAGGCTCATGGGCCAGCCCATGGCGTCAGGGGGCCGCTGGTCGTGGCGGGCTGGTCGGCCGGTGGGCATCTCGCCGCCGTGACGCTGGCGCATCCTGCGGTGAAGGCGGGGCTGGCGATTTCCGGCATTTTCGAACTGGCGCCGCTGCGCGACACCTATCTCGACGAGAAGCTGAAGCTCGAGCTCTCCGAGATTGCGGATCTGTCGCCGCAGCGCCGTCCCGTGGTGATGAAACCGCTGACCATCACCTATGGCGCGGAGGAACTGCCGGCGCTGGTGGCCAATTCCGTCGGGTTTCATGCGCTCAGGACGCGGGCGGGAGCACCGGGTGATCTCAAGCCGATCGGTGGCGCGCACCATTTCTCGGTGCTGGACGGGCTGCTCAAGGCCGACGGCGATCTGACGGGGATGCTGCTGGCGCTAGGGTGAGGGACCGCCTCGGTGGGGGGATTCTTCCCAGGCCCCATCCCGCCGCTCCTCATCCTGAGATGCGAGCGTCAGCGAGCCTCGAAGGACCTCTTTGCATCCCGCCTGCGCAGGCCGATCCTTCGAGGCTCGGTCGCTGACGCTCCCTCGCACCTCAGGATGAGGTATGGAGGGAGCGGGGCCGAGAAAGTGCCGATCTTCCGCCCGCAGCCCCTCTCACACCGCGATGCGCCCGCCGCCCTTGCGCGTGATCGCGACGATCGACGGCCGCGGCGGGGTATCGGGCTTGAAG
The DNA here is from genome assembly GCF_005160265.1 of Phreatobacter aquaticus. Classification (NCBI taxonomy): domain Bacteria; kingdom Pseudomonadati; phylum Pseudomonadota; class Alphaproteobacteria; order Hyphomicrobiales; family Phreatobacteraceae; genus Phreatobacter; species Phreatobacter aquaticus. The sequence continues at coordinate 4,025,191 of NZ_CP039865.1, read as the reverse complement.
TCCGGCCAGCGGGTGGCCGGGTTCTCGAAGGTTGCCGGCGGCGCGTTCGGGTTCTCGTCGTCGCTTTCGCCGGGATGCTGGACCGCGACGAAGAAGGTCTCGCCATCCGGGGTGAATTCTGGCCCGCACATTTCGGCGCCGAAGGGCACCTTGAAGAACAGTTTCGACGTGCCGCGCGCGGCGCCCTCGGTCTCCATGGCCCAGACACCATCATTACGGCCGGTCTTGTGCGGCATGTTGCCGTCGGTGGTCACCCACAGCCGGCCTTCGGCGTCGATGGCGCAATTGTCGGGCATGCCGAACCAGCCGTCCTTGGTGGTCGCCGGATTGAAGGTCGCGCCGACGGCTGCGATCGAGGGGTCGCCGCAGCGCACCAGGATGTCCCAGGTGAACCGCGTTGAGGCGTGGTCGCGACCATCTGGCAGCATCTCGATGATGTGGCCGAAACGGTTGTCGGAACGCGGATTGGCGGCGTTGACCTGATCGTCCTTGCGCTGGTTGTTGTTGGTCAGCATGACATAGACCTTGTCGGTCTGCGGGTTCGCCTCGACATCCTCGGGCCGGTCCATGCGGGTGGCGCCAAGGAGGTCGGAGGCGCGGCGCGCCTCGATCACCACATCGGCCTGGCTGTTGAAGCCGTTGGCAGCGGTCAGCGGCCCCTCGCCATGAACGAGACGCAGCCAGTCGCCGGTGCCGTCGGCATTGTAGCGGGCGACATGGAGCGTGCCCGCGTCCAGCAGGTCCTTGTCGCGGATGCGGTCACCCGACACGGTGCCTGCGGTGACGAACTTGTAGACATAGTCGAACCGCTGGTCGTCGCCGGCATAGAGCACATACTGGCCGCCCTTGGCGGTGATGCCGGCTGCGCCCTCGTGCTTGAAGCGGCCGATGGCGGTGCGCTTCTTCGGCACGGAATTCGGATCGAAGGGGTCGATCTCCACCACCCAGCCGAAGCGGTTGGCCTCGTTCGGCTCCTTGTTGATGTCGAAACGCTCGTGATAGTCGCCCCAGTTCATCCAGCGGCCTGGAATGCCCATGCGCTGATAATTGCGGGCCTCCGGATGGTCGGGCGTGCGGGTGCCGGAGAAATAGCCGTTGATGTTCTCCTCGCAGGTCACCCAGGTGCCCCAGGGCGTGCGGCCGCCGGCGCAATTGTTGAGCATGCCCAGAACCTTGCGGCCGGTCGGGTCGGCATTGGTCTGCATGCGGGGGTGGCCGGCCGCCGGGCCGGTGATCTCCATCTCGGTCTCGGCGGTGATGCGGCGGGCATAGCGGGAATTGGCCACCACCTGCCAGGTCTCGCCCTCGCGCTTCACCTCGATCACCGTTCCGCCATGGGCCATCATCTCGATCGCCACGAGTTCCGGCGTCATCGAGGCGAAGGGCTCGCGGCCCTGACGCTTGGCGCGCGCATCCTGCACGCCGAGTCCGGGGAACATCAGTTCCTCGTTGGTATATTCGTGATTGACGCAAAGCAGGCCGTGGCGGCCAGGCTCGGCGGCACCCGGAACCGGGAAATAGCCGAGATAATCGTTGTTGTAGCCGAACTGGCGGGCCTGGGCGGCGGAGGTCTGGGCCGCGGGATCGAAGGCTGGGGCTCCTGACAGAACCGGATCGCCCCAGCGCATCAGCACCTGGGCATTGTAGCCATTGGCCACTTCGGCGTGCTCGGTGGGGGTGGAAGACAGTTCCTCGAAGGCGAAGGATGGCGTGGTCGAGCGGCCTTCCGCCTTCAACGCATCCGGCCCGAGCGTCGCGGTGATCGCACCGACGCCGAGCACGCCCTTGATCAGGTCGCGGCGCGAGAAGCGCTCGGCGATGATGTCGCCGATGGTCGGATTGCCGGCGGGGCTCGACCCCTGGTCCTCATTGGCCTCGGCAGCCTTGGAGCGGGTATTGGCGGGCATGGTGTCGGACATGGTTTCGGTCCCTGGAACCGGATTTGAGGGCTCAGTCTAGAAACTGCCCGCCAGCTGCAACAGATCGGTGACAAGACGCATCCGCCCGCACGAATCGGCAGGGTCTCAACAGATCGTTTACGCGACAGTGCGTATTCTGACGAAAGGGGGTCGCAGGCGTCGGAACAAGGAGTGAGCCGATGGACCGCGTACTGGGTCTGGTCAATGTCGAGGCGGATCTCGCCAAGCTGATGCGCGCCGCCGAACGGGCGGGGCTTGCGCTCGGCTGTATCGATCCGGAAGAGACAGGTCTGGTCCTGCCAGGCGACGAGAAGGATCCCGCGTGGACGCTGGGCCGCGTCGGCGCCTGGTTGATCACGGGTGCGCTGGCCGGCGCTTTCCTGGTGCTCTGACAGCCAATGCCGGTCAGTCCGGCTGGATGCCTGCCTGCGCGACCACCTTGCCCCATTTGTCGATTTCCGCCTGGATATAGCTGGCGAAGCGCTCGGGCGTGCCGCCCTGAATCTCGATGCCCAGCACGGTCAGCTTGGCCTTCACGTCGTCGGCTGCGAGCGCGGCATTGATCGCGCCATTGAGCTTCGTCACGATCTCGGCCGGTGTGCCCTTGGGCGCCAGAATGCCGCCCCAGGTATTGGCGTCGTAACCGGCAAGGCCGGTCTCCGCCATGGTCGGGATTTCCGGCAGCGACGGCGAGCGCGTGGTGGTGGTGACGGCGAGCGCGCGCACGCCGCCCGACTGCACATGCGGCAGGATCGCGGAGATCGTGTCAAAGATCATGTGGGTGCGGCCCGACAGGAGGTCGCCATGGGCCGCCGTGGAGCCACGATAGGGCACATGCAGCATGGTGGTGCCGGTCATCGACTTGAACAGCTCGGCCGCCATGTGCAGCGAACTGCCCTTGCCGGATGAGGCGAAGGTCGCCTGCGGATTGGCCTTGATCCAGGCGACCAGTTCCGGAACCGTTTTCGCCGGCACGGACGGGTGGATGGCGAGCACCAGCGGCACGACGTGGGTGAACACGATCGGCGCGAAATCGCCGACCGGGTCATAGGGCAGGCTCTTGTAGAGATGCTTGTTGGTGGCGTGGCTGGAGGCGACGATCACCAGCGTGTAGCCGTCCGGCGGGCTCTTCGCGACGACATCCGTGCCGAGATTGTTGGCCGCTCCCGGCCGGTTCTCCACCACAACGGATTGACGCAGCGACGTCTGCAGCTTGTCGGCGACATTGCGGGCGATGATGTCGATGGCGCCGCCGGGCGTTGCCGGCACGACGATCTTGATGGTCTGTGACGGGTAGGGGGCCTGGGCATGGGCCGGGGCGGCAAGGCCAGCCATGGCTGGAACAAGCGGCAGCTGCAGCAGAACACGGCGGTTCAGCATGGGGTCGTCCTCCAGATGTCGTTTCCTGGCCCCTCTGCGGGGGCTCATGGCGACAATAGGATGACTGGCCCGAGGGTCTGTCAAACCCGACTGGGATCAGGGCTGATCCCACCGTGTGGATTGCGTAGGATCCAGACCGAAGCCTCAATAGGCCGGAAGAGCCTCGAGGCCGTCGCGCTTGGCGATCACGCCCCAGGGCGAATCCTCATCCAGAACCACGAAAATCTCGACAGCCGGCTGGCCGGGGCGCCGGAGGGTCAGCCTGTGGGGGCCGGGGGCGAGCTCAAGGCTCGGCGGCCGGTGGGTCTCGGGCGCGCCCAGTCCCGGGACGATGCCCGGGCGAACCTGAATGGTCCGGCCTGCAATCTCGAACGCGGCGGGGCGGTCCGTTTCATTGCCGAACAGCACGACGGCCCGGCCAGGAACGATCATCATGGCATTGTCGCGCGCGAGACGCTCGCGGACGACGCGCAGCCTGATGTCGGTGAGGCCGGTCGCCCTGCTGTGCTCGAGCGTCAGAAGCCCGGGCCCGTCGGAGGTCGTGAAGCGGATACGGCCATGGGTTTCGGTCAAGGTCGCACCGGGTTCCTCCTTCCAGCCGCGGCCGATCAGTTCCCGGCGGTAGAAGGCCGCGATGTCGGCGGTGGTGGCCGGAACGCGGGCGGTCACATAGGTCGCAAGGCCGCTCCCCTGACCTTCGCCGCGGCTCGGCTGCGGGATGACGAGGCCGTTCACGGCCTTGGCGGTCAGTCCATTGGCCTGTTCCTGGGGTGCGGGTGGGGGCGTTGGCGCAACCGCGACCGCGGCGCTCTGGGCCGCGTCCGGTGCCACAACACCGTCGGCCTGCTCGACGATGACCTGGGAGCCCGCGGGCTCCGGCCGGATGGCGATCTGTATGGCCTGGCGGCCACGCTGAAACTCCATGCGGATTTCGCTCCGCCGTTCCTGCATGCCGCTCGGCTCGTGCCATTGCAGGTGGTTCATCGTGACGCGGTAGAAGCGCACCAGGTCCGCGCCGGAACATGCCGTGGCGAAGGTCAGGCGGCGCGTGGCGTGATCGATGCTCGCGCTGCGCGCATCGCGCGGCATCGGGGCGAGCGAGGGCAGCGGTGCCCCGGCCTCGATGCGGGCCTGCGGCACAGGGCGTGGCTCGCAGGGCTGCTGGGCCTGAACCGAGCTCGTCCAGGCCAGGGCGATCATCATGGCCGCGGGGCCGGACATGCCACGGATTTGCATTCGAGACCCCTTGGTCGGCATGCGCCTGGCGCTTCGGTGTTCAGCCTGCCCGATGGAGAGGAACCTTCGCAAGCCTTGGGATCGATGATTGAAGCGCCGGACCGCGCCGCCAACCCGTTGACGCGCCCACCCAAAGAAAAACGGGCACCCGAGGGCGCCCGTTGGAGAAGGTGACCACGACATCTCGCGGTTGGGAGGAAGCTCGTTTGGCGCGAGTGCCGCGCGAAAGGCTTGGCTGGCCAAGGATGAGGCGGCGCGAACGCCGCCCCAGGAGCCTCAGACCGAGTAGTACATGTCGTACTCGACCGGGTGCGGGGTCATTTCGAAACGCATGACCTCGGTCATCTTCAGCTCGATATAGCTGTCGATGAAGTCGTCGTTGAACACGCCGCCGGCCTTCAGGAACGCGCGATCCTTGTCGAGGTTCTGGAGAGCCTCGCGCAGCGAGCCGCACACCGTCGGGATCTTCTTCAGCTCCTTCGGCGGCAGATCGTACAGATCCTTGTCCATGGCAGCGCCCGGATCGATCTTGTTGGTGATGCCGTCGATGCCGGCCATCAGCATCGCCGCGAAGGCGAGGTACGGATTGGCGGTCGGATCGGGGAAGCGGACCTCGACGCGCTTGGCCTTCGGGTTTGCCGTCCACGGAATACGGCAGGAGGCCGAGCGGTTGCGGGCCGAATAGGCCAGCAGAACCGGCGCTTCATAGCCCGGGACCAGACGCTTGTAGGAGTTGGTCGACGGGTTGGTGAAGGCGTTCAGTGCCTTGGCGTGCTTGATGATGCCGCCGATGTACCAGAGGCATTCCTGGCTCAGGTCGGCATACTTGTTGCCGGCGAACACCGGCTTGCCGCCCTTCCAGATCGACTGGTGCACGTGCATGCCCGAGCCGTTGTCGCCGAAGACCGGCTTCGGCATGAAGGTGGCGGTCTTGCCGTAGATGTTGGCGACCTGATGGATGCAGTACTTGTAGATCTGCATCTGGTCGGCCATGTGCGTCAGCGTGTCGAACTTCATGCCGAGCTCGTGCTGGGCGGAAGCGACCTCGTGGTGATGCTTCTCGACCTTGACGCCCATCTTGGCCATGGAGGCGAGCATTTCGCCGCGCATGTCCTGGAGGCTGTCGACCGGCGGAACCGGGAAATAGCCGCCCTTGACGCGGACGCGGTGGCCGAGGTTGCCGCCTTCATAATCCGTGTAGCCGTTGGTCGGCAGCTCGGAGGAATCGACCTTGAAGCCGGTGTGGTAGGGCTCGGCGGAGAACTTCACGTCGTCGAACACGAAGAACTCGGCTTCCGGGCCGACGAAGATGGTGTCGCCGATCTTCGAGGCCTTCAGATAGGCCTCGGCCTTCTTGGCCATGCCGCGCGGGTCGCGACCATAGGGCTCGCCGGTGGTCGGCTCGAGCACGTCGCAGACGATCGACATGGTCGTCTCGGCGAAGAAGGGGTCGATCTGGGCGGTCGACGGGTCGAGCATCAGGAGCATGTCGGACTCGTTGATGGCCTTCCAGCCAGCGATCGAGGAACCGTCGAACATGGTGCCTTCGGCGAAGATCTCTTCGTCGATCATGGTGATGTCGAAGGTGACGTGCTGCCACTTGCCACGCGGGTCGGTGAAGCGGAGATCGACGTACTTCACGTCGTTCTCCTTGATCATTTTCAGGACATCCTTGGCAGTCGTCATTGTGCTTCCTCTTTGGTTTGCACGTTTGGACATTTGGCGGGCGAACCCGCCGAATTAGATGGCATCCAGGCCGGATTCACCGGTGCGGATGCGAATAGCCTCTTCGATCGTGGAGACGAAGATCTTGCCGTCGCCGATGCGCCCGGTCTGCGCGGCGCGGCGGATCGCCTCGATGGCCTTTTCCACCATCTCGTCGGGCATGACGATCTCGATCTTCACCTTGGGAAGGAAATCCACGACATATTCGGCGCCGCGATAAAGCTCGGTATGGCCCTTCTGCCGGCCGAAGCCCTTCGCTTCGGTGACGGTGATGCCCTGGAGCCCAACCTCCTGAAGCGCCTCTTTCACCTCATCGAGTTTGAACGGCTTGATGATGGCCTCGATCTTCTTCATTCCAATCCTGCTCCTGTGATCCGCAGTCGGACGTTGGCCGCCGTCCCACGGACCAATTCGCGGGCTAGCAGGAGATGTGCCAGAGCGGCGGCGCGCGGAAATCGCGGTCTTTTCGGGGAAATCATGCTCCCAAGATCGTTAGCATGCAGCATGATCTTACCGTGCAGTGCAAAAAATAGTCAATTTGCCTAATGGAAGTGCAAACTTGGCGATGTGCCACCGCGCTGGGCCGGAGGGCCGGGGAGGTTATGGCGAGCTATGCTTAGGATTTGTGCAAACAATCCCGCTGGCCGGGTCCTCACCGGCTTGACCGACCGGCCTGCCTGTCGCCAGTGTCGGGCATGATCGAGCTTCTCACGCCTGCCGAGATGGCCGAGGCCGACCGGCTGACGATCGCCTCGGGCACGCCCGGGCCTGTGCTGATGCGGCGCGCCGGCGTGGCTGTGGCCGACACGGCGGCCCGCATGGTGCCACTCGGCAGTGCCGTCTCGGTGCTTTGCGGTCCCGGCAACAATGGCGGCGACGGCTATGTGGCGGCCCGCGTGCTTGCCGAGCGCGGCTATCAGGTGACCGTCTTCGCCGATGGCCCTCCGGACCCGCGCGCGGCCGATGCGGCAGCCGCTGCGCAAGCCTGGAGCGGGCGCATCGTGCCGCTCGCAGCCTGGCCGCCGACGCGCGAGACCCTGATCATCGACGCGCTGTTCGGCGCCGGGCTCGCACGCGATATCGACGGAGCGTTGGCGGACCTGATCGACCGCGTCAATGCGGCGGGCACCCGCGTGGTCGCCGTCGACGTGCCGTCAGGAATCGACGGAGCGTCCGGACAGGTGCGCGGCGTGGCGATCCGGGCGGAGGAGACGGTCACCTTCTTCCGCCGCAAGCCCGGTCACCTGCTGCTTCCGGGACGTCTCCACTGCGGCACGGTGCGGCTTGCCGATATCGGCATTCCCGCCTCCGCGCTCGGAGAGATCGCTCCGTCCAGTTTCATGAACGCCCCGGCTCTGTGGGGCGATCTCTATCCCTGGCCGCGGGTGGAGGGCCACAAATATGGCCGGGGTCATGCCGTGGTCGTGTCCGGCGATCTCGCCCATACCGGGGCGGCGCGGCTCGCCGCCCGTGGGGCTTTGAGGGCAGGCGCGGGGCTGGTCACGGTCGCATCCCCACCCGAGGCCGTGGCGGTCAATGCTGCCCATCTGACCGCCATCATGCTGATGCGGCTCGACGGCGCGCCGGGGCTTGGCCAGATCCTCAACGACCGCCGGAAGAATGTCGTCTGCCTCGGTCCGGCGCTGGGTGTCGGCGAGGCGACGCGGGCCATGGTGGCGGAAGCGCTGGCGAGCGGGGCGGCCGTTGTTCTCGACGCCGATGCGCTGACGAGCTTCGCCGATTGCCCGGAACAGCTGTTTACCGGCATCCGCCTCTGGCCGGAGCGACCGGTGGTCATGACCCCGCATTCGGGCGAGTTCACGCGGCTGTTCGGCGCGCGTGCGGGCGACACCAAGGTGGGGGCGGCCCGTTACGCCGCGGATCGCTCCGGCGCCGTGGTGGTGCTGAAAGGACCGGACACAGTCGTTGCCAGTCCGGACGGGCGGACCTCGATTGCCGAGAACGCACCGCCCTGGCTTGCCACCGCCGGCTCCGGCGACGTTCTCGCAGGCCTCGTGACGGGCCTGATGGCGCAGGGCATGGCGGCCTTCGAGGCGGCTTCCGCGGCAGTCTGGCTGCATGGCGAGGCCGGGCAGGCGGCAGGTGTTGGGCTCATCGCCGAGGATCTGCCGGAGGCCCTTCCGCCGGTCCTGGCGAGGCTGGCGGCGGAGCTTGTTGCCTTTTAGCCTGACGGATTTCCCTCATCTTGATTGGCCACATGCGGTTTGCTAGCTCTTCCCGCGTATTACTTGGGGAAGGACTTTCCGATGCGACTTCGTCATGGGCTTCTTGGCTTGGTGGCCGCCGTACTCTTGTCACCGGGCGAAGCCCAGGCGCAGCGCCGGGATGAACCGGTGGGCGCGGTCGGCAATGTGCGGATCTTCCGGGTCTTCGAGAACAACCGCTTCGACCGCTGCTACGGCATGGTGCCCGACTTCCAGCTCGGCGCGCGCCTGTTCTGGAAGCACGGCTCAAACTACATCCTGACCGTGCCGGGGGTGGAGAGACCGGGAAACAAGCGGGTCACGATCCAGACGCCCCGCGGCCTGTTGCAAGCCAACGGTGTTGCTCAGGGCGGTTGGCAGGGGCGAACCATCATCGACCTGCCCGGGGTGGAGGCTGACCGGCTGATCAGCCTGCGTGGCTCGTTCGAGGTCAATGTGGACGGCGTGCGGTTCCCCTATCAATTGCAGGGCGCGACCATGCAGCAGGTGTTCGAGGCGGTCGAGAACTGCGTCGGCCGGAACAGCCGCTGACACACGCGTTACTCAACGCCGTCACGTCACCTCGAACCACTGCACCAGCGGGCCATTGTCGTTGCCGATGGCCTGCGCCTCGATGACCCATTTGCCGGGATTGTCGGCCAGGAAGGCGATGCGCGCCGTGGTGCCGGGCGCAACCAGGATCGTGTCGAGAAAGAAAGGCTTCCAGCCGTCGTCGAGGCCATCCAGCAGACGCGCTTGATGGCCATGCAGGTGGACGGCCTGAAAGACCGGCGTCTGGTTGCGCAAGCCGGCCATCACCACGGTGCCCCGGCGCACCTTGAAGGCCGGCTGGGGGCCGGGAGCCCGGTCAGCGCGGGTGTTGAACACCACCTCCGTCCCGCGCGTCTCGATGCCGAGATCGAGGCGGAAGGCGCGGCGAAAGTCGAGTTCCTGGGCAATCGGATTGGCGGCAAGCCAGCCGGGCCGCGGCAGTGGGGCAGGGCGCAGTGCTGCTCCCTCGGCAATCGCAATCCGGCCCTCGATTGAGGCGCCGGCCAGATTGTTGATGGCAACCGGCAAGCTCGCCCCAGGTTCGCCGGTGACATCCAGCATGATCTCGGCGCGCTGGCCGGGGCCAAGCGTCACCTGGGCATTCTGCAGCAGGAAGGGTTCGCAAGGCTGGCCATCCAGGGCGACCAGCGTCAGCGGCTGTCCCGGCACGACAAACTGCATGATGCGCGCATGGGCGGCATTGGCGATGCGCAGCCACAGCCGTTCGTTGGCGCGGGCCTCGATCACCAGGTCCGGCTGGCCGTTGACGGTCACGATGCGGCCGGCCGTGCCGGGCTTGCCTTGTGGCTCAAGCGGAGAGCCTGGACTTGCGAGGGCGCCTTCGGCGTCGAGTGCCCAGTCGTCCAGCACCAGGATCTGCTCGCGGTCGGCGGTGGGCAAAGAAGGCCCCTCGACGATCAGCAGGCCCGCCATGCCGCGGGTAAGTTGGCCCGCGCCATGGACCGGGTGCCAGGGCCGATAGAGGAAGGTGCCGGCATCCTGCGGCGTGAAGGCCATGTCGAAGGTGGCGCCAGGTTGGATCGGCTGCTGGGTCAGGCCGGGCACGCCATCCATCGCATTGGCGATGCGCAGGCCGTGCCAGTGCAGCGCGGTCGGCTCATCCAGGCCGTTGGTGAGGCTCAGGCGGAATTCCTCGCCGCGCCGGGCGCGCAGAACCGGGCCGGGCACCAGGCCGTCATAGCCGAAGACCGGTGTTGCCGGATGATCCGGTCCGCGCAGGCGCGCCGCGCCACGGCTGGCGGTCAGCGTGCGCATGGCCGGCGCCTGGGCATGGCCGGGCCAGGCCGGCAGCAGGCCGAGACCGGCCAGAAGCGTGCGGCGATCGAGAAGCTGGCAGCGATCTGGGCTTGGCGGTCGGTGCATGATGCCTGCGGCTGGATGTCAGGGAGGCGGGGAGCCTTTCGCGAGTCTATGGCCTATTCGCGGCCTGGAATCATCCCGCATCTGGTCGCAGCGCGCCTGTCCCGATCCGGGATGGCACCGCTCTTGATCCGTGGCTCCCAATGGCCATCCGGCCGTCCCGGAATGGGAGACGACGATGTTCAAGCTTGCGATGATCGGCGGCGCGGCGCTCGTGCTGGCCCGCTATGCCGATATCCTGCCGCACAGCCAGGCCACGATGGTGCTTGGCGGGGCGGTCATGATGGTCCTGCTGATCTGGGCCGGACTGTTCGCCCGCGTCTGATTGCCACAAGCCTGCGGGGACTGTGGCATCGAGACCTCGCCTCCGTGGCAAGTGTTGCCTGTCCGGCATACCGCGCAGCGCAGTGGTGCCCCCCACAGGACTCGAACCTGCAAGCCGTTAAGCGCTCGGACCTAAACCGAGTGCGTCTACCAATTCCGCCAGAGGGGCACGTTGCGTCCCAAGGCCATTGCAGTTCGTTTCGCCCTTGTCAATTTGGCCGGATACGTCCATATGGCGCCCTTCGTAGCCTGACCTTGATCTGTTTTCCGGGGATTGGAACGGCGACATCCCGCGTGGGCGATCGTGGTGGTAACTCCCGCCACGCACCCCACCAGATCGATGAGTATGCCAAAGGCGCATAGGTAGAAGACGAGAGTTTTCAAAGGGTAGCCCCCGCACCTTAGCCGTTGGACTGACCAGACCACGAACGCGAAAGAAACTGAGCCATGCAGGTGACAGCCACCCTGTCCGAAGGTCTGAAGCGCGAATTCCGCGTCGTGGTTCCCGTGACCGATCTCGCTGAGCGCGCCGGAAAGCGCCTCGACGACCTCAAGGGTCGGGTCAACATCAACGGCTTCCGGCCGGGCAAGGTGCCGACCGCGCACCTGAAGAAGCTCTACGGCAAGGCCGTGCTGGCCGAGACGATCGAGGCGCTGGTCGGCGAGACCAACCAGAAGATCGTCACCGACAACAATTTCAAGCTGGCGATGGAGCCGGCGGTGAAGCTGCCGGAGGCCGAGAACGAGGCCCAGGCCGTGTTCGAGGGCACTGCCGACCTCGACTACACCGTGTCCTTCGAAGTCTTGCCGACCATCCAGCTCGCCGATTTCAAGGGCATCAAGGTTGAAAAGCCGGTGGTCGAGCCGGCGGAAGCCGACGTCGCCGCCATGCTGGAGACGATGGCCAAGCAGAACCGTCCCTTCGAGCCCAAGACCAAGGGCAAGGCCGAGACGGGCGACCGCGTCACCGTGTCCTTCGTCGGCACGATCGACGGCGAGAAGTTCGAAGGCGGCACCGCCGACGACATCCAGGTCGAGATCGGTTCGAACTCGTTCATTCCGGGCTTCGAGGAGCAGCTGGTCGGCGTCAAGACCGGCGAGGACAAGGTCCTCAAGGTCAAGTTCCCGTCGAACTATGCCGCGCCGAATCTCGCCGGCAAGGACGCCGAGTTCGCGGTCAACGTGAAGTCGATGGAAAAGCCGGGCGAGCGGGCGATCGACGACGAGTTCGCCAAGATGGTCGGCTTCGAGGACCTCGAGAAGCTCAAGGCCGCCGTCTCCGACCGCCTGAAGAGCGAATATTCGGAAGCTGCCCGCCGCAAGGTGAAGCGCATCCTGCTCGACGCCCTTGACGAGAAGCACGCGTTCGAACTGCCGCCGACCCTGGTCGAGCAGGAGTTCGAGGGTGTGTGGCGCCAGGTGTCTCAGGACCTCGAATCGCGCGGCAAGACCTTTGCCGACGAGGATACGACTGAGGAAAAGGCCCGTGACGAATATCGCAAGATCGCCGAGCGCCGCGTGCGGCTTGGGCTGGTCCTTGCGGAGATCGGTGACAAGGCCCAAATCAAGGTCAACGACGAGGAAGTGACGCGCGCGGTCGTCGAGCGGGCGCGGCAGTTCCCCGGCCAGGAGCAGCAGGTCTGGGATTATTACCGCAAGACCCCGGAGGCGCTGGCTTCGCTTCGTGCTCCGATCTTCGAGGAGAAGGTCGTGGACTACATCCTGGAACTCGCCGATGTGACCGAGAAGGTCGTCTCCAAGGACGAACTCTTCAAGGACAACGAGGCCGAGGAAGCCGCCTGAGCGGCCTCTAGCGACCGGACATTTCCTGGTAAGGAAGGGCCGCCGCGAGCGGCCCTTCGCATTTTGGCAGGCCAGGTTCCCCAGAAATCCGCAATCCCGTTAGGATGGCGTCAAGCAGATTCGGCTCACATGCCGATGACGGTCATGAGGACGAGACGATGAGAGATCCGGTCGACACCTATATGAGCTACCTGGTCCCGATGGTGGTCGAGCAGACCAACCGGGGCGAGCGCTCCTACGATATCTATTCCCGGCTCCTCAAGGAGCGGATCATCTTCCTGTCGGGTCCGGTCGAGGACGGCATGGCGACACTGATCGTCGCCCAGCTGCTGTTCCTCGAGGCCGAGAACCCGAAGAAGGAGATCAACATGTATATCAACTCGCCGGGCGGTGTCGTCACGGCGGGCATGTCGATCTACGACACGATGCAGTTCATCAAGCCGCCGGTCACCACGCTCTGCATGGGCCAGGCTGCCTCGATGGGTTCGCTTCTGCTGACCGCCGGCGCCGCCGGCCAGCGCTTCGCCCTGCCGAATTCGCGCATCATGGTCCACCAGCCCTCGGGCGGCTATCGTGGCCAGGTGACCGACATCCTGATCCACGCTGAAGAGGTGAAGGAACTGAAGTCGCGGCTGAACGGCATCTACGTGAAGCACACGGGACGCCCGCTCAAGGAGATCGAGGACGCCCTCGAGCGCGACAATTTCATGTCGGCGCAGAAGGCAAAGGAATTTGGCCTGATCGACCAGGTGATCGAAGTCCGCCCCGACGAGCCGGAGCCGGCCAAGTCCTGACCGCAAGGCGCGGACCGCGTTGTTTGATCGGAGATGTCGCATTTCCGACACATCCAGCGGTCCGCCGCTTGCATAGAATGGTCACGATTGAGTGCGACGCCCTGTTTTGGGACGCCGCGGGTACCGAAATAGCGTTAATCATTTCTTGATCCGGTTCGGTTCACCATGCTTGGCTCTAGGAGCCGAAAAGGTGGGTTGGCCCATCCTCAAGAGGTTCTGAGGGGGTCCCTTGCGGATCGCCTCGCAACGGACGAACCGATCCTCGCCGAGGCCGGTTCGATTGGAGAACGACCTATGAGCAGCAAGTCCGGCGGCGACGCGAAGAACACGCTCTACTGCTCCTTCTGCGGGAAGAGCCAGCATGAGGTCCGCAAGCTGATTGCCGGGCCTACCGTGTTCATCTGCGACGAATGCGTCGAGCTGTGCATGGACATCATCCGCGAGGAATCGAAGTCCGCGCTGGTCAAGTCCAAGGACGGCATCCCGACGCCGAAGGAAATCTGCAAGGTCCTGGACGATTACGTGATCGGTCAGTTCCATGCCAAGCGCGTGCTCTCGGTGGCGGTCCACAACCACTACAAGCGGCTGAACCACGCGACCAAGCACAACGACGTCGAGCTGTCGAAGTCGAACATCCTGCTGATCGGCCCGACCGGTTCGGGCAAGACGCTGCTCGCGCAGACGCTCGCGCGCATCCTGGACGTGCCGTTCACGATGGCCGACGCCACGACGCTCACCGAAGCCGGCTATGTCGGCGAGGACGTCGAGAATATCATCCTGAAGCTGCTCCAGGCCTCCGACTACAATGTCGAGCGGGCGCAGCGCGGCATCGTCTATATCGACGAAATCGACAAGATTTCGCGCAAGTCGGACAATCCGTCGATCACCCGCGACGTGTCGGGTGAGGGCGTGCAGCAGGCCCTTCTGAAGATCATGGAAGGCACGGTCGCCTCCGTGCCGCCGCAGGGCGGGCGCAAGCATCCTCAGCAGGAATTCCTGCAGGTCGACACCTCGAACATCCTGTTCATCTGCGGTGGCGCCTTTGCCGGCCTTGAGAAGATCATCTCGACCAAGGGGCAGGGGTCCTCGATCGGCTTCGGCGCCAAGGTCAAGGCCCCCGAGGATCGCCGCACCGGCGAGATCTTCCGTGAGGTCGAGCCCGAGGATCTGCTGAAGTATGGCCTGATTCCGGAATTCGTCGGCCGTCTGCCGGTCATCGCGACGCTCGAGGATCTCGACGAGGCCGCCCTCAAGAAGATCCTGATGGAGCCGAAGAACGCGCTGGTGAAGCAGTATCAGCGCCTGTTCGAGATGGAGAATGTCGACCTGTCGTTCCACGAGGACGCGCTCGGCGCGATCGCCCGCAAGGCGATCGACCGCAAGACCGGCGCCCGCGGCCTCAGGTCGATCATGGAGGGCATCCTGCTCGACACCATGTACGACCTTCCGGGTCTGGAAGGCGTCGAGGAGGTCGTGATCTCGGACGAGGTCGTGCAGGGCAAGGCGCGCCCGCTCTACATCTATTCCGAGAAGGAAAAGGCCGCGAGCGCCTGATTTCCAGTCTCTGTCACCTCAATCTGCAAAAAGGCGGGCCTCGAGCCCGCCTTTTTCGTTTGCGGGCGATCCTGAGCAAAAAAAGAGGCGGGCCGAAGCCCGCCTTGAAAAGGTGGAGGTCTCAGGAATAGGCAGGCACTGGCAGATCAGTTGACGCTGAAGCGGGTGCGACCGTTCCAGGTCAGCGTGACGTTCGACACTTCGCAGAGATTGATCTCGCGAACCTCGCCACGTTCGCCGTCGGCGTAGATGACGCGCAGGTCGAACATGCAGGCGCGGGTGCGCTGCGGGAAGGTGATGTTGCGGCGGGTGCCCGACGGCATCACGCCGTCGCCGAGGATGTCCCGGCCCCAGGAGTTCGACGCCGAAGCGCTCACATAGACTTCATTGATCTGGTAGCCGGTGCGGTTGATCAGCGAGAAGTTCTGCTGGGCCTGGGCAAAGGCCTCGGTGGAGGCGGCGATGGAGGCCAGGGCTACGGCGGCGAGGAAGGCGCGGCGGATCATGTCGAAGCTCCCGATAGGGCATGGATTGCGAATGCGGTGAACCGCGCCCGATTCGGCCCGATGGCGCCGGCCAGAGGGCGGCGGGGAACGTTCGTTTTCCCTGCCGTGCCGGTCGGCTGCTGCGGGCCTCGTCGTCGAGGCATGCCAAGTGATAGGAAGGCAATGTTTCAGCCCTGCGACGTGCCGTGCCAGGGCATATGGCGATCCGCAGCCCAATGTTTCGCCCATGTTGCCATTTTCCGAGCCGCGCAGGTCCGCCACGAGGGTCAGTCAACCCTCGGCATTGTGTGGCTTTTGCACCAAGTAACGGGCGTCGTTCACAGGCGCGTTCCCGCCTCCTTGACACCTTGTTGGTGCACCGCCACCTAATGGTCACCGACAGACCACCGGGCCGGTTTTCGTGCCCGGGGTCGGCCAAGCGCCAAGAGCGCCTTTGGAGCTTTCACGCCGAGCTCCAGCGGGGCCTCATTTCCGCCGCCGTCCCCGCGCGTCATCAGCGTGATGCAGCGTCATCCGTTCCGGATCATCCGAGCGCCGTCGTCGGACGGGCCCACACGGGCCGTTTAGACGGCGTGTCGAAGCATAAGGACGAGAGAACCATGAGCGAGACCAAGAAGCGGCCGCCCCTCACCCCCGGCGAATCGAAGAGCTTCCCGGTTCTTCCGCTGCGCGACATCGTTGTGTTCCCGCACATGATCGTGCCGCTGTTCGTCGGCCGCGAGAAGTCGATTCGCGCCCTCGAAGAGGTGATGCGCGCGGAGACCCATATCCTGCTGGCAACCCAGATGAAGGCGCAGGACGATGATCCAGCGCCGGACTCGATCTATGAGATCGGGACGCTGGCGACTGTCCTGCAGCTCCTGAAGCTGCCCGATGGCACCGTGAAGGTGCTGGTCGAGGGCGTGTCCCGTGCCCGTGTGTCGGCCTATTCCGATCGCGAGGAGTTCTATGAGGCCGACGCCGCCGTCATTGGCGACGAGATCGACGACAAGGTGCAGGTCCAGGCGCTGGCCCGCTCGGTGATCACCGAGTTCGAAGGCTATGTGAAACTGAACAAGAAGGTCTCGCCCGAGATCGTTTCCGTGGTCGGCCAGATCGAGGATGCCTCGAAGCTCGCCGATACGGTTGCCTCGCATCTGGCGGTGAAGATCGCCGACAAGCAGACCGTGCTCGAAACCATCGACGTGTCGAAGCGCCTGGAGAAGGTGCTCGGCCTGATGGAGAGCGAGATCTCGGTCCTGCAGGTCGAGAAGAAGATCCGCACCCGCGTGAAGCGGCAGATGGAGAAGACCCAGCGCGAGTATTATCTCAACGAGCAGATGAAGGCGATCCAGAAGGAGCTCGGCGATGAAGATGGCCGGGACGAACTGGTCGAGCTCGAAGACAAGATCAAGCGCACCAAGCTCTCCAAGGAAGCGCGCGACAAGGCCAATCACGAGCTGAAGAAGCTCCGGCAGATGTCGCCGATGTCGGCGGAAGCCACCGTCGTGCGCAACTATCTCGACTGGATGCTGTCGCTGCCCTGGGGCAAGAAGTCGAAGATCAAGAAGGACCTCGCCGGCGCGCAGTCCCTGCTCGATCACGACCATTTCGGCCTCGACAAGGTCAAGGACCGCATCGTCGAGTACCTGGCCGTGCAGCAGCGTGCGAACAAGCTGACCGGGCCGATCCTCTGCCTCGTCGGGCCTCCCGGCGTCGGCAAGACCTCGCTCGGCAAGTCGATCGCCAAGGCAACGGGGCGCGAATTCGTCCGCATCTCGCTCGGTGGCGTGCGTGACGAGGCCGAGATCCGTGGCCATCGGCGGACCTATATCGGTTCCATGCCGGGCAAGATCATCCAGTCGATGAAGAAGGCGAAGACGGCGAACCCGCTGTTCCTGCTCGATGAGATCGACAAGATGGGCCAGGATTTCCGCGGCGATCCCTCCGCGGCGCTTCTGGAGGTGCTGGATCCTGAGCAGAACGCGACGTTCAACGACCATTACCTCGAGGTCGATTTCGACCTGTCGAGCGTCATGTTCGTGACGACCGCCAATACGCTCAACATCCCGCCGGCGCTGCTCGACCGCATGGAGACGATCCGCATCGCGGGTTACACCGAGGACGAGAAGCGCGAGATCGCCAAGAAGCACCTGATCCCGAATGCCATCAAGAAGCATGGCCTGTCGGAGAAGGAATGGTCGATCACCGACGAGGCCCTCATGTTCGTGGTCCAGCGCTATACCCGTGAGGCGGGCGTGCGAAACCTGGAGCGTGAGATGTCCAATCTCGTCCGCAAGGGCGTGAAGGACCTCACCTTGACCAAGAAGAAGACGATCAAGGTGACGCCGAAGGTGGTCGAGGAATATCTCGGCGTGCCGCGCTATCGCTATGGCATGGCGGAGACCGAGGATCAGGTGGGCGCCGTCACCGGCCTTGCCTGGACCGAAGTCGGCGGTGAGCTTTTGACGATCGAAGCCGTGATGATGCCCGGCAAGGGCCGCATGACGGTGACGGGCAACCTGAAGGACGTGATGAAGGAATCGATCAGTGCCGCCGCATCCTATGTGCGGTCGCGCTCGCTCGCTTTCGGCATCAAGCCCACGCTGTTCGACAAGCGGGACATCCATGTCCACGTTCCCGAGGGTGCGACCCCGAAGGACGGTCCCTCGGCCGGCATCGCGATGGCAACCGCCATCATCTCGGTGCTGACCGGCATCCCGATCCGCAAGGACATCGCCATGACCGGCGAGGTGACATTGCGGGGCAGGGCGCTGCCGATCGGCGGCCTGAAGGAGAAGCTGCTTGCCGCGTTGCGCGGTGGTCTGAAGACGGTCCTCATCCCCGAGGAGAACGCCAAGGACCTCGCCGAGATCCCGGACAATGTGAAGAACGGGCTGGAGATCATCCCGGTTTCGCACATGGACGAGGTGATCAAGCACGCGCTGATCCGTCAGCCCGAACCGATCGAGTGGGACGAGGACGCAGAACCCGTTCAGGGCCGCAAGGTCGGCGACGAGGATGCGGCCGCGGCCATCGCCCACTGAGCCAAGTCCTGGCTCCAGTTTGGAATGATTTCAAACCCCGGGCGAAATGCCCGGGGTTTTGTGTTTCTGCATGAGGTTTTCCAGCGAGAAATCGCGCAAATCCGCCATTTCGGCTTGCAATCTGATCCGCCTCGCGGCACCACATGCCCTCCGTTTCGTCGGTGAGCGAATCCGGCGGAATGCAAACGCGAAGGAGAAAAGCCCGTGACCAAAAACGAACTGATCGCCGCGGTCGCCGAGCAGGCGAGCCTCACCAAGGCGCAGGCGGGTGCTGCCGTCGATGCCACGTTCGGCATCATCGAAGCCACCCTCAAGTCGGGCGGCGATGTGAAGCTCGTCGGCTTCGGAGCATTTTCGGTGTCCAACCGCGCCGCTCGCGAGGGCCGTGATCCGCGCACCGGCAAGCCCGTGAAGATCGCCGCCTCGAAGGCGCCGAAGTTCTCGGCCGGCAAGGGCCTCAAGGATGCCGTCAACTCCTGATCCGGAGTGGCAATCCTGTTTCGCGCACGCCGTCGGGCCAGGCCCGGCGGCGTTCGCTTGTTGAGCCACCGGCTTGCGTCGGCGGCCCACCCGGTCTAGATGGCCGGTCCTGATCGGCTCATGCGATCGGGCGGTTAGCTCAGTTGGTAGAGCGCCTGCTTTACACGCAGGATGTCGGCGGTTCGAGCCCGTCACCGCCCACCACCCCTTCAGGCCAGCCGCGCGATGCTGCTCTGCCTAGCGTCAATCCCTGACTTCCGTCAGCGCCAAACAGTGCTATAGCGCCGCCGACAGGGCAGGCGACCCCGCTGCCCGCTGGAATGCGAGGAGCCGTCGGGCGTGGGATCTCTGATCGACAAGCTCCGCTCCGGTCCGTTCGGGCCATCGCGCTTTCCCTATCGCCGCTTCGGTCTGGCCCTGGCGCTTGGTCTTGCCGGCGGCACGCTGTTCGCCTTCGCGCGGCTGCCGCTGCCCTGGATGCTCGGTGCCATGACCATCTGCACGCTGGCTGCGCTCCTGCGCGCGCCGGTCGGTGCGCCGCCGATCATCCGGCCGCCCATGTCGGCGATCATCGGCGTCATGCTCGGCTCCGGGTTCAGCCCCTCGATCCTTGCCAATATCGGCGGCTGGGTGCCGACGCTGATCGGTCTCGTGGTCTTCATGATCGCCTGCGGCGTGACCGTCGTCGCCTATTTCCGCCTGGTCGGCGGCTACGACTGGACCACCTCGTTCTTCTCCGGCATGCCCGGCGGCCTGGTCGAGATGGTGACCTATGGCGAGGAGCGGGGAGGCGATGCACGCGTGATCGCGCTGGTCCATTCCTCGCGCATCCTGATGGTGGTCATGACCTTGCCCTTCGCGATCCAGTGGATCGAGGGTGTCGCGATCAACCGCGCGGCAGGCTCCGTCTCCATCACGAATGCGCCGCTGTCGACCTGGGGCTGGCTGATCGGCTGCGCCGTCGTCGGCGTCTATGTGGGCCGCCTCCTGAGACTTCCGGCAAGCGTGCTGCTCGGCCCCATGCTGGCAAGCGCGCTGGTCCATCTCTCGGGCCTGAGCGATTTCAAGCCGCCCTTCGAGGTGATCAATGTCGCGCAGCTCGTGCTTGGCGTGGTCATCGGCTGCCGCTTTGCCGGGACCGCCAGCGCCACTGTCATGCGAATCCTGGCGCTATCGGTCGGGTCGACGATCATCCTGCTCTGCTGGATGACGGGCTTTGCCTATGTGGTGTCGCGGTTTTCCAGCTACGATATGGAATCGCTGGTTCTGGCCTATTCGCCGGGCGGTCTTGCCGAAATGAGCCTGATCGCCGTGTCGCTGCACGCGGAGGTGGCCTTCGTCGCGGCCCATCATGTCGTCCGGGTGTTCCTGGTGATGATCTCGGCGCCGCTGCTGTTCAAGATCATCGGCCAACCGGCGGGGTCGCCCCCGCCGGCCGATTGAGACTGGCTCAGGCCGCGCGAACCTCGGCCAGGAAGCCCTCGACCGTCTTGCCGAGCGAGACCGACTGTTCTGACAGGCTGCGGGCCGCCGACAGCACATCGCTCGCCGAGGCATTGGTCTCGGCGGAGGAGGCGGTGACGCTGGTGATGTTGTCGACGACGCGTGCGGTGCCGGTGGCGGCCGCCTGGACGTTCTGCGAAATCTCGCCGGTGGCCGAGCGCTGCTGCTCGATGGCGCTCGCCACCGCGCCGGCATAGCGCGAGACTTCCTCCATGGTCGCGGCGATCGCCTCGATCGTCCGGACCGCTGTGGTCGTTTCGCTCTGGACCGAGCTGATCTGGGCCGCGATCTCTTCGGTGGCCTTGGCGGTTTGGCCGGCCAGCGACTTGACCTCGGAGGCAACGACCGCGAAGCCGCGGCCGGCTTCACCGGCGCGTGCCGCCTCGATCGTGGCGTTGAGCGCCAGCAGGTTGGTCTGTTCGGCAATGTCGCGGATGAGGTTCAGAACCTCACCGATGCGGTTCGCCGCCAGCGCCAGCGCCTTGACGCGGTGATTGGCGTCCTCGGCCTCGCGGCTTGCGCGGATCACCACGTCATTGGTCTGGGCGACCTGGGTGGCGATCTCGTTGATCGAGGCGGACAGCTCTTCCGACGCGGCGGCCACCGACTGGACGTTGTTCGATGCCTGACGCGACGCGCCCGAGGCCTCGTCCGCCTGGCCGGCCGCGGAGGCGGCGATACCGGTGAGGTTGCGCGCGGTCTCTTCCATCATCCGCGCATTGGCGCCGACACCGTCGAGCACCGAGCCAATCGAGGACGAGAAGTCGCGCACCAGCGTGTCGATCCGGCCCTGGCGCGCCAGCCGCGCGCCGGTTTCGGAGGTGGTCACGGCTTCGAGGCGCTCGCGCTCGATGGCGTTGGTGCGGAACACCTCGACGGCGCGCGCCATGGCGCCGATCTCGTCGCTGCGCTGGGTGGAGGGAACCGTACGGCCATGATCGCCACCGGCGAGCGCCGTCATCGTCTCATTGAGCGCGCGAATCGGCAGGCCGAGATGGCGGGTGAGCAGCAGGGCCGCGCCGATGCCGGCCAGGACCGCCAGCGCCGTTGCGATACCGAGCACCAGGAGCGCGTAGTTGCGGGCCGCGACGAAGACCGATGTGTCGACCGCCACTTCGACGGTGCCGATCGGATTGCCGGAATAATTGCGCAGCGGGCCAGCGAGGACGGCGACTGGGCGACCGCCGAGGGTTGATTCGACCCAGTGGGTGGGGGCCGTCATCGCGGCCTGGTGGGCCGGCAGTTCAAGAAGCGTCTTGGAGGCAAAGGTCGAAGCGAGGGAATTCAGCTTGCCGCCTTCGACCAGGTGCATCGCGACATCGACCGAAAACCGGCGCTTGAGGTCGGCGAGGAAATCCGGGCCCAGGACCGCGCCAATGTCGGTAATGCCGACGAGCTTGCCCTCGTGCATGGTGGGTACGCTGGCGAAGATCGACACGTTGTCGCGACCGGGCTCGATGCCCAGCTGCGTGCGGCCGGTCTGGATGGCGTCGCGAACCATCAGGCGACGGCCGATCACATTGTCGCCGAAGGCCTGGGGCGCGTGGACGCGCGCGAAATTGGTGCCATTGGTGAACTGGACGCTGATCAGCGCGAGCTTGAGATCGTCCCGCAGGGTGAGGGAGAGCGGCTTGAAACGCTCGATGAAGCCCAGGCGATCATTGGCGGCGATGGCGGCGCCGACACGCGGGTCATTGGCGAGGGTGGCGGCGACACCCAAGGCCCGCTGACCCTGTTCGTTCATCGCTGCGACGATCGCATCATAACGCTGCTGCAATGCGGCCTCGATGGCCATGTCGGACAGCGATGCCTGCTGGCGGTAACCGGCATATCCGACCGCCGCTGCTGCTGCGAGCAAGGTGACTGTCGTGGTCACCATCAGCTTGGACCCGATTGTTTTCAGCTGAAGCATCTCAAAGCGCGCCATCGATCTGTGTCCTCACCGGCCGGGGAATGTGTTCAAGAATCCCGTTCCATTCTAAAAACCCCTGTTGACCTTAATGAACGGATAATCTGGCGCGAAATTTCACGTTGCTTCCCTTTGGGAAAGTGACGTGGGCCCATTGTTCATAACAATACTGTCTCAGCGGGAGGGGGCCCTCGATGCATGCTGGCAGGCGATGCTGGTGGCGCAAACAGATGGCGCCGTTGCCGGAATCGAGACGCCGTGACGGGGGCAGATCGCAGTTTGCACAGATCTGCGCGCCAAGTGCCTTGACAGCAGGGGGAGGCTCCCGTATTCCCCGCGGCCTCGGCAGACGCTTCGGCTCTGCCAGGGAAATGCGCGGGCGTAGCTCAGTTGGTTAGAGTGCCGGCCTGTCACGCCGGAGGTCGCGGGTTCGAGTCCCGTCGCCCGCGCCATTCCCCCCTTCCGGCCTGATGTGCCGGAGATCATGCGAGCCGACCTTCAGCGTCTGCCGCGCCGACAACCCCCACCATGTTCGGATCGCACCCCGCCGCAGCAGGAATGCCGCGCGACATTCGGGCCGGATCGTCCCGTCTTGCCGTGCCGCTGACGCCGCGCCGGCTGGTCATGCAGACGTCCCCATTTACCCTCTATCTTAGCGTTAATTCTTCGCTAAATCCATATATAGGAATTGCAAGACCACAATATAATACTCAATGACGCTCGGTCATATCAGGCGGCCATATTGGTGGAGCCGCTGCGGAGAGACCCAATGCGTCGCGTTCTTCTATCAACCGCCGCCATGTTCCTGCTTCCGTCGATATCCGTGAGTGCAGCGGATCTTGGCATTCCGCGAATGCCAATCGCGGCTGAGGTTTCGGCACGGGGCTTCTCATGGACGGGCGTCTATGCCGGGCTTCATGCGGGCTATGGCTTCGCCAATACATCGATCTCCGTGCCCGGCATTGTCGGCTTCTCGGGTCTCGGGTCCAATGGCTGGCAAGTCGGCGGCAAGATTGGAGCCGATTACCAGTTTGCACAGCGCTGGGTGATCGGCGGCCTTGTCGAAGGCAATCTGTCTGGCATCGATACGGTGATTTCGCTGGCCGGGAACAGCGTCAAGCTCTCGGCCGACCGGCGTTGGGCGGTTCGCGGCCGTCTCGGCTTCCTGATCACGCCGGAAACCATGCTCTATGCGACCGGCGGCTGGTCGCAGGGCCATATCACCGCGAGCGGCTTCGGCGGCAGCGCCGGCCTGACCACATCCGGCTGGCAGATCGGAGGCGGCATCGAGACGCGGCTTGCCGGCAACTGGTTCATGCACGCCGAGTACATTCACACCTATTCCAATTCCATCGGCCAGTTCGCCCCCGTGTCGATCAAGCCGACGCTGGGCACGGCCAGGCTCGGCCTCAGCTATCGGTTCGGGCTCGGGGCGGCCGAGCAGTACCAGGCCTTCGCCGCGCCCCGCCGCGCCGATTGGTCCGGCTTCTATGCGGGCGTCCAGGGCGGTTACGGCTTCGGCAACACGACGCTCGCGGTGCCCGGCCTGTTCAGCTTCCGGGGCATCGGCTCGCAGGGTCTGTTCGGCGGCGTGCTCGGCGGCTACGACCACCAGTTCGCCGGGACCAACATCGTTGCGGGCATCGAGGCGGATGCAGGCATCTCGACCGTTCGCACGACGCTCAACGTGGCAGGCTTCGGAGCGTCGATCGGTTCCGACTGGAATGCCGGCGTGCGTGGCCGCCTCGGCTATGTGATCGGCGGCAGCGTCATGCCCTATCTGTCGGCCGGCTATGGCTGGACGCATGTCAATATCAGCCTGCCGGGCGCATCGGCCGGCTGGATGAGCAGCGGCCTGCAACTCGGCGCCGGCGTCGAGACCATGCTGACGGCCAACCTTGCGCTGAGGGCGGAGTATATCCACCAGTTCGGCACGTCGCGCGAACTGGTCGCGCCGCTGACCGCGAAGATCGACAGCGGCCGGGCCCGGGTCGGGCTGACCTGGAAGTTCGGCGGGGAGGGGGCGGCCGTCACGGCCCGCTACTGAACCAGACGCTCACGAGGTTACCGTGCAACGGAAAGGCTGCTTCGGCAGCCTTTTCTGCGTTTGGCCGGGATGGTTGGGCGCCGGGAATCAGCGCGCGCCGGGCCTGGCGTCCAGGTTCCATGGGCTGTCTGCGGCGGGCCAGGCGCGCGCGCCATTAGCCGCATTCCTGATGCATGGCGGCTTTTCATAATCTTTCCAGGGAATGAGACTATCTGACGGTTACCGCTGCTTGCACCGCACCAATCAAGCGAGTAAGCCAGCGGTCGAAAGCTGGTCGTTTGCGCACCGTCGCACGCGGCTGCCGAGTGCGGAGATGGGCCCCTTGAACGCGCTTCTCAATGATTATCTGCCGCTGGTGATCTTCCTTGCGCTGGCCGGTGTCATCGGGCTGGTTCTGCTCGTCGTTCCGTTCGCGATCGCCTATTCGAACCCCGACAAGGAAAAGCTGTCGGCCTACGAGTGCGGCTTCAACGCTTTCGACGACGCGCGCATGAAGTTCGACGTGCGCTTCTACCTGGTCGCCATTCTCTTCATCATCTTCGACCTCGAGGTCGCCTTCCTGTTCCCCTGGGCGGTGGCGTTCAAGGAGGTCGGGATTTTCGGCTTCTGGTCGATGATGCTCTTCCTCGGCGTTCTGACGATCGGTTTCGTCTACGAGTGGAAGAAGGGCGCCCTCGAGTGGGATTGAGGTACTGACATGGCCACTGCCATCGACCGTGGCGACGCGCTCGTCGCTCCCGCACCCAAGGGCCTGCTTGGCCCCGACGGCCGTCCCGTGGGCTCGTCCGACCCGTTCTTCTCGGGCATCAACAACGAACTGGCGGACAAGGGCTTCATCGTCACCGCGACCGATGACCTGATCAACTGGGCGCGCACCGGCTCGCTCATGTGGATGACGTTCGGTCTCGCATGCTGCGCCGTCGAGATGATGCAGCTGTCGATGCCGCGCTATGACGTCGAGCGCTTCGGTTTCGCGCCGCGCGCCAGCCCGCGCCAGTCGGACGTGATGATCGTCGCGGGAACGCTGACCAACAAGATGGCGCCTGCTCTGCGCAAGGTCTACGACCAGATGCCGGAGCCGCGCTACGTCATCTCCATGGGCTCCTGCGCCAATGGCGGCGGCTATTACCATTATTCCTATGCGGTGGTGCGCGGCTGCGACCGCATCGTGCCGGTCGACATCTATGTGCCGGGCTGCCCGCCGAGCGCTGAGGCGCTGCTCTACGGCGTGCTGCTTCTGCAGAAGAAGATCCGCCGCACCGGCACGATCGAGCGGTGAGGGCTGACACCATGACGCTCAACACTCTCGGCGACACCATCGTTCAGGCCCTGCCAGGGTCTGTCACCGGCGCGGTGGTCGCCTATGGCGAGCTGACGCTGACGGCGGAAGCCTCGAAGCTGATCGAGGTCGTGACCTACCTGCGCGACAGTCCGGCCTGCGGCTTCAACAACATCATCGACATCTGCGGCGTCGACTATCCCGGCCGCGCCAAGCGCTTCGACGTGGTCTACCACTTCCTGGCGCCCAAGCTGAACCAGCGCATCCGCCTGAAGATCCAGACCGACGAGACAACCCCGGTCGCTTCGCTTACGGACCTGTTCCCGGGCGCGCTGTGGTTCGAGCGCGAGACCTACGATCTCTATGGCGTGCTGTTCACCGGCCATCCGGATCTCCGCCGCCTCCTGACCGATTACGGGTTCGACGGCCATCCGCTGCGCAAGGACTTCCCGACCTCGGGTTTCGTCGAGGTGCGCTACGACGATGCCGAGAAGCGCGTCGTCTACGAGCCGGTCCGGCTCGCGCAGGAATTCCGCCAATTCGATTTCCTCTCGCCTTGGGAAGGCACGGACTACGTGCTGCCCGGCGATGAGAAAGCCAAGGCGAACTGAGCATGGCCGAAGCTGAAATCCGCAATTTCACGTTCAACTGGGGCCCGCAGCATCCGGCGGCCCACGGCGTGCTCCGGCTCGTCATGGAGCTCGACGGCGAGGTCGTGGAGCGCTGCGACCCGCATATCGGGCTGTTGCATCGCGGCACCGAGAAGCTGATCGAGACCAAGACCTATCTGCAGGCGATCCCCTATTTCGACCGGCTCGACTATGTCGCGCCGATGAACCAGGAACACGCCTTCTGCCTCGCCATCGAGCGGATGCTCGGCATCGAGGTGCCGAAGCGCGGCCAGCTGATCCGCGTGCTCTACAGCGAGATCGGCCGCATTCTCTCGCATCTTCTCAACGTCACCACGCAGGCCATGGACGTCGGCGCGCTCACGCCGCCGCTCTGGGGCTTCGAGGAGCGCGAGAAGCTGATGATCTTCTACGAGCGCGCCTCCGGCTCGCGCATGCATGCGGCGTTCTTCCGGCCGGGCGGCGTCCACCAGGACCTGCCGGCCAAGCTCGTCGACGATATCGACGCCTGGTGCGATCCGTTCCTCAAGGTGGTCGACGATCTCGACGCTCTGCTGACGCCGAACCGCATCTTCAAGCAGCGCAATGTCGATATCGGCATCGTGACGCTGGAGGAATGCTGGGCCTGGGGCTTCTCGGGCGTGATGGTGCGCGGTTCGGGCGCTGCCTGGGACCTGCGCAAGTCGCAGCCCTATGAATGCTATTCCGAGATGGATTTCGACATCCCGATCGGCAAGAACGGCGATTGCTACGACCGTTATCTCATCCGCATGGAAGAGATGCGCCAGTCCGTCCGCATCATGCGCCAGTGCTGCAAGATGCTGCGCGAGACGCCGGGCCCGGTGTCGGCCAAGGACCAGAAGGTGGTGCCGCCGAAGCGGGGCGAGATGAAGCGCTCGATGGAAGCGCTGATCCACCACTTCAAGCTCTATACCGAGGGCTTCCGCGTGCCGGCCGGCGAGGTCTATGCCGCCGTCGAGGCGCCGAAGGGCGAATTCGGCGTCTATCTGGTCGCCGACGGCACCAACAAGCCCTATCGCTGCAAGATTCGCGCACCGGGTTTCGCCCACCTCCAGGCGATGGACCATCTGTGCAAGGGCCACATGCTCGCGGACGTCTCCGCGATCCTCGGCTCGATCGATATCGTTTTCGGAGAGGTCGACCGGTGAGCGTCCGCAGACTAGCGCCCGACGAGGTCCAGCCGGCCTCCTTCGCCTTTTCAGCCGATAACCTTGCCTGGGCCAAGGTGCAGATCGGCAAGTTCCCGGCTGACCGCAAAGCCTCCGCCGTGATCCCGCTCCTGTGGCGGGCGCAGGAGCAGCATGCCTATTGGCTGCCGAAGGCTGCTATCGAGTACATCGCCGACATGCTCGACATGCCCTATATCCGGGTCTTCGAGGTGGCGACCTTCTACACGATGTTCCAGCTGCAACCGGTTGGAAAGAAAGCACATGTTCAGGTTTGCGGCACCACGCCCTGCATGCTGCGCGGCTCGGAAGAGCTGATCAAGATCTGCAAGAACCGCATTCATCACGACCAGTTCCACCTGTCCGCCGATGGCGATTTCTCGTGGGAAGAGGTCGAGTGCGCCGGCGCCTGCGTCAACGCGCCGATGATCCAGGTGTTTTCCGACACCTATGAGGACCTGACGCCTGAGAGCTTCGAGAAGGTGCTCGACGCCTTCGCCCGCGGCGAGAAGCCGACGCCCGGTCCGCAGAACGGCCGCCACGGTTCCGAGCCGCTGGGCGGCGCACTGACGCTCCGCGACCTGCCGTTCAATGCATCCTCGCCCGGTGGCGCTGCCGTCGCCGAAAAGCCGAAGGCCAAGGCGAAGGCTGAACCCAAGTCCGAGCCGGTTGCCGAAACCTCATCTGCTGCCGCCGACCTCGCGGCGCGCGAAGAGGCCGAGATCAAGGCCAAGCTCGCGACCCTTGCCGCCGACGCGACGCCCGAGCAGAAGGCCGATGCGGTCGGCACCAAGCCGAAGGGCATGGCGGCCGCGCGCGACGCCAAGGCCGACAAGCTGCAGCGCATCAAGGGCATCGGGCCGGTCAACGAGACCAAGCTCAATGCGCTCGGCATTTTCCATTTCGACCAGATTGCCAGCTGGACCCGCGAAGAAATCCGCTGGGTCGGCACCTATCTGTCGTTCCCGGGACGGATCGACCGCGAGGAATGGACTGTTCAGGCGACAACTCTGGCGGCCGGTGGGCCGTCCGTGAAGGAGTGATCTGATGCTCGCCGACAAGGACCGCATCTTCACCAATATCTACGGCTTCCACGACAAGAGCCTGAAGGGCGCGATGGCGCGCGGGCATTGGGATGGAACCAAGGCGATCATCGCCCAGGGCCGCGATGCGATCATCCAGCAGGTCAAGGATTCGGGGCTCCGCGGTCGCGGCGGCGCCGGCTTCCCGACCGGCCTGAAATGGTCGTTCATGCCCAAGCAGTCGGACGGGCGTCCGAGCTATCTCGTCGTCAATGCCGACGAATCCGAGCCCGGCACCTGCAAGGATCGCGAGATCCTGCGCAACGATCCGCATACGCTGGTCGAGGGCTGCCTAATCGCCGGCTGCGCCATGGGCGCCAATACCGGCTATATCTATGTGCGCGGCGAGTTCATCCGGGAGCGCGAGGCGCTGCAGCTTGCCATCGACGAGGCCTATGAGGCGGGCTTCCTCGGCAAGAACAACAAGCTCGGCTGGGATTTCGACCTCTACGTCCATCACGGCGCCGGCGCCTATATCTGCGGCGAGGAAACAGCCCTTCTCGAAAGCCTCGAGGGCAAGAAGGGCCAGCCGCGCCTGAAGCCGCCGTTCCCGGCCAATATGGGCCTCTATGGCTGCCCGACGACCGTCAACAATGTCGAATCGATCGCTGTCGTGCCGACGATCCTGCGGCGCGGGCCGGCCTGGTTCGCCGGTTTCGGCAAGCCGAACAATGTCGGTACCAAGCTGTTCTGCGTCTCGGGCCATGTGAACAAGCCGGCGACATTCGAGGAGGCCATGTCGGTGCCGTTCTCGGAGCTGATCGAGAAGCATTGCGGCGGCATTCGCGGCGGCAAGGACAATCTGCTGGCGGTCATTCCGGGCGGCTCCTCGGTGCCGCTGGTGCCGGCCGAGCAGATCTGGGACGCGGCGATGGACTTCGACACGCTGCGCGCGCTGCGCTCGGGTCTCGGCACCGCCGCCGTCATCGTGCTCGACAAGTCGACCGATGTCGTCAAGGCGATCACCCGCATCTCCTATTTCTACAAGCACGAGAGCTGCGGCCAGTGCACGCCGTGCCGCGAGGGTACCGGCTGGATGTGGCGCGTTCTGACGCGCATGTCCGAGGGCAGGGCGCAGAAGAAGGAAATCGACATGCTGCTGGAAGTGGCAGGGCAGGTCGAGGGCCACACGATCTGTGCGCTC
The DNA here is from genome assembly GCF_005160265.1 of Phreatobacter aquaticus. Taxonomy (NCBI): domain Bacteria; kingdom Pseudomonadati; phylum Pseudomonadota; class Alphaproteobacteria; order Hyphomicrobiales; family Phreatobacteraceae; genus Phreatobacter; species Phreatobacter aquaticus. The sequence continues at coordinate 3,995,528 of NZ_CP039865.1, read as the reverse complement.
GGCGATGCCGCTGCCTGGCCGGTCCAGGGCCTGATCCGGCATTTCCGCCACGAGATCGAGAAGAAGATCGACGCTTACGCCGCCAACCCGCATCCGGACCCGATCCGGATCGCGGCCGAATAATCGAGAGCCGGAGAGGACGCCTACCGGTGACGATCGCAGTGCAGCAACGCAACCCGAACGGAGTGAGGACCATGACACTGCCTCTCCGAGACCAGCGTGCATTGACCGATCTGCCCAGGTCCCTCCAGCCGATGGAGGCGCTGGCAGGGCCGGCGCTTGCCGCATTGGCCTTGCCGACCGCGATTGCCATGACGGGTTGGGTGGCGCTGTGGAGCATGAGCCTGGGTGTCGCCCGCGCCATGATGCCCGTCGCAGACGACCGGCCGGAGCCGCGCGCCAAGGCTCCCGCTGCCGAACCGCCGAAGCCGGCGACCGTCGCCCGCCTCGTCGTATCCAACCCGGTGGCCGAGACGCCGCCGGTTGTGGTCGCGAAGGCACCCGAAGCCGCGACCCCGACCCCCCCCCCAAGCCCGCGTCTCCCGGCGCGCCGCCGAAGCCGACGACCCCTGGCGGTTCGCCGCCGAAGCCGAAGATGACGGCCGCTGCCGAGCCGGTCGCCGCCACGCCGAAGAACCCGGCGAAACCCGCATCTCCCGGTGCGCCGCCCAAGCCGACAACGCCTGGTGGGTCGCCGCCGAAGCCGAAGATGGCGGCCAAGGCCGTGCCGGTCGCCACCAGCGTCTCGGCCAAGGGCATTTCGCTGGCGAAAATCTCGATACAGGACGACAAGCCCGAGCTTGCGTCGGGCAAGCCCAGCGGCCTGTCGGAACCGCGTCTCGGCGGCCGCGACGACCTCAAGCTGATTGCCGGGATCGGGCCGAAGATCGAGACCATCCTGAATGGCCTCGGCATCTACCATTTCGACCAGATTGCCGGCTGGTCGCCCAAGGAAGTGGCCTGGGTGGACGGCTTTCTGAAGTTCAACGGCCGAATCCTGCGCGATCAGTGGATCGGGCAGGCCGACGCGCTCGCCGCTGGCGGCGAGAAGGAATATGTCCTCAGATTCGGCAAGCCGCCGCGCTGAGGATGGAATGAGGAACCGGCAGCGGGCACATTCTACGTGCCTGTCGTGCCGACATCAGCGGGTGCCGCCTTTCCCGGGGGCATGCGCGAGACGGGATGGAAGACAAGCCGATGGCGAAGGTGATCGTCGACGGGCAGGAGATCGAGGTTCCGGCCGAGTACACGCTGATGCAGGCGTGCGAGGCGGCTGGCGCCGAGATTCCGCGCTTCTGCTACCACGAGCGGCTGTCGATTGCCGGCAACTGCCGCATGTGCCTCGTCGAGGTGAAGGGCTCGCCCAAGCCGGTGGCGAGCTGCGCCCAGAACGTCCGCGACCTGCGTCCGGGCCCCAATGGCGAAGCACCCGTCATCAACACCAAGACGCCGCTTGTGAAGAAGGCGCGCGAAGGTGTGATGGAGTTCCTGCTCATCAACCATCCGCTCGATTGCCCGATCTGCGACCAGGGTGGCGAATGCGACCTGCAGGACCAGGCGATGGCCTATGGCGTCGACCAGTCGCGCTATCACGAGAACAAGCGCGCGGTTGAGGACAAGTATATCGGCCCGCTGGTCAAGACGGTGATGACGCGCTGCATCCATTGCACGCGCTGCGTCCGTTTCACCACCGAAGTCGCCGGCATTTCCGAGCTGGGCCTGATCGGCCGCGGCGAGGATGCCGAGATCACGACCTATCTCGAACAGGCCATGTCCTCGGAATTGCAGGGCAATGTCGTCGATCTCTGCCCGGTCGGCGCGCTGACCTCCAAGCCTTTCGCGTTCAATGCGCGGCCCTGGGAGCTCCTGAAGACCGAATCCACCGACATGATGGATGCGGTGGGATCGGCGATCCGGGTCGATGCGCGGGGACGTGAGGTCATGCGCGTGCTGCCGCGTCTCAACGAGGCGGTGAACGAGGAGTGGATCTCCGACAAGACCCGGCATGTCGCCGATGGCCTGCGCTCGCAGCGCCTCGACCAGCCCTATGTCCGCGAGAATGGCCGCCTGCGTCCGGCGACCTGGGGCGAGGCCTTCGCGGCGATTGCCGCCAAGGTGAAGGCGGTTGGTGGCGTCAAGACCGGTGCGCTGGTCGGCGATCTCGCCACGCTCGAGGAGATGTATGCGCTTAAAGCTCTGATGGCGGCGCTCGGTTCGCCCCATGTCGATGCCCGCCAGGACGGAACCAAGCTCGACCCGTCGCTTGGTCGCGCATCCTACATCTTCAATCCCGGCATTGCCGGAATCGAGGACGCCGACGCGATCCTGATCGTCGGCTCCAATCCGCGCCGCGAAGCGCCCGTGCTGAATGCGCGCATTCGCAAGCGCTGGCGCACCGGCCAGGTGAAGATCGGCTTCATCGGCGAGGTCGCGGACCTCACCTACAAGGTCGATTATCTCGGCGCCGGGCCGGAAACGCTCGCCGAGGTCGTGTCGGGCAAGAATTCCTTCGCGGACGTGATGAGCAAGGCCGCCAAGCCGATGATCATCCTCGGCCAGGGCGCGCTGACGCGTCCCGATGGCCGCGAGGTCCTGTCGATGGCGGTCCATGCGGCGACCGCGCTCGGCGCGGTCAAGGATGGCTGGAACGGTTTCGCCGTGCTGCACACGGCGGCATCCCGGGTCGGTGCGCTCGATCTCGGCCTGGTGCCGGGCGAGGGCGGGCTCGATGCCGCTGGCATCGCCGGCGGTGGCGTGGATGTCATCTTCAACCTCGGCGCCGACGAGATTGAAATCGCGGCCAGGCCCTTCGTCGTCTATGTCGGCACCCATGGCGACCGTGGCGCGCACCGCGCCGACGTCATCCTGCCGGGCGCGACCTATACCGAGAAGGCCGGCCTGACGGTGAACACCGAGGGCCGCGTCCAGGTGCTCAATCGCGCAGGCTTCGCGCCGGGCGATGCCCGCGAGGACTGGGCGATCCTGCGCGCCCTGTCCGATCAGCTCGGCGTCAAGCTGCCCTTCGATTCGCTCGGCGAGCTTCGGGCAGCCCTTGGCCGCGATCTTCCCGGTGCGCTCCGCGTCGGCTCGCTCGCCGCTGCTGACGCCGGTCAGTTGTCGAAGGTTGCAGCTCTTGGCGGGGCGGTTGCCGCCCAGCCGTTCAAGCCGGCGATCGCCGATTTCTACCTGACCAATCCGATCGCGCGGGCTTCGGCCACGCTTGCCGAATGTTCCGCGCTCGCCCATGGGGCGATGCGGACCGCGGCCGAGTGAGGGGCCAAGACTGATGGACTTCTTCTGGACAAACCTCTGGCCCGTCGCGCTGATCGCCATTCAGAGCCTTGCTCTGATGGTGGCGCTGCTGATCTTCGTCGCCTTCATCCTGCTCGCCGACCGCAAGATCTGGGCGGCCGTTCAGCTGCGCCGTGGTCCGAACGTCGTCGGACCCTTCGGCCTCCTGCAGAGCTTCGCCGATCTCCTGAAGTTCATGCTGAAGGAGCCGGTGATCCCGTCGGGCGCCAACAAGGGCGTGTTCCTGCTGGCGCCCTTCGTCTCGGTGCTGCTGGCGCTCGCCGCCTGGGCGGTCATCCCGATCGCTGACGGCTGGGCGATCGCTGACCTCAATGTCGGTGTTCTCTTCATCTTCGCGGTGTCGTCGCTCAGCGTCTATGGCGTGATCATGGGCGGCTGGGCCTCCAACTCGAAGTACCCGTTCCTCGGCGCGCTGCGCTCTGCGGCCCAGATGGTGTCCTATGAGGTCTCCATCGGCTTCGTGATCATCTGCGTCCTGCTCTGCGTGGGGTCGCTGAACCTCACCGACATCGTGCGCGCGCAGGACAAGTCGATCGGCCTGTTCGGCTGGTTCTGGCTGCCCTTGTTCCCGGTCTTCGTGATCTTCTTCATCTCGGCGCTGGCCGAGACCAACCGGCCGCCCTTCGATCTGCCGGAGGCTGAATCCGAGCTCGTCGCCGGCTTCATGGTCGAGTACGCGTCGACGCCGTACATGATGTTCATGCTGGCCGAATATGTGGCGATCATGACCATGTGCTCGCTCACCACGATCCTGTTCCTCGGGGGTTGGCTGCCGCCGTTCCCGATCGCGCCCTTCACCTGGGTGCCGGGCGTCGTCTGGTTCGTTCTCAAGGTGTCGCTGGTCTTCTTCATGTTCGCCATGGTGAAGGCCTTCGTGCCCCGCTATCGCTACGACCAGCTGATGCGGCTGGGCTGGAAGGTGTTCCTGCCCCTGTCGCTGGTCATGGTGGTGGTCGTGGCGGGCGTGCTGCAGTTCACCGGCTGGGCGCCGTGACGACATGATGGCCTGGCTCACGCCGGCCGGCATTCTCGGCGCCGTCGTCGGCAGCGTGGTCGGCTGGCTGAACTACAAGATCGTCACGGGTTTCGTGACGCAGAAGCTGCGTGAGTTCGACCGCTCGGCCACCCCCGCCGAGAAGGCCGAGTTCGAGGGTAAATTGGTGCTGCTCAAGCGCATCGTCCTGATCGGGACGGTGCCGGTGATCGGCACAGTGGGTTACTGGTTCGGCCGCACGCTTGGCGGCTGAATGATGAGGAGAGGTCCATGGCGTCGGCAATGAGGCTCGACCAGAAGGCGAGGGCACTGTTCCTGACGGAATTCGTGTCGGCGTTCTTCCTGTCGATGCGCTATTTCTTCAAGCCGAAGGCGACCATCAACTACCCCTTCGAGAAGGGGCAGATCTCGCCGCGCTTCCGGGGCGAGCATGCGCTGCGCCGCTATCCCAATGGCGAAGAGCGCTGCATCGCCTGCAAGCTGTGTGAGGCGATCTGCCCGGCCCAGGCCATCACCATCGAGGCCGGTCCGCGCCGCAATGACGGCACGCGCCGCACGACGCGCTACGACATCGACATGGTGAAGTGCATCTATTGCGGCTTCTGCCAGGAAGCCTGTCCGGTCGACGCCATCGTCGAGGGGCCGAACTTCGAGTTCTCGGTGGAGACCCGCGAGGAGCTCTACTACAACAAGGACCGGCTGCTTGCGAACGGAGACCGCTGGGAACGCGAGATCGCCGCCAACCAGGCGATGGACGCACCCTATCGGTGATCGATTTCCCGTTCCGCCTCCACTTGGCTGGACGGGTTCCAACTTGGGTTCTATGAACGGCGCGCGAGCCTCGACCAGAGACTCAGTCGCCGCCAGACAAGAACAGGAACGGGGCAAAGGGGCAGATGCTCGCCGGTCTCTTCTTCTACCTTTTCGCCGCCGTGCTGGTGGCGTCCGCCTTCATGGTGATCGCCGCGCGCAACCCCGTGCACTCGGTGCTCTTCCTGATCCTGGCCTTCGTCAACGCATCGGGACTGTTCGTCCTGATGGGGGCGGAGTTCCTCGCCATGATCCTGGTGGTCGTCTATGTCGGCGCGGTCGCCGTGCTCTTCCTGTTCGTCGTCATGATGCTTGACGTCGACTTCGCGGAACTGCGCCAGGGCTTCCTGCAATATCTGCCGGTCGGCGTGCTGGTGGGCTTCGTGGTGCTGGCCGAACTGCTGATGGTGATCGGCGGCTGGGCTGTCGGTGGCGCGACGCCGAAGACCATCATGGCGCCGATCCCGCAGGGCATCACCAATGCCGAGGCGCTGGGCCAGGTCCTCTATACGAAATATGTCTTCTTCTTCCAGCTGTCGGGCCTCGTCCTGCTGGTCGCCATGATCGGCGCGATCGTGCTGACGCTGCGCCACAAGGTGGGCGTCAAGCGGCAGGATCCGGGCGCCCAGTCGGCGCGCACGCCGGCAACCGCCATCGAGATCGTCAAGGTCAAGTCAGGGCAGGGGATCTGATCATGGCCATCGGCCTTTCGCACTATCTGTCGGTCGCGGCGATCCTGTTCACGCTCGGCGTGCTCGGCATCTTCCTCAACCGCAAGAACATCATCGTCATCCTGATGTCGGTGGAATTGATCCTCCTGTCGGTGAACATCAATTTCGTCGCCTTCTCCACCCATATGGGCGACCTGGTCGGCCAGGTCTTCGCGCTGCTGGTGCTCACCGTCGCAGCGGCGGAGGCGGCCATCGGGCTCGCCATCCTCGTGGTCTTCTTCCGCAACCGCGGGTCGATCGCGGTGGAAGACGTCAACATGATGAAGGGCTGACGCAACGCCATGTATCAGGCCATCGTCTTCCTGCCGCTCATCGGCTTCCTGATCGCCGGGCTGTTCGGCCGCGCCATCGGCGCGCGCCCCTCGGAGATCGTCACCACCGCGCTGCTCGGCATTGCGGCGCTCCTGTCGTGGGTCGCCTTCTTCCAGGTCGGCTTCGGCGGCCAGGTCACCACCGTCAAGCTGCTGCCGTTCATCAATGTCGGCTCGCTCGGCGTGTTCTGGTCGCTGCGCATCGACACGCTCACCGCCGTCATGCTGGTGGTGGTCAATTCGGTGTCGTTCCTCGTTCACCTCTATTCGATCGGCTACATGAACGAGGATCCGCATCGCTCGCGGTTCTTCGCCTATCTGTCCTTGTTCACCTTCGCCATGCTCATGCTGGTGACCGCCGATGACCTCGTGCAGATGTTCTTCGGCTGGGAGGGCGTGGGTCTCGCGAGCTATCTGCTGATCGGCTTCTGGTACCAGAAGCCTTCGGCCAATGCGGCGGCCATGAAGGCCTTCATCGTCAACCGCGTCGGCGATTTCGGCTTCGCGCTGGGCATTTTCGGCCTCTACAAGCTCACCGGCTCGGTTGAGTTCAACACAGTCTTCGCTGCCGCCCAGGGACTGGTCGGCAAGAAGATGGAGTTCATCGGCCACCAGTGGGATGCGCTGACGGTTGTCTGCTGCCTCCTGTTCATGGGCGCCATGGGCAAGTCGGCGCAGTTCCTGCTGCACACCTGGCTGCCGGACGCCATGGAAGGCCCGACACCGGTGTCTGCCCTCATCCATGCCGCGACCATGGTCACCGCCGGTGTGTTCATGGTGGCGCGCCTGTCGCCGATCTTCGAATATTCGCCGACCGCTCTGACGGTGGTCATGTTCTTCGGCGCCACAACCGCCTTCTTCGCGGCGACCGTTGGCCTGGTGCAGAACGACATCAAGCGGGTGATCGCCTATTCGACCTGTTCGCAGCTCGGCTACATGTTCGTGGCGCTGGGTGCGGGCGCCTATTCGGTCGGCATCTTCCACCTGTTCACCCACGCCTTCTTCAAGGCGCTGTTGTTCCTCGGCGCCGGCTCGGTCATCCACGCGATGCACCATGAGCAGGACATGCGGAACATGGGCGGCCTCGCCCCCCACATCAAATTCACCTATGTGATGATGGTGATCGGCACGCTGGCGCTGACCGGCTTCGGCATTCCCTTCCTGCATGTCGGCTTCGCCGGCTTCCACTCGAAGGATGCGATCATCGAGGTCGCCTATGCCTCGCACAATGCGATGGGGCCCTATGCCTTCGCGCTGACGGTGGCCGCCGCCGCGATGACCTCGTTCTATTCCTGGCGCCTGATCTTCATGACCTTCCACCAGACCCCACGCTGGGCCGGTGGTCATGACGCCCATGGCCATGCCGCCAAGGCGGCGCATGGTCACGACGACCACGCCCATGCCAAGGACGATCACGCTCATGCCGATCATGGCCATGGCCATGGTCCGCTGCAGCCGCACGAGAGCCCGCTGGTCATGCTGGTGCCGCTGGCGCTGCTCGCCTTCGGCGCGGTGTTCGCCGGCGTCGCCTTCACCTACTGGTTCGCCGATCACCACGGCGTGGAGAAGTTCTTCCGCGAGGCGCTGTTCTTCCGCCCCGAGAACCACATCATGGAAGACTTCCACAAGGTGCCCGGCTGGGTTCCGTGGACGCCCTTCATCATGATGGCGGCCGGCTTCCTGCTGGCCTACCAGATGTATATCCGCAACCCTGGAAGCCCCGCGGCCCTGGCGAAGCAGCATCCGGCGCTCTACCAGTTCCTGCTCAACAAGTGGTATTTCGACGAGCTGTACGACTTCATCTTCGTCCGGCCGGCGCGCTTCCTCGGGCGCTTCTTCTGGAAGAAGGGTGACGGCTGGCTGATCGATGGCTTCGGCCCTGACGGCATCTCGGCCCGGGTGCTCGACGTCACCCGCGGTGTCGTCCGGCTGCAGTCCGGCTACCTCTACCACTATGCCTTCGCGATGCTGATCGGGGTTGCCGGGCTCGTCACCTGGTTCATGTTCTCCGGCGCCGGTGGAGCCCACTGATGTCCAACGCGCCCATCCTCTCGATCATCACCTTCCTGCCCCTGGTCGGCGCCGCCCTGATCCTCATGATCCGGGGCGACGACGAAGCGGCCAAGCGCAACATCCGCATGATCGCGCTGTTCGCGACGCTGGTGACCTTCGGCCTCTCGCTGATCCCGGTCTTCCTGTTCAACGCCTCGACGGCCGAGTTCCAGTTCGTCGAGCGCGCCAACTGGCTCGGTGGCGTGATTGCCTATCGCATGGGCGTCGACGGCATCTCGCTGCCGCTGGTGATCCTGACGACCTTCCTGATGCCGTTTTGCATCCTCGCCTCCTGGGTCTCGATCGACCGGCGGGTGAAGGAATACATGGTCGCCTTCCTGGTGCTGGAAACGCTGATGATCGGCGTGTTCTGCGCGCTCGACATCGTGCTGTTCTACCTGTTCTTCGAGGCAGGCCTGATCCCGATGTTCCTGATCATCGGCATCTGGGGCGGCAAGCGGCGCATCTACGCCTCGTTCAAGTTCTTCCTCTACACGCTCGCCGGCTCGCTCCTGATGCTGATCGCCATCATGGCGATGATCTGGGTGGCCAAGACCAGCGACATTGTCGAGCTCCTGAAGGTGGGGCCGAGTGTGTTCGGGCGAAACATGCAGTTCTGGCTGTGGGTCGCCTTCTTCGCCTCCTTCGCGGTGAAGATGCCGATGTGGCCGGTGCACACCTGGTTGCCGGACGCCCACGTGGAAGCGCCCACCGCCGGATCGGTGATCCTCGCCGGCGTTCTCCTGAAGATGGGCGGTTACGGCTTCCTGCGCTTCTCCATCCCGATGTTCCCGGAGGCGTCGCAGTTCTTCGCGCCCATGGTGTTCGGCCTGTCGGTGATCGCGATCGTCTACACCTCGCTGGTCGCCATGGTGCAGGAGGATATCAAGAAGCTGATCGCCTATTCGTCGGTGGCCCATATGGGCTTCGTGACCATGGGCATCTTCTCCGGCAATGCCGAGGGCATCCAGGGCGCGGTGTTCCAGATGGTGTCGCATGGCATCGTGTCGGGCGCGCTGTTCCTGTGCGTCGGCGTCGTCTACGACCGCATGCACACCCGCGAGATTGCGGCCTATGGCGGCCTGGTCCAGCGGATGCCGGTCTATGCGGTGATCTTCATGGTGTTCACCATGGCCAATGTCGGCCTGCCCGGCACGTCCGGCTTCGTCGGCGAGTTCCTGACGCTGCTCGGCGCCTTCAAGACCAACACCTGGGTGGCTTTCCTCGCCACATCCGGCGTGATCCTGTCGGCCTGCTACGCGCTGTGGCTCTACCGGCAGGTGATCTGGGGCGTGCTCGACAAGCCCTCGCTCAAGGGCATCACCGACGTCAATACCCGCGAACTGGTGATCCTGGTGCCGCTGGTCGTGCTGACGATCCTGTTCGGCATCTATCCCTCCGCTGTGCTCGGCACGTCGGAAGTGGCGGTGAACGCTCTCGTCCAATCCTATGGTCAGGCCATTGCCGCTGCCGGCAAGGCCGCGGCCTTGTCGCTGCATTGAGAGGGGGATCGGTCCCTTGAACGCTCCGCTCCTCCAGCTTGCCCCGATCGTCCCGGAACTGATCCTGGCCATCGGCGCCATGGCGCTTCTGATGTACGGCGTCTTCTCCGGCGAGAAATCGTCCGGAACCGTGTCGGCCGCCGCCGTCGTCCTGCTGATCGCTGCCGGCTTCGCCGTGATGCTGATCGGCGGCACGCCGCGCTCGGCCTTCGGCGGATCGTTCCTGTTCGACGGCTTTGCGCGATTCATGAAGGTGCTGGCCTTCTTCGGCGCGGCCATCACGCTCCTGATGTCGCACGACTTCCTCAAGCGGGCAGGGGCCGAGCGCTTCGAATTCCCGATCCTGATCCTCTTGTCGGCCACCGGCATGGGCGTGCTGATCTCGGCGGGTGACCTGATCGCGCTCTATATGGGCCTCGAGCTCATGTCGCTGGCGCTCTATGTCATCGCCTCGATCCATCGCGACGACCTGCGCTCGACCGAAGCCGGCCTGAAATATTTCGTCCTCGGCGCCCTGTCCTCGGGCATGCTGCTGTACGGCGCCTCGCTGATCTACGGCTTCACCGGAACCGTCTCGCTCGCCGGTATCGCGCTCGCCCTGAAGGGTGGTCCCATCGGGCTTGGTCTGATCTTCGGCCTGGTGTTCCTCATCGCCGGTCTCGCCTTCAAGATCTCCGCCGTGCCGTTCCACATGTGGACGCCGGACGTCTATGAGGGCGCGCCGACCCCGGTCACCGCCTTCTTCGCGGCGGCGCCGAAGGTTGCAGCCCTCGCGATCTTCGTGCGCGCCATGGTCACCGGCTTTCCGGCCGCCACGCTGCAATGGCAGCAGATCATCGTCTTCGTGTCGCTCGCCTCCATGGCGCTTGGCGCCTTTGCCGCCATTGGCCAGTCCAACATCAAGCGGCTGATGGCCTATTCCTCCATCGGCCATATGGGCTTCGCGCTGGTCGGCCTTGCCGCCGGCACCGCCTCCGGCGTGCAGGGTGTCGCCGTCTATATCGCCATCTACATGGTGATGACGCTTGGCACCTTCGCCTGCATCATCGCGATGCGCCGGGAAGCAGGTCCCGTCGAGACGATCGAGGATCTGGCGGGCCTGTCGCGCACCAATCCGGTGATTGCGGCTGCCCTTGCCGCGCAGCTGTTCTCGCTTGCCGGCATTCCGCCGCTCGCCGGCTTCTTCGCCAAGTTCTACGTGTTCTCGGCGGCCGTCGACGCCAAGCTCTATGTGCTGGCGGTGGTTGGCGTGCTGACCAGCGCGGTCGGCTGCTACTATTACCTGCGCGTCGTGAAGATCATGTATTTCGACGAGCCGGCCGCACCCTTCGTGCCCGCGCGCTTCGAGATCAAGGCGGTGATCGTGCTTGCCGCCCTGTTCGTGACGCTGTTCGTGGTCTATCCGGCGCCGCTGGTGGCCGCCGCCGGCGCCGCCGCGCGTTCGTTGTTCTAAAGCCCGGTGGCGAAGCTTTCAGACGCCGCGGCTGAGGCCGGCTTCCAGCTGGTCCATGTCGCGGAGACAGGGTCCACCAACCAGTTGGCCCTTGCCGCCGCCGCCTCGGGCGAAGAGCGCCCGACCTGGTTTCTGGCCGACGTGCAGACGGCCGGGCGTGGCCGCCGCGGCAAGGTCTGGTCGACCGAGCCCGGCAATCTCTCCGCGACCTTGATGCTGCGCGATCCCGCGCCTGCCACCAAGATCGCCGAACTCTGCTTCGTGTCAGCGCTGGCCATCGACGACGCGATCCTGACGCTGGCGCCAGACCTCGAGAGCCGCCTGCGGCTGAAATGGCCGAATGACGGGCTGATCGACGGCGCCAAGATGATCGGCATCCTGGTGGAGGCAACGACGCGCGGCTCGCTGACCCACGCCGTCCTCGGCATCGGCGTCAATGTCCGCCATCATCCGGGCAACGCGCCCTATCGGACGACCTCGCTCAACGATGAGGGCTTTCCGGTCACCCGCGACCAGCTGTTTGCGGCGCTGACCGCCTCGATGATGCGGGCGCTGTCGGTGTGGAATTGCGGCGAGGGTTTCGCCGCCATTCGGGCGGGATGGCTTGCGCGCGCGGCCGGCCTTGGCCAGCCCATCGTCGTCACTCACGACAAGACGCGCTACGAAGGCATATTCGCAGGCCTCGATCCCGAGGGCCGGCTCATTCTCGATACGCCCGACGGGCGTCAATTCCTGGGCGTCGGCGAAGTCTCGCTGATGTCTCAACCCATGGTGCACTGATAATGGCGGCAACCCCCAAGACCGCCGGCTCTGATCCCGAACTGGTCTTCGCGCCGCTCGGCGGCGTCGGCGAAATCGGCATGAACCTGTCGCTCTATGGCTTCGGGTCGCCGGCCAAGAAGGACTGGATCGCGGTCGATTGCGGCGTGGCCTTTGCCGGCCCCGACCTTCCCGGTATCGACCTGATCATGCCGGATGTCCGCTTCATCGCGGGCGAACGCAAGCGCCTGAAGGCGCTGATCATCACTCACGCCCACGAGGATCATATCGGCGCGGTCGCCGATCTCTGGCCGCGTCTGCAGTGCCCTGTCTATGCGACGCCCTTTGCCGCCGCCATGCTGGAGGCCAAGCGCTTCTCCGACATGGGCGCGCCCAAGGTGCCGATCCATATCCTCAAGCCCGGCGAGCGGCTGGATCTCGGACCGTTCAATGTCGAGATGATCGCGGTCGCCCATTCGATCCCGGAATCGACCTCGCTCGCCATCCGCACGCCGCTCGGCATCGTCATCCATACCGGTGACTGGAAGATCGATCCGACGCCGGTGCTGGGCGACAAGACCGACGAGGCGCGCTTCCGTGCGCTCGGCGACGAGGGCGTGCTGGCGCTGATCGGCGATTCGACCAATGCCATCCGCGAGGGCCAGTCGCCGTCCGAACGCGATGTCGCGACCGAGCTTGCCAAGATCATCTCCAAGGCCAAGGGCCGCGTGGCGGTGACGACCTTTGCCTCCAATGTCGCGCGCATCCGCTCGGTGGCGGAAGCCGCGCTCGCCTGCGACCGGCAGGTGGTGCTGGTCGGCCGGGCCATGGACCGGGTGGTCAACATTGCCCGCGAGCAGGGCATGCTGGAGGGCATTCCGCCCTTCGTCAGCCCGGAATCCTACGGCTATATCCCGCGCGACAAGATGGTGGCGATCCTCACCGGCAGTCAGGGCGAGCCGCGCGCGGCGCTGGCCCGCGTCTCCAATGACGAGCATCCGGAAGTCACCCTGACGCCGGGCGACACGGTGATCTTCTCCTCGCGCACCATTCCCGGCAACGAAAAGGCGGTCGGCGCCATCGTCAACGGCCTGGTCAAGCAGGGCATCCATATCATCACCGACCGGGACGGCCTGGTGCATGTCTCGGGACATCCGCGGCGCGGCGAGCTGGAGCAGATGTACCAGTGGGTGCGCCCGAAGATCGCCATTCCGGTCCATGGCGAGCCCTATCATATCGCCGAACATGCAGCGCTTGCCCGCCGCATGGGCGTCAAGGATGTGCTGCTCACCGGCGATGGCGACATCATCCGCCTGGCGCCCGGCGAACCCGATGTGGTCGACGCCCTGCCGGCTGCCCGCCTGTTCAAGGACGGCAATCTGCTGATCGAGGAGGCGACACCAACGGTTGGCGAGCGCCGCAAGCTGTCGTTTGCCGGCATCGTGTCGGTCGCCGTTGTGCTTGACGATCGCGGCCAGCTGGCCGGCGATATCGAGCTCGACATGGCGGGCATCCCGCTGGTCGACGCGCAGGGCGAGAGCCTGGCCGAGCTGATCGAGGAAACGGTTGCCGATTGCCTGGATGGCCTGCCGAAGGCGCGTCGTCGCGACCCCGAGGCAGTGAGGGACAGCCTGACCCGCGCCATCCGCGGAACGGTCAATGGCCGGTGGGGCAAAAAGCCGATGTGCCACGTGCTGGTGGTCACGGTATAAGGCCTCGTATCCGCCTGACCCGTGTCAGGAACCAGGGGAGGAGTGTCGATGATCGGCCGTCTTAATCACGTCGCCATCGCCGTGCGCGACATTGCCAAGGCGAGCGCGCTCTATCGCGACACGCTGGGCGCCAAGGTCACGGCGCCTGTTGCCCAGCCCGCCCACGGCGTGACGGTGGTCTTCGTCGAGTTGCCGAACACCAAGATCGAGTTCCTCGAGCCGCTCGGGGCCGACAGCCCGATCGCGCGCTTCCTCGACAAGAACCCCGACGGCGGCATCCACCATGTCTGCTACGAGGTGGATGACATTCTGGCGGCCCGCGATCATCTGAAGGCCCAGGGCGCACGTATCCTGGGGGATGGCGAGCCGAAGATCGGCGCGCATGACAAGCCGGTCCTGTTCCTTCACCCGAAGGACTTCAACGGGACGCTGGTGGAGCTGGAACAGGCATGAGCGTCGGCGCTGCGGTCGCGATCTATTTCATCATCTGGTGGCTGTGCCTGTTCGTGGTCCTGCCGTTCGGCGTGCGCTCGCAGGTCGAGGCTGGGACCGTCATTCCCGGCAGCGACAGGGGCGCGCCCGTGCGCCATCGGATGCTGAAGAATGCGCTCTGGACGACGCTCGTCTCGGCCGTCGTTTTCGGCGTCTTTTATGCCAATTTTGTCGGCGGCTACCTCACGCTCGACGACATCCCGTTCCTGCCGCGCTCGCCGCAAGACTAGATACGTATTCTACCGGAAGGCCTTGGCTGCACTTTTTTGCGCCACGGACTGCACAAGTTGATGACAAACGATTTTTCGTCGTCTAGCGTCATCTTGCTGCAAGAAAGAGGCCCCTTCCAACGTGAAGAAAGGTCTCGTGGCTCAGGTCTTGGGAGGAAGACCCCCTGAGGTGTGACGTTCACCGGAACGTCCGTCGCGGGCTAGAAAAAAGGGACTTTCGGCGCGATCTTCCGCGACGATGTAACCCTCAAGTGCATCACTGCGAGGAGGCGGGATCACTGATCCCGCCTTTTCTTTTTGTGCGGGCCGAAGGCGCGGGCGTGTGGGGCGGAATGGCGGTTCTCCGCCATGGTGCCCTTGCGAAAACGGCCGAAAACAGGTCAAGTCCGCCTCCCGCATTGCGGCATACCGCTTGTCCGCCGTTTTCATGTCCGAGGTCTTCGATGCGCTTGTCCCGCTATTTCCTGCCGATTCTGCGCGAGACGCCGAAGGAAGCCGAAATCGTCTCCCACCGCCTGATGCTGCGGGCCGGCATGGTGCGCCAGGAGAGCGCCGGCATCTATGCCTGGCTGCCGCTTGGTCTCAGGGTCCTGAACAAGGTCCAGAAGATCGTGCGCGAGGAGCAGGACCGTTCGGGCGCGATCGAACTGCTGATGCCGACCATCCAGTCGGCCGATCTCTGGCGCGAAAGCGGGCGCTATGAGGCCTATGGCAAGGAGATGCTGCGGATCAAGGATCGGCACGATCGCGAGATGCTGTTCGGCCCGACCAACGAGGAAATGATCACCGAGATCTTCCGGGCCTATGTGAAGAGCTACAAGGACCTGCCGCTCAACCTCTACCACCTGCAGTGGAAGTTCCGCGACGAGGTGCGGCCGCGCTTCGGCACGATGCGCTCGCGCGAGTTCCTGATGAAGGACGCCTATTCCTTCGATCTCGACCAGGCCGGCGCGGTGCACGCCTACAACAAGATGTTCCTGGCCTATCTCAGGACCTTCGACCGGCTCGGCCTGAAGTCGATCCCGATGCGCGCCGATACCGGCCCGATCGGCGGCGACCTCAGCCATGAGTTCATCATCCTCGCCGATACCGGCGAGAGCCAGGTCTATTGCCACAAGGACTATCTCGAGTTCCCGGTGCCGCCGGCCGACACCAATTTCGACGATGTCGCGGGCGTCAAGGCGACGGTCGCCAAGTGGACGTCGCTCTATGCGGCGACTGACGAGATGCATGACGAGGCTGCCTATAACGCGATCCCGGAGGCTTCGCGGGTTTCGGCGCGTGGCATCGAGGTCGGCCATATCTTCTATTTCGGCACGAAGTACTCCGAGCCGATGGGCGCGAATGTCCAGGGACCCGACGGCAAGCCGGTGCCGGTCCATATGGGCTCCTATGGCATCGGTCCGTCGCGCGTTGTGGCAGCGCTGATCGAGGCGAGCCATGACGAGGCGGGCATCCGCTGGCCGGAGGAGGTGGCGCCGTTCAAGGTGGCGCTGCTCAATCTCAAGCAGGGCGACAGCGCCTGCGACGCGGCCTGCGGCGAGCTTTACCAGACCCTCACCGCCAAGGGCGTCGAGGTGCTCTATGACGATCGCGACGACCGTCCGGGTGCCAAGTTCGCGACCGCCGATCTGATCGGCATTCCCTATCAGGTGATGATCGGCCCGCGCGGCCTTGCCGAGGGCAAGGTGGAGATGAAGGTGCGCTCGACCGGCGAACGCGAGATGCTGAGCCCGGCGGCCTTCGTGTCGCGGATCACCGGCGCCTGAGTTCGGTTGGTTGGAGCAGGCGGAGCGAGGTCTCCGTCCTGTTCCAGGACCGCTCCGCTGATCTCACCGGATTCCAAAGGCTTGGCGCCCATCCGGCGGAACGTCTCCGGCTGTTTCCGGAGCTGTTCCGTCCGCGCTCGAAAGGGCGAATTGCCAGTGGTTCGAATCCCTTGGCGCCGCTTGTTCGCATTCAGAATCCGCCAGTCTCCGCGCTTGCGAAACTGAGTCCGATCATGGCTTCAAGCCCTTGGAATGGCAGGCAAAAGCCTGTCAGCCAAGCGAGAACGCCTCGTGGACGGCGCTCTTGACGCCGCCGCCCATCTGGGGACCACCGCCGGCCACGTAGATCGCATCGCCGACCGCAACTGCACCCGTGCCATGGCGCGGCGTGATCATCGGCGCATAGGCCTCCCACTTGTCGGCGACCGGGTCATAGGCCTCGTTCTGGCCGTAGACGCGGTTCCAGCCCTCGCCACCCATGCAGAAGATCTTGCCGCGATACCAGACCGCGCCGTGACCGGAACGGCCGGTCGGGATCGGCGTGCGCGCCGTCCATTTGTCGGTCTGGGGATCGTAGGTGTGGTGCAGGTTGGAGTTGGTCAGGAACGAATCGACCCGGCCGGCGATCACATGGATCAAGCCGTTGACCACCAGCGTGCCTGTGTGGTCGCGGGCGAGGAACAGTGGCGCGCGCCTCGTCCAACTGTCCGCCTTGGGATCATAGACGAGGTGCCAGTCGATCGATTTCCGGTTCTCGAACGTGGTGCCGATCGCGCCGCCGATGGCGTGGATGTTCTCACCGATCGTCACGCAGGCCATGGCGCCGCAGGCCTGCGGCAGTGGGCGGATCTTCGACCATTTCTCGCCCTCGGCCCCATAAACGAAGCATTCGTCGTGGGGCGTGCGATTCTGCTCGATGAAGCCGCCAATGGCGTAGAGTTTCGCGCCTGCAACGGCGACGCCGACGTGGTTTGCACCCCGTGGCAGGTCTGGCGCGGTGATCCAGCGGTTCGCCGCGGGGTCGTAGATGTGGTGATATTGCTTGTCGACACGCTGCTCGGCATAGCCGCCGACGAGGTGCATCTTGCCTTGGCGCTCGACGCCCCAGGCCATTTCGGTGCGCGGGATCGGCAAGGGCGCGCGCACCGTCCAGCGGCCCTGATTGGCGGCTTTCGGTGCCGGGCTGTCGGTGACGGCCTGTTCGTTATGGATCGGCGGCAGATCGACCCGGCCCGGCGCATTCAGGCGCTCGAACTGGCCCTGATGATGCTGGTGCTGGGAGAAAGCGGGTGTGGAGATCGCGGCGAGGCCGCCGCCCACCATGAAGCGTCGCGAGATCGGAGGCATCGGGGAGGTCCTCGAGGGCTTGAGATCGATTGCAGGGAGGCTAGATCAGGTAGACCTGACAATTCCAGAGGGATTTGTCGGCGAGATGATGCGGGGGACCTCCATGGTCGGGCGGCCGCGAGCCACCTTTGGCTCGCCGTGACCACACAACGCTTGCAATCGCCGCCGGTCTCGCCAGATTCACCGGATGAACGAGAAGAATCCTTCGAACAGCGTCAGTGCGGGTCAGGCCAGAACCGGGGTTGCCTCGCCGGCGAGCGCCGATATCTCGGCCTTCCTCAAGAAGGCAGCAGCAGTCGGCCCGCCGAAGGTTGCCGGCGAGCGTGGCCGCCTGGTCTTCGCGATGGATGCCACGATGAGCCGGCAGCCGACCTGGGACATGGCCCAGGAAATCCAGGGCCAGATGTTCAGCGAGGCCGCCAAGGTCGGGACACTGGACGTCCAGCTGGTCTTTTTCCGCGGCGTCAACGAGTGCCGCGCCTCGGGATGGGTGAGCGAGCCAGCGACGCTTGCCGGCCTGATGCGCAAGATTTCCTGCGTTGGCGGCCAGACCCAGATCGGCCGGGTGCTGCATCACGCCGCGGAGGAGGCAACGGGCAGGCGGATCCATGCGCTGGTCTATGTCGGCGATGCGATGGAGGAGGCGATGGACGACCTCTGCGCCAAGGCGGGCCGCTTGGCGCTCGCCAATGTGCCGGTCTTCCTGTTCCAGGAGGGCGGCGATCCGCTGGCCGAACAGGCCTATCGCGAGGTTGCCCGGATCACCCGTGGCGCCTATGCACGCTTTGAACCGGGAGCGGCGGCCCAGCTGGCCGAGCTTCTCAAGGCCGTGGCGATCTTCGCCTCGGGCGGCCGGGCCGCCTTGACGGATGCGTCCGGACGCGGTGCCAAGGGGGCCCAGCTTCTGCTCGGCCAGATGCGTTAGAGTGCGTTCATGACCTATTTCATCGCGGGCCTGATCGCGCTCATCGTCTTTTCCGGCGGCCTGAATGCCATTCTCGGGGCCAATCCGAAATGGCTGTCGGCGCAGATGCGCAAGGCGGGCGGCGTTGCGGCCATCATTTTCGGGGTGTTCCTGGTGACGCGCGGCCAGTGGGAACTGGCGATTCCCGTGGTGATTGCGGGTACGACGCTGCTTGGCCTGATGCCAGGGCAGGGCATGCTGAGCAATTGGGGCAATGCCGGCTCGAAGACGCCGCGCCAGACCTCGACGGTGCGCTCGACCTTCATCGAGATGGAGCTCGACCTCGATACCGGGCAGATGGGTGGACGATTTGTCGCGGGCTCGCTTGCCGGACAGCGGCTGGAGCAGATTCAGATCGGTCGGCTTGTCGCGGCCTTCAGCGAGATCGACGCCGAGAGCGCGGCCCTACTCGAAGCTTATCTTGACCGCCGTGACCCCAGCTGGCGTGAAAACGCTCAAGGCAATGCGGGTGCGCGGCAGGGCGGCGCGCCGGCTTCGAGCGCGATGACCGAACAAGAGGCCCACGAGATCCTTGGCCTTCAGCCGGGGGCGGACGATGACGCGATCCGGAATGCGCATCGAACGCTCATGAAAAAGATTCATCCCGACCAGGGCGGCTCGACCTGGATCGCTTCCCGCGTCAACCAGGCCAAGGACGTTCTCTTGGGTCGCCATAACCGGAACTCCTGAACACGCTATCCGGAATGGGTCCGCTTCAGTTGCGGACCGGCATGCAATCGTAGTCGTTGCTCTTCAGAGCCCGGCAGGCCGCATCGGCACCGGCGCGGTCGAAGCCGGCGAAGCGGGCACGCACCAGGGTCATGCCGCCGCGCTCGACCCGCTCGGTATAGGGATCGGCCGAGCCGAGCTGGCGATTGGTGTTTTCGCGCGCTTCCCGCAGCGTCTCCATGGCGGCGGATTCCGTCGGGAAAGCACCGAGCTGGATCGACCATTCACCGCGACGGCGGGCAGCCACTTCGGTCTGGGGAGCGGGACCAGCTGCGGCCATCTGGACAGCCCGGTTCGGCACGGATGCGGTGGTAAGCTGCGAGGAGTGCAGCGTGCCAAGCACGCCGGGGCGTGGGTTCGGATTGCCTGGAGCGACCGAGGGCGCCGGCACCGGAGTTGAGCTTGCGGAGGCAAGCGTCGCGGCGGCGATCGGGGCCGGCGCGGTCTCTTGGCGAATGACGGGCCGTGGCGGTTGTGCGCTGGCCATCACCGGGGCGGCGGCCGAAGCGCCTGTCGAAGCGCCACCACGCGTCTGGCCAGCGGCGACCACGGCAACCGCCATTGGGGTGGCCGGAGCGGGAGCAGCGACCGGCTGGCGGCGACCGGGCACCGGTACCTGGGCCGCAGCCGTGATCCGCATGGGTGCACGCGCTTCGGGCTCGGTGGCCCGGGCGATCATCGGCGCCGTCCGCCGTCCGGCATAGGCCTGCGGCATGAAGGTCTCGATCAGCTGCCGCATGCGGGCGTCGCGGGCGCCGCCGGAACGGCCACCCATGACGACGGCCACGACCTGGCGGTCGCCGCGGCGGGCCGACGTCAGAAGGTTGAAGCCGGAGGCGCGGGTATAGCCCGTCTTGATGCCATCAACGCCCTGAACGCGACCAAGCAGATTGTTGTGGTTGCGGTGGTTCACGCCGCGATAGGCGAAGGAATAGGTCTGGAAATAGCTCCAGAAGCGGGGAAAATGATCCTGGATGGCGCGGCCGAGGGTCGCGAGATCGCGCGCGGTCGTCGTCTGCTCGGCGTCCGGCAGACCCGACGCATTGCGGAACGTGGTGCGGCCCATGCCAAGTGCGCGGGCGCGCCGCGTCATCAACTGGGCGAAGCGTTCCTCATCGCCCGAGATGTTCTCGGCGATCACGACGGCAACGTCGTTGGCGGATTTGGTGACGAGCGCCCGAATGGCTTCTTCGACCGTGATGGTCGAGCCGGCGCGGACGCCGATCTTGGATGGTGGCTGGCTTGCCGCTTCGGCCGAGACGCGCAGCGGCGATTGAAGCGAGAAGCGACCGGCTTCAATCTGCTCGAACAGGACGTAGAGCGTCATCACCTTGGTGACGGAGGCAGGGAAGCGCTGTCCGTCAGGCGATTCCTGATGAAGCACCTGACCAGTCTTGGCATCGATGACAATGGCCGAATAGGCCGGGGCATAGCCCGCATAGCGGCGGCCACGCGCCTCGGCGTCGGTTGTCAGACTTGCCGATGCCAGTCCTGCGACTGCCAAGAGAGCAATGTACCAGCCACGGGGGCCGTTGCCGGCCCGAGCTGAGCTCCTGATGGTCGTCATGACACCACCCCTGCATGCAGCGGCCGGGGCCATCCTGGCGACCGATCCGCATTTTCTTGTCCCGCCATGTGGCGAGGGGGCGCGGTTGCTCGATCGGAAGGGCGATACCGACAGTCCCAGGGGACTGCCGGCAACGCAACACCACTCTCGGCGATACGCAGCCGTACTCGACACACCGCTCCCGCTCATCACGGCAACGTGGAAACAAGGTAACCGGGAGCGGTTGCCAGGAAGTTAAGCGGCTACGGACCGCCTGCGCGGAGGATGCGCCAGACGCTGACTATCCGTCGGATGGCCGATTGGTGCACTGCGAAAGATTAATTGACGCAGTGCAGCATTGGACCTATCGGTTGGGTGTCTCTCGGGCCCTGGTCCGGGCGGGAATGAGCAAGAAACGCGGCGCAGCCGCCTCTTAGGAGACATGACATGGCCCAGACATTCGATGACGTGCAGAAGCTCGGCAAGGACGGCCTCGACAATGCGATGAAGTCGATGACCGCCGTGACCAAGGGCTATCAGGCGATTGCCGCCGAGGTGGTCGATTATGCCAAGAAGTCGTTTGAAGACAATTCGGCCGCCGTCGAGAAGATTGCCACGCTGAAGAGCCTGGACAAGGTGATCGAGCTCCAGTCCGAGCTGGCCAAGGGTGCCTACGAGACCGCTGTCGCCCGCGTCACCAAGATCAACGAGCTCTATTCGGCGCTCGCCAAGGAAGCCTTCAAGCCCTACGAGGGCCTGTTCGCCAAATTTGCTCCGGCGAAGTGACGATTTGCGGCTCCGGGGCAAACCGCGGAGCGGCCACACCATTGAAAAGCCCGGCGGATCGCTCCGCCGGGCTTTTTCATATCTCAGCTCGGGTCCCTATTGGGTCAGGCGGAGCTGGCCGATCTGGGCCGCGATCGCCTGGAACACCGGGATCAGCTGGGCTGCGGTCGAGACGTCATAGTACATGGTGGTCTGAGAGGCACAGCGGCGGAGCAGGGCGGCATCGCCGTTGATCACGCGCACGGTGTAGAGCGTGATGCCGTTCGCCTTGACGTTGGTACAGGCGAGGTCAGTGCGCGCGTCAATCGAGTTTCCGTTCGTCGTCCAGCGGTTCTGCGTGTTGTCGCCATCGGTCAGCAGAATGATGATCCGCTCAAGATCGGGTTCGGTTGCCAGCGTGCGCGCCTCCGTCAGCGGCTGCGAAGGGGTGAGCATATGGAAACCCCAGGCCAGCCCGATTGTGACGTTGGTATTGCCGGAGGGGCTCATCTGGTCGACCTTGGCATTCATCGCAGCCCAGTCGGTGGTGAGCGGCAGGATGCTGGCCAGGACGCCCGTCGAGCACTGGCGGGCCGGAAACAGCGTTCCAGGGACAGAGGTTGTCGGCGTTGTGTCGTTGACGTCATAGCTCTGGTCGCGGTCAGTGACGCATCCTGTCCAGTTGCTGGCGGACAGGTTGCTGACGCCGGAATAGCTCAGCCACGACTGGTTCTTGTAGGTCGTGCCGATATTCACCTGGGTGTCGAACGGCACGATGCCGATGCGCACGGCATCCGGCCGGGTCGCCACGGCCTGCATCGACGCGATCAGGTTCTTGGCGGCGGTCTTGAGGGCAGCCATCTTGCCGGAACTGGCCATGGACCCGGTATTGTCCAGCACGAGGACGAGATCGATCTTGCGGGTTCGCCAGGTTGCGGCTGATGTGCCGGAGACCTGCAGATTGTTGTCGGTCAGGATATTCGCGATCATCGGGTTGATCATCCCGGTGCCGGACACCCGGATGACGCCCCCATCCATCACCGCGGATATCTGGACGTTGACCAGTTCGGTCGGATTGATATTGCCCTGGACCGCCTTCAGGACGGCGGCATTCAAGTCCCCCGTCAGTTTGCCGTCGGCGACCTGACGGGCAACCCGAAGCGCCGCTGAATCGAGGGCTGCCTGCAGACGCGCCTGTTGCTGGCTCATCCGACTGAGGTCGATGGCAGCGCAGATCATCATCATGACCGGGTACATCGAGACAGCAAAGGCGACCGCCAACGAGCCCCGCTTGTCGGCTAAAAATCGCCGAAGCTTGTTCATCATCATGAAATAACCCTTTGCCTGCGACCAGTTGCAGGATAGGGGCTGCGAAATAAGCAATCGGAATCGTGGGTTCCGCAATTAGGGCAAGTTTTTAAGTATAGTGCGCCGCCGATTTTAACCCAGCCGCGGCGAAAACCTCTTTATTCGCAAGGGAAGGCCGCTGACGCAGGCCTTACATAGCGTCAAGAAGAGCCCTGGTGGCTGCCGCAACGTCATTCTGCCGCATCAAACTTTCTCCGACCAGCAGGGCGCGAATGTTCACACACGCAAGGCGCGCAACGTCCGCCGGCGTGAAGATACCGCTCTCACCGACAAGCAGCCGATCGGGTGGCACAAGCGCTGCCAGACGCTCCGAGGTCTCCAGGCTGACCTCGAACGTGCGGAGATTGCGGTTGTTGATGCCGATCAGCCGGGACGGCAGGCGAAGGGCCCGCTCAAGCTCGGCTGCGTCGTGGACTTCGATCAACGCGTCCATACCGTAACCGGCCGCCGCCGCGATGAGATCCGCGGCGAGTGCATCGTCGACCGACGCCATGATGACCAGGATGCAATCGGCACCCCAGGC
The DNA here is from genome assembly GCF_005160265.1 of Phreatobacter aquaticus. Classification (NCBI taxonomy): domain Bacteria; kingdom Pseudomonadati; phylum Pseudomonadota; class Alphaproteobacteria; order Hyphomicrobiales; family Phreatobacteraceae; genus Phreatobacter; species Phreatobacter aquaticus. The sequence goes on along the minus strand of NZ_CP039865.1, from coordinate 3,972,159 downwards.
GCGCGCTTCCGCCACCTGATAGGTGTCGTGCATGAAGTCCTTGCGCAGGGCTGGAAGCGCGCAGGCGGACCGCGACGCGGTCAGGAACTCCGGTGCGCCTTGGAAGGAGGGGGCGTCGGTCAATACCGACAGGCAAGTGGCGCCGCCAGCTTCATACGCCCGCGCGAGAGCCGGGGGATCGAAATCCGGCCGGATCAGACCCTTTGACGGGCTCGCCTTCTTGATCTCGGCGATGAGCGCGGTGCGCCCGCCGGCGATCGTCCGCTCGATCGCGCGCGCAAACCCACGCACAGGATCAGCCACGCTCGCCGCGCGATCCATCTCGGCTGCCGAGCGCTTGAGCTTTGCTGCCGCAATTTCCTGAAGCTTGTAGGCCTCGATTGTCTTCAAGATGTCGGACATGGCCAGATATGCCTCGGATCAGTCCGCGGCTGACGCGGCAACCAGACGGTCGAGCCGCCGGGCGGCGGCACCGCTGTCAATGGCATGGTTGGCCATGGCGAAAGCATCTGGGAGGGTCGCAGCCTTGCCGGCAACGACCAGCGAAGCCGCTGCATTCAGAGCCGCAACATCGCGATAGGCGTTGCGGGCACCGTCCAGCACGGCACGCAGCGCCGCTGCATTGTGATTGGCATCGCCACCCTTCAGGTCACCCGGTGCGCAGGGTGTTAGCCCGACATCCTCGGGCGTGACCTCGAACGTCGTGACCTTGCCGTCCTTGAGCTCTGCCACAGCGCTCGGGCCGGTGCCGGTCACCTCGTCGAGGCCATCGGAGCCGTGGACGACCCAGGCGCGCTCGGACCCGAGATTCTTCAGCACCTCGGCAATCGGCTCGACCCATTGACCGGCAAAGACGCCAACCATCTGACGCCGGACACCGGCCGGATTGGACAGTGGCCCGAGCAGGTTGAAGATCGTCCGCGTGCCGAGTTCCACCCGGGTCGGACCGACATGTTTCATGGCGGGGTGGTGGGCTGGCGCGAACATGAAGCCGATGCCGGCCTCGCGGATGCACCGGGCGATCTCGTCGGGGCCAAGGTCGATACGCACGCCGAGCGCCATCAGGCAGTCGGCAGAGCCCGAGCGCGAGGAGAGCGCCCGGTTGCCGTGCTTCGCGACGGGCACGCCGGCGCCAGCGACGATGAAGGCGGCACAGGTCGAGATGTTGAGGGAATGGGAAGCGTCGCCGCCGGTACCGACCACATCCACCGCATTGTCGGGGGCCACAACGCGCACCATCTTGGCGCGCATGGTCTCGACCGCCCCCGTGATCTCGTCGACGGTTTCGCCGCGGACCCGCAGCGCCATCAGGAAGCCGCCGATCTGCGAGGGCGTGGCGCTGCCAGACATGATCTGGTCGAAGGCTGCCGCTGATTCCTGGCGGGTCAGCGGAGCTCCGGTCGCAGCCTTGGCGATCAGGGTCTTGAATTTTTCCATCACGCGCGTCTCTGGCCGGCATTCCATTCGGAAGCGAGTTTCAGGAAATTGCCGAACATGGTGTGCCCATGCTCGGAAGCGATGCTTTCCGGGTGGAACTGGACACCATGGACGGGGCGGGTGCGATGCATGAGCCCCATGATGACGCCATCCTCGGCTTCCGCCGTGATCTCGAGCAAATCCGGCCAGGTCGCGCGATCGACGGTGAGCGAATGATAGCGGGTTGCCTGGAACTTGCCGTTGATGCCGCGAAAGACGCTGCGGCCTGAATGGCTGATCTCCGACATCTTGCCATGCATGGGCTTAGGCGCGCGGATCACGTCGCCTCCGAAGGCCTGGCCCATGGCCTGGTGGCCAAGGCAGACGCCGAAGATCGGGATATTGGCGGACGCCTTGTCGATCAGGTCGAGGCAGATGCCGGCCTCGTTCGGTGTGCAGGGACCCGGCGACAGCACGATCGCATCGGGATTGGCCGCGATCACCGCGTCCGCTGACGTTTTGTCGTTGCGGATAACGTCCACCTCGGCGCCCTGTCCGCCGATATAGTGCACGAGGTTCCAGGTGAAGCTGTCGTAATTGTCGATGAGGGTGATCTTCACTGGCCCCTCCCGGCGCGTGCCGCCGTCTTCACCGCTTCGTCGGCCGCCGTCAGAAGGGCCTTGGCCTTGTTGACGCATTCTGCCTGCTCGGAGGCATTGACGCTGTCTGCGACGATGCCGGCGCCGGCCTGGACATACATCTGGCCGTCCTTCACCACCGCCGTTCGCAGCACGATGCAGGTGTCCATGGCGCCATCGGCCGAGAAATAGCCGACGCACCCGGCATAGAGGCCGCGCTTTTCCTTCTCAAGCTCGTCGATGATCTGCATGGCGCGCACCTTGGGCGCGCCTGACACCGTGCCCGCCGGAAAGCCCGCTGCCATGGCATCGATCAGGTCATGTTTCGGGTCGAGATCGCCCTCGACATTCGAGACGATGTGCATGACGTGGGAATAGAGTTCGAGGAAGAACTTGTCGGTGACATTGACCGTGCCGATCTTCGAGACCCGGCCGACATCATTACGGCCGAGATCGAGCAGCATCAGGTGCTCCGAGCGCTCCTTGGGATCGGCGAGCAGCTCCTCGCCAAGACGGATGTCGTCGGCAGGCGTCGCGCCGCGCGGCCTGGTGCCGGCAATCGGGCGGATCGTGACCTTGCCATCGCGCACGCGGACCAGGATCTCCGGTGACGAGCCTGCGACCGAGAAGCCGTCGAAGGCGAGATAGTAGAGGAAGGGGGAGGGGTTGACCCGCCTCAGCGCGCGGTAGAGCGAGAAGGGCGGCAGCGTGAACGGCGTCGAGAAGCGCTGCGACAGCACGACCTGGAAGATGTCGCCAGCGGCAATGTAATCCTTGGCGCGATCGACCATTGCCGAATAGTCGGCGACCGAGGTGTTGGACACGAGGCCCGCCATGATCTCGGCGTGGTCTGGGAGCGGTGTCTGCTTGTCGAGCGGGGTGTCGAGGGCGTCGACGACCGCCGTGATCCGATCCACCGCCCGGTCATAGGCCGCTTTCGCCGTCTGCCCGGCCTGTGGGCGGACGGGCGTCACCACTGTGATCTGGTCCTTCACCGCATCGAAGACGAGGACAATGGTCGGGCGGATGAAAAGGGCATCCGGCAATCCCAGCGGGTCGGGATTGACGTCCGGCAGATGCTCCATCTGCCGCACCATGTCGTAGCCGAGATAGCCGAAAACACCGGCAGCCATGGGCGGGAGGCCGTCCGGGATGACGATCCGGCTCTCGGCGAGCAGCTTGCGCAGTTCGGTGAGCGGTGCATCGGACAGTGGCACGAAGGCGGCCTTGTCGGCCTGCGGCCGGCGATTGACCTCGGCAACCGAGCCTCGGCAGCGCCAGACTAGATCCGGCTTCAGGCCCAGGATCGAATAGCGCCCCTTGACCGCGCCGCCTTCGACCGATTCCAGCAGAAAGGCGTTGGTGTGATTGCCGGCGATCTTCAGATAGGCGGAGACCGGCGTCTCAAGGTCGGAGACGAGCCGCGTCCAGACCACCTGTGGGGCGTTGCCCGCATAGGTGGCCTCGAAGCTCTCAAAACTCGGCTCGATCTGCATGGCCGGAAATCCAACACGTTCAGGTCAGGTGCCCTCGGGGGCTCCGATGGCGCGCCGGAGCAGGACGCGGTTCACATTGCTGCCGAAGTCCTTCTGCAGCTGCGAGATGAACTGCCCGAGCACGTCGTCCTCGACCGACTGGGTGAGCTGGCCGCGCGTGCGCGCGTCGAGCGCGGCGTTTTCCGGTACGGCGATCTCGGTTGTCACGAAGACAATGTGATCGATGCCATCGGCTGCGGCCGCATTGGCAGCCCGGTCCTTTGGCGTTGCGAACAGGACTTGGATGGCAGCAGCACCCCAATCACCCTCGGTTGTGGTGCGCGTGAATGCGCCGGTGGTCTTGACCTCAATGCCAAGCGCCTGACCGGCTTCTGCAAGCGGCTTGCCGCCGCGCACCGCCTCGGTCAGGTCGGTCGCCACCTTGCCGATACGGGTCTTGACCTCCTGCTCGCGCCAGCTGGCCTCGACAGCGTCCTTGACCTCTTCGAGCGGGCGGTCACGCGCGGCCGTGACGCCTGCGACTTCGTACCAGATGAAGGTACCGCTCTGGCGGATCTGGGCGGGGTCGTTCTCCATGCCGACCTCGGCACGGAAGGCCGGCGCAAGGAATTCGGCGGCGCCGACGAGGTTGAGCTGCGCGCCGGTTGCGTCGCGGCCCTGGGCATCGACGGCATCGACGACCGTGGTGGTGAGGCCGACCTTGGTCGCGATATCGGCCAGCGGCAGGCCGGTCGAGCGTTCGCGCTCGATCTTGTCATAGAACTCGTTGACCGCGGTGCGGCCCATGTCACCGGCAATCTTCTGACGGGCCTGTTCGCGGGCAGCCTCGACATTGAAGGGCTCGGCCTTGGTCACCTTGACCAGCACGGTACCGAAGGCGCCGCGGATCGGGGCGCTGACCTCGCCTTCGGCAAGGGCAAATGCCGCGTCGCGGACGGCCGGGTCGGTCATTTCACTGCGTCCGAGTGTTCCGATCGTGAGATCGGCGGCCGAAATGTTGCGCTCGGTCGCGAGGGCCTCGAACGTCAGACCGCCCTTCAGACGCTCGGCAGCGGCTGTGGCCTCTTCGGGTGTCGGGAAGGTGATCTGCTGGATGGTGCGCTTCTCGGCAGCTTCGCGCAGCCGCGCGAGCTCGGCTTCGACCTGCTCGGGCAGGACCTGGGCAAAGGCCGCCTGATCAGCGGGCGAGAGCGTCAGCAGGATCAGTTTCCGGAATTCCGGAGCGCGGAACTGGGCCCGGCGGGTCTCGTAGAAGGCCTGGAGCGTGCCAGCATCGGGGGCCGCGATGTCGCCTGCGGCGCGGGCGCCAATGACCAGATACTGCGCCTTGCGCGTCTCGGCCTGGAACCGGGTGAGGGCATCGACCAGCACCTGGGGCGTCGGCACCTTGTCGGAGATCGCGCCGGCAATCTGCTGGCGCATCGCCAGGCGGCGCTCGTAGTCGATGTAGCTCTGCTCGGTGAAGCCGTTCTGGCGCAACAGCTCGACGAAGGCGTTGCGGTCGAACTGGCCGGTCGCGCCGCGGAACGACGGCGATGTAACGATGCGGTTGCGGATCGTGTCATCGTCAATGCCGAGGCCGAGCTGACGGCCGCGCTCGTCCAGCGTCGCATCGGTGACAAGCTGGCTCAAGACGCGCTCATCGATACGGAAGGCGCGCGCCTGCTCGGGCGTCACGCCACGCTGGAGCATGCGGCCGAGGTTCTGGACCTCTCGGTTGTACATGGTCTGGAAGGTCTGGACCGAGATCTGGGTGCCGCCGACATTGGCGAGCGTGGTGGACGTGCCGCCACGGAAAATGTCGCCGATGCCCCAGACCGCGAAGGAGCCGACAAGCACGGTCATCAGCAGCACGAGCACGATGCGCATGATGCCTTTGGCGAAAGTGTTGCGAATGCCAGTCAGCATGCCGGATCGGTCTCCACGGCGCGGGCAGTCCCGCTTGGGGGGCTCAAGAAAAGTCGGCGGAGCATAGTGACCACCCCTCATGGGGGCAAGCGCGCGTGGTGGCGCGGCGCGCGTCCATCTGTTAGTCAGCCGGAAACACTGACGGAGAGGGGATTTCCATGGCGTTGCGTCCGCTTGTGGCCGGCAACTGGAAGATGAACGGCACGAAACTGGCCCTGAAGGAGCTCGCGGGCATGGCCGAGGGCTATGATGCGGGCTTGCGCGGCAAGGTCGAGCTGATGATCTGCCCGCCGGCGACGATGCTCTATCTTGCGGCCGCGGCGGCGCTGGGCTCCCGCATCGCGATCGGCGCGCAGGATTGCCACGCGGCAGCGTCGGGCGCCTATACCGGCGACCTGTCGGCCGAGATGATCGCCGATTGCGGGGCCACCGCTGTCATCGTCGGCCATTCCGAGCGGCGCCAGTATCATCGCGAGACCGACGCCGATGTCTGCGCCAAGGCCGAGGGCGCGCTGCGGGCTGGACTGACGGCGATCGTCTGCGTCGGCGAGACGCGTGCCGAGCGCGAGGCCGGCAAGGCACTCGCCGTGGTTGGCCGCCAACTCGCCCGATCGGTTCCGGAGGGCGCCAATCCCGACAATCTGGTGGTCGCCTATGAACCGGTCTGGGCGATCGGCACGGGATTGACGCCAACCGCCGCCGATGTTGCCGAGATGCACGCCCATATGCGCCGCAAGCTGGTCTCGCGCCTTGGCAAGCAGGCTGCCGGCATCCGGTTGCTCTATGGCGGCTCGGTGAAGCCGTCCAATGCTGCGGAACTCATGGGCACGGCAAATGTCGATGGCGCCCTTGTCGGTGGCGCAAGCCTGAAGGCCGCAGACTTCCTCGCCATCGCCGCCGCATACAGATAAAATTCCCGGCCATGGATCAGGGCCGGCTGCGCATTTTGCTCTGGATCGTCGCGGTCGGCTTCTTCATGCAGACCCTCGATTCCACGATCGTCAACACGGCCCTGCCATCGATGGCGCGGTCGCTCGGCGAAAGCCCGCTCGAAATGCATTCTGTGGTGATCGCCTATTCGCTCACCATGGCCATGCTCATTCCGGCCTCCGGCTGGCTCGCCGACCGGTTCGGCGCACGCAGCCTGTTCATGGCGGCAATCGTGCTGTTCGTTGCAGGCTCGCTGGCCTGTGCGATGTCGGGCTCGCTCATGCAGCTTGTCTGTGCGCGTGTCGTGCAGGGAGCAGGCGGCGCCATGCTGCTGCCGGTTGGACGGCTCGTCGTGCTGCGCAATGTGCCTCGCACGCAATTCCTCGAGGCGATGAGCTTTGTTGCCATTCCTGGCCTGATCGGGCCGCTGATCGGGCCGACGCTCGGCGGCTGGCTGGTCCAGGTCGCCTCCTGGCACTGGATCTTCCTGATCAATGTGCCGGTGGGTGTGGTCGGCTGCATCGCGACCTATCTCTTCATGCCGGACAACCGGGCTTCGGCGGTCGGGCGATTCGACCTTGTCGGCTATTGCATGCTGTCGGTGGCGATGGTGGCGCTGTCGTTCTCGCTGGAAGGGCTGACACAGCTCGGCATGCCTCGAGCAACCGTCCTGGTCCTGTTGATCTTCGCCTTTGCCCTCATTGTCGCCTACGGGTTCCATGCGCAGCGGAAGCCTTCGCCGCTGTTTCCGTTGCACCTCTTCCACATTCACACCTTTTCGGTCGGCCTGCTCGGCAACCTGTTCGCGCGCATCGGCAGCGGCGCCATGCCGTTTCTCATTCCGCTCCTGTTGCAGGTGGTCCTCGCGCGTTCGCCGATGGAAGCAGGCTTGATGATGTTGCCGGTTGCCGCCGCCGGCATGTCTGCGAAGCGCGTTGTCACCCCCTTGATCCGGCGCTTTGGCTATCGCCGCGTTCTGGTCTCCAACACGCTGCTGCTTGGCGCCCTGATGGCCAGTTTCGCGCTCATTTCGGCCGATGAGCCGCTGATCGTCCGGATCATCCATCTCGGGGCCTATGGCGCGCTGAACTCGATCCAGTTCACGTCGATGAACACGGTGACGCTGCGCGACCTCGACAGCGAGCGGGCCGGCAGCGGCAACAGCCTGTTCTCGATGGTGCAGATGCTGTCGATGAGCCTCGGCGTGACGATTGCCGGCGCTCTCCTGACGGCTTTCACCAGTTATTTCGGCACTTCGAGCCCGGCCGCCACCCTGGCGGCCTTCCGTTCGACCTTCGTCTGCATCGGCGCGATTACCTGCGCGTCGGCCTGGATTTTCTGGCAGCTCTCGCCGGACATCCGCGGCGGATCAGACCGACCGGAAGCGGGTGACGCGCAGTAGCGGCGCCTGGCTCCGCTGCCACCGGTTCTTCGATGAGAAAGAAAACTGCTGCGAAACAGCGGTTTGGGAGATCAGGTATCTCCTTCCGCCTCAGGATTTGAACACCTGGTCTCCATGTTTGGCGGCATTTTGGGGTGATACCGGCCTTGCCCGGAAGTCGCCCCCTGAAAGCCATTAGCCATGATCGCACGCAGAACCTTCCTGTCGGCCTCGGCCGGCATTATTCCCGCCCTGGCGTCCCCTGCGGTGCAGGCGCAGGCCGAAGTGCCGGTGCGCGTCGGCTATGTGCCGGTCATCGGCGCAAGCGCGCTGTTCTTGCTCGCCGGCAACGGCTCGGCTCGCCAGGCGGGGCTGAAGCTCGCGCTGAACAAGTTCGATTCGGGACCGAACGCCATCCAGGCCTTTGCCTCGGGAACGATCGATGTCCTGGCGGTGGGCATCGCGCCGGTGGCGGTCATCCGTTCGCGCGGCGTCGACGTGTCCGTGATTTCGGCAGCGGCCGTCGGCGGCTCGGCTTTCGTGGCAGGGCCGGCACTCGCCAAAGACTTCGCCGAGGCGGGCAATGATCCGGCGCGCGCCTTTGCCGCCTTCCGAGCGGCGCACGGGCGCCCCGCGAAAATCGGTACGTTGCCGCCAGGTGGGGTCCCGACGGTTGCCCTTCATCACTGGCTCTGGAAGGTCGGTCAGGTTGCGCGCACGGATGTCGAGATTGTCGGCATGGGCATCGAGGTGGTGCAGCAGGCCATGCTGGCGGGCGGCATCGACGGTGCAACCTTGCTCGAGCCCGCGGCCACGCTGGTTCCGGATCGCGATCCCCGGATCAAGCGCATCGTCAATTCGCCGGCCATGTTCCCGGATCTGCCGGGCGTGGTGCTGGCGGCTTCCGGCACGTTTCTCGCCGAGCAGGCCGCTGCCGCCGAGCGCTTCGTCGGCCTGTTTGTCAAGGCGACCGAGACCGTGAAAGCGCAGCCCGCGGTTGCCGCGTCCCATGTCCAGGCGATCCTGGGCGGCGGCCTGATCTCGGTCGACACGATTGCCCGAGCGCTGGCGTCGCCTGCCATTTCCTACGTCACCGCGCCGGCTGCAATCCGGCCCGCGACCGAGAAGCTGCTCGCCTATCAAGTAGAGCTAGGGGATTTTGCCCAGGCGCCTGCGACGGCGGGTCTGTTCAACGATACTGTCTATGAGCGTGGCCTGAAGACCTTGTCGACAGGCTGATCGATCGCCATGTCCAGCGGGAATTCGTGCGGGGATGCTTCGGCGACCGGGGTAGGCAAGCCCGGATCGATCGTGTAGACACCCGGTTTCCTTAGTCCGAAGGACCGTCCCGCGGCCATGCAGACCGTCATCCTCGTTATTCATCTGATGATCGTGCTCGCGCTGATCGTCGTGGTGCTGCTTCAGCGCTCCGAAGGCGGCGGCCTTGGCATGGGCGGCGGTGGCGGCAACTTCATGTCGTCTCGCGGCACGGCCAATGTGCTGACGCGGGCGACAGGCATTCTGGCCGCGGCCTTTTTCCTGACCTCCATCATCCTGACGGTGATGGCGACCCAGGCGCGCGGCCCGCGCTCGCTGCTGGATACGGCAACCCCTGCACCGGCCGGCGCGCCGGCTGTTCCTGGGGCGCCTGCCGCACCCGGCGCACCGCAGGTTCCGGCCTCCGGCCAGGGCGGCGGTACCGGCATGCTGGAAGGGCTTCGCGGCTTGTCGCAGCCGCCGACGGCCCCCGGCGCACCGCAGCCGCCCGCACCGCAGCGCTAAGGCCGGGATCGATCCCGCCATCGATATTCGGCTGCCCATGGCGGCCTCAGGACGAACAGGCAACAGGGCCGGGCAACCGGCCCTTTGCTTTTGTGGGGAAACGGTGCCGCTTTGCGCTGGTGCCGCTACCCGAATCACGGGTTGGGCACTAAAGAGGAATCCCCATGACGCGGTATATTTTCATCACCGGCGGCGTGGTTTCGTCCCTTGGCAAGGGACTGGCTTCAGCTGCCCTCGGTTCGCTCCTGCAGGCGCGCGGCTACACGGTCCGTTTGCGCAAGCTTGACCCCTATCTCAACGTCGATCCGGGCACGATGAGCCCGACGCAGCACGGCGAGGTGTTCGTCACCGATGACGGGGCCGAGACCGATCTCGACCTTGGTCACTACGAGCGCTTCACGGGCCGTCCGGCGACGCGGCAGGACAACATCACCACCGGCCGCATCTATCAGGACATCATCACCAAGGAGCGGCGCGGCGACTATCTCGGCGCGACGATCCAGGTCATTCCGCACGTGACCGACGCCATCAAGGACTTCGTCCGCACCGGCAATGAAGGCTATGACTTCGTGCTGGTCGAGATCGGCGGCACGGTCGGCGATATCGAAGGCCTGCCGTTCTTCGAAGCGATCCGCCAGCTTGGCAACGAATTGCCGAAGGGCGACAGCATCTATGTCCACCTGACACTGTTGCCGTTCATCGCATCGGCCGGCGAGCTGAAGACCAAGCCGACCCAGCATTCGGTCCAGGAACTGCGTTCGATCGGCATTGCGCCGGATATCCTGCTCTGCCGCACCGACCGGCCGATCCCGGAAGGCGAGCGCAAGAAGCTGGCCCTGTTCTGCAATGTACGGCCCTCGGCCGTGATCGAGGCCATGGACGCAAGCTCGATCTACGACGTGCCGCTCGCTTACCATCGTGCAGGCCTCGACGACGAGGTGCTGCGCTCCTTCGGAGTCGAGCTCAAGGGCGAGCCGGATATGCGCCGCTGGGCCGATGTGTCCGACCGCGTCCACAATGCCGAGGGCGAGGTCACCATCGCCATCGTGGGCAAGTACACCGGCCTCAAGGACGCCTATAAATCGCTGATCGAGGCGCTGGCCCATGGCGGCATGGCGAACCGTGTGAAGGTCAATCTCGACTGGATCGAAAGCGAGGTCTTCGAGAACGAGGATCCGTCGCCCTATCTGGAACATGTGAACGGCATTCTCGTGCCGGGTGGCTTCGGCCAGCGTGGCGCCGAGGGCAAGATCCGCGCGGCGCAGTTCGCCCGCGAGCGCAAGGTTCCCTATTTCGGCATCTGCTTCGGCATGCAGATGGCGGTGATCGAGGCGGCGCGAAACCTGTCCGGCGTGAAGAATGCGAATTCGACCGAGTTCGGGCCGACCGCCGAGCCCGTGGTGGGCCTGCTCACCGAATGGCTGAAGGGCAATGAACTGGTGAAGCGCCATCAGGCCGGCGATCTCGGCGGCACAATGCGGCTCGGCGCCTATACCGCGCATCTGAAGCCAGACAGCAAGATCGCCAAGATCTACCGCGCCGACGTCATCTCGGAGCGGCATCGGCACCGCTACGAGGTCAATCTCGACTATCGCAAGCGCCTTGAAGACAAGGGCCTGGTGTTTACAGGCCTGTCGCCGGACGGCGTGCTGCCCGAGACGATCGAATATCCCGACCATCCGTGGTTCATCGGCGTGCAATACCATCCCGAGCTGAAGAGCCGGCCATTCGAACCGCACCCGCTGTTCCGCTCCTTCATCGAGGCTGCCAAGGTCCAATCGAGGCTGGTCTGATGCGTTCTGGCGCCGTGATCGTCGGTGCTGCGATCATCGGTGTTGCTGGCGTCATGGCCTATGTCTGGAGCAGCGGCGGTGATTGCGCCGGTGGCACGGTGCTTCGCTCGATCGATCAGTGTGTCGCGAGCGGCCGTACGGGCAGCACCTGCAACGAGTTGATGGGTGCAGCAAACGCGATGCTGGCCCGCACCGGGCCGGTATCATCGACACGCGAGCAATGCGAAGGCCAATACGGCACCTGCCAGCAGAGCCACGCGACCGAGGGCTTCGTGCCGCGCGCTTCGGGCTTCTGCCTCAGCAGCGACCCCAAGCAACACATCGTCCCGCTCTACGGGCCGAGGTAGCAACAATACGGATCTATCGTTAGCCTCGTTCCGAGTCTGAGGGGGCGGCTAACGATGATTGCGCATTATCTATCGGGATTTCCGGCCTTTATCGCCCATTTCGTGCTGGCGATCGGGTTCGTGGTGGCCTTTGCCGGCATCTACACCACGATGACGCACCACAACGAGTTCGACCTCATCCGGCAGGGGAATACCGCCGCGTCCATCGCACTCGCGGGCAGCCTGATCGGGTTTTCCCTGCCACTGGCCAGTGCGGTCGAACATTCCGAATCGATCATCGACAATGCGTTGTGGGCGCTCATCTCGCTGATCGTCCAGCTCGGCATCTATTACATCGCCCGACTGGTCATCAACGACCTCAGCGGACGGATCGATCGCGGCGAACTGTCGGCCGGCATCTGGCTCGGCGCCGTCTCGATCACTGGCGGGCAGCTTGCCGCTGCCTCGATGACAACCTGAGGAGGCGGGCGGTGTCTTCCAGTTCTCCAGGTCCGGCGCGCAAACGTTCCGTACTGCTCTCGCCGATGGGCATTGGTGCCATGGCGCTGGTTGGTTGCGGCACTTTCGCCGCGACCAACGGCTTCGGCCTCGGCCAGCGCAATTGCCAGCCGGTCGGCCAGATCGTGACATCGGTCGACCAGTGCGAGCGGCTGATGCCGGGGCCGACCTGCCGTGCGGCGTTCACGTCGGGCGTCAGCGCGCTCGGTCTCACCCGCTCTTCGAGTAGCGGCACATGGACCCATGAGCATGTTCGCCAGGGGACGGACGGCCGCTACATGACGCTAGCCGGGTCTCCGTTTCGGACCGGCTCGAGCTGCTCGTCGTCCTCTTCACGCAGCGGCTCGAGCTGGGGCTATTTCGGCGGCTATGGCGGGTCGAGCAATTCGGCCTCGTCGCAAGGCCAGTCCTCGGTGTCGCGGGGTGGTTTTGGCACGACGGCATCCAGCTTCTCGTCCCATTCGAGCTCGTCCTGACATGCGCCGTGTCCCCATCGCCGAGCGCCCGAACTGGCGCCAGCTTGCTGATGAATATGGCTTTTCCTATGCCATGCCGGATGGCCAGAAGTACTGGGACGAAAGCGTCTGCTACCAGTTCACACTGCGCGAGATCGAGGATGATCTCGAGGAGGCGACCTCCGAGATGGTCGCTCTCTGCGGCGAACTGGCGGGCCGCGCGGTGCGCGACGAGGCCTATCTGAAGCGCCTCGCCATCCCCGAATCCTTCTGGTCTTTCATAGAGACGTCGTGGAACAGGAGCGACATGTCGCTCTATGGCCGGTTCGACTTTGTCTATGGCGGAAACGGGCCGGCCAAGCTGCTCGAATTCAATGCCGACACGCCGACCTCCGCCTATGAGGCCGCCGTGTTCCAGTGGCTCTGGCTGGAGGACCGGATCGCGACTGGCAAGCTGCCCGGCAGTGCCGACCAGTTCAATTCCCTGCACGACAAGCTGATCGCGCGGTTCAAGGCTTTCCCGCGCTTTGGCACGCCCTTCCATATGACGGCGTTCTCATCCGAGCTGGAAGACCGCAAGACCGTTGAATATCTCGCCGATTGCGCGCGCGAGGCCGGACATCAGGTCAAACTGATCGACATTGCCGATATCGGCCGCGACGGGCTGAACCAGTTCGTCGACGATGAGAACCGACCGATCCAGCGCATCTTCAAGCTCTATCCCTGGGAATGGCTGATCCACGAGCCGTTTGGCGCGGCGATCCCGCAGGCGCGCACCACCTGGATCGAGCCAGCCTGGAAGATGCTGCTCTCCACCAAGGCGATCCTGCCGGAACTGTGGAAGATCGCGCCGGGCCACCCGAACCTGCTTGAGGCCTATCACGAGGGCGATCCGGCGGCCTCAGCGCTTGCCCGCGACCATGTGGCGAAGCCCATCTTCTCGCGCGAGGGCGCCAATGTGGAGATCAAGCGGGCAGGGGTGACGGTCGCCTTTCCCGAGGGGCCCTACGATCAGGTGCCGCGCGTGCTGCAGGCGCTGGCGCCCGATGCGGTGTTCGACGGGATGCGGCCGGTGATCGGCTCCTGGATCGTCGATACCGAGCCGGCCGGCATCGGCATCCGCGAGGACAAGGGCCTGGTCACCGGCAATCTCTCGCGCTTCGTGCCGCATGCGATCATCGACTGACCTGATCTCGCCAGCTGATCCTGTCCCTTCCTGTTGCTCCCTTGGCCTGGCTCTGCCAGAAGCAGGGCCCAACGGGAGAGGCCCATGGCATCCGCATTGAAACCGTCCGGCCGCGTCGTCGCCGCCGGCTCCGTCCGCTTTGGCAATCACCTGCCACTGGCCCTGATCGCCGGCCCCTGCGCGATGGAAAGCCGCGCCCATGCGCTGGAAGTCGCCAGCGCCCTCAAGGAGATCACGACGCGGCTGGGAATCGGGCTCGTCTACAAGTCGTCCTTCGACAAGGCGAACCGTACCTCGGGTAAGTCGTCGCGCGGCATCGGCCTGTCCGCGGCGCTGCCGATCTTCGCCGAGATCAAGGAGACGCTGGGTCTGCCTGTCATCACCGATGTGCACGAGATCGAGCATTGCGCGGCCGCGGCCGAGGTGGTCGACATCCTGCAGATTCCGGCCTTTCTCTGCCGTCAGACCGATCTTCTGGTCGCCGCCGCGCAGACGGGCCGCGTCGTCAACGTCAAGAAGGGCCAGTTCCTGGCGCCCTGGGACATGGCCAATGTCGCCGCCAAGGTGACGGAAGCCGGCAATCCCAATGTGATGGTGACCGAGCGCGGCGTCTCGTTCGGCTACAACACGCTGGTGTCCGACATGCGGGCGCTGCCGATCATGGCGGAAACCACCCGCGCTCCCGTCATCTTCGATGCCACCCATTCGGTCCAGCAGCCGGGCGGCAAGGGCGCGACCTCGGGCGGCCAGCGCGAGTTCGTGCCGGTGCTGGCGCGGGCAGCCGTGGCCGTCGGCGTCGCCGGCGTGTTCATCGAGACCCATCCCGATCCGGACAAGGCGCCCTCCGACGGCCCGAACATGGTGCCGCTCGCGGAGCTCGAAGGCCTGCTGAAGACGCTGATGGCCTTTGACCGGCTCGCCAAGGGCCTCGGCTGATCGCAAGATTGCCATCGATTCGAACCGGACAAGCCCGATGACCGACCGCACCTGCCTTTCCGTCGTGCTCGCCGCCGGCGAGGGCACCCGCATGCAGTCCGCCCGGCCGAAGGTGCTGCACGAGGTGGCGGGGCTCTCCATGGTCGGCCATGTGCTGCGTGCGGTGGCAGAAGCCGGCGGCACGGCTGCGGCCGTGGTGATCGGCCCCGACCGCGAAGATGTCGCTGCGGAAGCGCGCCGGCTGGTGCCGGATGCGAGTGTCCACGTGCAACGCGAACGGCTCGGCACGGCGCATGCCGTCCTGCAAGCCGAAGAGGCACTCGCGAAGGGCTACGACGATGTGATCGTCGCCTTTGGCGATACGCCGCTGGTGCGTCCCGAGACCTTTGCCAGACTGCGCGCGGCGGTTGCGGCAGGCGCCGATGTGGTGGCGCTCGGTTTCGAGGCGGCCAATCCCTTCGGCTATGGCCGGCTGGTGGTCGAGAACGGCGTGCTTGCCGGCATTGTCGAGGAGAAGGACGCGACGGAAGCCCAGCGCGCGATCACGCTGTGCAATGGCGGGCTGATGGCGCTCGCCGGCCGGCACGTGCTCGATCTCCTGAAACGGATCGGCAATGCCAATGCCAAGGGCGAGTATTACCTGACCGATATCGTCGCTGTGGCGCGCGCGAGCGGCCTGACCACCGCCATCGTGACGGCACCGGAGGAAGAGGTGCGCGGCGTCAACGATCGCGTCCAGCTCTCGGAGGTCGAGGCGATTGCCCAGGCCCGTTTGCGCGAGAAGGCGATGCGGGCTGGCGTCACCATGACCGCGCCCGACACCGTGTTCATGAGCTTCGATACGCAGCTTGGCCGCGACGTGATGCTGGAGCCGCATGTGATGTTCGGTCCGGGCGTGACGGTCGAAGGCAATGTCACGATCCGCGCCTATTCGCATCTCGCCGGCTGCCATATCGCATCGGGCGCGATTCTTGGGCCGTTCGCCCGCATCCGGCCGAAGAGCCGGATCGGCGAGGGGGTCCATATCGGCAATTTCGTCGAGGTGAACCGCACAGTGATGGCCGCCAGGGCCGAAGCCAACCATCTGGCCTATCTGGGCGATGCGACGATCGGCGAGGGCACCAATATCGGCGCGGGCACCATCACTTGCAATTTCGACGGCGCCGACAAGCACCCAACCATCATTGGGCGCGACGTGTTCGTCGGCTCCAATTCGACGCTGGTCGCGCCGCTGACCATCGGCGACGAAGTGCTGATCGCGGCTGGCTCCACCATCACCAAGGATGTGGAGTCCGGCGCGCTCGCCTTCGGCCGGCCGAAACAGGCCGCGCTCGCCGGGCGCGGTGTGGAGAAGATCCGGGCGAACAAGGTGAAGCGCGCCGAGCGCAAGGCCAAGGGCGGGTGAGGGGCCGTTTGGTCGCGGTCCCCTTCAGGCTCATTGCCGCCTGATGTTCCACAGCACAGTGACTGGTGCTCTCAAGACGTCCGTGATGTTGGCGCGGGATGCCATGGCACTCCGCCACTGGCCAAGCGGGATCATCGGCGTCCATTCGATCGCGCGTCGTTGCACCGCCGCCGCCCATTCCTTTTGCCTGTCGGGATCGGTTTCGCTGGCAAACGCGTCGCGTAGCCGCTCCATCTCGGGATCGCAGGGCCAGCCGACAAGCGCCCGTTCGCAGCGCGAATTGAGCCAGGCGCTCATGGCGGGATCAAGCACGTCTGCTGCCGTCCACGAGGTGAAGTAACCGTGCCATCCGCCAGCGCTGGGTGGATCCTTGCGGCTGAGCCGTGAGACAAGGGTCGACCAATCCATTGCCTGCAAGTCGACGACGAAGCCGGCCTTCTCCATCAGGGACTTGGCGACAGGGGCGAGGTTGGCGAGAAGGGCCACGTCGGTGGACTGGAGCAGCGTGATCGGCGTGCCGTCGTAGCCGGCCTCCTGGAGCAACTGACGCGCCCGCTGGATATTGCTCGTGAGGAGCCCGTCCATGCCGGCATCGCTGGCGAAACGCGTCGGGCAGATGAAGATCGAATGGCAGGCTGTGTAATAGGCGGGATCGCCGATTACCGCCTTCAGGAAATCCTCCTGATTGAAGACGTACCAGAGCGCCTGACGGATCTTGGGATTATCGAACGGCTTGTGCAGGTGATTGGGCCGGAACGAGTACTGGTTGCCGATCGGGTTCGACGGCCAAAGCTTGATGGTGCGATCCGATGACAGAAGCGGCAGAAGGTCGTGCGACGGGTTCTCGATCAGATCGATTTCGCCCGCGAGCAGCGCGTTGACCGCTTGCTGGTGATCGGCAATCACCACCCATTCGATGCGGTCGAAATGGGCAACCTTGCCGCCGGCGAGTGCAGAGGCTGGTTCTGCGCGAGGGCGGTAGCGATCGAATTTGACATAGACCGACCGATCTCCCGGCTTCCATTCCTCGCGGCGGAACATGAACGGACCGGATCCGATGAACTCGGTGATCTGGGTGGTCGCCGGGGTATCAGCGACGCGCTTCGGCATCATGAAGGGCACGGCGGAAGAGGGCTTGCCGAGCGCATAGATCAGCAATCCCGTCTTTTCCTTCAGTGTGATTGTGAAGCTTGAGGGGCCGGTCGCCGTCATCGCGTCGACGAAGCTCATGGCTTTCTGGCCCAGCGTGTCGCGCGAGCCCCAGCGCTTGATGGAAGCGATGCAGTCCTCGGCTGTGACCGGCTGGCCATCGTGCCAGAGCAATCCGTCGCGCAAGGTGAAGGTATAGGTGAGCCCGTCGGGCGAAACCTCGTAGCGATCCACCATCTGCGGTTTGATTTCACCATTGGCGTCCATGGCGAACAGCGTGTCGTAGATCATGTAGCCGTGGTTGCGGGTGATATAGGCTGTCGACCAGATCGGATCGATGGCCCTGAGGTCGGCATGCATGGCCACCCTCAGGAGGCCGGAGGCGCTTGCACTGCCGGTCATCAGCAGGACAAGCACGAAAGCGGCTCGGATCATCGATAAGTGTCGGAGGAGGATCGCCATGGTCTGTCCTTCACATCACCGTCCACGGCGAGCACTGATCCTGCTCCATGCCGCCCGGTTGAGTCGGCGCTCCTGCAATATGTATGCCCTGCGGTCTGATGCCTCTGCTGCAAGGTTCAAAGGGGTGCTGTGGGAATGCCAAACGGACCCGGAACCCTGTCGCGGCGTCCGATGTCGCATTCGGTCACATCAATTCATTCGATCCCGCCGGCCCGGCCGGTTAAACGCCCATTCAGACCGAAGCCTGCATAAAGGCGGGATTCGGCGGCACGGAGCATCAACGGCATGTGTGGAATCATCGGCATTCTCGGCAAGGACCCCGTTGCCGGCCAGCTGGTCGACAGCCTGAAGCGCCTTGAATATCGCGGCTATGATTCCGCCGGCATCGCGACGCTGGAGCATGGCGTGCTGACGCGCCGGCGCGCCGAGGGCAAGCTGAAGAACCTGGAGGCGCTGCTCGTCCACGAGCCGCTCTCCGGCACGATCGGCATCGGCCATACCCGCTGGGCGACCCATGGCGCACCGACCGAGGTGAACGCCCATCCTCACGCCTCGGGTGGCGTCGCAGTCGTCCATAACGGCATCATCGAGAACTTCCGCGAGCTGCGCCTCGAGCTCGAGGCCAAGGGCCGCACCTTCTCCACCCAGACCGATTCCGAGACGGTGGCGCATCTGGTGGCGCAGGGCATGAGCGAGGGCCTGAGCCCGGTCGATGCGGTCGGCAAAGCCCTGCCGCGGCTGCGCGGCGCCTTCGCGCTGGCCTTCGTCTTCGAGGGCAACGAGGACCTCCTGATCGGCGCCCGCAAGGGCTCGCCGCTGGCCGTCGGCTATGGCGATGGCGAGATGTATCTGGGCTCCGACGCCATCGCGCTCGCGCCGTTCACCTCGTCGGTCTCCTATCTGGAAGAGGGCGACTGGGCGATCCTCGACCGCAAGTCGGTCGAGATCCGCAATGAGGCCGGCGAGAAGGTCCATCGCGCCATCATTCAGTCGTCCGCATCGGCCTTCCTGGTCGACAAGGGCAATCACCGCCACTTCATGCTCAAGGAAATCTACGAGCAGCCGGAAGTGGTGGCGCGCACGGCCGCCCATTATCTCGACATGTCGGCTGGCAAGGTGCGCCTGCCGGCCGATCTGCCGTTCGACTGGGCGAAGCTGCCGCGCATCTCGATCGCCGCCTGTGGCACTGCCTATCTCGCGGGCCTCACCGCCAAATACTGGTTCGAGCGCTTCGCCCGCATCCAGGTCGATATCGATATCGCCTCGGAATTCCGCTACCGCGAGACGCCGATGGTGCCGGGCGGGCTGATGATCGTGGTCTCCCAGTCGGGCGAGACCGCCGACACGCTGGCGTCGCTCCGCTACGCCAAGGAGAACGGCCAGCATGTGATGGCGGTGGTCAATGTGCCGACCTCGACCATCGCGCGGGAGAGCCACATCGTCATGCCGACTCTCGCCGGTCCCGAGATCGGCGTTGCCTCGACCAAGGCCTTCACCTGCCAGTTGACCGTGCTTGCCTCGATCGCGATCGCTGCCGGCAAGGCGCGCGGCTTCATCAATGATGTCGACGAGGACCGGCTGGTGCGCGCCATGATGGAGGCGCCCCGCTTCATGAACGAGGCGCTGAAGCTCGAGCCCGCGATCGCCCAGCTCGCCAAGAGCCTGTCGAAGGTCAGGGACGTGCTCTATCTGGGACGCGGCACATCCTATCCCATCGCCATGGAAGGCGCCCTGAAGCTCAAGGAGCTCTCCTACATCCATGCCGAGGGCTATGCGGCAGGCGAGCTGAAGCACGGCCCCATCGCGCTGATCGACGAGGAGATGCCGGTCATCGTCATCGCGCCGTTCGACCATATCTACGAGAAGACCGTCTCGAACATGCAGGAAGTGGCGGCGCGTGGCGGCCAGATCATCCTGGTGACCGATGCCAAGGGCGCGGAACATGCCGAGGTGAAGACGATTGCGACCATCGTGGTGCCGGACGTTCCCGCCACGATTGCGCCGATCGTCTATTCGGTTCCGATCCAGCTGATCGCCTATCACACGGCGGTGGAGATGGGCACAGATGTCGACCAGCCGCGCAATCTGGCGAAGAGCGTGACGGTGGAATGAGGCCTTAGGCCGCGCGGCGGAGTCCGCGCGCCAGCCAGAGGATGGCCAGTGTCAGCCCAGTCGCGCTCAGCATGTTGATGCGGGCGAGCGAGGCGATCTGATCGATCGAGATGCCCGCGAGACCACCGAGGGGCACCATGCGGGTGAGCAGCCCGGCGAGAAGCGCGGTGCCGGCCAGCGCCGCCATCCCGCCAAGGCGCCGTCGCGGCCCGAGCAGGATCAGAGCCAGCACTGCGCAGGGGATGTGGAACAGTTCAACCAATGTGCCTGTGCCGAAGGCCAGCGCGCAGATGGTGGTGTTGGCAATCCCCGCCGTGATCAAGAGCGTGGCGGCGGCGATCTGGTCGCGCCGGGCGACCCACGGGACTGCCGCAAAGAGTGGCACGGTGATCCAGGTCATGAGCGCCGGGAGGGCCTGCCATCCCAGAACGAAGCTCAGATAGAGCGGATAGAAGGGCTGGTTCGACAGCACGATCATGGCGATCGTGTTGCTGAGCGCCGCCTGCGGATCGGGAGACGCGACATAGGTGCGGAACGCCGCCAGGCCCTTTGCCAGCGGGTTCATCCGAGCGCCTGCCGCGAGCAGGTGCGTTGCCGATGGGGCCGGGGGAACGGTGGCTTCATGCCCCTTCTACCCGACGGCACGGGAAACGGATCAGTCAGGTGGCATTCCGGCTGCGGATGTAGCGCTGTACGACCACCGCGAGATAGATCACGAAGAGCAGACAGAGCGTTGCCGGCAGGCCGTTGGGCGGCCAGAGGTCCATGCCGAAGCCGGCCAACGGCGGGCCGATCATCAGGCCGGCCGAATACATCACCACGAAGGCGGCATTGGCCTGGGCGAGGTCGGCGCCCCGGAACCGGTGGCCGAGATGGGCGAGGCCGACCGTGTACATGCCGGCGACGATGCCGCCCCAGATGAACAGGAGAACGCGCAGCCACTCGACGCTGAGCGGCACGAGCGCTGCGATCCCCATGCCGATTGTTCCCACGATGCCGCAGGCGATCAGGACGATGCGCCGGTCGATGCGGTCGGCGATCAGGCCCATCGGGATCTGGAAGGCGAGATTGCCGAGCGACATCAGCGAGACCAGCATGGCCGCACCGGCGACATCGAGGCCGATCGCGGTGCCATAGAGCGGCAGGAGGGCAAAGGCGCCGGTCTCCGAGGCGCCGAAGACGAGCGCTGCGAGGGTTGCCGAAGGCGCGGCCCACAGGATGCTCGCAAAGCCGCGCGACGGTTGGTCGACGATGGCCGGGGCGCTGGCGCCGCCGATCAGAACCGGCAGGGTCGCCAACGCAAAGAGCGCGGCGCCTGCGAGATAGGGCGCGAAGCCGGCTGTTCCCAAGAGGACGAGGATATAGGGCCCGGCGGCGAAGCCCAGCGAGAGCGCGGTTGCGTAGATGCCGAGCACCAGGCCGCGCCTGGCTTCGGGCGCCGCGGCATTGATCCAGTATTCTGACAGGACGAACAGGACGGTGAGCGCGACCGAAAAGATGAAGCGCAGCGGGAACCAGGCCCAGATCGGCTCGACGACATAGAAGGCGAGCAGGCTCACAATGCCGAGAAGCGCCGCCGTTACCAGGATGGTGCGCACACCGAACCGGCGAGCCCAGCCGGTGATGAAGGGGGCGAGCAGGATGCTGGCAACGCCGCCCATGGCGGTGTTCAGGCCGATGAGGGTGCGCGAGGCCCCCTTTGCGTCGAGCGCGAAGGACAGCAAGGGGATCGACAGCGACAGCCCGATGCCGACCGCCACGATGCAGGAGATCGCGGCGGCGAGCGAGACGAGGGTCTGGCGGGTGAGGGTGGGTGAGAGCGCTTCGGTCATGATCAGCGGCCTGTCATGGCCGCACGTCGCGCCGATGACAAGGCCGCTTGGTGGACCGCAGGTCAGCCTGGCACGGTGGCCCTGATCCGGTTGCGGGCCCGCTCGGGGCGCTTGCGGAAGGTGCGGCGCGCCCAGATGATCAGGCCGGTGACCATCAGTCCGATGAAGGCGATCGAGATCACAACGTTCATCAGGCCCGACCATATCCCAGCGAAATTGCCTTCATGGAGCAGGCGCGGCCAATTGGTGCCGGCCGGCTGAAGTCCATTCGGCGTCACGACGAAGGTCTGAAAGCTGCCATCGACCACCATGCGGGCGATCTGGCGGCCGCCGCGATTGCGCAGCCAGACCAGACCGGACAGATCGTGGCTGGCGCCCACAAGGCGCACGGCCTCGAGAATCGGTATGGGCTGGGTTCTGGCCGCCGGCGGGCCGGAAAAGGTCACGCCCCAGGCGAGAAACAGGCCGGTGAGCGGAGAGAGGATCAGAAGCG
This sequence comes from Phreatobacter aquaticus, assembly GCF_005160265.1. Classification (NCBI taxonomy): domain Bacteria; kingdom Pseudomonadati; phylum Pseudomonadota; class Alphaproteobacteria; order Hyphomicrobiales; family Phreatobacteraceae; genus Phreatobacter; species Phreatobacter aquaticus. The sequence goes on along the minus strand of NZ_CP039865.1, from coordinate 3,949,940 downwards.
GCAACAGCCCCCAGGCCATTGCCTTGTGCCAACCCGACACCGTGTTCTGGATGCGGGGCCACCCCATGGCAATGCCGAGCGCGATCAGCAGCAGCATGGCCATGGTGGAAAGATGCACGACGAGCCCACCGAAATCAGTGATCAGATGCTCGTGGATGATGCGGGAATAGTAGAACAGGTTCGAGACCTGTCCGTCTTCGAGCAGCTCCGCGCCGGTGCGGATATCGACGTCGATATCGTCGTCGGGGCGGACGCCGCCGAGCGACAGGCGATTCTCGTAAGATCTCAGGCTGATCGAGCGGGCCTTGCCCTCGGGATCATGGCGGGCGAGCAGTGCCTCGATCGACGCGAGCGTCATTGATCCCGGCTTGACCGCTGCCACCTGGACGACCGGCTCGAAGGAGAGGATCAGTCCGGTGATGATGAGCACCGCCAAGGGCAGAGCGAACACCAGAGTGGTCCAGCGGTGCAGGCGCAGCAGCCAGAATTTCAGCATGGCAGTCTCGTCCCCCGCGCCGCCGGGCGCCCCGCTGGTTTACGCGAGGACACTCGCCGAGCCGTTGCGGGGGATCAAGTGAACGATCGGTAAGAATCACAATTCCGCGCGGTGGAACACCTTGCGGACCATGAAATAGAACGGCACCGGCAGGAAGGGCGAGAAGCCCTTGGCGATACGGTCGCCGAGCTCTTCCAGCACCACGGTGGTGATGGTCGGCAGGTCCTCCTTGATCGCGTCCTCAAGGGTCAGCCATTTGAGCTCGACCAGCTCGGCATGGGCGCCAACGATTCCCTCGACCTGGTGAGCGATATGGTCGGCATCGCAGGCGAAGAAGCGGGTGTCGAAGCGCTTCGGTCGGCGCGGCGGCGTGATCGCGCGCGCGACGAATTGCAGGCTCTCTAGATTGGGGAAGACGCCGTGCTCGGCGAAGGCTTCCCAGCCCTTCGGCACGGAGGGTGGCCCACCAGCCTCCTTGGTGCCGAGCAGGATGCCGGTTTCCTCGTAGGTCTCGCGGATCGCCGTCAAGGCCAGCGAGCGGGCGCGCGACTGCGAGGGGCGCTGGACGCGGGCCATCAGCCGCTGCTCCGCACGCTCGTCGAGCGTGCCATAGACCGGCATGGTGCGGTCGTCGGGATCGCGGCGGCCGCCGGGAAAGACGAATTTGCCCGGCATGAACTTCAGATCGTGCCGCCGCTTGCCCATCAGCACCTTTGGCTGCGGGCCGGAGCGATCGATGAGGATCAGGGTTGCGGCGTCGACCGGGCGGACGTTCGCCCATTTGGTCTCGCGCTCGGTCTTGGTCATGCGCTCGGCGAGCTTTGTACCCAAATCGCTCATTGTCTTGGCGGAGCCTCTTTTGCCTCGGGGCTGTTCTCGTCGAAGCCGTGCATGCGCAGCGCCCATTGCCAGCCGATAACCGCGCCCTTGAGAGGCGGCAACAGAGCGAGACACAGGATCAGCGTGAGCGGCAGCCACAGGATGAAATGGATCCAGAGCGCCGGCTCATGGTGAAGCTCGACCCACATGAGCAGCGGCACGATGACGTGTCCGACGATCAGGATGGTCAGATAGGGCGGTGCGTCGTCGGCGCGATGGTGATGAAAGGCTTCGCCGCAGGCGGTGCAGGCGGGCGCCACCTTCAGGTAGGATTTGAAGATGCGGCCCTCGCCGCAATTGGGGCAGCGGCAGCGCAGGCCCCGGCCGAGCGCCTGCCAGGCGGACCGGGCGGGCGGCTCCTCGATGACGATCGGCTCCCCTTTCAGAACCTGGACACTCATCAGCGACCCTTCTTGTTCTTCTTCCACGGCGGCTTGGCCGGGCGATCACCGGGACGCGCGCGCCGTCCGTCGGTGAAACCGTCATTGCGCTTCTGGGGGCGTTTGTGCCCCCGACCACCGGGTGACGCAAGGCCGGCGCGGCCATCGCTCATCAATTCGAAACGCAGGGCTCCCGCGACGGGGGCCGCCTCAACCAGCTTCACCGAGACCGTATCGCCGAGTCGATAGGTCTCGCCGGTCCGGTTGCCGATCAGAGCGCGCTGGCTCTCCTCGTAGCGGAAATAGTCGCCGCCAATCGATGCCGCCGGAACGAAGCCGTCGGCGCCGGTATCGTCGAGCTTCACGAACAGGCCCGACTTGGTCATGCCGGAGACGCGCGCGCCGAAGATCGTGCCGACCTGGTCGGCCAGATGGGCGGCGATCAGCCGGTCGACGGTTTCGCGCTCGGCCACCATGGCGCGGCGCTCGGCGGCCGAGATTTCGGCCGAGATCTCGGCAAGCGCACCGGCCTGAACCTCGGTCAAGCCATCCGAGCCGAAGCCCAGCGCCTTGATCAGGGCCCTGTGCACGAGAAGATCGGCATAGCGGCGGATCGGCGAGGTGAAATGGGCGTAGCGGCGGAGATTGAGGCCGAAATGGCCGATATTCTCGGGCGAGTATTCCGCCTGTGCCTGCGAGCGCAGCACGACCTGATTGATCAGCTCGGTGGAGTCGGTGCGCTTGGCGTGTTCCAGGATGGCGTTGAAGTTCGAGGGCCGGAGCAGGGCGGCTTTGGGCAGCGAGATGTCCATCGTCTGGAGGAACTCCTTGAGCGACAGGAGCTTCTCCATGCTCGGTGCATCGTGGATGCGGTAGACGCAGGGCGTGCGCTGCTTTTCCAGCGTTTCCGCGGCGCAGACATTGGCGAGGATCATCATTTCCTCGATCAGCCGGTGGGCGTCGAGCCGCTCCGGCACGATGACCCGATCGACGGTACCGTCGCCCTTCAGGATGATCTTGCGCTCCGGCAGGTCGAGATCGAGCGGTTCGCGGTCGTCCCGGGCGCGCTTCAGCGCTGCATAGGCCTCGTAGAGCGGCTTCAGGACCGGCTCCAGGATCGGTTCGGTCACCTCGTCGGGATGGCCGTCGATGGCTGCCTGCGCCTGCGCATAAGCGAGCCTAGCGGCCGAGCGCATCATGATGCGGTGGAACGAATGGCTCTTGCGACGGCCATCGGCGCGGATCACCACACGGCAGGCCATGGCGGGCCGGTCGACCTTTGGTTTGAGCGAGCAGAGGTCGTTGGAAATGCGCTCGGGTAGCATCGGCACGACGCGGTCGGGGAAATAGACCGAATTGCCGCGGATCACCGCCTCGCGGTCCAGCGCCGAGTTCGGGCGGACATAGGCCGCGACATCGGCAATCGCGATGGTGAGGATGAAGCCGCCGGCATTCTCAGGGTTGGGATCGGGCTCGGCATGGACCGCGTCGTCGTGGTCCTTGGCATCGGCGGGATCGATGGTGACGAGGGGGAGGGTGCGCCAGTCGTCCCGGCCGGCAAGCGTCGCGGGCTTCGCCTTCTCGGCCTCGGCCAGCGTGTCGGCCCGGAAGACGTGCGGGATCCCGTGAACCTCGATGGCGATCTGGGAGATCGCCCGCTCGCTGTTGAGATTGCCGAGCCGCTCGCGAACCCGCGCGACCGGCGGGCCGAAGCGGGCCGTGCGCACGATATCGACAGTGACGAGATCGCCGTCCTTCGCCTCGCCGACCGCCTCATCGGGGATCATCAGTTCCCGGCCGATATTCTTCTTGTCGATCGGGATCAGCCGGCCGCCATGGCCGGGCACCGAGCGAAACACGCCCATGGTGCGCGAATGGCCACGGTCGAGGATCTTCATCGCGCGGGCGGTGGGGCGCGGGTCGCCACTTGGTGAGCCGCCATCGGCGATGCGCACCAGCACGCGGTCGCCAAGACCCGGCACGGGATCGCCTGGACGCGGTTTGGCGGCGAGTGCCACCACGATATCAGGGGCAGGGCCGTGCTCGTCCTCGTCCCATTCGGCGGGGGTGGCGATCAAGTCGCCGTCCTCGTCGCGCTTGACGATGTCGACAACGACGACATTCGGCAGGGCGCCGGGCTTGTGCAGCTTGCCGCGGCCCTTGGTGACGAGACCGTCATCGACGATCTCGCGCAGAAGCGCTTTCAACTCGATCTTGTCGGACCCATGCAGGCCGAAATGGCGGGCGATCTCGCGCTTGCCCACCGTGCCGCTCTGGGTGGCGATGAAGGCGAGGATCTCCTCGCGGCTCGGCATGATCGGCGCGACGGCAGTCTTCGGCTTGCGGGGCAATGGCAGCTTCCGGTTGGACTTGCTGCCTTGTAGCAGGATTCTGGAGTTCATTTCTCTCGGGGAATTCGGGGATAGGCGAAAGGCTGAGGGGGGCCGGGCATTGGCTCGGCTGGCCGCAGGCGCTTCGCCGGAATAAGCCGCCAGTTTCACCGTCGCGATCGGCTGATTGGCCGGGTCTCGCGCGGAGCGGGGCTGTGTTTCGGGGCGGCCAGGCACGATTTCGTGCGGAATTGCCCTGACGGCGGCCCAAAGGCTACCATCCTTGGCCTTATGTGGCGATCGCTGGCACCGGGCGCAAGATTGCCCCGGCGCGGATGTTGGCCTCAGCCCTCGCCGCCCGCGGCTTTCTTGGCCGCCGGCTTCTTGGCGGCAGGCTTTTTGGCAGCGGCCTTCTTGGCTGGCGCCTTCTTCGCGGCCGTCTTCTTGGCCGAGGCCTTGTCGCCGTCAGCCTTGGCCGCCGGGCGCCTGGCGGGCTTCTTGCCCGAGGTGCCGACGGCTTCGGCCCTGGCGGCAATCAGCGCCACCGCCTCGTCCATGGTCAGTTCGTCGGGGTTCTTGCCCTTCGGCAGCGTGGCATTGACGGACCCGTGCTTGACATAGGGGCCGTATTTGCCGGCCATCACCGTGATCGGGCCGCCGAGCGAGGGGTGATCGCCGATCGCGCGGCCCGGGGCTGCCGCCGCACGGCCGAAGCGCCCGCGTCCGCCACCCTGTTCCTTGGCGATGATCAGGTCGATGGCGCGGTTGGCGCCGATCGCCAGAATATCGTCGTCCTTTTCGAGATTGGCGTAGGTCTTCTCGTGCTGGACATAGGGGCCGTACCGGCCGATTCCGACCTGGATCGGATTGCCGCTTTCGGGATGTGTCGCGACCTGTTTCGGCAGTTCGAGCAGGGCGAGCGCGCGCTCAAGGTCGATGCCGCCAGGCGTCATGCCTTTGGGCAGCGACGAGCGCTTGGGCTTTTCGCCTTCGCCCAGCTGCACATAGGGGCCGAAGCGGCCATCACGAACGGTGACCTCAAGCCCGGAAACCGGGTCGGCGCCAAGCTTGCGGGTGCCGTCGGCCGAAGCGCCGGCCGGACCATCAACGGCGTCGGCGGAGGGCGCGGCCAGCTGGCGGGTGAACCGGCATTCCGGATAGTTCGAGCAGCCAATGAACGCGCCGAACTTGCCAAGCTTCAGCGACAGCATGCCGGTGCCACAGGTCGGGCAGACGCGCGGATTGGAGCCGTCGCCGCGGTCGGGGAAGATGTGCGGCCCAAGGCTCTCGTTCAGCGCGGACAGCACGTCGGAAACGCGCAGTTCCTTGGTCTGGTCGATGGCAGCGGAGAAATCCTTCCAGAAGTCGCGGAGCAGCGCCTTCCAGTCGAGCTCGCTGTTCGACACGAGATCGAGCTTTTCCTCAAGCGCGGCGGTGAAGCCGTATTCCACATAGCGGTCGAAGAAGTTCTCGAGGAAGGCGATGACGAGGCGGCCCTTGTCCTCGGGCACCAGCTTCTTCTTGTCGATGGTGACATATTCGCGGTCGCGCAGGGTCTGCAGCGTCGAGGCATAGGTGGAGGGCCGGCCAATGCCGAGCTCTTCCATGCGCTTGACGAGGCTCGCCTCGGAATAGCGTGGCGGCGGCTCGGTGAAATGCTGGCTGGTGGCGATCGTGCGCCGGTCGAGCTTCTCGCCGACAGTGACGGCGGGGAGGCGCTTGGAATCCTCATCCTCGCTCTCGTCGTCGCGGTCCTCGGTATAAAGTGTCAGGAACCCGTCGAACTTCACCACCTGGCCGGTGGCGCGTAGCTCAAGCTTGCGGCCGAGCGAGGCACCGAGGCCGCCGACGGTCGCCACCACATCGACGGTGGTGCGCTCGAGTTCCGCGCTCTCCATCTGAGACGCGACGGTGCGCTTCCAGATCAGTTCGTAGAGCTTGGCCTGTTCAGGCTCGAGATAGCGGGCGACATCGCGCGGATGACGCCGGGCATCGGTCGGGCGGATCGCCTCGTGGGCTTCCTGCGCGTTCTTCTGCTTGGTCTGATATTTCCGCGGGCTGCCCGGCACGTAGCGGGGGCCGAAATCCTTGCCGATCATGTCGCGCACGGCGCTGACCGCCTCGGGCGCCATGTCGACGCCGTCGGTACGCATATAGGTGATGAGACCGACGGTCTCGCCGCCGATATCGGTGCCCTCATAGAGCCGCTGGGCCACCTGCATGGTGCGGTTCGGCGCGAAGCCGAGCTTGCGGCTTGCCTCCTGCTGAAGCGTGGAGGTGGTGAAGGGCGGATAGGGGTGGCGGCGGGCGGGCTTCGCCTCGACATTGGCCACCGCGAAATGGGCTTCCTGCAGCGCCTTTTCGAAATCGCGGGCTTCCGTCTCCGTGCCAACATCCAGGCGCTGGATCTTCTTGCCGTCGGCGCCGACGAGCCTTGCCTCGAACGTCTCGGCGCGCGGGGTGGCAAGGGTCGCGACCAGCGACCAGTATTCCCGCTTCACGAAGCGCTCGATCTCGGATTCGCGCTCGCAGACGAGTCTCAGCGCCACCGACTGGACACGGCCCGCCGAGCGGGCGCCCGGCAGCTTGCGCCACAGCACAGGCGACAGGGTGAAGCCGACGAGATAGTCGAGGGCGCGGCGCGCCAGATAGGCATCGACCAGTGCCACGTCGATGGCGCGCGGATTGGCCATTGCCTCCAGCACAGCCTGCTTGGTGATGGCGTTGAAGGTCACGCGCTCGACCGGCATGTCCTTCAGCACGCGCTTCTCACGCAGCGCCTCTAGGAGATGCCAGGAGATGGCTTCACCCTCGCGATCAGGGTCGGTTGCGAGAATGAGCTTGTCGGCGCCCTTCACAGCCTTGGCAATGTCGGAAATGCGCTTGGCGCCGCGGCCGTCGGCCTCCCAGATCATGGCGAAGTCGGCGTTCGGATCGACCGAGCCGTCCTTGGCGGGCAGGTCACGCACGTGACCGAATGATGCCAGCACCTCGTAGTCGGGGCCGAGATATTTGTTGATCGTCTTCGCCTTGGCGGGCGATTCGACGATGACCACGTTCACGCCCACGCGTTTTTGCCCTTCAAACCCTCCGGCGCCGGATGATGCGGTGCCGCAAATCGGGCCGGAACATGGGGACAAGGCGAGGCCAAGTCAAATCGAGCCTGTTGCACGGACCAGAATTGCGCGTATGGCGTGTATCACGTGTTGACATATTCTTCAGGTTGCCGTTACCGTCCATGAAGTGTTGTTGATTTGTGATGCAACCATAGGGTGTATCCATGTCCTTGTCCAGAGGCGGCCGGCGGGTCAGCCTTCGCGCCCGTCAACAAGCCGTGGCCGGCCTGAGGGGGCAGGGCGACGTCGATGCCAGCGAAATCGCCGCGTTCATTGCGACCATGGCGGCGGAAATGGTGACTCTGGCCGAGATCGCCGACATGAAGACATTGGCCTATCTGGCCGACATGGTGCGGCTCGAAGCTGAAGCGCAGGTCATCGATCGGCCCGGGCGCTGACTAGGTCAGGCCAGCGACACCCTGCCGGCCGGATCGCGGATGAGCCGTCCGGCAAGGTCGAGTTCGAGCAGCACCACGCGGACTGTCGCAACTGTCAGCCCACTTGAGCGCACGATATCGTCAAGTTCGGCCGGCACGGGGCCGAGCAGCGAGACGATCCGCGAGCGGGCATCCTCGCCTGGGCCGTCGAGGTCGATTGCCTCGCGGTCCTCCTCGCTGGCGCCGCCGGTATCCGGCGCTCGTTCAAGCAGCGGCTGCAGCACCTCCACCACATCCGTGGCCTCTGTCACCAGTGTGGCGCCGGCCTTGATCAGGCGGTTGGTGCCGGCTGCGCGCGGATCGAGCGGTGATCCGGGCACGGCGAACACCTCGCGGTTCTCGTCGAGCGCCATCCGGGCGGTGATCAGCGAGCCCGACTTGTCAGCGGCCTCCACCACCACGACGCCGAGACCGAGGCCCGCGATCAGCCGGTTGCGACGGGGAAAGTCCTTGGCACGGGGGTCGTGACCCATGGGCATTTCGCTGATCGCAATGCCGGTTTCGAGGATGCGGGCGAGCAGCGGTTCGTTCTCGGCCGGGTAGATCCGGTCCTGGCCGCCGGCCAGCACAGCAATGGTGCCGGTTGAAAGCGATGCCTGATGGGCCGCCGCATCGATGCCGCGCGCCAGCCCCGACACGGTGATGTAGCCAAGGTCGCCCAGCCCCCGCGCCAGCAGGGCTGCCATCTTGAGGCCGGGGATGGAGGCGTTGCGCGACCCGACAATGCCGATCATCGGGCGGTTGAGCACCGACAGATCCCCCTTGATCCCGATGATTGGCGGTGGCGAGGCAATCCGCCGGAGAAGATCGGGATAATCAGGCTCGCCAAGGGCCACGAGCTTGACGCCGGCTCGCATGGCCAGGGCCATCTCGCGCTCGGCATCGGCGCGGCTGGCGACACGGATATTGGCTTTGCCACCGCGCGCGGCGAGCTGCGGCAGCGCTTCGAGCGCCGAAGCCGCGCCGCCGTAGAAGTTCAGCAGGTCGCGGAAGGTCCGAGGACCGACATTTTCCGAACGCGCCAATCTCAGCCAGTCGAGGCGCTGGCTGTCCGTCAGGCGGATGGCCCCCGATGCCTGTGCGAAGAGGTCCCGGGGCGGTTGGCTCATGGAGGGGGCGGAGCGCTTTTCTCGCCGATCCGGCTCTCGGTGCCGGCGATCAGCTTGGCAATGTTCTGGTGGTGCTTTGCAAAGAGCAGGAACACCATGGCGACGACCGCCGAGAGGGCCAGGCCGCGCTGGCCCGTCGCGAAGAAGAGGGCCGGCATGGACAGGCTGGCGCTGAGCGCCGCCAGCGATGAGAAGCGGAATGCGTAGGCCATGACGACCCAGATCAGGGCGAAGGCCAGGAAAGCCGGCCAGTAGACCGCGAGCAAGATGCCGATGAAGGTGGCGACGCCCTTGCCGCCCTGGAACCGCAGCCAGACCGGGAAGACGTGCCCCAGGAAGGCGCCGAGGCCCGCCACCAGGCCGAAATCCATCCCCCAGCGCTGGGCGATCAGCACCGCGGCCGTACCCTTGAGCCCGTCAAGCAGGAGGGTTGCGGCGGCGAGCTTCTTGTTGCCGGTGCGCAGCACATTGGTCGCGCCGATATTGCCGGAGCCGATGGCGCGGATGTCGCCAAGCCCGGCGGCTCGCGTCAGCAGCAGTCCGAATGGAATGGAGCCGAGCAGATAGCCGAAGGCGAGGGCGGCAACGAGAGTGATATCGAACATGAATGGCACCTGCGAAAGTGCCTGCAGGCTATCCGTGGACGGTGCGTCCTGCAACGAGGGTTCGGATCACCCGTCCGGTCAGGCGGGCTTCGTCGAAGGGCGAATTCTTGCACTTGGACTTCAGGCTGTCGCGGTCGAGCACCCAGGGCTCGTCGAGATCGAGCACGATGAGGTCGGCCGGTGCTCCGCGGGCGAGCGAGCCACCAGGCAGCCCGAGGAGCCGGGCAGGCGTGGTCGACATGGCCTTGAGCAGGGCGCCGAGCGGGACATTGCCGCCATGGACCAGGCGCAGCGAGGCGGGCAGCATGGTTTCAACACCGACGGCGCCGGGCGCCGCCTCGGCGAAGGGCAGGCGCTTGGTCTCGACGTCCTGCGGATTGTGGTCGGAGACAACAATATCGATCGTGCCGTCGGCAACCGCGTCGGCGAGTGCCAGCCGGTCGTCTTCGGTGCGCAGCGGCGGGGTCAGCTTGCAGAAGGTGCGGTAGCTGCCGATGTCGTTCTCGTTGAGGGTGAGGTGGTTGATCGTGACCGCCGCGGTCACCGGCAGGCCCTCGTTCTTGGCGCGCGCGATGATGGCGAGGGAGTCGCGGCAAGTGATGGACGCCGCGTGGTAGCGGCAGCCGGTGAGCTTCACCAGCCGCATGTCGCGCTCCAGCATGATGGTCTCGGCTTCCACCGGGATGCCGCCAAGGCCCAGGCGCGAGGCAAATTCGCCCTCGTTCATCACGCCTTCGCCGATCAGGTCCGGATCCTCGGTGTGGTGGACGATCAGGGCGTCGAAATCGCGGGCATAGGTCATGGCCCGGCGCATGACGAGCGCGTCGGTGATCGAGCGGGCGCCATCGGTGAAGGCCACAGCGCCGGCCTCTTTCAGAAGACCGAACTCCGTCATCTCGCGGCCGGCGAGCTTCTTGGTGATCGCGGCCATGGGATGGATGTGGACCACGCCGGTGTCACGGGCGCGCCGCAGCAGGAAGTCGACGATCGCCGGATCGTCCATCACCGGCTGGGTGGACGGCTGGCTGACAATGGTGGTGACGCCACCAGCCGCTGCCGCCCGGGAGGCGGAGGCCAGCGTCTCGCGGTATTCGAAACCGGGCTCGCCGACGAAGCAGCGGATGTCGACGAGGCCCGGGGCCACAACGCGGCCCTCGCAATCGACGATTTCGGTCCCCTCCGGGACGGCGGAGGCAACAAGTGCCGAACCGCTGTCGCGGATCACACCGTCTTCAATGAGGATGCCGCCCATCCGGTCGGTGCCGGTCTCGGGATCGATGAGGCGGGCATTGGCGAGGAGCAGCGGGCGCGGGTCGGTTATCGGCATGATCGGCAGCCCCTCGGCATCAGGCGTTCGGCAGGTTGCGCGCGAGCGCCTCGAGCACGGCCATGCGGACGGCCACGCCCATCTCCACCTGTTCGCGGATCAGCGACTGGGCGCCATCGGCAACCGAGGTGGAGATCTCGACGCCGCGGTTCATCGGGCCGGGATGCATGACGAGCGCGTCCGGCTTGGCATAGCGGAGCTTCACGTCGTCGAGGCCGAAGAAGTGGAAATATTCCTGCACGGAGGGCACGAAGGAGCCGTTCATTCGCTCGCGCTGCAGGCGCAGCATCATGACGATGTCCGCGTCCTTCAGCCCGGTCTTCATGTCGCGATGAACCTCGACGCCGAGCCGCTCGGCTTCCGCCGGTAGAAGCGTGGATGGGCCAACGGCGCGCACGCGGGCCTGCATGGCGTTCAAGAGGATGATGTTGGAACGGGCGACGCGCGAATGGAGGATGTCGCCGCAGATTGCCACCGTCAGGCGCTCGATGCGGCCCTTGTTGCGGCGGATGGTGAGGGCATCGAGCAGCGCCTGTGTCGGGTGCTCATGGGTGCCGTCGCCGGCATTGACCACCGAGCAGTCGACCTTCTTGGCCAACAGCTCGACTGCGCCGGACGCGGCATGGCGCATGATCAGGATGTCGGGGTGCATGGCGTTCAGCGTCAGCGCCGTGTCGATCAGGGTCTCGCCCTTCTTGATCGACGATTGGGCGACCGACATGTTCATCACGTCGGCGCCGAGGCGCTTGCCAGCGAGCTCGAACGAGGACTGTGTCCGGGTGGACGCCTCGAAGAACAGGTTGATCTGGGTTCGGCCGCGCAGCGATGTGCGCTTCTTCTCGACCTGTCGGTTGAGGGTGACGAATTCCTCGGCAAGATCGAGGAGGCCGGTGATCTCGGACGGGGAAAGCCCCTCGATCCCGAGCAAGTGCCTGCGGTTCAGCACGAAGTTCGATGGGGCGGATGTCATAAGCCCCGGGGATTAGACGGAGTCGGGGATGCTCGCAAGGCCGCACTTGCGGGCGACCGATATGGGCAGGGGATATGTCAGGCAGGCGAGCCGCCGGGCCGTCGGTGAAAGCCGCGACGGCGGCGGATCACTCCGCCGCTTCGACCTTGCCGAGGCGCTTGTCGAGATAGGTGCCGACCACTTCCATCAGCGGATCGACGGTATTCTCGAAGAAGTGGTTGGCGCCCGACACCACCTGCTGCTCGATAATGATGCCCTTCTGGGTCTTCAGCTTCTCGACCAGACCCTGGACGGCGGTCAGCGGCACGACCGCGTCCTTGTCGCCATGGACGATGAGGCCCGAGGACGGGCAGGGGGCGAGGAACGAGAAGTCGTAGAGATTGGCGGGCGGGGCGATCGAGATGAAGCCCTCGACCTCGGGACGTCGCATCAGAAGCTGCATGCCGATCCAGGCGCCAAACGAGAAACCGGCGATCCAGCAGGTGCGGGCCTCAGGGTTGATCGCCTGGGCATAGTCGAGGGCGGACGCGGCATCCGACAATTCGCCGACGCCATGGTCGAAATTGCCCTGGCTGCGGCCGACGCCGCGGAAATTGAAGCGCAGGACCGAGAAGCCGCGGTTCACGAACTGATAGTAGAGATTGTAGACGATCTGGTTGTTCATCGTGCCGCCGAACTGCGGGTGCGGATGCAGGATGATGCCGATTGGCGCATTGCGGACTTTGGCGGGATGATAGCGCCCTTCGATCCGGCCGGCCGGACCGTTGAAAATCACCTCAGGCATGGGAAATCCCTCGCAACCGATCTGACCGCGAGCGTCGAGATGATGTCAGAAACCCTGATGTCCATCTGGCCCGCGGCGGGTACCCGTCCTTGACAGTCAGGACGGCAACCCTTAGTTTTTAGAATTATTCTAAATCGATCCCGGGTCCCCGATTGTCGGGTGTGTCGGGCCTCGATGTCAAGGGACGCGCCTATAGCACGATCCCGCGACGGAATGCCAAGCAAAATCAGACAGGGCTTTTCCCTCCGATGTCCCGCGTCTATCTCGACCACAACGCCACCTCGCCGCTGAGGCCCGAAGCACGGGATGCCGTGCTGGTGGCGCTGGGCGTCGATGGCAATGCGTCGGCGGTGCATCGCAATGGCCGCGGTGCGCGCGCGATCATCGAGACGGCGCGGGAGCAGCTCGCGCGGTTGACCGGCGCTGAGGCGAAGACCATCACGTTCACCTCCGGCGGGAGCGAGGCGGCGGCGACCCTGCTGTCGCCCGGCTTCCGGGGGCGGAACGCAGGCCGCGAACCGATCCGGACGCTCATTGTCTCGGCCATCGAGCATTCCTGCGTGCTCGCGGGCGGACGATTTGCCGACGGCGCCATCCATATCTGCCCGGTCGATGCCACAGGACAGATCGATCTCGGCGCGCTGGAGGCGCTGCTGGAGGGGACACCCGCGCCGCATCTCGTGTCGGTGATGGCAGCCAATAACGAGACCGGCGTGATCCAGCCGCTGGCCGGCGTCGCGGCGATCTGCAGGGCGCGTGGCGCCAGCCTGGTCATCGATGCGGTTCAGGCGCTCGGCAAGATCGATCTCGATATTGGCCGCCTCGGCGCCGATGCGATCTTTGTCTCAGGCCACAAGATCGGCGGGCCGCAGGGCGTAGGTGCTATCATCCGGGCGAGCGAGACGGTGACATTCGAACCGCTGATCCGGGGTGGCGGGCAGGAAATGCGTCAGCGCGCGGGCACCGAGAACCTTGTCGGCATTGCCGGCTTCGGTGCGGCAGCGCGTGTTGTCTTAGGCACGTTGGCCGCCGAAGCAGCCCGACTTTCGACGCTGCGGGACTGGATGGAAGCGGAAATCGTCACTATTTCCCCGGAAAGCCGGGTCGTCGGCTTGCAAGCCAACCGATTGGCCAATACGAGCCTGATGGTTTATCCGGGCCTCGATGGTGAGACGGCGTTGATCGCTTTGGACCTGGCCAACGTATCGGTTTCAACGGGATCAGCCTGCTCGTCGGGAAAGGTCCAGCCAAGCCACGTTTTGGCGGCGATGGGCCTCGACCCGGCGGAAGCCAAATCGGCGCTGAGGATCAGCCTTGGCTGGTCGACGACACAGGACGACGTTGCGCGGTTTGTCGCCGCCTTCGCCGCCCACGCGAAAACAATTGCCGCCCGGACCATCCGGGCAGCCTGACAGACCAACCGGCGGCCCTTGAAGCTGCATGGATTGAGGAGAGATCGATGGCTGCGGTTCAGGAAACCGTCGAACAGGTTCGCGCGATCGACGTGGACCAGTACAAATACGGCTTCTCGACCGATATCGAGATGGAGCTCGCGCCGAAGGGCCTCTCCGAGGACATCGTCCGCTACATCTCGGCGCGCAAGAACGAGCCGGCCTGGATGCTGGAATGGCGCCTCGACGCCTATCGCCGCTGGCTGACCATGCGCGAGCCGGATTGGGCGCGCGTCGACTACCCGAAGATCGACTTCCAGGACATGTACTATTACGCCGCGCCGAAATCGAATGCGGCGCCGAACTCGCTCGACGAGATCGATCCGGCGATCCTGGAGACCTACAAGAAGCTGGGCATCCCGCTGCGCGAGCAGGAGATTCTCGCCGGCATCGCGCCGGAGAAGCGCATCGCGGTCGATGCCGTCTTCGATTCCGTCTCGGTCGTGACGACGTTCAAGGATGAGCTGCGCAAGTCTGGCGTCATCTTCTGCTCGATCTCCGAGGCGCTCCACGAGCACCCGGAACTGGTGAAGCAGTATATCGGCTCGGTCGTGCCGACGACCGACAACTTCTACGCCACGCTGAACGCCGCCGTCTTTTCCGACGGGTCCTTCGTCTATATCCCGCCGGGTGTGCGCTGCCCGATGGAGCTCTCGACCTATTTCCGCATCAACGAGCAGAAGACCGGCCAGTTCGAGCGGACCCTGATCATCGCCGACAAGGGCGCCTATGTCAGCTATCTCGAAGGCTGCACGGCACCGATGCGCGACGAGAACCAGCTGCATGCGGCGGTTGTCGAGCTGATTGCCCACGACGATGCCGAGATCAAGTACTCGACCGTCCAGAACTGGTATCCGGGCGATGCCGAGGGCAAGGGCGGCATCTACAATTTCGTCACCAAGCGCGGCGACTGCCGTGGCGACCGCTCGAAAATCTCGTGGACGCAGGTGGAGACCGGCTCGGCCATTACCTGGAAATATCCGTCCTGCATCCTGCGCGGCGACGATTCACAGGGTGAGTTCTATTCGATCGCCGTGTCGAACGGAGCCCAGCAGGTCGATTCCGGCACCAAGATGATCCATCTGGGCAAGAACACCCGGAGCCGGATCATCTCCAAGGGCATTTCGGCTGGACGCTCCAACAACACCTATCGCGGCCTCGTCTCGGCTCATCGCAAGGCGAAGAACGCCAAGAACTTCACCAATTGCGACAGCCTGCTGATCGGCAACGACTGCGGCGCGCACACCGTGCCCTATATCGAGAGCAAGACCTCGACGGCGGTGTTCGAGCACGAGGCAACGACATCCAAGGTCTCCGAGGACCAGATGTTCTATTGCCAGCAGCGTGGGCTGACGAGCGAGGAAGCCGTGGCGCTGATCGTCAACGGCTTCGTCAAGGACGTGCTGCAGCAGCTCCCCATGGAATTCATGGTGGAAGCGCAAAAGCTCATCGCGATTTCGCTCGAGGGCAGCGTCGGCTGACGCTGGCTGCTCCGAGACCTCCCATTCTGATGGCGCGCCTCGCCGCGCCACATCCCAAGACAATCGACGGAACAGACCGATGCTGGAAATCAAGAACCTGACCGCCAAGATCGCCGACGAGGACAAGCAGATCCTCAACGGCTTGAACCTCACTGTCGAAAAGGGCCAGGTGGCGGCCATCATGGGCCCGAACGGCTCGGGCAAGTCGACGCTCTCCTATGTGCTGGCGGGCCGTTCCGACTATGAGGTGACCGAGGGCGAGGCGCTGCTCGATGGCGTCAACATCCTGGAGATGGATCCGGACGAGCGCGCTGCCGCCGGCCTGTTCCTCGCCTTCCAGTACCCGATCGAGATCCCCGGCGTCGGCCAGATGACCTTCCTGAAGGCGGCGATCAACTCGCAGCGCAAGAAGCAGGGTCTGGAGGAAATGCCTACCCCTGAGTTCATCAAGCTGGTCAATGCCCATGCCAAGAAGCTCGGCATCTCCAACGACATGCTGAAGCGCTCGGTCAATGTCGGCTTTTCCGGCGGCGAGAAGAAGCGCAACGAGATCCTGCAGATGTCGCTGCTGGCGCCGAAGCTCGCGATTCTCGACGAGACCGATTCCGGCCTCGACATCGATGCGCTGAAGGTGGTGGCTGACGGCGTCAACGCCATGCGCTCGCCGGATCGCTCTTTCCTGGTGATCACGCATTACCAGCGGCTGCTCGACTATATCAAGCCGGACATCGTCCATGTCCTCTCGGCTGGCCGCATCATCAAGTCTGGCGGGCCGGAGCTGGCTCTCGAGCTTGAAGCCAATGGCTATGCCGACATTGTCGGCCGGGCGGCCTGAGGATCATCGCAATGAATGCCGTGACCCCCATCAGGACACCGGCGGAGCAGGCGCTGATCGGCGCCTTCGCTGCCACCCGTGAACAGTCATCCGGCGCGCTCGGCGAGTTGCGTGAGCGCGGCTTTGCGCAGTTCGAAGCCGACGGCCTGCCGCATCGGCGCGTCGAGGAATGGAAGTACACCGACCTGCGCGCGTCGATGCGCGAGGCCAAGCCGCTGGCCGGGGCTCCGGCCGCAGCCGAGTTGCTCGCTGCCAAGAACAAGGTCGATGCCATGCCGCGCATCGGCGGCGCCCGCATCGTGCTGGTCGATGGCTTCTATGCGCCGGAACTGTCGGATGGCTCGCGCCTGCCAGAGGGCGTTGCCATCACTCCGCTGGCCGAGGCGCTCGTGCTTCGCCCCGAGCTTGCCGCCCGCCTCACCGGCGGCAAGGGTACTGCGACCAATGCGGCTTTCGCGCTGAACGGCGCCTTTCTGACCGACGGCCTGGTGATCGATATCGCAGCCGGCGCCGATGTCGGCCATGTGCTCGATCTCGTGTCCATCGTGTCGTCAGCTGCCCAGTTCGTCACGTCGCGTGTGCTGGTCCTGGTCGGGCAGGGCGCATCCGCCGGTCTCGTCGAGACCCATGTGGGACCTGCCGGCATCGACTATCAGAAGAACAGCGTCGTCCAGGCCTTCATCGGCGATGGCGCGACCTTCGAGCATGGCCGCCGGCAGATCGAAGGCGACAAGGCGATGCATCTCGCAACGCTGGAAGCCGTGATCGGCGCCAATGCCCATTTCGACACGCTGACGCTGACCACCGGCGCCGCCTTGTCGCGCAACCAGCTCTTCGTGTCATTCTCGGGCGAGCATGCCAAGGCGACGCTGCGCGGCGTGACCATGCTGCGCGGCAAGCAGCATGCTGATACGACCCTGGTCATGGACCACGGTGTGCCGCATTGCGACAGCCGCGAGCTGTTCAAGCATGTGCTGGACGACGAGGCCCATGGCGTGTTCCAGGGCCGGATCAATGTTGCCAAGGAAGCGCAGAAGACCGACGGCCGCATGATGAGCCAGACCATCATGCTGAAGGACGGTCCTTCGATGGACAACAAGCCGGAGCTCGAGATCTTCGCCGACGACGTCCAGTGCGCCCATGGCTGCACCTGCGGCGAGCTGGACGAAGACCTGATGTTCTATCTGATGGCACGCGGCATTCCGAGGGCAGAGACCGAGCGGCTGCTGGTGGAAGCCTTCGCCCGCGAGGCGATCGAGGATTTCGGCGACGGCCCGCTCGCTGCAGTGGAAGAGCTGCGCGAGGCCATGCTCGGCACGGTCGGCGACTGGATGCGGGCGAGGGGCTGACCGGCAGATGACCCAGCATCCCGCGGTCGCGAATGGCGGCTATGACGTCGAGCTGATCCGGAGGGATTTCCCGGCGCTGTCGCTGAAGCCTTATGGCAAGGACCTGGTCTATCTCGACAATGCCGCCTCGGCGCAGAAGCCAAAGGCGGTGATCGACCGGATCACTCGTGCGTACGAAACAGAATATTCCAATGTCCACCGGGGGTTGCATTATTTAGCTAATGCAGCAACTGAAGCTTATGAAGCCGCCCGCGAGAGCGTGCGCGCCTTCATCAACGCGCCATCCGTCGACCAGGTGATCTTCACGCGCAACGCGTCGGAGGCGATCAATCTCGCGGCCGCCTCGTTCGGCGGCCTGGTGATCGGCGAGGGCGACGAGATCGTGCTCTCGATCATGGAGCACCATTCGAATATCGTGCCCTGGCATTTCCATCGCGAACGGCGTGGTGCGAAACTCGTCTGGGCGCCGATCGACGAGGACGGCAATTTCCTTATCGACGAGTTCGAGAAGCTGCTCGGCCCGCGCGTCAAGATGGTGGCGCTGACTCATATGTCGAACGCGCTCGGTACGGTGGTGCCGATCAAGGAATGCATCCGGATGGCGCATGCGCGCGGGATTCCGGTTCTGGTCGACGGCTCGCAGGCGAGCGTCCATATGGACGTCGACGTCCAGGACATCGATGCCGACTTCTACGTGTTTACCGGCCACAAGCTCTACGGTCCCACCGGCATCGGCGTTCTTTACGGCAAGAAGGAACATCTCGAGCGCATGCCGCCGTTCAACGGCGGTGGCGAGATGATCAGCGTCGTGACCACCGAGGGTGTGACCTACAACGACCCGCCGCATCGCTTCGAGGCGGGAACGCCGGCGATCGTCCAGGCGATCGGGCTCGGCGAGGCGCTGGATTACATGCGCTCGATCGGCCGCGACCGCATCCGCGCTCACGAAGACGACCTCGTTCGCTATGCCCACCAGAAGCTCTCGGCGATCAATTCGCTCAGGATCTTCGGCAATGCCCGCGACAAGGGTGCGATCGTCTCCTTCGAGATGAAGGGCGCCCATGCCCATGACGTCGCGACCGTCATCGACCGCTACGGCGTGGCGGTGAGGGCCGGCACCCATTGCGCCATGCCTCTCCTGCAGCGTTTCGGCGTGACATCCACTTGCCGTGCATCATTTGGCCTGTACAACACCCGGGACGAAGTGGACCGCCTTGCGGAGGCCCTCCTCAAGGCCCACTCTATGTTCAGCTAGGCACCTGAGGGACTTTG
Source organism: Phreatobacter aquaticus (assembly GCF_005160265.1). Lineage (NCBI taxonomy): Bacteria > Pseudomonadati > Pseudomonadota > Alphaproteobacteria > Hyphomicrobiales > Phreatobacteraceae > Phreatobacter > Phreatobacter aquaticus. The sequence goes on along the minus strand of NZ_CP039865.1, from coordinate 3,931,119 downwards.
ACCCCGATGGACGACACACAGACGCTCAATACGACGGTTGCCGGCGATGCGACGGCTATTCCGCCAGAGGAACTCGATCGGCTGACCGACGAGATCGTGACCGCCATGAAGTCGGTCTACGATCCGGAGATCCCGTCCGATATCTACGAGCTCGGGCTGATCTATCGCGTCGATATCGACGATGCCCGCAAGGTTGCGATCGACATGACGCTGACCTCGCCATCGTGTCCGTCGGCTGCCGAGCTGCCGGGGATGGTGGAAAACGCGGTGGCGACGGTGCCCGGTATTTCCGAGGTGAAGGTGACGCTCACCTTCGACCCGCCCTGGGACCAGAGCCGCATGTCGGACGAGGCGCGCATCGCGCTCAACATGTGGTGACCGGGCGGCGGATCGCTTTCCGTCAACCGATCTCTTATATCTCGTGCATCATGCTTTGAACGCCGGGCCTTGAACCCGGTTCGTCTCGGAGACTCAGAATGCCCTTGCCGAAGATGCAGGCCATGCGCCTGACAGATGCCGCGGCGGACCGCGTGAAGGCGCTGATGGCCGGTTCTGCGACCGGCGTCGGCGGCTTGCGCGTTGGCGTCAAGAAGGGCGGCTGCGCCGGCATGGAATACACGATGGAATTCGTGGCTGAGCCAGCCCGCTTCGACGAGGTGGTTGAGGACAAGGGCGTGAAGCTGTTCATCGACGCCAAGGCCGTGCTCTATCTGCTCGGCACCGAGATGGACTTCGTCACCGACAAGCTCGCCTCGAAATTCGTGTTCAACAATCCGAACCAGACCTCAGCCTGCGGCTGCGGTGAATCGGTTGAGATCGCGCCGGCCAAGCCAGAGATGCTCGGCGCCGGCTGATGGCGGGCGGGACCTTCGATCCGGATGTCCTGATCGATCTGTTCCAACCCTTCGCGCGGGTTACCACCCGGCGCATGTTTTCCGGCTTTGCGGTCTATCGCGAGGGGATCGTCGTCGCTCTGGCGCTGCGCGACACGATCTACCTGCGCTGCGATGGCGAAACCGCGTCGGCCTTTGAGGCGGAAGGGTTGCTACCGTTTACCTATCGGACCCAAACAGGTGAGCGCTCGCTCGGCAGCTATCGCCGCATGCCTGACATCTGTTTCGATGACGAGGATGCGCTGGTTGTCTGGGCACGGCGCGCCTGGGAGGCCGCGCTGCGCACGCCAACCAAGACGCGCAAGCGCCGAACGAAGCCTGCCTGATCAGGCAACCTTGGCCGGCACGCTGTCGGCTTCGGGGTCCGTTTCGCAGATGACCCGGTTGCGGCCATTGCGCTTGGCGGCATAAAGGCAGCGATCAGCACGCTCGTAGAGGGTCGCGACGGTGTCGCCCGGCCGGAAGGCGGCAACGCCGAGCGAGACGGTGATGCGGCCGAGGTTCTCGCTGGTCGAGCGCTTGATCAGTTCCTTGGTCATCACGGCGCGGCGGATATGCTCGGCAACCGTGACGGCGGCCCGCAGCGTCGTATCGGGCAGGATGATCGCGAATTCCTCTCCGCCATAGCGGCAGGCGAGATCCTGGCCCTTGACGTTCTGCTTCACCGAGAGCGCCACGAGGCGCAGCACCTGGTCGCCCGTCAGATGGCCGAACGTGTCGTTGAATTTCTTAAAATGATCGATATCGCTGATCAACAAGGCCATTGGCGTTCCGCTCTTGTTGGCGAGCGCCAGGGACTTGGAGATGGCCTGATCGTAGAACTTGCGGTTGCCGAGCGAGGTAAGGGGGTCGGTCAGACTCTCGGTGCGGACGGCATCCAGGTTCTCCTGGAGCTGCTTGATCTCGGTTCGCGAAGCCTTCAGGCGCTGTTCCAGCGCCTTGTTGTTCGCCTCGATCTCGCGGGTCGAGCGGACGAGATTCTCGATGATGGAGCGCAGGCCTTCCGTCGAGCCAGTCGTTGCGAGCTTGGCGGATGCGCCCGCAAGGTCCTGACCGTAAGCGGTGGCATGACCTGCCGCGGAATCGATCATCGTCATGACATGTTCGATTTCGTCGACGACACGGTCGCCGAAGACATCGATCTTGTCGGTCAGGCGAGTCTGCGAGAGATAAGCCTCATAGATCCGGTCGAGGTCGTCCTGCGCAATGGCCCGCCGCGACGACAACACCTCGTTGACGGCATCCGACAGTTCGGTGTGGTAGCCGGAGGCGTAGGTGTACCAGACCTCGTAATTTCGCGGCATCGCCGAGAGCTTCCGGCCTTTGATCTGGCCGAAAGCAAGGTCGCCGAATGAGTGGCTGCGATCGATGTCAGCGTCGAGTTCGGGCATTGTCCTGCCGGTCCTGGCGGGCATCCGGAGGCCGGATGCGCGTACATTCTTGTGCAGGTGACAGGCTAGAGTCCGATTGCTGAATTCCGAGTAAAGATTCGAGGTGACCTAGCGTCACTTCGAACGATAAACGATCGGTCGCAACAGGAACTGCGGCAGATGCGACAGGTCCGCCTCTTCATTGGCGTCTTCGCGCGGCCGGGACCGCGGGGCGGGTGCTGCAGCGCGTGCGGCCGGAGCAGGCCGGGGTGCTGGCGCCGGTCGATCGGCACGTGGCTGGCGGGGCTCCGCCGGACGATCGGCTCGCGGCGCGCGCGCCTCGATGGGACGCTCGGTGGCGCGCTCCTCAGCCGCGCGCGGAGCGCGGGGTTCGCGAGACCGGCTTTCGCCGCCAGAGCGGCCTTCTGATCGGCCGGGGCGGGCGCCCCGTGCACCGCGACCGCTAGCAGACGGCCCGGCGCTGCGCCGCTCGCGGCGGCCTTCTTCGACATCCTCGTCGGAGACCGGCTCGCTTTCCCAAGGGATCGGCTGACCGATCAGCTTCTCGATGGCTCCCAGAAGCTTCAGGTCCTCGGAGGTAACGAGCGTGATCGCAGTGCCGAGACGCCCTGCGCGGCCTGTGCGGCCAATGCGGTGAACGTAGTCCTCGGCATGGTGAGGGGTGTCGTAGTTGATGACGTGGCTGACCTCGGGAATATCGAGGCCGCGTGCGGCGACGTCCGATGCAACCAGCAGTTTCATCGTGCCATCGCGGAACGAGGCGAGGGCTGCCATGCGTGCGCGCTGGTCCATGTCGCCATGCAGGGCCACGACCGGAAAGTCATGCTTCTGCAGGGACTTGTAGACAGTCGCCACTTCGCTCTTGCGGTTGCAGAAGATAATGGCGTTCTGCAGGTTCTCGGCGCCACGGATGAGCTCGCGCAGCATCTCGCGCTTCTCGAAATCCTTGCGGCCGGCACGCACCAGCTTCTGGGTGATGGTGGTGGCGGTGGAGGCGGGGCGGGAGACCTCGACCTTGACCGGGTTGTGCAGGAACTGCTCGGTGATGCGCTGAATTTCCGGCGGCATGGTGGCCGTGAAGAACAGCGTCTGCCGGGTGAAGGGCACCATCTTGCAGATGCGCTCGATGTCCGGGATGAAACCCATGTCCAGCATGCGATCGGCTTCGTCGATGACGAGCAGTTCAACGCCGGTGAGCAGCAAACGGCCGCGCTCGAAATGGTCGAGCAGCCGGCCGGGGGTGGCAATCAGCACATCGACGCCGCGGGTGAGCTTGGCGTCCTGGTCGCCGAACGACACGCCGCCGATGAGCAAGGCCACGGTCAGCTTGTGGTTGACGCCATATTTGACGAAGTTCTCTTCAACCTGGGCGGCAAGCTCGCGCGTCGGCTCCAGGATGAGGGTGCGCGGCATGCGGGCACGGGCGCGGCCCTGCTCCAGCATAGTCAGCATGGGCAGCGTAAAAGCCGCCGTCTTACCGGTGCCGGTCTGGGCGATGCCGAGGACGTCGCGCCTGGCGAGCACCTGCGGAATGGCCTGTTCCTGGATCGGAGTAGGATTGGTGTAGCCGGCGCTGGCGACGGCCGCTTGAACCTTGGCGCTGAGGCCCAGTTCGGAAAACGACATAGGGTAACTTTATCCTTCGGGAGTTCGATGGGGTCTGACAAATGCTGTCGGAGGCGTTCGGCGCGAAACGGTTTCGCGCGGATCGGCCTCTAGAACCCACGAGGCCGGACGGACGGTGCGAATGGCTCGTCTAAGCCGCTTCGACGCGTCGCAACATAGGCTCATACGGCCGCTTGTCAATGAAACCTAGCCGTGCAAGCGCTACAAGCGTCTGTGAACGGGTCGGATTCGACCTGAATTGGTGAAGAAAGACTCCCATGGGGCGACAGCACATCGTCTTCGTGCCGGGCTTGAACTGCACGGCCGAGCTTTTCCGGCCGCAGATCGATGCGCTTGGCGCGGACCATGACATTCATATCGCCGATCATGGCAGCGACGATTCGATTGCCGGGATTGCGAAGAGCCTGCTTGCCGCCGCTCCGCCGCGCTTTGCCCTCGCCGGCTTGTCGATGGGCGGCTATGTAGCGCTTGAGGTGATGCGTCAGGCGCCGCGCCGCGTCACGCGCCTTGCCTTGCTCGATACACGCGCCAGCCCGGACAATCCGCAGGACGCGGAAATTCGCCACATGCTGATCAAGCTGGCCGAGATCGGCAAGTTCGACGACGTACACCCGATGTTGTGGCCCCGTCTCGTCAACCCGAGCCGGTTCGGCGACAAGGCGCTGGAAGTGGTGGTGCGCACCATGGCGGAAGACACCGGACCCAAGCGCTTCATACGCCAGCAACGCGCCGTGCTCGGCCGGAACGACCTTCGCGGTGACCTCGGCGCGATTGGCTGTCCGACCCTTGTCCTTGTCGGCGGCCAGGACGCCGTCACGCCGCCCTTCATGTCCGAGGACATGGCGTCGGTGATCCCTGGGTCGACACTGACAATTGTCCCGGATTGCGGACACCTGGCGACGCTGGAATGTCCCGAAGCTGTGAACGACGCTCTGACGGAATGGCTTCAGCGCTAGGAAACGACATCAGTCAGCCGGCTAATTAAAAATATGAGCCGGCAAAGATTTCCCTGTCAGCGGGCCGACAACATCAGTTCGCCGGGCTGACCGATCGTCAGCACGTAGCGCCGCGCCTGTTGGTTGGTGAGGATCGTGGCATCCAGAATGACGCGCGAGCCACCGGGCGCCGGTTCGACCCGATAGTCGTCAACGACCGCGCGCCAATCGAAGATTTCCGGCACTTCCTCGGTCGCGACGGAGGCCAGCCGTCCGGTTCGGGGGTCGGCGACCGCCAGCCATTGAACGAACAGCCGCATCGCATCGTCGCCTGTGCCGGCCCGCAACAGAACGATGCGGGTCGGGCCGGTGCGCTCGCCGTTCGACCAGGACCCGGTCGTGCGCACCAGCACGATGTCGGTGGGAATGGCAGAGAGCAGGCGCGATGGATCGGTAGTCTGGGCGAGGGCGGGTCCCGGAGGCGAGGCGACAAGCCCTGCCAGTACGGCAACCACCCGTGCGAGCCGCAGCCGCTCGCCATCCATCTCAGATATCCAGTTCCTGGGCGAATTCGGCGCGTTCCTGGATGAAGGCGAACCGTGGCTCGGCCTTCACGCCCATCAGCCGCTCGACCGAATCATTGGTCTCTGGGCGTTCCTCGGGCACCACGCGCACCTGCAGGAGGGTGCGCACCTTGCGGTCCATGGTGGTTTCCTTCAGCTGCGCCGGCATCATCTCGCCGAGGCCTTTGAACCGTCCGATCTCGACCTTCTGGTTACCCTTGAAGGCCGAGTTGAGAAGCTCGTCCTTATGGGCATCGTCGCGGGCATAGAGCGTCTTGCCGCCCTGGGTCAGCCGGTAAAGCGGCGGCACGGCCAGATAGAGGTGGCCGTTGTCGACCAGGCGGGGCATCTGTCTGTAGAAGAAGGTGATCAGGAGGCTCGCGATATGGGCGCCGTCGACATCGGCGTCGGTCATGATCACGACCTTCTCGTAGCGCAGGTCCTCATCGGCATAATGGGAGCCGGTGCCGCAGCCGAGCGCCTGGATGAGGTCGGAGAGCTGCTGGTTCTGGGCAAGTTTGTCGCGGCCCGCAGAGGCGACGTTCAGGATCTTGCCGCGGAGCGGCAGCACGGCCTGGGTCTGGCGGTCGCGGGCCTGCTTGGCGGAGCCGCCGGCCGAGTCGCCCTCGACGATGAAGATCTCCGAACCCGCCGCCTGATTGTTGGAGCAATCGGCGAGCTTGCCCGGAAGGCGCAGCTTGCGCACGGCGGTCTTGCGGTTGACTTCCTTCTCGGCGCGACGGCGCAGCCGCTCCTCGGCCCGGTCCACAACCCAGTCGAGCAGGCGATTGGCCTGGTTGGGATTGCCGGCGAGCCAGTGATCGAACGGATCCTTGATCGCCTGGTCGACGATGCGCGAGGCCTCACCCGTTGCCAGCTTGTCCTTGGTCTGGCCCTGGAATTCCGGCTCGCGGATGAACACCGACAGCATGATGCCGCAGCCGACGAGAATGTCCTCGGCGGTGATCTGTGCCGCGCGCTTGGCATTGCCGGTGCGCTCGGCATGGTCCTTCAGGCCGCGCAGCATGGCGATGCGCAGACCCTGTTCATGGGTGCCGCCATCGGGTGTCGGGATCGTGTTGCAATAGGACGAGATGAAGCCGTCCTGGTCGGCGACCCAGCCGATCGCCCATTCCACCGAGCCATGGCCGTGGCGGTCGAGCTTGCCGGCGAACAGGTCCGGATGGACCATGGAGGCGCCGGTGAGCGTCGCGCCCAGATAGTCCTTCAGGCCGCCCGGAAAGCGGAGGACCGCCTTTTCCGGCGTGTCGGTTCCCTTGACCAGTTCCGGTGCGCAGGACCAGCGGATTTCGACGCCGCCAAACAGATAGGCCTTGGAGCGGGCCATCTTGAACAGGCGCGCCGCCTTGAACTGATGGCCATCCTTGAAGATTTCCGGGTCAGGCAGGAAGCGCACCTTAGTGCCGCGCCGGTTCTGGACGCGTCCCAGCTCTTCGAGACCGGTCTGGGGGATGCCACGCGAAAAGCGCTGGCGATAGAGCATCTGGCCGCGCGCCACCTCGACATCGAGTTCGATGGAGAGCGCATTGACCACCGATACGCCGACGCCGTGCAGGCCGCCCGACGTCTCATAGACCTTCGAGTCGAATTTGCCACCCGCATGGAGCGTGCACATGATGACTTCGAGCGCCGACTTGTCCGGGAATTTCGGATGGGGGTCGATCGGAATGCCGCGGCCGTTGTCGGTGACGGAGAGCGACCCATCGAGGCCGAGTTCGACATCGATGAAGGTGGCATGGCCGGCGACGGCCTCGTCCATCGCATTGTCGATCACCTCGGCGAAGAGGTGGTGCAACGCCTTCTCATCCGTGCCGCCAATATACATGCCGGGCCGGCGGCGCACTGGCTCCAGGCCCTCGAGCACCTCGATGGCAGACGCGGTGTAGCCGGCTTCGCCGGGTGTCGAGGCGCCGGCCTTCGCTGCGGGCTTCGTGGCTTCTACCCTGACAGGTTCGGGTTTGGCCCGTACAGGCGCCGCCGGGGCGGGTTTCGCCTCCGAGCCGCCAAACAGATCATTGGAATCGTCCATTGCGCACCATGGCTTCGCGGACCCGATCCGGAATCCCGCGAAGGAATGTCCGGTCGACCGTAATTGACGGGCGGCGCTGCGCCCCGAATCAGTTTCGCTCATATAAGCACAGCCGCAGGCCCAAGCGAACGGAACGGAAACGAAACCCGAGACGTTGTCCCCGCAGTGCATGTCCGCGACATGACTGGCTGTCGGGGTGCGATGATGATCCCGATGGCGTGCGTGCGCGTAGAAGCGCCAAACGGCAGAGGATTTTTCGATGGACCAGACTTTGACCAAACCGCCGATGCCGAGGCGCGCGTTCGTCTATTCCGGCTTCATCCTGGTCTGTTTCGCCGTCGCAGCTTTGGGGTCACTGGCGACGTCTGCTGGATTGGCGTCGTGGTATCCGACACTCACCAAGCCGTCGTTCAATCCGCCGAACTGGCTGTTCGGCCCGGTCTGGACCGTGCTTTACGTGATGATTGCCGTTGCCGGCGCGCGGCTCGTCCTGAGTTCGGCGGGTGACAAGGGTCCGGTCCTTGCGGCCTATGGCACCCAGCTTGCGCTCAATTGTGCCTGGTCCTGGGTTTTCTTCTACGCGCAGAGGCCGGGTCTGGCGGTCATAGTGATCGCGGCGCTCTGGCTTTCGATCGTTGCCACCATCGTGCTGGCATGGCCAAAGGATCGCGTGGCGTCGTGGCTGATGATGCCTTATCTAGCGTGGGTGAGCTTCGCCAGCTTGCTCAATATCGCGATCTGGCGGCTCAACAGCTGACGCGAAAGCCAAATTTCCATGTCGATCTCCATGCTGGTTCCCGTCGCCATCGGGGCCGTCGCCATCGTTCTCCTCCTCGGCCTCCTCAACATGGTGCGCGACGGCTCGCCTTCGACGTCGCAGACGCTGATGCGCTGGCGCGTTGGGCTGCAGTTCGTCGCCATCATCGTGATCGTGGCTGCCATCTGGTTCAAGGCCGGCTGACATGGTCAAGCTCAACAAGATCTATACCCGCACGGGCGATGACGGCACGACGGGGCTTGCCAGCGGCGATCGCCGGCTGAAGTTCGATCTGCGGGTCGAGGCCTATGGCACGGTCGACGAGACCAATTCCGCCATCGGCCTGGCGCGCCTGCACACAGCCGAGGCGCCGCTGGTGGACGCCATGCTGATGCGCATCCAGAACGATCTGTTCGATCTCGGCGCGGATCTCGCGACCCCCGACACGGGCGAGCCACTGGGTTACGAGCCGCTCAGGATCGTTGCCGCCCAGGTGAGCCGGATCGAGACCGAGATCGACCAGCTGAACGCCGAACTGGATCCCTTGAAGAGCTTCATCCTGCCCGGCGGCTCGCCGGCATCGGCCTATCTGCATCTTGCCCGCACCATCAGCCGGCGGGCCGAGCGGATCATGGTCGAACTTGCTCGCCAGCCGGACGAAAAGGTGTCGCGACAGGCGCTCGAATATATCAATCGTATCTCGGATTTCCTGTTCGTGGCGGCCCGTTTCCTCAATGATCGCGGAACGAGCGACGTGCTCTGGGTGCCAGGCAAGAACCGGTGAGGGCGGTCGTAGCCGACGTCGCGCTCGATCTTGACATCGCAGCATGTTTCGCGGAAAACGCCGGCATGAACACGCTCTCGACCTGGACACGACGCCGTCATCTCACCCTGCGATGAGTGCGCGCGGTCGTTTGCCCCGATCGATCCGATCGCCGCGCTCCTGAGCGCGGTTTTTTTTCGCCCGAAATCCACCTCCTTCCTCATCCCACGCCCATGCGGAGACCTGCCATGGCGACCAAGGCCAAGATCGCAATCCTCGGAGCCTCCGGTTACACGGGTGCCGACGCCGTGCGCCTGGCGGCGCGGCATCCCCATCTCGAGATCGCAGCGCTGACCGCCAATACCCATGCCGGCAAGGCAATGTCGGACGTCTTTCCGCACTTCTTCATGCTCGACCTGCCGAAGCTGATCGAGTGGGAGAAGGTCGACTGGACCGGTATCGACGCCGTGTTTTGCGGTCTGCCGCACGGCACGACCCAGGAGATCATCGCGGCGGTGCTGGCCACCAATCCGAAGATCAAGATCCTCGACATGTCGGCGGACTTCCGCCTGCGGGACGCGGCGACCTATGCCCAATGGTATGGCCACGAGCATCGCGCGCTGGGTCTGCAGCAGGAGGCGGTCTATGGCCTCACCGAACTCTACCGGGATGACATCACCAAGGCGCGCCTCGTCGCATGCCCGGGCTGCTATCCGACGGCGACCCTGCTGGCGCTTGTGCCGATTGCCAAGGCCGGCCTGATTCATGCCGACGATATTATCGTCGATGCCAAGTCCGGCGTCACCGGCGCCGGTCGGGGCCTGAAGCAGAACACGCTGTTTTCGGAAGCGGGCGAGGGGCTTTCGCCCTATTCGATCGGCACGCATAGGCACGCCCCCGAGATCGAGCAGGAGATCGGTGTTGCAGTGGGCTCGAACGTGACGATCAACTTCACGCCGCACCTCATTCCGATGGCGCGCGGCGAATTGTGCACGTCCTATGTGAAGCTGAATGGCGCGACCCCCGATGATCTGCGCCAGGCCCTGAGCGACGCCTACAAGGATGAGCCGTTCGTCCATGTGGCGCCCAAGGGTGTGGTTCCGCAGACGCAGAACGTGCGCGGCTCCAACTATGTGCAGATCGGCGTCTTCGCGGATCGGATCCCGGGCCGGGCCATCGTGATCTCGACCCTCGACAATCTGGTGAAGGGCTCGGCGGGGCAGGCGATCCAGAACATGAACCTCGTGCTCGGCTATCCGGAGACGACGGGTCTGGAGCAGATCGCGCTGTTCCCGTGATGGCGCAGCCACAGGTTGTGGTGGCTTGACGATACACGCATAGATGTCATTATTCCCTCCTGCAACCAAGGAGGGAATAATGCCGCTTGTCGATCCGCGCTCCCTGAAGAACCTTCAAGGTGTCCACCCCGATCTTGTAAATGTCGCCCACCGTGGCTTCGAGTTGACGGCAGTGCCCTTCATCATCACGGAGGGTGTGCGCACCATCGAGCGACAGCGTCAGCTGGTCGCGGCTGGCGCCTCGCAGACCATGCGGTCGCGCCATATTCCGGGGCCATCCGGATTCAGCCACGCCTTCGATGTCGCTGCCAAGGTCGGTGGCGTCATTCGCTGGGACTGGCCGCTCTATGAGCGGATTGCGGTCGCGATGAAGGCGGCCGCCCGAGATATCGGAGTGCCCATCGAATGGGGCGGCGACTGGCGCTCGTTCAAGGACGGGCCGCACTATCAACTGCCGTGGGACAAATATCCCGGCTGAGGGCTGAGCCGTCGATCAGCGGATGATCAGCGCCTCGAGCCTGGCGCGCTGCTCGTCGTTCCAGGGTGTTGCGCGCTTGGCGACGGTATCGACCTGCGCCGTGGTCGCGGAGGCCGAGACGTGGCGCTTCCCGTCCACGAACACGGCCTGATCGAAGGTTGCCGAGGCGCTGCCGACCTTCAGGATGCCGATCGCGATCTCGACGAAGCCCGGATAGAGGATCTCGCGGTGGTACTCGATCTCGATATGGACCAGCGAGATGCCGCGCCCCTGCGTCGTCAGCCGCAATCCCTCACGGGCGAAGAACTCGGTGCGGCCGATCTCCATATAGGTGGCGATGACCGCGTTGTTCACGTGGTTGTTCGGGTCGAGATCGCCATAGCGGATCGGATGGACCGTGACATAGGGATAGGCGGCGAGCGGACGGCGCTCATCGACGGGAATGCGCACTCTTGTCTGACCTTCGTTCATCTCTGACAGGCCGGGTGGCCTGTCAGACCTTGACCTTCACATAGCGCCCTGGCGCATCCTCGATCGGCGGATAGGTCGGCGATCCGACCGGACGGGCCGCGACCTCCTTGCCGTCGCGCGCCCGGATCCATTCGCGCCAATGTGGCCACCAGGATCCAGGATGTTCAGTGGCGCTGGCGAGCCAGTTCTCGAACGAGCCGGTCGGCGGCCCGCCCGTCCAGTGCTGATATTTGTGCTTGGCGGGCGGATTGACCACGCCGGCGATATGGCCCGAACCCGCCATGACATAGTCGACCTGGCCGCCAAAGGCGCTGGAGCCCAGGAAGACGGAGCGTGCGGGTGCAATATGATCCTCGCGGGTGGCGAGGTTGTAGACGGGAACCTTGACCTTCTTCAGATCCAGCTTCTCGCCCGCCACCTCCATGCGGCCATTCGACAGATCGTTCTGCAGATAGCAGTGGCGCAGGTAGAACGAGTGATTGGCCGCCGGCATGCGCGGCGAATCCGCGTTCCAGTAGAGCAGGTCGAAAGGCATCGGCGCCTTGCCCTTCATGTAATTGTTCACGACATAGGACCAGATCAGGTCGTTCGAGCGCAGCATGTTGAAGGCTGTCGCCATCTCCTTGCCCTCGAGATAGCCGTGCTGGGCCATGCGTTTCTCGAGGCTCTGGATCTGCTCTTCGTCGACGAACACTTTGAGGTCGCCGGCATAGGTGAAATCGACCTGCGTGGTGAAGAAGGTCGCCGTCTCGACCTGATCGATGCCCTTGGCTGCCATATAGGCGAGGGTTACCGCGAGCAGCGTGCCGCCGACGCAATAGCCGATCGTGTGCAGCTTCTTCTGGCCGGTGATCTCGGAGGCCACGCGGAAGGCCGAGAGCGGGCCTTCGAGCATGTAGTCGTCGAAGCTCTTGTGCGCGTGGCGTTCGTCGGGATTGACCCAGGAGATGACAAAAACCGTCAGCCCCTGGTCGACGGCCCATTTGATGAAGCTTTTGTCGGCGACAAGGTCGAGAATGTAGAACTTGTTGATCCACGGCGGCACGATGACCAGCGGGATCCGCCCGACGGTCTCGGTGGTCGGCGTGTACTGGATCAGCTGAATCAGGTCGTTTTCGTGGACCACCTTGCCCGGCGTCATGGCGAGGTTGCGGCCAAGCGCGAAGGACGTGTCATCGGACTGGCGGATTCTGAGGTCGCCGCCGCCGCGCTCGATATCCTCGCCCAGCATCTGCATGCCGCGGACAAGGTTCTCGCCGCTCGAGCCGATCGTTTCGCGCAGCAGTTCCGGGTTGGTGGGAACGAAATTCGACGGCGAAAGCGCGTTGGCGATCTGCTTCATGTAGAAGCTCGCCTTGTGCTTCAGGTGCTCGTCGAGCTCGGCCTGGGTGACGAATGTCTCGGCGAGATCCGTCGTGACGAGATAGAACTGCTTCAGGAAGTCGAAGAACGGATTGTCGTTCCACTGCCGGTCCTTGAAGCGGGCATCGCGCGGGTCTGGCTTGGCGACCGGTTCGGCGGGCTCGCCCGACATTGCCTTGAGTGATTGGCTCCACAGGTCGAAATAGCGACCTGCGACCTGGGTCTGGGCCTGCAGCGTGCGCGCCGGGTCCTTCAGCCAATATTCGGCAACCTGGCCGAGGGTCTTAACGACATCGGCGACCGCATCAGGTGGCTCGCCGGTCTTCTCGCCGGATTCGCGCGGCTTCAGGTAATTGGCGAGCGCCTTGCCGCCGAGCTCGACGAAGCGGGCGACATTGGTCGAGAGCCGCTCGACATCCATCGCCTGGAATCGGAACGGGTCGTCCGCGGGCGTTTCGCCCGGCGGGCTCGCCGCTTGGGGCGGCAAGACCGGCTTGGCCGGCGACGGGGGCGGCGCCGTTAAGGTCGCCAGCTTGGTCGCCGCTCCGCCTTCGATCGCGACCAGCTTTGGACGGGCAGGGGGCGGAGCCTTGACCACCGCCACGGGCGCGGCAGCGGCCACGCGGGGCTTGGAGGCTGGTTTCGAGGCAGGTGCCGCGGGGGGCGACACGAGAGCGGGTGCCGCCTTGCCATCTGGGGCAACCTTGGCTTTCGGGGCCGCCTTGGCTTTCTGGGCGGCGGGCGCTTGCGAAGCAGGGGGCTTGGCCTGCCCCTTGGCTGCCATGTCTGACAATGGGGCCGTCTTGCCGCTCGGCTTTGAGGCCTTCGCGGCGGCCGCTTTCATGGGGGGCGCCTTGACCGCCGGTGCCTTGCCTGACGCTGCCTTGGCCGCCTGACCCTTGCCGGGTGGTGATTTGACCGAGACTGGTGTTGTGGCAGTGGCTTTGCCAGCCTTCACCCTGGCTGGGGGCGCGACAGGAGGCGCTTTCGTCGCGGCCGATTTGGTCTGCTGAGGTTTGTCGGCTGCCGCGGTCTTACCGGTGGACGCCTTGCCAGCCGGTTGCTCTGGCCTGGCGGATTTGGCCACCGCGGCCTTCGATGGCACATTTGCGGTATTTCGACCCGTGGCTGCCTTTGAGCCGGGTTTCGGGGCCGCTGCAGGCGGTTCGGCGACCTTTGGCGCAACCGACTTCGCGGTCTTTGCAGCCGCTGTCTTGACGGCTCCGGGCGCAGGTTTTGACGCCTTGGCCCCCTTCGGCTTGCTCGAATCGCTTTTAGCCATGAGCGTCCCCCGAAATTCGCCGCTTTCGTGGATCACGAAACCGGTCCACTTTTTAATGCGGACATATTAGGAAGACGGCTGGCCCGCCGCCAGCGAAAGATGGGGCCAAGAGGCTCTGGAGATCGACATGCACCGAATGACCAAGCCGGCCGCCCTGAAGTCCCGTCTTCGGGTGGCTTTTGCGCCCGCCGTGGTGATGACCGTGGCTCTCGGGCTCGCTGGTTGCCAGACTGCAAATGACGGCTATCCCTCGCCCTACGGCCCGTCCCAGCCGACGCCCTTGCCGCCGGTCGCGGGTGGCGGGCTCTGGAACCCGGCGCCGTTGCGGGCCACGGGCTATGGCGCCGCGACGCTGATCTCCCGCCTGCCGCGCCCGGAGCGCGTTGCAGCACCCGCGCGCTCGTCTCAAACGCCGGAATTGATGACCCGCGAACAGCAGATCGCCCGCGAGAACGAGCTGCGGGCACTGCGTGACCGCAGTGCTGGCGCCATGGAACGCCGCCTGCAGTCGCAGGGCCGGGTGCGGGCTCCCCGCTCCGAACCCTGGACACGGGCAACGCCGGACGAGTGAGGCCTGCTGCGAAGGACGTGGTATCGGCGCAGTGCAGGTCCGTGATAGGACATCCGACCCGACCAATCCGCGGTTTTCCGCCAACAAACGAACCAGAACGATGAACGACTCCCAGTTCCACCGCATCCGCCGGCTGCCGCCCTACGTGTTCGAGCAGGTCAACAAGGTGAAGGCCGGTGCGCGAGCCAAGGGCGCCGACATCATCGATCTCGGCATGGGCAATCCCGATCTGCCGGCGCCTGAGCACGTGCTCGAGAAGCTGCGCGAGACGATCGGCAAGCCACGCACCGACCGCTATTCGGCGTCCAAGGGCATTCCCGGCCTGCGCAAGGCGCAGGCTGCCTATTACGAGCGCCGTTTCGGCGTGAAGCTCAATCCCGACACCCAGGTCATCGCGACCCTTGGCTCGAAGGAAGGCTTCGCCAACATGGCACAGGCCATCACCGCGCCCGGCGATGTCGTGTTGTGCCCCAATCCGAGCTATCCGATCCATGCCTTCGGCTTCCTGATGGCCGGTGGCGTCATCCGCTCGGTACCGGCAACCGCCGACGAGGAATATTTCCGTGCGATGGAGCGCGCGATGCAGCACTCGATCCCGAAGCCGATTGCGGTGGTCGTCTGCTATCCGTCCAATCCGACCGCCCAGGTCGCCGATCTCGATTTCTATGGCGAGCTGGTGCGGTTCGCGAAGAAGCACGACCTGATCGTGCTGTCTGACCTCGCCTATGCCGAGGTCTATTTCGACGACAAGAATCCGCCGCCCTCGATCCTGCAGGTGCCGGGCGCCTTCGATGTGGCGGTGGAATTCACCTCGATGTCCAAGACATTCTCGATGGCTGGCTGGCGCATGGGCTTTGCCGTCGGCAACGAGCGCCTCTGCGCGGCACTCGCCCGGGTGAAGAGCTATCTCGACTACGGCGCCTTCACGCCGATCCAGGTGGCAGCGACCGCCGCGCTGAACGGACCTGAGGACTGCATCACCGAGATGCGCGAGACCTACAAGAAGCGCCGCGACGCGCTGATCGACAGTTTCGGCAAGTCGGGCTGGGACATTCCGGTGCCGCAGGCGTCCATGTTCGCCTGGGTGCCGATCCCCGACATGTTCAAGGCACTGGGCTCGCTCGAATTTGCCAAGCTGCTGGTCGAGAAGGCGGATGTCGCCGTCGCGCCGGGCATCGGCTTCGGTGAGCATGGCGATGATTATGTGCGCATCGCCGTGGTTGAAAACGAGCAGCGCATCCGGCAGGCGGCGCGCAACATCAAGCGCTTCTTCGATACGGCGCCGACGACGCTGCACAATGTCGTGCCGCTCGCCGCCAACGGCCGCTAAGGTTCGCCGCATGACCCGTGTCGTGATCGCAGGTGCCTCAGGCTGGGTCGGCAAGGCGCTGGTTGGCGCCATTCAGGCGGCGTCCGACCTCACTCTGGCTGGCGCGGTGTCGCGCGGTGCCGCGGGCAAGGACGCTGGTGAGGCCGCCGGTTTCGCGCCCGCTGGTGTTCCTGTCACCGCCTCGCTTGCCGAGGCCCTGGCAGTTCCGAGCGACGTCGTGGTGGACTATACCAAGCCGAACGTCGTGAAGGCCCACACGCTGGAGGCTCTGGCAGCGGGCCGGCACGTCGTCATCGGGACGTCCGGCCTGACCGCTGCCGACTATGACGAGATCGACGCTGCTGCACGGGCTGCGGGCAGGGGCGTGATCGCTGCCGGCAATTTCTCGATCACGGCCTCGCTGCTGAAGCGCTTCGCGACCATCGCAGCCCGCCATGTGCCCGATGTCGAGATCATCGACTATGCCTCGGCCAAGAAGCCGGACACGCCCTCCGGGACTGGCCGTGAGCTTGGCGAGATCCTGTCGAAGATCCGGCTTGAACCAACTTCCAAGCCGGTCGGTGAACTTGGTGGCATCCGCGAGACGCGCGGCGGGGCGGTCAATGCCGGCGGCATCGCCATCCAGGTTCATTCCGTGCGCATGCCATCCTTCGTTCTCTCGGCGGAGGCGATCTTCGGCTTGCCGGACGAACGCCTGACTATTCGCCATGATGCCGGTTCATCGGCCGCGCCCTATGTTGGCGGGACACTGCTGGCCGTGCGCCGGGTTGCGGGATTGGTTGGACTGGTGCGCGGTATCGATCACCTGATCGACTGAACATCGTTGGTCGTTTTCTTGCTTTGCCCGGCCAAATCGGGCAAACAGCCGGCGCGGCATGCGGCCGCTCCGCACACTGGATCAGCATTCCATGCAGGACGTCTTGAATGTCGGGATTGCCGGCCTCGGCACGGTCGGGGCTTCGGTCGTCCGGCTGATCGCAAAGGGTGACAATCGGTTGGCTCAGGCCTCCGGTCGGCGCATCCGCGTCAGCGCCGTGAGCGCACGGACGAAGGGGACAGATCGCGGGATCGACCTGTCGGCCATGCGCTGGGTTGACGATCCGATCAAGCTTGCCACCGATCCGGGCATCGACGTCTTCGTCGAATTGATGGGCGGCGCCGAAGGCACTGCCAAACAGGCGGTCGAGGCAGCGCTCGATGCCGGCAAGGCGGTTGTCACCGCCAACAAGGCGCTGCTTGCGGCCCATGGCGTCGCGCTTGCCAAGAAGGCCGAAGCGAAGGGCGTGGCGCTGAATTTCGAGGCTGCGGTCGCCGGCGGCATTCCGGTGATCAAGACGCTGCGCGAGAGCCTGCTCGGCAACGAGATCGAACGCATCTATGGCATCCTCAATGGCACCTGCAATTACATCCTGACCCGCATGGCGGACGAGGGGCTGAGCTTCGAGGAATGCCTCGCCGATGCTCAGCGCCTCGGCTATGCCGAAGCTGATCCGACTTTCGACGTCGATGGCTTCGATACCGCTCACAAGCTGTCGCTGCTGACCAGTCTCGCCTTCGGCACGCTGGTCGACACCAAGGGCATTTCGATCGAAGGCATCCGCTCGATCAAGCCGGTCGACCTGAAGATGGCCGACGAGCTCGGCTATCGGGTGAAGCTGCTGGGCGTCGCCCAACGCACCGCCGACGGGGTCGAGCAGCGCGTCCATCCGACCTTCGTGCCGAAGGATGCCGCTATCGCCCAGGTCAATGGCGTTCTGAACGCGGTCGCCATTGATGCCGACGCTGTCGACCTGACCCTGGTGGGGCCTGGCGCTGGCGGCAATGCGACGGCCTCAGCAGTCATCGCCGATATTGCGGATATCGCCCGCGGTCATCGCACGGCGCCGTTCATCCGGCCGGTGGCGCAGCTCACCAAGCCGACGCGCGCGCCGCTCACCCGTCACGAGGGCGGCTATTACATCCGGCTGGAAGTGGTCGACAAACCGGGCACCGCCGCGCGGATCGCCTCGCGTACGGCGCAGAACAACATCTCGCTGGAGTCGATCGTTCAACGCCGGGCCGGTCCGACGCGCGGCGGCACCGATCCGTCGGCTGCAGCAGCACCAGCGCCTGTCGTCCTCATCACCTATGCGACGACCGAAGCCGCCGTCAGCCGGGCCCTCAAGGCCATGGATTCTGATGGTGTTTTGATCGGCCGCCCGCAAGTCATCCGCATCGAACGCAACTAACAATCCATCGGGCCACAAGGACCCAAACCTGTCATGAGCGACCATCAAGGGCTGTCCGTCCCCAAGAATCTCGTCATCGAGCGGGTCCTGTCCATGGAGCTGGTGCGCGTCACAGAGCGCGCCGCCGTCGCCTCCGCCAGGCTGCGTGGCCACGGCAACGAGAAGGCTGCCGACCAGGCTGCCGTCGACGCCATGCGGCGTGAACTCAACCGGCTGCCGATCGACGGCCGCGTGGTGATCGGCGAGGGCGAGCGCGACGAGGCGCCGATGCTCTATATCGGCGAGGAAGTCGGCACCAAGCATGGCCCGAAGGTCGATATCGCGCTGGATCCGCTGGAAGGCACGACGCTGTGCGCCAAGGACATGCCTGGCTCGATCGCGGTGATCGCGATGGCCGAGCATGGCTCTCTGCTCTACGCGCCGGACGTCTACATGGACAAGATCGCCATCGGGCCCGGCTACAAGAAGGGCGTGGTCGATCTCGATGCCAGCCCCGCTGACAATATCCATGCGCTCGCCAAGGCGAAGGGCGTGAAGCCGCACGAGATCACCGCGCTGATCATGGACCGTCCGCGCCATGCCAAGCTGATCGAGGCCGTGCGCGCCACCGGCGCCGCGATCCGCCTGATCACCGATGGCGACGTTGCCGGCGTGATCCACACCGCCAGCGCACTCGAAACCGGCATCGACATCTATCTCGGCATTGGCGGCGCGCCTGAGGGCGTGCTTGCAGCTGCGGCGCTGCGTTGCGTTGGCGGTCAGATGCAGGGCCGCCTCATCCTCGACAGCGAGGCCAAGGTCGAGCGTGCCCGCAAGATGGGCGTCAAGGATCCCGTCAAGAAGTACGAGATGGAGGAGATGGCCTCCGGCGATGTCATCGTCTCGGCGACCGGCGTCACCGATGGCGGGCTGCTGAAGGGCGTGTTCTTCGGCCGCGACATGATCACCACCGAGACCATCGTCTATCGATCGACCACCGGTACCGTCCGGCGCATCTATGGCGAGCACCGGCAGTTCGAGAAGTTCCACCTCGATTGAACCAGATGATCGGGCGGCGACTGTTTCTCGGCGTCGAACGATCAGTTTCCGGTCGCGCCTGGCGCGACCGGCTCGATGATCAGGGCCGGGCCCAGGCGCTTGCTATCGGCCAGGCCCATGATCTGCCGGATATCCTGTGCCGCATCCTCGCTGGACGGGGTGTGACAAGCGAGAAGGCACCTGCTTTTCTTGAGCCGACGATCCGCGGCTCGATGCCGGATCCAGCCACGCTGACTGACATGGACCGGGCCGTTGCACGTCTCGTCCGTGCCGTGGAGACCGGCGAAAAGGTTGCGATTTTCGGAGATTACGACGTCGACGGCGCAACGTCGTCCTCGGTGATGGCGCTGTTCCTCCGGCGTGCGGGGCTCGACCCGGTCGTCCACATTCCCGACCGCATCTACGAGGGCTATGGGCCCAATGCCGAGGCTATCAGCCGGCTGCGGGGGGAGGGCGCAACCCTGCTTCTGACGCTCGATTGCGGCACGACCAGCCATGAGGTGCTGGCGGCCGCTGCGGCCGATGGCCTCGATATCGTCGTGCTCGATCATCACCAGGCCGATGAGCGCCTGCCGCCCGTCACAGCGCTGGTCAATCCCAACCGCCTTGATGACCTCTCCGGGCTTGGCCACCTTTGCGCTGCGGGCGTCACCTTCATGGCGGTCGTTGCGCTCAACCGGGCGCTGCGCGAGGCGGGCTTCTGGCGGCCCGACCTGCCAGAGCCGGATCTGATGCATTTCCTCGATCTTGTGGCGCTCGGCACGGTCGCCGATGTGGTGCCTCTGGTCGGGCTCAACCGGGCCTTCGTTGCCCGCGGCTTGAGCGTGCTCCGCAAGCGCGAGAATGTCGGCCTGCGGGCCTTGATGGATGCTGCCAAGCTCGATGGACCGCCATCACCCTATCATCTGGGCTTTCTGCTCGGGCCGCGCATCAATGCCGGCGGGCGCATCGGTGATGCGGGGCTTGGCGCCCGCTTGATGATGACAGAGGACAGTCTGGAAGCGACCAGGATCGCCACTGAACTCGACAGGCTCAACCGCGAACGTCAGACCGTGGAACAGGGTACGCTCGCTCAGGCCGAAGCCGAGGCGCTGGCCGAAGTTGGGCCGCAGGAGGCCGGAGGCGCGGTGATTGTCACAGCCGGGGTTGGCTGGCACTCGGGGGTTGTCGGGCTGGTGGCCGCCCGGCTCAAGGAGCGGTTCAAGCGGCCCGCCTTTGCGATCGCCTTCACCGGAGACGTCGGGACAGGCTCCGGCCGCTCGCTGGCCGGCGTGGATCTCGGGGCGGCCGTTCGCCAGGCTGTGGCCGATGGCCTGCTGGTCAAGGGCGGCGGCCATGCCATGGCCGCAGGAATCACGGTGGCCAAGGGCCGTCTCGCCGAATTCCGCGCCTTTCTCGAGGAGCGCCTCGGCAAGGCTGTCGAGAAGGCACGCCGCGAGGATGGCCTCGACATCGATGCCGCGATCACCGCACAGGCGGTGCGGCCCGATCTTGCCGCGATGATCGAACGGGCTGGCCCCTATGGCTCGGGCAATCCCGAACCGGTGCTCGTGCTGCCATCGCATACGATTGCCTATGCCGAACCGGTTGGAACGGCCCATCTGCGGGCGCGGCTCAGGGGCGGCGACGGCAAGGTGGTCGATGCGATCGCTTTCCGCGCCAATGGCCAGCCGCTCGGTCAGGCGATGATCGAGCGCCGGGGCAAGCCGATGCATGTGGCTGGTTCGTTGTCGGTGGATCGCTGGCAGGGCCAGGAGCGTATCCAGTTCCGCATTCTGGACGCTGCCGTGCCGGATGGCACCTGATGCTCTTGTGGATCATATCCTGGGGGAAGCCGGCCGCAAGCTGTTGAGCAGGCGCTGCGCGAAGCCGACCACATTCCCATTGCTTTTTCGGATACGGGCCGCCGCCGAGCCGCGGGCTTCCTCGGCAAGGAGGCGAGCGCGCGAAGCCAGCTCTGGGTGAGACTTCAGCACCGACATCAGCGCCGACAGAACCAGCGGCGGACCCGCATTCATGTCGATGCAGGTGCGGACATCGTCGAGCAGATTCTGAAACGAGGGAAGCCAGGCAGGATCGGCCAGCCGCCAGCGAACCAGCGCTTCGACGCACTCGTCTGATTGGGCGTTGCTGGGACTTGAAGAATTCGCCTGGTACGAATTCATGGCAGGCCTGTGATGTCGGGGGAAATGCAATGATGCCGGAGGAGAAGCACATATCCAAAACGTCCTCCCGGCAATCACCGTCTGTCTTGGCGGGCGACTTATCCACAACAGGGGCCGCGGTGCTTACGACTGGGTCTCTGGCAGCCGTCCAACTCCTACGGCAAGGGGGGGAGCGGCGGCTCGGCAGAACCGTGGCCGTGTTCGCGCCGGCTGGCTCGCGGGCCCCGATGATCGAGCGCCTCGGCCGCCATCTCACGGCGACGCTGCGCGACGAATCAATCGAGCGGCAACCGACCCAGACGCAGGAAATGAAGCTCATTGTCGCAGGTCCGGGCGAATTTCGGACCTCCTTTGACATCAGGTGCCGACGTGGGCGGCGGTTGTTCGCGAGAATTCGATCAAGCTGCACTGAAAAGCGCCTGGAGGTGCTTGATGCCCGGCGGGAACCCCCCTATAACCCGGCCGCCGCGCAAGCGGCCTGCTCCCTTCGTCTAGTGGCCTAGGACACCAGCCTTTCACGTTGGGTACACGGGTTCGAATCCCGTAGGGAGCGCCACACCCCCACTTGGCCATTGATACTGACTTTGTGCTCAGCTTCTATCCGGCGCTCATTTCGTTTGTGGCGGTTATTGAAGCGCCACCCGAGTTTCGGCATGCTGGCGGGGGAGGTCTAGGATCGACAGTGCCGATAGCCCAATTCAAGCGACAGAACGTTGATCTGCCGGGACGTGTGGCCTGCCGCCGAGCATCAAAGTCGGGTGCTAAGGGCAGCCAGCAGCCGCTCGCGGAAGACTGAAGGCCGGAAATTGGTTTGCCAATGCGCTCGGCCCTGAGCGCCCATTGATTGTGATTTCGCGCGATCGGCAAGCAGCGTCACGATCCCGCGCACAACAGCATCCTCGTCGTTGCGATCGATGTTGTAGCCGGTCAGGCCGTCAATGTTCACTTCGCTCGCCGCGTCTTGCGTCGACGTGATCACCGGCACCCCATGACGCATTGCTTCGACGAGGACCAGACCGAATCCTTCGAGCGTGCCAAGCAGCGCGAGTGCCGATGATCGCTGCCAGACCCGCGGCATCGCGGATTCGGGGACGAAGCCCATGACCTCGATGTTCGGGTGAGCCGGAGAACCATCGACGAGGGCACGTAGACGTTCGAGATGTTCGCCTCCGCCCACGAAGAGAAGACGTGCCTCAGGCATTTCGGCGAGAACGCGCGGCCAGATCCTGACGAGAATGTCCTGCCCCTTGGCGAAATAGCTGTCGGAGCGGCCAACAAACAGGAGAGTTGGCGCGCCATCGATCGGGGCTGCGGGGGGGGCATCTTCCTCCTCCGTCGCAAGCCAGCACATCACGATTGGAGGGAGGCCATCGACAGCCTTGGTCAGCGCCTCAAGCGTCCGCCTGCTGTTGACGAGGACCAGGCTGGCCTTTCGGATCACTCTCCGGTAGTCAGCGCGGACGTTGGGTTCGTTCCATATTTCATTTCCGTGAACCCATAGCGCATAGGGTTTGCGGGAGAGAACATGAGCCCTGGCGGTTCCGGGGAAATCGTAAATTGCGGCGTCCGCGTGGCGCAGCGCCAATGCGTTAGCAACTGCGAACGAAATTCTGCAGCCTCGGAAAGCCCGAATATGCGTGTTTCCGATCTTATAGGGCTCCCGATCTTCCACCGATAACGCCGAAATTTCCGCCGCGCCCTGGAGGGCCTGAAGAGTGAGTCGGGCGACGCGCGCAATTCCGCCTGAGCCGGCGCTTAGAAATTGAGCCGAAATGAGGATGTGCCGCATGAATAACCAGTTGACTTTCTTAGGGGAACCTTGAACTCAGACGGGGGCTTGCGCGTCTAGGTCGACGATGCCTCTCTGGAGCATAGAACTCATATGAGGCTTGGAAATCGAGTCCTTGTCACGGGCCCGACAGGCTTCATTGGGGCACATGTTGTTTCGGCACTGGTGCAGGATGGCTTTTCCGTCAGCGTGGCGACGCGCAGGGCTTCCAGTCCCGACCCGGCGATCCGGACCTTCCTGATTGACACGATCGACGGCCGGACGGACTGGGGCGCCAGCCTGGAGAATATCGACAGCGTCGTTCACCTCGCCGGGCGCGCTCATCGCCGCGCCGAAGTCCAGAAGAGGGAGGCGGACCATTACTCTGCCGTGAATGTCGATGGAACGCATCACCTGGCAAGCGCAGCGGCCCGCGCAGGCGTCAGGCGTTTCGTCTATCTGAGTTCAATCGCCGTCAACGGAGCGATGACCCGCGGGCGCCCGCCTTTCCGGCCAGATGACGTACCGGCCCCGAAGACATTCTATGGCGTGAGCAAACTCAGGGCGGAACTGGCGCTCGCCGAGATCCAGGCCGGCTCACCGGGGCTGTCCGTGGATATCCTACGCTGTCCGGTGGTCATTGGCCGCGACGCTCCGGGTAACCTCGCTTTGCTCGCCTGGGCTCTGAAGAAGGGATTGCCGCTGCCTTTCGCGTCGGTCAGGAACCAGCGCGCCTTCCTCGCTATCGACGATCTCAGCGATTTCATCGCCTTGCGCCTCAATGCGTCTGCCACCGGTTGCTGCCGTTTCACACTCGGCTCGGCCGATACGGTCTCGACGCCTCAACTGGTCCGCCTTATGGCTGGAGCGCTTCGATGCCGCCCGAACCTGATGCCGGCGCCGCCGGCTGGTCTCAGGGCGCTGCTGATCCTGGCCGGGCGGAGAGACAAGGCCGATGCTATCGTGGAGAGCCTGGAAATCGATGTCGGCGCAGCCAAGCTGGCAGGGTGGCAGCCAAAGGTGTCCATCGCAGAGGCGGTCAACAGGGCGTTCGGCTGATGAATTCTGTTGGTAGCAGGGATGGGCAGGGCGCTGACGGAGCCGTTGCGCCGCTTCGCATTGCGATCGTCACTCAGTATTTCTGGCCGGAGGTTTTTCCGATCAACGCCATGGCCGAGGCGTTAGCTGCCAGAGGGCATCTGGTGGATGTCTTGACGGGGCTGCCGAACTATCCGGGGGGAACCCTCCATCCTGGATATGGCATCAAGGGGCCCTGGTCGCAGCGTCACGGTACAATCGCGGTCAAAAGGCTGCCGCTGATCTCCCGAGGCACAGGATCGCGGCTCCGGCTTGCGGCCAACTATGTGAGCTTCGCGATTGCGTCGTTTTTCATCGCGCCGATTCGTATGCGGGGACGCTATGACGTGATCCTGGCCAATCAGGCATCGCCGCTGCTCGGCATCGCCGGCGCGCTTTCGCTGGCGTTCACCAGGCGGCATCCGCTGGTGTTGTGGATCCAGGACCTCTGGCCCGAATCGCTGGTGATCGCCGGCGTTCGCTCCGGCGTCGTCCGGCGCGCCATGGATAGCATGATGCGCTACAGCTATCATCGGTCGGCTGCCGTCATGATCCAGTCGCGTGGCTTCCAGGACCATCCCGAACGCTATGGCGTCGCGACCGAAGCGATCCACTACGTGCCGAACTGGGCCGATCCGGTCTTCCGACCGATCAACCGGGACGACGCCATGGCCGAAAATGCGGAGATGCCCGCGGGATTTCGGATCGTCGTCGCAGGCAATCTGGGTGAAGCCCAGGCTGTTCACACACTTGTGGAGGCAGCCCGCCTGCTGAAGGGACATCCGACGATCCGGATCGTGGTGATCGGCGATGGTCGGATGCGCGCCTGGCTGGAGAGCGAGATCGAGCGTCTCGAACTGGCGCCGACGCTGATCTATCTCGGACACCGGTCTTTCCACAGCATGCCCGCCTATTATGCCGCGGCTGACGCCCTGCTTCTCATGCTCCGCCGAGAGCCGACCATGGCGCGGACGATACCGAGCCGTCTCCAGGCCTATCTGGCCTGCGGCCGTCCCGTCATCGCCGCGCTCGACGGAGAGGCCCAGCGCGTTGTCGTCGATGCCGGGGCGGGGATTGGTGTGGCGGCCGAGGTGCCCGAAGATCTTGCTGCCGCGATCAGGATGATGGCCGCGGCCACGTCGGATGAACTGGCGAGAATGGCGCAACGGGCCGAACAATGTTCGCGAGAGGAGTTCAATTCAGCCCTGATCGTCGATAGGGTCGAAGCTGTGTTGAGAGATGTCGCGCGAGCATCGGCGAAAGGTACCCCGTGAAGGTTCTGGTTCTCGGCGCGCAGGGCATGCTGGGATCGGGGCTGGTCCAGCGGCTGGCCTTGCGCCATGAGGTGCACGCAACCGTGCGCGATGCACCGATCCGCCCGTTTCCAGACAGCGTGACGGTTCATGCCGGCGTCGACGTGCGCGACGAGCCTCTGCTGGTTCGCATCCTCGATGGGGCGAAACCCGAACTGGTGATCAACGCCGTCGGTATCGTCAAGCAACATGCCGACAGCACGCCGACGGAGACGTTTGTTGCCGTCAACAGTCTGTTTCCCCACCGTCTGGCGCGCCTGACGGGAGAGCGGGGAGCACATCTGATCCATATCAGCACGGATTGCGTGTTCTCCGGCCGCCGTGGGCTCTACTCCGAGGCGGACCTGCCAGATCCGGTCGATATCTACGGGCTCAGCAAGCTGCTCGGTGAACCAGAGACGGCCACGACATCGGTCATCCGGTGCTCGATGATTGGCCTGGAGGACAAGCGACCCGGCCGGCGCTCGCATGGACTGGTGGAATGGTTTCTGGGACAGACCGGCGAGGTTTCTGGGTTTAGCCGTTCGATCTTCAGCGGATTGACGGTCCGGCAATTGAGCCTCGTGATTGAAGATGTCGGAATGAGAGGCGGACTGCCCGGCCTGTGGCATGTGGCGGCCGATCCCATTTCCAAATTCGATCTCTTGCGGGGGTTGGCGGAACGGCTTCCGGAACGTGGCCTTACCGTCGGGAAGGTCGAGGGCCCGCCCATCGATCGGAGCCTGAACGCTTCGGCCTTCAACAAGGTGGCTGGATTTCGGCCGCCATCTTGGAAGGTTATGCTGGATGAGCTTGCGATGGACATTCGCCAGCGCGAGGGCCATTCGTGATGGACGAATTTCTTGGCGGTAGCGCCCCCCAGTTGAAGGTCCTGACTCTTGTCGGCACGCGGCCAGAGTTGATCAAGCTCAGCCGGATCATTGCCGAACTCGACCAGACAACCCGCCATGTTCTTGTTCACTCCGGCCAGAATCACGCACCGGAACTGGCCTCCGACCTGTTTGCCGACCTCGAACTCCGCCGGCCAGACCATTGGCTCGATGCTGCGGGCGCGAGCGCGATCGACACCATTTCCTGCACCCTCAGCCGCTTCGATCAGGTGCTTGCATCCGAGGCGCCGGATGCCGTGGTGATCTATGGCGACACCGATACCGGCCTTGCGGCGCTGGCTGCCAAGCGCCGCCGCATCCCGATCTTTCATCTGGAGGCAGGAAACCGCTGTTTCGACCAAGTCGTTCCTGAGGAAGTCAACCGTCGGGTGATCGACCACCTGAGCGACATCAACCTCACCCTGTCAGAGCAGGCACGCCGGCTGCTTCTGGCTGAAGGATTGCCGGCGGACAGGATTTTCAAGATCGGTTCTCCGATGACCGAGGTGTTGCGGCATTACGCGGCGAAGATCGAGCGCTCAACGATCCTGGAGACACTGGGCCTGGACAAGCGAGACTACCTGATCGCCAGTGTTCATCGTGCCGAAAATGTCGATAACGAGCGCGATCTGCGCAGCATTCTGGCAAGCCTCACAGCAGCGGCCGAAGCCTATTCCTGTCCGGTCGTCGTCAGCACGCACCCCCGCACGCGCAAGCGTCTGGAAGCTCTGACAGATGATCTTGGACGGTTCCAACGCTTGCGCTTCCTGCCGCCTTTCGCATTCACGGACTTTGTCCACCTGCAGAGGCATGCCCTCTGCGTGCTGTCCGATAGCGGCAGCCTGACGGAAGAGGCCGCCATCCTCGATCTGCCGGCCGTTGCGCTGCGCCGCCAGCACGAACGGTTCGAAGGGATGGACGAAGGCACGGTGATCATGGGGGGCATCGCGCCGGAGCGTGTCCTGCAGGCCATCGCGCTGGCCTTGCGCCACCGCCGCCAGGGCGCGCGCTCTGTCCGGATGATCGCCGACTACGAGCCGGATGACGTATCGCGTCATGTAGTGCGGCTCATCGTGAGCTATACCGACTACGTCAGGCGTGTCGTCTGGAACATGCCCGAAGGGAGCGCTTCCCTTGGCCCTTGCTGAGAGCATTGCCGCTCGGGTTGCCGCCCGCGACGTGTCGCTCTTCGACGCGATCGAAACGGAGCTGACGGAATCGGACCGCAGGATGCTGCTGGCTCTTCAGGATATCGTTGCCAGCTCTGGCACCGGCTATCGCTACCTTGAGGTCGGTTCGCATCGTGGTGGCAGCATCCAGCCGCATTTATTGGACCCGAGATGCGCGGCCATCCTGTCGCTCGACCCACGTCCGGCCCACCAGCCCGACGAGCGCGGACACCGCTTCCACTATGCCGATAATTCCACGGCGCGGATGATGGACAACCTCGCCGCACTGGACGGCGAGCAGCTCGGCAAGATCCAGACATTCGACCTGTCGGCACCGTCACTGCGCGATCGCGGGGATCTCGTGGGTCCGGCCGATTTTGTCTTCATCGATGGAGAGCATACCGACCAGGCGGTCATCGCGGATTTCACCGCCGTGCTCACGATGTCGCGCCCGGGCTCGATCATTGTCTTCCATGACGCGCCGATTACCTATCGGGCCATCGCCGACATTGTGGCAGACCTTAAGGGCCAAGGCCTCGCCTTCTCTGCCTTTCCGTTGCCGGATTCGCTGTTCGTCATCGTGCCCGGTGAAGCCGATGTGCTTGCCAGCCAATCCTTCGAGGGCCTGGCAGGCGAGGTCGGCCAAGCCTATCTCACCGCCTTGATGCTCAATGCCGGCTACCGTCAGTTCTACCGGCTGGCGCCGTTCCGCATCCTGCGATCTCTCCTGTCGCGACTGGGTTTTGCAAGGGCCGGCACGGCCTTTGGCTATGGGATAGTCCGCCACGGGCGCTCTCGATGACAATGGACCCGTCCTTCGCGCGTGTTCAGGTCTGCGCGGTCACGCCAGTGTTCAACAGGAAAGAGCTGACTCTTGCCTGCCTCACCAGCCTTTTTGGCGGAGATCTTTCCCGCATTGATCTGCATGCGATTGTCGTCGACGACGGCTCGACAGACGGAACGGCGGAGGCAATCCGGGAGGCCTTTCCCCAGGTCGAGATCATCCGTGGCGACGGGTCCCTCTGGTATAGCGAGGGAACCAATGTGGGCGTTCGGGCCGCCCTGAGACGCAGGCCGGATTTCGTCCTGCTCTACAACAATGACAGTCTGTTTCCGCCCGAATGTCTGGCGACGCTCGTGGATTGCGCCGAACGCCATCCGACCAGTCTCGTTGGCGCTGTGCTCGTCGATTGGGATCGACCGGAGACCATCTTTCAGGTGGGTACCAGCTGGCAGACCTCCTATGGCGGTTGGCGCACCTGGATGAGACAGACGCTGGACGATTTGCCGTCCGGTCCGTTTCCGGTCGAGACGATTGTTGGCAATTGCGTGCTTGTGCCGGCAGCCGCGCTCGTTGATGCAGGCCTGATGAAATCGGCAACGCTGCCGAACTTTGGCGACGCGGAACTGACCACGCGCATGCGGCGGCGTGGCTGGCGGCTGTTGATCGAACCGGCTGCGCGCGTGCTGTGCCAACCAAATACGCCACCGCGCCGTCTGTCTTCCATGGGATGGAGCGAACTGGTCGATGCGCTTTGGCGTCGGCGCACCAGTTACCACAATCTCAAGCAGCGCTATGCCGCGAACATGGGCGGTGCGCCCGCACCCTGGCAGGGTTTGCTTGCGACAGGCATCTATTGCGCACGGCTTGCGCTCAAGTCGGCAGGGCTTGCAGGGCGCTGGCCGAACGGCTGGCCGGAGAGGCCGCTCAGGACCATGTTTGTACCGCTGCGTCCGCCGCTACCGGGTCGTGAAGGTGAGGGGCGTCTGGTCGTCTTCGGCTGGCCCTATGTCGAATGGGGTGGCGTTCAAGTGTATCTCATCAACCTCATGAAGGCGGCGAAGGCGCGTGGCTATGCCGTAGCCGCGGTGCTCCCACACACGACGCATCCCTCCCTTATCGACATGGTCAGGGCCGAGACGGATCAGGTCTGGCTTTTCGACCGTGCAGAAGACCTTGGCGATGCCCGGACGCTCGGTGGAAAGCTGCAGCGACGCTGGCGCACCTGGCTTGCTCACCGAGCCTTCGCCGAGACCATTCTCGCCCATGCGCCCCGTGATGCCCTGGTTCAGGTCGATGTCGGTCCCTGGTCGTCGGCGGGGGTGCTCCGGCGCTTGCTGAGCGCGCATGGCGTCATCATGGCTGTTCATACCGGTCTGCCGCACCTCGGTGGCCTGACCGGCCTTCGCTGGCGCAGGGCATTCGGGTCCGTCATGGAGCAGCGGCGCTTCCGTTTGATCGCGGCCAATGGCGAGGCCAGGAGGAGTTTGGCGCCCTATGTCAGTCCTGCGGCCCTTGATCGGGTGTCGATCGCTCCGTCCTCCTTTGATCCGGAAAGGATTGCCGCGGCTTTGGCTGCATGTGCGCGACCAGAACAGGACTTCGAGAGAGTCCTTGGGCTCCAGCCGGCAGACTTCCGCATAGTGGTTGGTGCCCAGTTCATCGAGCGCAAGGGCTATCGCGATCTCCTGGCCGCCCTCGAGATCCTGAGGAAGCGCAAGGAGGCCGTTGCCTGCCTGTGGATCGCCCCAATCATGCCGCCTGACGATGTCAGGGCAATCCTGGACGAGGAACGCTATCTCGGGCTGATCGATCTGCGATGCCAGGATGATATCGGACCAGCCCAGACCGACTATCTCGCGTGCATCGCCCGGTTGGCCAATGTCTTTGTGCTTGCAAGCCATCTTGAGGGTTTGCCACTGGCCCTTGTTGAGGCCATGGCGCTCGGAGTTCCATGCATTTCGACAGACATCAACGGCATTCCCGAAGCGGTGCGCCACGGCCGAAACGGTCTCCTCGTCCCGCCTCGCGACCCGCCGGCTCTGGCCGAGGCGATTGCCCGACTGGCCCGCGAGCCTGACACTCGCCAGTCTTTTGGCGCCATGGCCCGATCCGATGCCTTCGCGACCTACGCGATCGACCGGGCAGGACGTCCCGTCCTTGCAGCCTACGAGGATCTGTCGGCGCTGAGGAGCGCCCCGTGACGACTTTTGTGACCGGAGCCCGCGGTCGGATCGGCGCGGTTGTGTCGCTTCGGCTCGCGGCCGCCGGGCACCACGCCGTTGCCTTTGACCTGAGGCCCGGTCCGGCACGAGACATCGGTAATCCGGAACAGGTGCACGAGAGTCACGACTGCATCATCCAGCTGGCTACGGCCCCTCGGGTGGCAAAGGGAGACCTATCGGCGCGTTGCGTGGTGATCGATGGGATACGGGCAGTCTCTCTGCTGCCCCAGATGGTCGTCTCGGAGAAGGGCTTCCTGCGGCTCGCAGAAAATTATTCCCGAGAGCGGGCATGACATCCGGGTCGCCCTTGCCCAGTCGGTGGGTAGCAGGGTTGTTACCGATTCTTATCTGGATTGGGCCGCTTGCGATGACGCTTGTGGCCACACCCGCGATCGTCCACGGCCTGGGGCCGAATGCCTATGGCGCCTATTCGATCGTCGTAGCGATCGTCGCCTTCGCCGTCATGCCGCCTAGCCAGGCGGCAGTCGCGAAGTTCACCGCGAGCAAATCGGTCACTTTAGCGGACATGGACGGCCTGTTGCTGCGCATCCTGGCCGTGCAGATGGTGGCTGTTGCGGCAAATGTCCTGCTGGTGGGGCTGGTCGACAGGCTCGTGGGGATCAATCTGCCTTCCGACGGTGGGGCCCAGCATGTTCTGTTCCTCGCGAGCTTTGCGGTTTGGCTGATCGCGACTGCGATGATCCAGGTCTTCTCGGGAGCGTTGCAGTATCTCGGTCATTGGAGGCTTGCCGCCGGCGTTCTCCTGCTGACCGGTTGTACCTACCCGCTGGTTGGCGTGGTGCTGGTGCTGCTCGGCACCGACTGGTTGGTCGTCGTCGCCGGTCAGGCTGCTGCGGCGCTGGTGGGCTCGGTCGTGATGATGGGGTTCTATCGCAGCGTCGCGCCGTCTGGGGGCGGGCCGGTTGGCTCCCCTCCCGCGCTTCCGACGATTGCAGGCTTTCTCCTGCGCACCGGAATCGCGGCAGGCATCGGTTCGGTCATGGCCCTTGCCGAGCGGTTGTTCCTAGCGGCTCGGTTCGGACCCGAGAGCGCAGGCCGCTTTGCCGTCGCCATGTCCCTGGCGATGCTCATTCATGGCCTGATGCAGAGTGCCAATCTTAGACTTCCCCAATTGCTGTCCAGCGCGCTCAGACAAGGCGGTAGGTCCGATATGGAGGCGATATACCGATTCGCGATGCGCCTGACTCTGGCCGCGACGGCTCTTGTCATGACGCTTGTTCTTGCCCTTGGCGAACGGTTCCTGCTGCTTTGGCTCGGACAGGAGTTCGGGAGCAATGTGGTTCCACTCCTGCCCTGGCTCGCCGTTGCCATGTCTGGACTGGCTGTTGCCGTGCCCGTCTGGATGCTAGCCGATGTCGCGGGGCAGGAACGCCTGAACATCGCGCTCATGGCGGGGCTCATGCTGGCCTGGGCGATATGCGCCGCAATCCTTGTGCCGCGACAGGGGGCCGACGGCATTGCGCTGGCACGCCTATCCGTGCCGTTCTGTGTGGCAATCTACGTGGTCGCCGTCGAATTTCGCGTGTTCGGAGCCTTTGCCGGGGCGTTCTGGGCCTTGACGATGCTGCGCTGTGGTCTTGTCGCAGCAATGACATTCGCGCTCGCAACGCATTTTGCGCCGCATGGCTGGTCGGGCCTCGTGGCCACGGCCTTTGCCTCGGTGGCGGTCAATCTTGTTGCCGGTCTTCTCACAGGCTTGTTGCGACCGTTGGATTTGGAGGCGAAGCACGGATGACATACCGAACTCCGGTCAATGATCGCGCATTTGCCCTCGTCCAGCGGGTTGGCTTTCTCAAAGCGGCCTGCCGGGGGAGCTCCGTGCTGCATCTGGGCTGCACCAACTGGCCCTATCGAGAGCAGTCATCGGGCGACGAGCGTTTCGTCCATTCAGTCCTCCTGAAGGAGGCATCGGAGGTCTGGGGTGTCGATGCCGACGAGGAGGGTCTCGCCGCGCTCCGCGAACAAGGTGTCGGCCATCTCTACCGGGGCGATTTGGAGAATCTCGCCGAACTCCCCATTGATCGCACCTTTGACGTGATCGTCGCGGGCGAGGTGATCGAGCATCTGTCCAATCCCGGTCAATTCCTGTCCGGAATCAAGCGATTCATGCGGAACGACACCCGACTGGTGATCACCACAGTCAATGCCTATTGCGCCTTCCGCATGGCGATCTACGGATTGCGCGGACGCGGTGGGCACAGCGAGCCGGTGCACCCCGATCACGTTGCCTATTATTCCTACAAGACGCTTGTTCACATTGCTGGCCGTGCCGGACTGGAGCTTGATCAGTTCCTTTTCTACGATCTAGGACACGAACATCGTCCGTTCGCTCGGCGCAGCATCACCATCATCAACGACCTCGTGGTGCGCTTCATGCCACAACTGGCGGATGGCGTGATCGGCGTCTTTCGCCTGGGCCCAGGGGAGGCGGGTCAATGAGACTTGTCACGTTCGCTGTCATTGCTCTTCTCCTGTTTGCCGCCAGCCTCAACGCCGAAGCTCTCGTGGCGCTTGACCCAACGCTGCCGGGGCCATTCGTCCGTTCCGAACTCACCGTCTATGTGGGCCTGATCGCCATCGCGATCATTGTTTCGTTTGGCATCTTGTTTCGCGGCGGGCGATTTGCGGTTCCCCACCCGTTCATCCATGTGAGCTGGACCTACCTGGCGCCGATCTTCGTCGGTGGTTCACTCCTGTTCGTGGTCATGGGCATCAGCGACACGCCCCAGGAGTTCATTCAGACGCCCAGCTCCGACTATCGCCTCACGATCCTCTTCATGGCGATCGGGATTGCTGCCCTGGCGCTTGGCATGCTGGTTGGCCGGCCCCGAGCCATCGGGTTGCAGTTGGGGGCGCGCCTGCCACACTTGGTCTGGCCGAATTCCATGGCACTTGGCGCCGGTATCGCGCTGGTTCTGGTCGGGGCCGCCATCCAGTTCGTCAACTTCCAATCCGGGCTGATCGGCTATCAATTGGGCAGCACCGGTCCGTTCACCGCGCTCTTCTATTATCTCGGGCTGGTCTTCCAACTGGGGCAATTCCTCGTCTGGTTTGCCATCTTCTCGAAGTCGCGTGTCGGGCGCGCGCAATTGACTGCGGGAATGGTCTCCGTCCTGACCATGCTTCTCGTCGCCATGCTCGCCGGAAGCCGGGGGCTGCTATTCTCATGTTGGATCATCATGGTTCTGGCCTGTTTCAGTGCGCACCGACGGCCGTCGATGCGTCACCTCGTTGTTCTGGCAATCGCAGGCGTGTTGTCGATCGGGCTCGGCTTCACCCTCGGCACCCTGTTTCGCCATCTCAAGGCAGGCCTGCTCGAACAGCCCGCGCCGACGCGGACGTTGCAACAATCCAGGTCGGCTCAGAACCCGCCCACCCAATCCACCGCGCCACCATCTGCGCCGACGTTCCAGAGTGCTGAAGATTGGGCACGGTTCG
Organism: Phreatobacter aquaticus; assembly: GCF_005160265.1. Taxonomy (NCBI): domain Bacteria; kingdom Pseudomonadati; phylum Pseudomonadota; class Alphaproteobacteria; order Hyphomicrobiales; family Phreatobacteraceae; genus Phreatobacter; species Phreatobacter aquaticus. The sequence goes on along the minus strand of NZ_CP039865.1, from coordinate 3,897,257 downwards.
CGCAGCGGCCAATGACATTGCAGGATCAGGCTGACACGTTGCGCGGAGCGGTCTCACTCGCGGGCGGCGGCCAATATCTGCCGATGGTGCTGCGTGCCTTCGCGGCGCGCACCAATACGCTCTCCCAGATCACGGTGCTCGTGTCCCGGCGTCACGAACTCATCGCGTCCATGCCGCCCTCGCTGCATTCCGGGATCCTGATCGGGATCGCAACGGCGCTGGTTCCGCGTGTCCTGTGGCCTGGCAAGCCGGTGATAGGGGACGTTGCAGCCCACGCCCGGCTGTTTTTCGATTTTGAAGGCAATTCCTTCGCTGTGACGCCAGTTGGCGACCTGCTGCTCAATTTCGGGCCGGCAGGGATTGTGCCTGGCATGATTCTGCTGGGGATGTTGATGAGCTTGCTCTACGCCACCCTCGTCGAGGCGGTCCCAGGCTCGGCAGCCCGCGCGGCCATCTACGTGGTCATGCTCACGCAATTCTCGATGGAGGGCTTCTTCTCCACCATCATACCGTCACTGCTCCGGTCCGGGTTGGTGGCGGTGATCGCTATTGCGATCACTTCGGTAGTCGTGGCCCTCGTCCAGCGACGCGGTCTCCTGCCGGGCAAATCCGCGCTCAGGCCCTGAGTGCGGATACCTGCGTCAGGATCCATCGATAGGTCTGTTCGAGCCCGGTATGCAAAGGGGCCAATGGGGTCCAGCCAAGCCGTTGGCGAATGAGGTCATTGTCCGATGTCCGGCCCCTGACACCCAGAGGTCCCGGAATGTGACGGATCTTGATCGATTTGCCGGCAATTGCTGCGATGCGCATGGCGAGTTCATTGATCGAGACCATTTCGGTCGACCCGACATTGACAGGCTCGCCCACATCCGAGCGCATGAGGCGGACCGTTCCCTCCAGGCATTCTTCGATATAGAGAAACGATCGGGTCTGCTCACCGTCTCCCCAGATCTCAATAGTGCCGCCATCGCTAATCTCGGCGACCTTCCGGCAAAGAGCCGCCGGAGCCTTTTCGCGGCCTCCTTGCCACGTTCCCTCGGGGCCAAAGATGTTGTGGTAACGTGCGATCCGCACCTTCATGCCGCGATTGCGGGCGTGGGCGAGATAAAGGCGTTCGGAGAACAGCTTTTCCCAGCCATATTCAGAATCAGGCTCCGCCGGATAGGCGGTCGCCTCGGCCGTCTTCGGATCATCCGGATTTACCTGATTGTAGGCGGGATAGATGCAAGCCGACGAGGCATAGAACACCCGACCGAAAGGCTGGGCTTTGGAACATTGCAGGACGTTGAGGTTGATCAGTGCAGAATTCGACATGATGTCGGCGTCGTTCGCGCCGGTGAAGATGTACCCGGCGCCACCCATATCGGCGGCGAGTTGATAGACCTCATCGAATGCCCCATCCATGACCTGCCGCATAAAGTCGATGTTCTGGAGGTCGCCAACCAGGAACTCGTCTGCCGCGGTTGGTGAGAATTCCGGAGTCTTCAGGTCCGCACCGCGCACTGCGAATGATTCCGACTTCAATCGCCGAACGAGATGAGACCCGACGAAACCTCCAGCGCCCATCACGAGCGCTCTTCTTCCCGACATGCTATTTCCTCACCTTTGGTGCCGATCGCTCCGCACCGCCGTAGCCCGACAAGAGTAGGCTCCTGACCTTGAAAGACAATGGCCATCGGAACAGGATCCAGCGATCAATGGGACATGTGGCCGGCTTTCTTGCGCGTCATTCGCCCCTGCCACGCGGGAGAGATCGCCTGGCCCTTTGGGCCGCTGCGCTCGGCGCTGCGCCGGAACCGATCGATTTCGTCCGGTCGGACTTCGGCCACACCCTGCAGATCGACCCAGAAGTTTTTTTCTACCGTCATGCCTATTTTACAGGAGTGTATGAGCCGGGGATCAGCCGACTCCTGCGGGCGGTGCTGCAGGCCGGTGACATCTGCGCCGACGTGGGCGCCAATATCGGTTGGCACACCCTCGCCATGGCGGCTGCCGTGGGAGAGCAGGGGCGCGTCTTCGCATTCGAGCCAGTGCCAAAGACGTTCCGACTGCTCAAGGCGAATATCGCGCGCAATGGTCTGGATGGCGTTGTCGCCGCCGAGAATCTCGCCGTGTCCAAAGGTCCCGGTCAGGCAATGGTCCATGTTCCGGGCGATGCGCCGTTGACCCATGCGTCCTTGTCAAGACCGGAGCGAGTCATCGACAGCTTTGTCGTGGCGACGGTCTCGCTGGACCACTATCTCGCCGAGCGGGGATTTAACCACGTCGATTTCATCAAGATCGATGTCGAGGGCGCGGAACAGTTGGTTCTGAGAGGTGCCCACTCGCTCCTTTCGTCATTCAATCCTCCCTCGTTGGTTGTCGAGGCCGCTGCGGCCACGTCGGAAGGCTTCGGCTATCGTCCCAACGACCTGCTCGATCAAATTGCCGCTGCGAATGCATATGCCTTCTTTATCATTCACGAGGCGACAGGGCGGTTGACGCCGCTCGCCAGGTTCCCCGAGAGCCATGTGGGGGCAAATGTCCTGGCATTGCCGGCAGCGCGCCCACAGGTCATGAATCGCCTGTTGCGGGCAAATCTGGCTGCTTAAGTAGCTAGTCTGTCGGGGTGCCTGTGAGCAATCGCACATATCCGTCGACAAGCTTCTCGTCGGACGTCAGGCGCCTCGCAACGGCATGGCAGCGCGCCCTCATGGCCGCGTGACGGTCCTCATCCATCGCGACGATATCTGCGATGGCCGCTGTCCAGGTCGCAGAATCGTCAAGTGGCAGGACGAAACCCGCGGCCTCGTCGCCCAGGAAACTCCAGGGTGTGCGGTCGCTGATCAGGGGAGGGCAGCCGGCACGCACAGCGTCCTCGATGGCGTAGCCATGGTTCTCTCCAAGTGTCGGCAGCACAAAGGCATCCGCTGCCTGATAGTGGCGCCACACATCCGCTGGCGCGACTTCGCCCAGATAGCGCGCCTGGACCCCCGGCGGCAGGGACCTGATGATCCGCTTGCAGCTCTCCCATTCGGCTGTGTCGTCGATCGGTCCGACAATCGTCAGTTCGGTTCCCTGCGGCGCATTGCGGAGGCATTGCAGGAGAAACCGCAGGTTCTTCTTCGGTGCGATCCGCGACAGGAAGAGCAGTCGGCCGTTTCCTGTGACCTTTGTCCCGCGCTGTCCAAGGGCCGGGGTCGGTCTGGTGACATAGGGTAGCAATGTCACCGTGGCTCCTGGTACTGCTCTGCGTATCGCAGCGCGTTCGATCTCCGATGCGGCCTTCCATGTCACGTTTCGGAGCAAGCCGGTGCGGGTCGCTAGGGACAACCACACGTGCTTGCGCAACGGTTTCACCGCAAGAGCCCCCGCGTCGAGTTCGCCCTCGGGGGCGATGACGAGGGGCGGCAATGCTGTGCTCGATAAACAGCGCCGGGCCAGCAGCTTTTGCGTCAGACGCGAGAACAGGCTGTTGGTAAAGATATTTGAGGCCCCCGTTTCCGCGATGGTGCGATGGAGCGATCGCAGGATCACGGCCTTGCGGGACAGGCGCAGGATCTGGATGCCATTCTCTCTGACCCATCGGTCCGAGCTGTCCACTTCGAGAGGTGCGCCGGTCAGCGCATCATGGTCCCTGGTGATCACGCGCAAGTCGACACGGTCGTGTATGGCTCCTGTCATCGCGGTGAGAGCGCGTACGGCGCCACCACGTGTTGCGGGTGGCGCGTAGTCAGTCACGATGGCGACAATCGCGCGTTTCATGGAAGCCAATCTGTCAGGGTATTCGGTCACCTAGCCAGAGAGTGGACGGAACATCAACCTGGCGAGCTTGACGTGGCATGCCGGAACTGCCTGTTTCCATCCTGGCGACTGAATTGCTGCCTGGTTGGCACACGGAAATGGTTTTGAGAATGAACAAGCTCTTGGATGGACAGAATATTC